>CAJJCT010000011.1 GCA_905182735.1 Candidatus Marivariicella framensis
TTTGGAGTCGTACAGCCCCTTGCGCTAACCTCTCTTTATGGACATGATTTTAGAGAAGGCTTACAATTGATTAAAAAATTGACCAAAAAGCCTTTTGGAGTTAATTTTACAATCTTTGGAGGTGCGAATAAAAAGTATCATGAGCAGATGAAAAAGTGGGTGGAAATTTCTATTGAAGAGGACGTGAAATTCTTTTTGACCTCTCTAGGAAAGCCACATGAAATTATAAAAACAGCAAATCAGCATGGAATTAAAGTATACCATGACGTGCCCAATAAAAAAGTAGCCTTAGCTATGCGAGATGCGGGTGTCGATGGATTGAATTGTATTAATTGGCGTGGAGGTGGACAAACAGGGATACAGTCTGCAGAGAAATTTATAGAGGAATTACATGATATTGGGATTCCTTTAATTTGTGCTGGTGGTATTGGTAATGTGAAAGATTTTCAAAAGACTTTAGAGATGGGGTATGCGGGTGTGCAAATGGGAACTAGATTTTTGGCAACCCATGAATGTAAAGTAACGGAAAGCTACAAACAGGCAATCGTAAAATCTAAAGAAGATGACATTGTTTGGACTAATAAAATTGCGGGTAACAATTCTTCTGTTATCAAAACTAAAGACATTATGCGAGGTGGTCTAAGAACGGGACTAATCATCAACTTTATGTTGCGGCAACCTAAATTGAAAAAATATGCTCGTATGTATTTGATGAGTCGAGGAGTTAAAAATTATAGTAAAACAGCTTTTGATGATTCTGTTCAATTTTGGCAAGCAGGAAAAGGAGTTGGTAGTATTGAATCTATAACTTCTGTGGCTGATGTTCTAGAAGAGTTTACAAAAGCAATAAGGGTAAATAGTCAAATTAGGAAATAGTGATTTTAAATTTTATGAAAAAAGTTTTTTTTCTTGCCTTATTATTAGTCTCTTTTTATACTTTTTCTCAAAAAGAATACAGTAATGTGGTTTTACTTAGAACAACCAAGTCACAAGCTTTTAAGGGTTTTTCTTTTGGAGTTCTGCTTCAGGGTCAAATTAAATATCCACACCCCTATTATGGTCCTAAGGTTGACGGTTTGTATAATGATGGTGCTTATCATTTCATAGTTGATTTTTATATAAAAAAATTCATGATTGGATTTCAGATGACAGATGAATATTTATATCTTAAAAAAGCTGATGCTAACGGAGCTATATGGAAGCCTAGAGGTTTTAATGGAAGTTATTCTTCACTTACCAGAGCTTATTGGATTTCTTTAGGCTATAACGTTTATAATAACTTTAATTTAAAATTAAGTATGGGTTTTAGAAATGGTCCTTCGAATAGTGTCTTAATGAATGATAAACTTCCTTTTGAGATTGCAGAAGGGTTCAATTATAATGACCCTTCCAATATATTTAATTCGTCAGAAAATTCTCTGAATAAATATTCTGAAATTGATTTTTCAGCATCAGTTAACTATCCAGTTATACTTTATAGAAAGTTTGGCATTGTCCCTGAGATTGGATATTCATTCAAACACGGAGGCTTAATTTCAGGAGTGAGTGTGATATTTTTAAATTAACAGTATGAATAGATCTTGGTTTTTTGTTTTAATATTAATGCTTAGTAGCTGTTTTAACCGCACTTTATCAGATGCTCTTTTCGAATTACCTGAAACTATTTCGAATTTACCTCCTGTTATTACACTTACCGGTACCGCTATAATTGATATTGAAATAGGAGGTGTTTTCATAGAACCTGGTGTTACTGCAACGGATGCTACTGACGGTGATCTTACTTCTTCGGTTGCAATCTCAGGGATATTAGACACTTCAACTGCAGGGACATATACCATAGTGTATTCTGTTACAGATAGTGATGGTAATTTTTCCTCCATTATTAGAATTATAGTTGTAAGCTTAGATGTACCACCTATAATTACATTAACGGGTTCTTCTACTATTAACCTCACTCTAGGTGATATCTTCACAGATCCTGGCGCAACTGCTAAAGATAAAATTGATGGTGATCTTACTTCCTCAGTGACGACCTCTGGAACAGTAGACACTTCTAATGTTGGAACATATACTATAGTATATTCTGTTTTGGATTCTATGGGGAACTTAACTTCGGAAACAAGAACAGTTATAGTAGAAGAAGTACTGATTTATTTTGAGAATGGTACTTGTAAGTGTCCTAATGCAACAGTGGGAGATACAGAAGTAATAAATGGTGTAACCTATACTGCGGTTGATAACTCAACTATAGTAGCTCAAATTGCAGCAAGTAATTTTAATTTATGTACTACTCAGGTAACTGATATGACTGAGCTTTTTGAAGACAACAATTCGATTAATTCTGATATTCGTTTTTGGGACACTTCTAATGTAACTAATATGGAAGCTATGTTTGGTGCTTCGTATGAATTCAATCAAGATATAGGTGGTTGGAACACTTCTAGTGTTACTGATATGAGGAGTATGTTTGTAGGAGCTTCCTCATTTAATCAAGATATAGGAAGCTGGGATACATCAAGTGTAATTTATATGGGTGGAGTGTTTAGTGGAGCAACAGCATTCAATCAAGATATAGGAAACTGGGACACTTCAAGTGTGACTGATATGCTTCGAATGTTTTATGAAGCAACTGCATTTAATCAAGATATAGGAAGTTGGGATACTTCAAATGTGACTAATGTGCAAGGTATGTTTAGTGGTGCAACTTCATTTAATCAAAATATAGGGAGTTGGGAGACTTCTAATATTACTAATATGCGAGATGTGTTTATTGGTGCAACTTCATTTAATCAAAATATAGGAATCTGGAACACTTCAAGTGTTACTAACATGCAAAATATGTTTTATAATGCTAATTCATTCAATCAAGATATTGGGAGTTGGAATACATCAAATGTTGTCAGTATAGCTTATATGTTTAGAGATGCTACTTCATTCAATCAAGATATTGGAAGTTGGGATACTGCAAATGTAACTAATATGTATAGTCTCTTTCAGGGTGCTGAGTTATTTAACAATTACATAGGAGATTGGAATACCTCTAATGTAACTAGCATGCGTAATATTTTTTTAGGAGCCACTTCATTTAATCAAGATATTGGTTCTTGGGACACATCTAATTTAAGCATCATGAGAGGTATGTTTTTAAATGCCTCTTCATTCAATCAAGATCTGACTAATTGGTGTGTAAATAATTTTAGTTCTGAACCAGATAGTTTTGCAACTAACTCTCCACTTTCAGAAGACAACAGACCAATATGGGGAACTTGTCCAGATTAGTTATATCAAAATCAGTAAGTTTAGCATTTCTTTCTTTTAAGAAAATACTATTCAACTGAATAAGACGCTACTAATACATTAAAAAAGAAGCTTATGCTTGAATATCTAATAGTGTTAATGTAGTGGTCGCTCCAGTCGTGAGACTTTCTCCAGTTGTTCCTAGACAAATTCAATTCCTGTAAAAGGACATCAATAGTCTCAATTAAGCTGGCACATACAAGACATTCTTGAATGTTTGGAATATCATCACTTTTATCAAAGCAAAGATTGAAAACAAATAAGAAGGTAATAATTAAATTTTTTTCATTTGTCAAGTATACTCAAGACTTACCTCAACTCTAGTATATTGCATTAATAAATTATTATTATGAAATTAAACTTATTGTCTTGTGGCGCTCAGAGGCCAGATAGAAGAGCAATATCCAAATGTATTGTAGAGGTTTCATCTAACATTGATGAATCCTTGTCGAATGACCTTACGGATATACTCTTAGAGGGGGACGCTGTATATATTGAGGTGGAAGATAAAAACTCTGGATCTGCTTTAAGATCTTTGCGAAAACTAAGTATTGACTACGAAATTATAGAATGAATATTCAGAAATAAAAATTAATGTGATTGAAATATCAATCTTCTTTAAATTCATTTTTCGATCATTTTTGACAGTTTTTTCCTGATCTAAGAATGAGTCGCTTAGTCTTCTTTTTTCTTGACTATTATTTTTATTCTTTTTTCTCCATCTTCACCATCCTCTTCCTCTCTCAATATTTTTATATCTTCTTGGTCCCATTCCACATCTCCTGCAAGATCTTTCATCATATACATATGCATATCTTTCATGTCCCCTTTTATCATACCATTAGTTGAATGTATCATTGGTAAAGAACGATGCCTTGCTTCCCCTTGTCTTCCTATTACAAACCCAAGTAATCCAAATATTATTGCAACAAGTGTTATTGTAAACCAGTTTTTGTTTAAAGTTTCCATAGTTATTGAATTTATTAATACTCAATAAGTTACGTTAAATTTATTAAAGAAAGAGTGTATATCGACAGTGGCCTATGAGAACACGATAGACATGCCGCTAAATATAAATCAATAATATTGGATAACTAATCCTCAGTTACATCTTCTTCAGTAAGTTCAGGTATTTATAGTTTTATAATTAATTTTAGAGGAGTTTTTTATTTACCAGTCTTTTTTGAAATTTATAAGCAACCACGTTATTATGCCAAAAACTACAACAAGTCCAAAAACTAAATAAGTAGAGAATTTTTCATTCAGTTTTTTCATTTTCTAAAGATAGAAAATAAGCTTAAAGTAGAGTCTTGCTAATTAAGTTTAGGGAGTTTTTTTATGCTTTACCTCTGTGTATATAATAAGAAAAAGTAATGTTATTACTACAACTACAGCAATAGGTCTATACCATGAATTTGAAACACTAACTTCAAGAATTGTTGGTGTAAAAACAACAATCATCATTAAGGGGGAGAAATTTCTTTTGAAAAACCATTTCATTTATCTAAGATAGAAAATCTGAGCTTTCAAGATATTTTAATTCATTACTTAGGTCAGGGAAATAGCCGCTATGTTCTGTAAATAATAGCTTTGATAATGTTTCAGTATTAAAAAATATAAATAACTTCAGCCGAACCTATCCATGTAAAAATAAACTTCATTATCAATATGAGTTTAAATACAGTAATAGAAAAGTTTTTTAGTAAACATGTACCAATATATTTTCTATGCTATTATTAACAAAAGAAAATATTGACACATTATCTTTACAAAAAAATACATCCAATTGATGAAAAAAATAAATGATGCAAATACACTAACGTTGTCTAAAAGTGAAATGAAAGATTATGGCTATAGGGTTGTAGATGTTATTGTTGAACATTTTGATAATCAAAATTCTAAGAGCCCTGTTGTTAATGCGTCTAGAGAAAAAATGGATGCCCTTTTTTCAGAAAATATACCTGAAAAAGGAACAGAAGCTTCTAAAGTCTTAGAGTTCGTTGTTGATAAAGTACTTTCACAAAGTAATATTCCTTCACATCCAAAATTTTATTCATTTGTGCCTGGTCCTAGCAACTATATCAGCGCTATGGCAGACACATTGGCTACAGGGTTTAATGTTTTTTCTGGTGTATGGGCTGCTTCGCCTGCAGCTGCTGAAATAGAGATCGTAACTATTAATTGGCTTTTGAAGCTATTTAAATTTCCTAATAAAAAAGGAGGAGGTCTTTTTACAAGTGGAGGCTCAATGGCTAACCTTACGGCGCTAGTAACTGCAAGAAGACAAAAGTGTCGAGATGATTTTTCTAATGCCGTTATTTATATGTCTAATCAAACCCATTCCTCAAATATTAAAGCCCTTAAGACAATAGGTTTTAAGAAAGAACAGGTTCGGGTTGTTCCAACAGATTTAGATTTTAAAATATCAATAAATAAACTTAAAAAGGCTATTGCAATTGATAAAATTAGAGGGTTTAATCCATTTTGTATTATTGCCAATGCAGGTACGACAAATACGGGTTCTGTAGACCAACTTGATGAAATAGCAGCAATATGTAAAACTGAAGACATATGGTTTCATGTAGATGGAGCATATGGTGGAGCAGGAATTTTATCTAAAAAAGGAGCTAAACTATTAAAAGGAATAGAAAAAGCTGATTCACTAACCATAGATCCACATAAATGGTTTTTTCAGCCTTATGAAATGGGTTGTTTGTTAGTTAGAAACCATAAATGGCTGAGTTCAACTTTTAGCGAAAAACCAGAGTACCTTAGAGATGTTGAAGGTAATAAATCTGAAATTAATTTTTATGATCATGGCATACAGTTAACTCGCCGTTTTAGAGCATTAAAACTTTACATGTCTATAAAAACATTTGGATTAAGTGCTTTTAAAAAAGCGATTACATATAATATAGACTTGACAGAAAGTCTAGAAGTCCTATTAAGAAAGAGCCCTAATTGGGAGGTTGTATCTCATGCTACTCTAGCTGTAATTAATTTTAGATATAATCCAATTAGTAAAAAGTACTCTGAAAAAAAGCTAGATCATTTTAATCAGGAAATATCTCATCGTATAATTACCTCTGAAGAAGCACTTCTTGTAACAACCATATTACAAGGAAAAGTTGTGCTAAGAATGTGTTTAATTAACCCAAGAACTACTATCAAAGATGTTAAACAAACTCTAGATAAGTGTTTGTCTTTTGTAGAGGAAATTTTAATAGAATAAAACGGTTAGTGGAAACCCATTCAATGTATTTTAATATTTTTTATAATTCTACTTTTAGTTAAAACTGCAAGCGTATCTTCTTTATTTAGTTCAGGTATTTCTAATTTGCTTAAATGTCTTAACTTAATTGAATGAAAAATTTAAAACCAAATAGTCAAAGTGAAATTTATTGGGGACGCTCTAATGAATGGTTTATTGTTCTTATTACTATTTTTTTTTCTGGCTTATTATTTCAATTTCCCAGAATATTCAATTTTGATCCAGAATTTTTTTATCCTCGAAATATAAGTTTTATTATTTTTCCAATGTTAACTATATATGTTTCTTGGCGTAATAATTCATCTTTTAATAATTGGATTTTACCTTTTATTTTATTTATCACCTCAGCTATTTTTATAAACCTGCTTCCTGGAAATGATACAGTTGACGTTTTTGTACTTTCTTGTATTCATCTTCCATTATTTTTATGGTCTACGTATGGTTTTGCTTTTATGGGTAAAAAATGGAAAGATAATAATGCACGTATTAGCTTTCTTCGATATAACGGAGACTTCTTTGTAATGTCTGGATTGATTGGAATATCAGGATTTTTATTTACGGCAGTAACAATAGTGTTATTCGAACTAATAGACTTAAAAATTGAAGAGTTTTTTATAAACAATATTGCCAGCTGGGGAATAGCAGGAGTGCCAATTTTAGCATCTTTTTTGGTACTAAACAACCCTTCTTTAACTGGTAAAATATCTCCAGTAATTGCAAAAATATTTACTCCTTTTGTGTTTTTTACATTGCTTATTTTTTCAATCGCAATTACTGTTTCAAATAAAGACATCTACAATGACAGAGACTTCCTTTTAATATTTAATATAATTTTAATTGCTGTTATGGCTATTATACTTTTCTCTTTGGGAGAGTCTATTAAGTCAAGTAAAAATAATTTTCAAATGATTTTGTTATTTCTTCTTTCTCTTATAAGTATTTTAGATAATTTATTCGCTCTTTCAGCAATAGGGTTTAGACTTTTTGAGTTTGGAGTCACTCCAAACAGAATTTCAGTTTTGGGATCAAACCTGTTAATTTTGACTCACTTAATAATTGTTTCACAACAAATTTTTTTAGTTTTAAAAGGGTCATCAAATATTAAAAGTATTGAAAAAAGAATTGGAGAATATCTTCCTTTATACACAATTTGGACTATGATTGTGGTATTTCTTTTTCCCTTTTTATTTTAATTCTTTGTAAAGATAAATACATAGAAGATTACAAAAGGTTGCTAATAAGAATAAGAAATTTTGGTCTACGGTAGAAGGCCACGAAGATGAAATTTTAATATTTATCAATGGAATCGATCAAACTACTAGAAAATTCTACTTTGCAAAGTAAACCTGTTTTGAAAAGAATCTTATTTTAAAACAATTCCAATCCCTTTAATTTAGGTTAGGGGGTTTTCTTTTTTTTATCTTTTTTTATAAAAAATTCTTCAGCACTTATCCCAATAGCGGTCATTACTCCCCATCTAATAAGTTTACTATTATCCCAAGAAGTAAAATCAAAACTTGTTTCAAAAGGGAATAAATCAATTGCCCTAAATAAGTAAAAAAATAAAATGATTGCAGGAAAAGTTAAAATTCTTCTTTTCATATAATTAAGTTTAAGGTGGGGTTATTGTATCTTTGTTGACTAATTGTGTGGTTCTTTTTTTTCCACATAATTTTTTTATCCCTCTAGTGAATTTAGTAGCTAGGGGGATTTTTATTTTGTGTTATTGAAATAAATATACTTAATCCAATTTGTTAAGTATAATATTTACGGTATAAAGTCAAAGTAAGTATTTGGAAACGGTTCATCTTTTAATGTAAAATGCCACCATTCTTTTTCATAAGGAACAAAGCCTGAATTAATCAAAGTTTTTCGTAAAAGCCTTCTGTTTTGTTTTTGTGTTTCCGATAGATTATAAAAATTATAATTTGAAAGCTCTCCAAAGAAATCCCAATGCCCACCCATATCAACTAGTTTACCTTTGTTTTTACCCTTGAGGTGAATAAGGGTTAAATCAACAGTACTCCCCCTACTATGTCCGCTCTTCGAGGCAATAAATCCTAAATCAAAAAGTGTGTTTTTCTTTAATTCTGGATAGTATTGATTTTTATTAATTGTATCTGATTTAAGTTTTGACCAGCGAATAAAATGGTTTACGGCTTTTTGAGGGCGATAAGAATCATAAATTTTAATTCCTAAGCCAAAAGGATTTAATTTTTTTTGAGCCATTTTTAAACCTTTTGCCAATTCATTTGTTCCTACTGCAGTATCTGAAATATAACCGTCGATAGGTTTTCCTATGAAATTATCTGAAGTTCCATATCTCAAATCAATCACAATATCAGGAACAATATCTTTTAATTGAGTAAAACCCTGAGGTAACTTTTGAGAGATGAGATTAAAGTGTATACATAGTAGAATGAATACTAATTTTCGCATTGAAAACAAATGATTAATAAAATCAAAAATAAAACATTTACTTGTCTTTATCCGCTAAATCACCTGAACTTACTAAAGAGGACATCCCTGTAACTTTTCATTTTAATAATCCTGACTAAGTTGTGGAGACCCTTTAATTAAGTTTAGGAGGTTTATTATCTTTTAACCATTAAATAAATTAAACCACCGGCATATCCCCTTATTAAGTTCATATATGTTTTAATTTCTTACTATTCAAACTCTGGATAACAAGGAAAAAATACTTCAAAAGCTTCTTTTGAAGTATAGAATGATTTAGGGAAGTAATCTCCCATCACTGTAGCTTCAGTTCCAATTTCTTTGATATTTTGAATGGCATATGGGAAATTGGGAGATGCGAGCATATTTCGAATTTGTAATATCCCAATATTTTCATCCTCTAAACCATCACCGTCATCTGCAATGGGAAGCCAACCAAAGCCACATTCAATTCGTGCATTGCGGGGGCGGTCTAATTCCCTACTGACTACAATCATAAATTCACCATTCTTATTTACAGGAACTTGTTCGTCAAACAAACATCCATTTACACGAGTGTTGGCAAACCCTTGTACAGAACAAAGTGACCAATACACCAATTCTTCTTGGGTCATGATTTTGTTTCCTTTTAATGTTTTCGGAGTCTGTGGAATTTTGCCCCTTAAAACAAATACTTTTCCAAACTTACGATTAATAAAGGTGCGGATATAATTGTTGTCTACGTTAGGATAAAATCCGCCAGTACTTTTACGCGTTTTATCAGGCATTTCCCCGGTGTACATACCAATGAGGAATTTACGGTCGTATTGTAAATACCAAGTGGGTGGATTGGTTGCTGGATGGCCCATTGGGCGATTTGGAATACTTGTTATTTCATAATATTTTTCTAATGTAATTCCAATTGCATCGGGTTTTATTTGTAAAGGCTGTCGTGTTTTAAGAAAAGAACATGCATCTGCTCCGCGATAGATAGTCCCATTTTTTAAGGTCAATACAGGAGAAGGTAATCCTACACCCCCAGTTTCGTCAGTATTTTCATCCGGTACATAGACGCGGTATAGAACAGATTGCTGTTTTAGGCCATAAGATGGTGCATGTAAAGTGTTGTCAACACGGGTTCTGTTATTGATTTGATCTTCCAGAATAGGTTTTAACAATTTAATTCCTTCTGCTTGTAAGGATGGTGCGGTTTCATTTTTAAATTGTACTATATATGATCGTTTCGGATTTGTTCTATCTGCTCCCTCCAAAAAGGGATTAGCATGATCTTCATCAGCATTAATTAAATAATCTGCCATTGATTCCTGTGGTATTCCTCTTCCATCATAACTGATAAAAGACATATAGCGTGAATGCGGAAACTCTCCCTCTAATTTTAGTGTAGCACCTTCAGGCATAGTAAACACAGCACTCCAATAGAAAACACCTGCATCGGGATAAGCAATATTCATATAGGGATCTGCACTTACTGGTCCGCGCGACCAAAAGCAAGTTCTTGGTCCAGGAATACCTGAGATGTTCATTTTCGTTTCAACGAGATTTTCTTTCTGAGGAAGTTGACAAGAAGTTAAGGTCACAAATAGACAAAGACCAATGATGAAAAGGAGTTTTTGCATGATTTTAGTAATGTGTGAATATAATAAAAAACCCTAAACTTAATTAGAGTGTTAGTGCTTAAAGATATGGATGTGTATCTAATATTACATCTGAACCAAATAGTTTTGCAACTGATTCAGCACTAACAAACGCTAATAAACTCCTCTGGAGAAAGTATCCAGATTAGGCATATCTTCTTATTTTAAAATTATTGTAAATTGTATGTGTGAAAAAATACCCAAATTAATATGAAATTGCCTAAGATCTTTAGCAAAGCGCCTATAGCAATAGACGCAATAAAAGACAAAAAATATGCTTGGTGCTCTTGTGGGTTGTCAGAAAACCAACCTTTTTGCAACGGGGCGCATAAAAGGTTTAGATTTACTCCCAAAATATTTACTACTAATGAGGATAAAAAAATATATCTATGTAACTGTAAACAAACTTCAAATCCTCCTTATTGTGATGGAACTCATAATAAATTATAACGCATCCTAAAAATGCACTAAACCACCGGCATATCTTCTTCAGTAAGTTCAGGTGTTTTTTAATGCGTCATCTATAGAGCAATAATTAAATTACTTACTATGTATTGCATAGTACCATTTTATGTATTACATTCGTAAAAAATTTAATTTCATTTAAGAAAAACTATTTATGGAAACTCTAAATAAAAATTGGTTCGCAATTACACTTATCGCTGTAATCTTTGGTCTTCTTGGTTTTTTAATAGGTAAACAAGGTAATAAACATTCTTGTTCTATGATGAATGGCTCTCAAAAAATGTTGCATATGGATAGTTCTATGAAAATGGGAAAAAAACATATGATGTTTATTAAGGATGGCAATGAAATGATTGAAGACATTGATATTCAAAAAGAAGTAGGTGAGGATGGTGAAACAAAGATAAAAATTATAGCAAAGACGAAAAAAGAGTAATTATCGATTTTAATTATTAAACCACCGGCATATCTTCTTCACTAAGTTCAGGTGTTACATATCAATACATACTAATTAATATATGTTACAAATATTTTTACCTTTAGAGTATGAAAACACTTCTTTGAATGGACTTTAATAATTAAGTCAAAGTATTTAAGGCATGAATAGACTCCTAAGTAATATATTCCGAAGAAGCCTTGGATATCTTCCTTTTCTATTATGCTTCATTCTTCTAATACACACAGATTCTTTTATGAGCTTTTCTTTGTGGAATGGTTTTATTCAGATACTTCTTTTTTTATTTGTAGTTTGTATTCCTGCTTACTTTACAAAACGCATGTCCTATGTAGACATTGCATGGCCATGGGGGCTTGTTTTGATATCATTTTTAGTGCTAATTAATGGAAAGGGCTATTGGTTAAGAACCTATTGTGTTGCAGGAATGTATTTTTTTTCTGGATTGAGAATGGGTATAGGAGCACTAATATTATTTAAAAAGGGACATTTAAATTCTGAACTTTCGAGGTATCAGTTCCAAAGAAAAAGATGGCAAAAATTAGAATATAAAAATGAAGATATTTCACTTCAGTATGAAATATTAATTCAATGTTTTGCAAACACAACTTTTTTGGCCCTACCCGCAATAATTCAAGTATATAATCCTCAAGAGAATATATCTTTACTTGAAATATCAGGATATATTATGTGGGTTTTGTTTTTCATAATGGAGCATATAGCAGATTTTCAAAAGCAAAAATTTTTAGAAAAATGTTTTTTAGAAAAAAAGAAGAAGCAGGTTTGTAATGTTGGTTTATGGAAGTATTGTAGACATCCTAATTATTTTTCTGAGTGGATGATTTGGAATGCACTAATTCTATCTTCACTTCCTTCTTTGTTTTATCTATTGCCTTATGAGAAATTATTATTATGGATAGGATTATTGATTTCACTAATCTATATCTCTAGGCTTATGTATACTACACTTGTGTATTATACAGGAGCTATACCATCAGAATACTATTCTTTAAAAAAGAGACCCGATTACAAAAAATATCAAGAAACAACTAACATGTTTTTTCCGGGTAAATCCAAAAAGCATAGTATATAAATTATATGATTGATCTGAAGTTAACCCTGTCTGGGGAACTTGTCCAAACTAGGCACTTCTTCTTCAGTAAGTTCAAGTGTTTTTAATTTCTTTACTTTTAAAAATATTAAATTGTTAAAAACAAGTAAATGTTTTATATTATTAATAAATTTATAATGAAAAAATCACTCAACTCTATTGTTTTAGTAGCTTTTTTTAAGAAACATAGTTTTGTAATTACGGCATATTCACTTGCAGCATGTGTTCTTTTAGAGTATTTATCCCAATCAAAATGGTTAATTCTTGCCTTTGCTGTACTAAGCTTTATTGGTGCAATTACTCAAGTCTCTATAGGTCTAAAGAAAAAGAAATAATAATTTTTTTACATTTAAAAAAACTAATACAATGAAAAATCTGCTTCTTATTTTACTGTTTGTTCCTTTAGCTTCTTTTGGGCAAACGAATAAAATTAAAGACTACAAAGTAACTATTCTTTCCACAATGCTTTCTGATACTCATATTGGTGAATGGGGTTTTTCAGCAATTATAGAGGCTGATGGTCAAAGAATTTTATTTGATGCCGGCTCAAGAGAAAATACTGTTTTACAAAACGCTAAGGAGCTAAACATAAATCTAAACAATATAAACGATGTTTTTTTAAGCCATAACCATAAAGACCACACAGGAGGTTTAATTACCTTAAGAGAAAAACATCCTAATTCTTTTTCTAATGCTCACGTAGGAGAGGGAATTTTTTATTCAAGACCTAATTCAAAAGGTTCTGACCATTATATTCTAAATAATAAAAATAAAATTCAAAACCTTGGTATAAATTTTATATCGCACACAAAGCCTTCTCAAATTATTCCTGGGATATGGACAACAGGAAAAGTTCCAAGAAAATATGATGAAAAAAACTGGAGTGAATTGGGTGAAATGATTGATTCTAATGGTGAAAAAACAGAAGATATTATTCCTGAGGATCAATCATTATTTTTTGATACAGAAAATGGAATAGTTCTTATAAGTGGTTGTGGACACGCAGGTCTTGCAAACACTTTAGAGTATGTGAAAACAATAATGCCAGACAGGCCTATTTATAAAATTCTTGGAGGTTTTCATCTACTAAAACTTGATAATGAAAAGCTCAAATGGACTGCAAATAAAATGGAAGAAGCTGGAGTTAAATATTTTATTGGAGCACATTGCACTGGCATAAATTCTACTTACGCAATAAGAAAATTTATGGGATTATCATCTGAAAATGCTTTAGTTGGTTCAGTTGGAACTTATATTAACAAATACGGTGTTGTTTCAGGATATATGGAGTAATTAAACCACAGGCACATCTTTTTCAATAAGCTTGTGCCAAGCAATTAATTATATACTAACTATTGTAATCCTTGTAATCTTTGGAAGGATCATAATCCATCTTTGTTTTTATTGAACTTAGTTCACTTCTAGAATCTTTAGATCGAATTATTGGAAATAATAGTTGAACATACCAAGGTTCTTTCATCTTATTCCAAGCACCAAATTTAGAGGGGTACTTCCTTGTTATTTTAGCAGTTCCAAATAAAACATCCCAAAAAAATAATAAATTTCCATAGTTTCCATTCGGATTAGAAACTCCATCTTCAGAAGTTAATCCATGGTGTGCATAATGTGTGCAAGGGGTTGAAATGGTCCGCTCAATTAACCAAGCAAGGGGGTGTAGTGCTTTATGTTTATATAAAAATCTGTCCCATCTAACTTCACTATGCGCAAGTAGAATAACGGTCATCTTAATAGGTAAGTAATATAAATAAACTTCAATCATTCCAAGATAGATTAAAATGGCAGAGAACCAGATTCCAGGCATAAAGGCATAATACAAAACAGCATTTCTATATGTGACTAGAACGCCCATTTCCTCAACTACATGATGTGGTCTATGTAATTTCCACATAAAAGGGTTTTTATGGGAAAGTCTATGCCATAAATATTGAGTAAGGTCATCAAGTATTAGAAATGCTAAAACATGCCATAAAAAAAAACTGTTTATAAAATAATCTTCATATAAAGAGAGCCACATGTCCATCATAAATAAAACAAAAAGAAGAATGGCTGGTTGAATTAAAGTAGGTAAAACAGTCAGGGAGATAAGTTCAATAGTTAGATCGTTCTTTGTTCTTTTATCATTAAAATACAAACCACCAAGAGATTCAATGATTCCTAGAATTAAAAGAATTATAATCGGAATTAACTTACTTATACTTTCGTTGTTCATGATTTATAAAAATAAGTAAATAAAGATTAATAAACCACAGGCATTTCTTCTTCAGTAAGTTCAGATATTTGTGATTCAAGAACAAAATGTGGTGTTAGTTTCTCGTTCGCTTGAGCCCTAAAAAGTAGCATCTTTTATGGGAAAAGTGTTAAGGGCTATTGAATAATTTTACTGTTGGATCGCAGCTGATCAACTTCCTGAAAGCTGCTGTCATAATCAGTTCTTAACGTTCCCATCCAACGGTCCCAAAACAAAAAATAAAGTCCGTAATTTCCTTTAAATTGAGCATGATGAGCATTATGAGCGACTGAGGTGTTGAACCATTTACCAATGCTATTTTTATTGAACCCTTTTGGATAAATTTCATATCCAAGATGTCCGTATACATTATAAACCGTCATGAATATTAAAAACGCAAACAAAGCCGAAACATGATGAGGTATGAGAAAGGTAATTGGAAAGATTATTCCAGCTTCAACAATTCCTTCTAGCGGATGAAAAGCAAAGGCTGCCCAAGGCGATGGATTAGTAGATTGATGATGTACTTTATGAAACAAGCGATAAATTTTTGGGTGATGCATAGAGCGATGTGTCCAATAAAAATAGGTGTCGTGGACTATAATCATGAGTAATACACTAAAAAACCAATAGCCTATTCCATGTTCAGTAAACGATTCATAGCGAAGACCCTCTTGGGCTAAAGGCGAACGAATGGCTATCAAACCAATCAGCATAAAAATAAATAGACTCAATATAGAATAGCTAATTTCCCGGTAATAATCTTTGTTATTTGGAAATCGGTTTTGAATTTTTTTAGGCAGCCATTTCTTTTTGAATAAAACATAAAAAACGAGGAAGAAGACTCCGGCAACAATTAAATAACGCATTAAGTTGAAAGTTGAAATCTTCGCAATTAACTCTATTAGTGTTTGATCCATGTGTTTAAGTTTGAATTTTAAATAATCTTCTCAATGGTATTGAAGTGATGATGAATTAAAATTATCAGTCATTAGAGTCTCGTTTTTATTCTTTAGTCGATACGAAAAGATGTTCTCTAAAGGAATTCCCGACGTAAACAACTTTCCTCTTTCTAAAGAAACGACTTTTATAGGGTACATGTATAGATTAGGCATATTTTCTTCAGATATTAAAATTTAGAATCCTTATCATGAAATCAATTGACAAAATTGTAATATATAATTATCAGTCGTTTTGTATTTTTATCAGAACTATGTGTAAAAATTCTTTGTTTATTTTAATTCTTTGTTTTTTAATACTCAATATTCATTGTGAGTCAGAAATCAAATTAAAATCAGTAACTGTTGAAGATTTTTCAATTTTTATTGACTCAACAAACTATATAACTGATGCGGAAAAATTCGGATGGTCTTTTATACAAAAGGATGTGTTTAACTTTGATGTAATTCAGAGTGTTTCATGGAAATCTCCTAACGGAGAGTCAATAAAAAACTTCAACTTACCTGTAACACAAATAAGTTATAACGATGCTTTGGCATATTGTAAATGGGCAGGTGTAAAATTACCCACTTACGATCAATATTGGAAAGCAGTTGCTAATGACAAAAGACCTGTAATTAGTGAATCTAAGTCTATCCAAGAAATTAATAGTGTCAATATAGTTGGAAATGTTTGGGACCTTACCACAACAGAAAACATAAAAGGTGAAATAAGATTAGCTGGTGGTTCTTATTTATGTTCACCTAAAACTTGCCATGGAACTCAGCGGGAAAGAAAATTATTTGTAGATAAAGAAACCGCTAATACTCATATAAGTTTGGCTGTTTATAAACCTTAAGGTCTAAGATTAGTTAAAATAATTATTTTATTGTTTGTTATTGCTCATCTAAAACTGGCATATTAAATTTTTTAATAGTGGCTTTTTTATGTGCTTCTTTCATTGATCTTTCCATTTTTTTAACAATCTCAGGATAATTAGTAGCTACGTTATTGATTTCTTTTGGATCTTTCTTTAAGTTATAAAGTTGAAGTTTTGATGGTCCTTTTAATAGCTCTTTTTTAATTCCCTTCCATTGATTAAATCGAATAGCTTGTTGCCCTCCATAGGAAGGAAATTCCCAATAAAGATAGTCGTGTTTTTTCTGTTTTTCTCCAATCAATGTAGGGTAAAAACTAATACCATCATTATGATAAAATGAAGGTTTGCCAATAATATCAGACACAGTAGCAAAAAAATCATAGAAAGCGCTAGGGTGATCTGATATTGATCCGCTTTTGATTCTTTTTGGCCATGTTGCAATAGTGGGCACTCTAATTCCACCTTCGTTAACACTGCCTTTGACAGTTTTTTTTGAATTTACAAAAACCCCTGTACTGTTAAAAAAATCAATATCAACTTGTTTTAAGTGAGTTGGACCATTGTCGCTTGTAAAAATAATAAGAGTGTTTTCATATTTTCCAATTTTTTTAAGTTTTGCAACAATTTCACCCACCTGCTCATCTAAATAAGAAATCATAGCAGCATAAGTAGCCATCGGAAACTGATTTGGATAATACCCTTTATCACCTATGTAAGGTTTTTCTTTTCCTATTTTTTTTCTATAATAATTTACCCATTTTTCAGGTGCTTGAAGAGGTAGATGAGGAAGGGGACTTGCATAATAAAGAAAAAATTTATTGTCTTTATTTCTATCTATAAACTCTAATGCCTCATTGTGCATTAGAGTTGGCCCATAATCATTTTGATTGTAGACTTCATAGCTTGAAGGACTGTTAGGGTCAAGGCCTGTTTTAAGAGCGCCTTTATCAACGATCTTATTGCTAAGAATGTGCCTTTCTTTATTTTTCCATAAATGACTTGGGTAAAGAGTATGAGCCTGTCTTTGGCAGTTATAGCCATAGAAAAAATCAAAACCTTTATTATTTGGAATACTATTTGTATGAGGAGCACCAAGACCCCATTTACCAACCATTCCAGTTTTATAACCGTTAGATTGGAAATAGTTAGCAACGGTTATTGTTGAGTCAGGCAAAGGACGCTGTCCTTCAAGTTTAGGGTCTTTAAACATAGCTTTAAAGCTCCAAACATCACCTCGTTCTTTCCATTCATCATTTCCTCTAACTGAATTATTACCTGTATGAAGTCCTGTCAACAAAACAGCCCGTGAGGGAGCGCAAACTGGTGATCCAGAATAATGATCTGTCAAAATCATTCCCTGTTTTGCTAATTTATCTATGTGGGGAGTCTCAATTACCTTTTGACCAAATACTCCTAATTCACCATATCCTAAATCATCGGCCAAAATATAAACAAAATTCGGGGACTCAATTTTTTGTTCTTTTTGAGAGCATGAAACCCAAACAAAAAAGAAGATAATAATAAGAGTTGATTTTACTTTCATATCATTTTCAGTTATTTTATCAAAGATAAAAAATCAATTTACCTATTAATCATGTCTAATAAAAGGTAAGATTGGAAAAATAATAAATTCATAAACCCCGAGTTTCACTATTATTATGCAAAGGATTAATTGAAAAATACCTAAACTTACTGAAGAAGATATTCCTGTAGTTTGTTTTAGCGGGTTTTATAGGCATCTCTTCTCGGTAAAAGGTTATTGACTTAAGTTGCTTCAATACTTAAGAGTAAAATTTTAAGTATCTACTATTCTTTGTCTGTTATTTACTATGAATAAAAAAGAGGTAATAGAGGATGATTTTTATACTTTTATCCTTGATGTCTAAATTATGGAATATTAGACTTCAAATATTTCAAATAAAAAAATTAATGAAATCATGAAAAATATAATAATGGTAGTTGTATTGACACTATTAGTTTTGAGTTGTAAAAATGAAACAAAAAAAGCTAATGTAAATAATCATGAAAATCATGTTGCAAGCTCTGAAAATGATGAAGTACCAAAAAATATAGTGCTAAGCCCTCATAAATTTACAATGGAAATGATTGGTAACGCTCATATTCATATTGATTACTCTTCACCAGGAGTTAGAGGACGAGTTATTTTCGGTGGATTAGTTAGCTATGAGAATGTTTGGCAAACAGGAGCTCACAATGCCACTTGGATTGAAACTAATAAAGATTTAGTTATAAATGGAAAACTACTATCAAAAGGAAAATATGGGTTTTTTACAATTCCATCAAAGGATGATTGGACTATAATAATTAATAAAAATTGGAATCAACATGGAATAGATGATTATGATGAGAATGACGATGTAATACGATTTAATGTGACACCAAGTATTTCTGATGAAATTATAGAGCATTTAGATTACACGATAACTAAGGTCAGTGAGAAAGAAGGTAGTATATCTCTTGCCTGGGAAAAGGTAACAATTAGTTTTCCTTTCAATATAAATCAATAAACAATAGGCTGGAACACTTCTAGTATTAATTTATTTTTACTTCCTTTTGGTCTTGGCATAATGTGTTATATTGGTTTGATGAAAAAAATCTATTACAATATTGCGGTTGGTTTAACTATTATAAATCTTGTTGAAGTAGCTATCAGAAAATTTACTGGCTTTGGTTCTATACTTCCTACTCCTATTAAAGTTGTTTTTATAGCTGTCGCACTGTTATGCTTTGGAATACACTTCTATAAAAATAAAAAGTAATATTCTGTTTCTAAAGTAAGACCCAATAAATAAGTTTTAAAAGAAAGAAAAAGCCAACACAATGAAAAATTACTCTGATTTTGTATATAAGACACTTATCAAATTTTATAAGTGTGAATTAAAAACTTGGAGAAATATTTTTAGGTATAGACCCTAAGCCGCCGACATATTGTCTTCAGTAAGTTCGGATGTTTTTATTTCTTACTTTTAAGAATAATGAAAAAGGCACTCCTTTTTTTACTAGTTTTTCCATTAATTTCTTTTAGTCAAGAGAAAAATGATAACTATATTATTGAGGGTAGTATTTTCAAGGTTTCATATAATGAACAATATGAACAGCCTAATTGGATAGAATATAAAGTAAGAAATATCAAAAAAAACTATGACAGGAAAGGACGTAATTTTTATAATGTAGATAGTGTATTTACATCAAATAATGCTGATTATAAAAACAACATCTGGGATAAAGGACACATAGCTCCTGCAGCATCTTTTTCTGATACTGAAGCCAATTTAAATGCTACATTTTCTTTCTTAAACTGCACTTTACAGCATAATAACCTTAATAGATATGAATGGGCTCAATTAGAGAGTAAAGTAAGAGACTGGGCATCTTTGTATCAATCAGATATTGGTGTTAGAGTAGATGTTATTTTTGAAAACAATCATCAGATACTTTCCACAGGAGCTCATATACCAACCGCCTTTAAAAAGAGCATAACGTTTCCTAATGGAAGTACTAAATGCTTTTACTTTCTCAATCAACCAACAAATGGAATGGATTGGACTGAATTTGAAGTACAATGCAACTAAACATAATCTTCAGTAAGTTCAAGTGTTTTTAATCCTCTAATTAAGTTTAGGGGAGTTTTTAGTATTGTTTTTAACTTTCAAAGCAATAAATATGAGTAAAAATTGAATTGATAATCTTATTAACGCAGCCTTATGGCTTCCTATGGCGGGTGTGTCAGAAAACACATCCCAAATATGAATGGGTAAAAACAGTAGCATTAAAATTAAAATTCCCCAAGCTCCTATATTTGCATATTTTTTAAAAAATAATGCAATACCAAATAAAATTTCTAACAGACCAGAAACATATATAATAACTGAAGTAAAGGGTAAAAAGGAAGGCACAAAAGCAATATAATTATCAGGTTCTATAAAATGTTGAACACCTCCAAATATTAATAATATTGCTAAAGTAATTTTTAAGATTAACTCTATTTTTTCTTTCATAATCCAATTATATTGATAAATGTAAAATGGGGTCTTGATATGACTTTTTTAAAATGAAAAAAGGACAATTAAAGCCTGAGAAAATAGACAGATCCTGGTTTAATTTTGTTTAAAATCGACTAATCTCTGTTCCATCTAAGGAGGAAATGCCTTATTCAATTGTACAAGTAGCTCCCATTAAATTCAATAAATCTTTATAAACTGTAACTGACGCTAAACTTATAACTTCACCTGTATCAGGATTAGTTGCCCCAACACAGAAACCGCTCAATTCAGAAGTTGTAATATCTGTTTCTCCAAAGGTGGAACAAACCAAACATTGACTTGCTGCAGCTGGATCGTCGTCTTTACTGCAAGAAATTAAAGATGCAATTAACAAGGTAGTCAGTAGTACTTTTTTCATTATAAATTTATTTATTATTAAAATAAAACATTTACTTCTATTTAATATTCTTAGAAATAAATAATACTTAAGATATAAAATTTATATGATATAGAATAACGGTAAACAGGCAAATCCAATAATAAAATATTATTGCCTGTAAGAAAAGATTCTTACATTTGAATTGATATTAGGCTGCACTTTGGAAAGAAGATTATCTCTTTCCAATTCTATATCAATCAAAAGGCTAATAGAGTTATCTGCTCTGTTAGCTTTTTTCTTATTTTAAGCCAAGTCTTCTTTACTTTTTACTGACGTTTAATAATTTCATAGCCTTTTTTAGCTTGTTAATTGCCTATTCTCTTAAAGATTTCTATCCCTCCTGAATGACGAAAAGAATAGATCGTTACAACTTGTGTCAATACCTAGTTTAAGTTTCTATCGCTGCTATTTATCTTGCTTCGCAAGAGTTGTTTAATAAACTAGTATTTATTTCCTACTTTTAGCTAACAACCATCACAATGAAAAAGTTACTTCTTCTTTTACTGTTTGTTCCGTTAGTTTCTTGTTCTACAGGTGACGGAAATAGTAATTCAAATGAGTGTAAGGAAAACGGAAATTTGTATTGATTATCGAGGTAAACCAACCTAACTTCGAGGTTTAGTTCAGGGTCAATACTTTTAACAATGAATAGATTTTAATCCTTTACCTGTATGAAATTCAAACTGAAATGGTTTTGGATAGTATTTTTTATTTTCAAAATTATTTTTGGCCAAGAAACTCCTCCCCCTTCTTTAAGTGCTCAGGGAGAACAAATATACTGTCCTCAATCTGAAGAGTTTATAGTCACAAGCTTTAATCTTGAAAATTTAGATATAAGTATTGTTAATTCAGTGTATATTCAAATATCATTAGGATATGTTTTTTCAGAAGATATACTTAAATTAAATGGCTCCCATCCTAACGTACAGAGTCAGTGGAGTTCAACCGAAGCAAAACTAACTTTAACTTCTATTTCTCTAGGTGAGAATTCAAGATTTGATCTTATAGACGCTGTTAAAGAAGTAGTTTTTTACTCAAGTAATCAAGACATATCAATTGATAAGACATTCTCCATTACACTTGGGGCGGCAAATTATCTTCCATCAACAAGTCATTACTATGAGTTTTTTCCAAGTATAAACGTTACTTGGGATGATGCAAAGGAACTTGCTGAAAACAAAAATTATTATGGTATTCAAGGTTATTTAGTCACTATTCTTTCTCAGGAAGAAGCCGATATTTCAGGAAGTCTAACAAGTGGAGTAGGTTGGATTGGTGGATCAGACTCAGAAAATGAAGGCACTTGGAAATGGGTTACTGGGCCAGAAGCTGGAACTATATTTTGGACTGGAACAAGTACTGGAACAACTGAAAATTATGCTAATTGGAATAATAACGAGCCTAACAATTGCTGTAATGGAGAAGATTATGCTCACATCACTGACCCTTCTATTGGTTTTTCGGGGTCTTGGAATGACCTTCCTAATACTACAGCAACTTCTGGCCCATATCAATCACAAGGCTATATGGTTGAGTATGGGGGCTCTCCTGGCGACCCTGATCTCCAAATTTCTGCAAGCACAAAATTAATAATACCTAAGTTAATTAGCTACACTCCTGGTGAAGCTTGCATTGGCGAATCTATCACATTAACAGCAAGCGCAAATCATTCTGATATTAACTGGTATAATAGTAATGAGGGAGGAACAGTTCTCCACTCAGGGACTTCATTTACTGTCCAAATATCAGACACAACGACCTATTGGATTGATATAATTCCTGGTGAGTGCATAAATGAGACTAGAACACCTGTTATTGCAACAGTTCATCAATACCCTGAAATTATTGAAAGAAATCTAATTATTGAACAGTGTGATAATGACTTAATTAATGATGGAAAAACACTCTTTAATTTAAAAGCATTTGAACCATTAATTTCCCTAAATCATCAAGAAGAAACATTTGAATTTTATAACGAACCTGATTATAATATTGATTCATTAATTTCAACCCCTCTTGAATACATAAATTCTAATTTTGAGGATCAATTATATCTAAAAATTATAAATCCTTTTGGATGTTTTGAAACTGCTACACTTACTTTAAAAGTTGCTGCTAGTTTAATTGAATCTGACTTTCTTCTTGAATTTGAAAAATGCGAATCTGAATTTAAGCTTCTTGAAGCAGGTATTGAAATTTGGGACTCCACAACCTTAGAGACCATTCGGCAAACTCTTATTGATTCTGATCCTAAATTCTCAGCACAAAATATAGCAATAACATTTTATTTTAATGAAAATGATTCCTATCTAAGACAAAATCAAATTGAAGAAACAAATGCCGAGTTTATAATGTATGACCCCTATATTCAAAATATTTGGGCTAGAGTCGATAATATTGATTTAAATATAATTTCTTGTCTTGGAATTAAACAGGTTGCAAATCTTCGAGTAAAAAAACTTCCTGAATTTGAATGGATAAATCAAATTGATATTGTTTGTCTCAACTTAGATCCTGTTTTATTGGAAGTTCAAGCTTTAGATGATCGAGAATATAATTATACTTGGACGAAAGACGGATTAAATCTAGACTCAGGAGGAGAAGGAAGAATATATATAAACGAAGGTGGGTTATTCGAGGTTACCGCAGCCACTAAAAGTGGAACTTCTTGTTCTAAAACCATAACAATAGCACTAATATCATCTGAAATTGCAAGTATCACCCAAGCAGATCTGGACATAATTGATCAGGCTGGAGATACAGGCTCTGTAGAGATTAAAAAAGAAACTATAGGTATTGGAGATTATGAATTTGCAATAGATGATGTTTTTGGGATTTATCAAGATTCATCATACTTTGATAATCTACTTCCAGGTATTCATAAAGTCTATGTTAAGGATAAAAATAATTGTGGGGTAGCAGAAATTGAAGTCTCTATTTTAGGTCACATGAAGTTTTTTAGTCCAAATGGAGATGGAGTAAATGATTATTGGAATGTATTAGGTGTAAGTAAAAACTTTCAACCAAAAACTAGAGTTTATATCTATGATCGAAGAGGTAAATTATTAATTGATTTAAATCCCTTAACCAATGGCTGGGATGGAACATATAATGGTTTGAAACTGCCTCAAGACGACTATTGGTTTCATGTTTATTTTGAAAATGGAAAAGCGTATTCTGGACACTTTAGTTTATTAAGACCATAATTATGATAAAATATTTAAAATGTATTTTATTTATGGTGACTATTCTAAATAGTTTCAATATTAAATCCCAGGGTTTTATTCCAATGTTTAACGAATATCTTTCAGAAAATTTATATGTAACCCACCCGGCAATGGTTGGTGTTAATCTTTCAGGGGCTAGAATTCAATTTGGAGTTAGAAAACAATGGTTTAATCTTGAAGAAGCGCCAGGTACAAATTTACTAACATTCGAATATAAAGCCAAAGCAAATTCAATCTTAGGTCTTCAAGTAATTAATGATCATAATGGATATCATTCCAAAAAGTCAATTTATTTAACCTATGGTTATCGTATTTATTTGAATGATAAAATCTGGAATACAAAGCGATCTTTTCCAACTAAAAATGACAACATCAAAGAACTATCATTTGGCTTAAGTTTGGGGTCCGTTAGATATAGCCTAGATCAAACTGATTTTGATTCAAGAATTGCTGATCCTTTATTAATGAGTAATTCAAGTCAACAAAGCTATCTTACATTTGACGTAGGGGCAGCATATGTCTCTACTCATTTGTCTTCTCAGTTTTCTATAAAAAATATAACCCTAAATCCCTCAAAATTAAACAATGAGGGGTCTAATGCTTTTAACTCTACAAGTTTCAAACATTATTTATTTTCTATTCAATACGAAATATATTCAAATAATGGTTGGAATTTAGAGCCCTCATTTTTAATACAATATTTAGAAAAAACAAAAGAAAGGAGCTCTGATTATAACTTAAAACTTTATCGAATTATTCCAGCTGGTAGAGTTTGGATAGGCATTTCGTATAGAAGAAACTCAGTAGGAATATCATATGATGACAATGGAGCCATTGTTAATCAATATTATAAGCACTTAACTCCTATTTTAGGATTGAACTACAAAGAATATATGTTTTCTTATCACTATACTTCTAATCTTGGTAAACTTAATATTGGAGCATCTGGACTTCATTATTTTACAATAGGAATATCCCTTTAAAGATGATTTTAATTAACTTCGACTCATCCCTCTGATTAAATATATCATACGGCACATCAAATCAATTTACATTATACACACAAAGTAGATTGCCAATTACAAATAACTATTATCTATTATAATCGCAAGTATATAAAAATGTGATTTAGTATAAACCATAAAAAGTTTTGTGTGTTACAAACCCATATAGGGAAAGAACCTGATGAGAAGCTTTCCTATAAAACGGAAGGCTTTTTTATTTAGAACTAGTATAAATAAGTAAAAAAATCTTAAATAGTTGTTTATCAGAGGTTATAAATAATTTTTTTTGTTAATTAGTTCTCCTTTAAATAAATATAAAATCTATGAAAAGGCTTCTTTTTATCTTATTAATATTTTGCTGCTGTAGTCCACAGGAAAATAACTGGGATAATTTAATTGTAAACAATTCATTGGAAGGATGGCATATCTTTCAAGATAATGGTTCAAAAAAAGGGTGGAGTGTCAAAAACAACACCTTAATCTTTGATACCCTTTCAGGATTAGAGTCTGGAAATGATGATGCGAGTATCTTATCGGACAAGATGTACTCTAGTTTTGAAATTATATTTGATTGGAAAATTGAAAAGGGAGGAAATAGTGGTTTTATGTGGGGTGTTAGAGAAGACAATTCTTATAAGTTCCCTTATCAAACAGGTCTAGAAATTCAAATTATTGATATTGCTGCCTATGACTCTCCCAGGGAAATATTAGGAGGCGAAATTGAATTAAATAACATACTAACAGATTTAAATGAAAAAAAGCACTACCTAGGTGCAGTTTATGATTTATATCCTCCTAAAATTACTACCCCACCAAATCCTGCAGGCGAGTGGAATACATATCATATTTTGATAGATCAAAAAAACAATTATGGGTTTGTAAAATTAAATGATTTAATTATAAATAAATTTCAATTAAGAGGAGAACAGTGGGACAGTCTTTACAGTAAAAGTAAATTTAGCAAGTCATATGATTACCCTTATTTGGGGGAGAAGCGATGGTATGATTTTGGTAAATTCTCTAAAGGTTATATTTGTTTTCAAGATCACCCCGGAAAATCTTATTTTAAGAATATTAAAATTCGTGAAATTGTCAGTAATTAAAAACCAAAACAATGAAAAAACTTCTACTTCTTGCTTTACTTTTAATTTTTTCTTGTTCTAAGGATGCAGGAGTAGCTGAACCTGCACCTCCAGTTGTAGTTATCCCACCAACACCTCAATTTGATTTAGTGGTTAGTGCTACCGAAGGAGGAAGTGTTAATCCCTCTGGTGGAACTTATGATGAAGACTCATCAGTTACTATAACTGCTACTCCGATTGAAGGATACGAATTTACAGGCTGGACAGGCAGTAATGAAACTTCTAATGTGATTAGTATTACGTTAAGTGCGGATATTACACTTACAGCTAATTTTCAGCTGGCAGAAACTCAGTTTACAGCTACAATTATTGCAGGAACTGGTGGAATTGTATCTACTCCTGGAGGAACCTTAAATGAAGGGACTGTTCTATCAATTACTGCAACGGCTGCAGATGGATACGAATTTACAGGCTGGACAGGCAGTAATGAAACTTCTAATGTGATTAGTATTACGTTAAGTGCGGATATTACACTTACAGCTAATTTTCAAATTATTCAAGTTGCAACAAACTACTATTCAAGTGGACAGTTAGTTGCAAATAATAATATCTCTGAGTGGTTTGATAGATCTCTGGATGTTTATGGAATGAAATTCCTTGTTGCTGGAGCAGCAGGAGGGCAACCAGCAGTTTCTGATGAATTTGCTAAGAAAGTTGCTCAATTTTACAAGTTATTAGTTAATAAAGATGCACCAGGAATTAATACTACTGCTCAAGAAAAAATGATTAGAATTATTTCGGGTGAAATAGGCTTTCATCAAGGATTTCCTACTGGACAAAGGATTGGCTATGGAAATGCTGATCAGTACACACCAAATCCACTTACTGATGAAGGATGTTATGATTATTCAGGATTGTGTTCATTAAATGACTCCATGATGTTAAAAGACATGATTTGGTATATGTCTCCTGATAATTCGGAACTAAGCGGAGATAATGTTATTGTAGAGGTATTTGAACACTTATTACACACTATACAATCTCTTGGAACTAGAGGGGCCGTAGATGGTTCTCTCTCGGCATTGAATATGAACGAAGAAGAAGATTTATCGGGAACAGAACTGTTTCTTGCAATGAAAGAAGCTTATGAAAATGGTGTTTTTGGAATTGATGACTATGGTGGCGATATTAATAATTCTGATAATTTTGATAAAATGCTTGTAGAGTACCAATATTTACTAACTTTTGGAATGTGGGAATTTGGAACAGAACTTTGGGATGGAGGGTCACTTGCGCCAGAATGGAGCGATAATGCTAATACTCCCGAGGGAATTCAACAAAATAATCCTCTGGGCTATGCTCTTTTCAATAATTATATGGCTCCAGTTTTATCTAAGCCAAGTATTGCTACTTTAAGATCAATATTCCAGGATAATGACGGTGGACAGTCTGGCTATGTGTCAGATTAAATAATATTCTATTTACCCAAGAGAAACTATAGAAACAAATTGTAAAATAAGAATTAGCTTTTTCATTATTCTTAAATATAAGGAACCTAGAAGCCCCTGAACTTACTTAAGAAGATATGCCTAATCTGGAGACGTTTCCCAGACGGGTTTGTTAGTGATTGTTATTAAGGTACAGTCGCTATATGGGTATATTATAAAAGCTTAATATACTTTGCACAATTATAAAAACCGTTGTAGGTTTTCTTTATAATAAGCTGCACTGCTCGCAGCGCTTTGCATAGATGATTGTGCAAAATTACCACCCTGTTCGATATATAAATACTCCAACCCTGAAGCCAGAGGATCAGGCAACATTTTAGTGTAATCAATAGATCCATTGCCCAGTTCGCTATAGTCTCGGCTAACTTTATCCATGTCTTTGATGTGCCACATTACATAACGCCCAGGTTGCTGGGCAACTAATTCTTTGGGAGTTTTCCCTGAATGAA
>CAJJCT010000012.1 GCA_905182735.1 Candidatus Marivariicella framensis
AAAGGAGATCATTTGATCTCCTTTTTTTTTTACAAAAACATTGAATAAAAAAAATAAGGTATTTTTATTATATGGAAGATAAAATTGAGATATACGGAATTCATGCAATACTTGAGGCTATAGAATCCGAGACTAATATAGAAAAGGTATGGCTGCTTAAAGGCAACAGAGGATCACTATTCCAAAGACTTGAACAATCATTACGGCAAAATAACATACCTCATTCGTACGTGCCAAAAGAAAGACTTGAAAGGTTTAAAAATAAAAATCATCAAGGGGCAATTGCTACCATATCTAAAATTGAATTTATTGAAGTTGAAGAATTAATAGAAAGTGCATTTAAAAATAATGATTCTCCAACTTTCATATTACTTGATGGAATTACAGATGCTAGAAATGTTGGGGCAATCCTAAGATCTTGTGCAGCAACGGGAGTAAATGGGTTAATCATACCTCAAACAGGAAGTGCTCCAATAAATGATGACACAATAAAAACATCAGCAGGAGGAGCATTTAAAGTTCCCATTTCAAGGGTAAATCACTTAAAAGATGCAGTTTATCTTTTAAAATCTTATAAAACTCAAATAATTGCTGTGAGTGAGAAATCAAATGAAAACTTATTTAATTTAAAAATTGAAAAATCAGCTGCTGTAATAATGGGATCAGAAGATAAAGGAATTCAAAGTAGTCTTTTAAAAATATGTGACTCCTCTATTAAACTTCCCATGGAAAAGGGAGTAGATTCTTTAAATGTATCTGTTGCTTGTGGAATTGTATTATATGAAAAAATAAGACAGCAATTGGCTTCTAAATGAACAATATTCCTTTAGCAGAAAGAATGCGTCCACGCTCATTAAAGGATTATGTTGGACAAGAAAAATTACTTGGACCCCGAGGTACACTTAGGAACATAATAGAAAGTGGATTAATTCCTTCGATGATATTATGGGGGCCCCCAGGCACAGGGAAAACAACTTTGGCTGAGTTATTATCAAAAATTCAGGAAAGACCTTTTTATCAAATTTCTGCAATAAATGCAGGGGTTAAGGATATTAGAGAGATTATTGAGAAATCTAAAAACAGGGGCGGATTATTTACAAAAAAAAATCCTATACTTTTTATTGATGAAATACATCGATTTAGTAAATCTCAACAGGATGCACTTCTTGGAGCAGTGGAAAAAGGCATTATAACTTTAATCGGTGCAACAACAGAAAACCCAAGCTTTGAAGTTATAAATGCATTATTATCAAGGTGTCAAGTTTTCATATTAGAACCCCTACCAATAAAAGCTCTTCGTGAAATTATTAATAGAACAATCTTAGAAGACTTAGTCCTTTCAAAAAAAGATATTATAATCACAGAAGACGATGCTCTATTAAGACTTTCAGGGGGAGATGCTAGGAAATTATTATCAATTTTAGATTTAGTTATAAATGTGATGGATAATAATTCAAATAAAATTGAAGTTACCAATAAAAAAGTAATGGATGTTGTCCAAACAAACATGTTAATGTTTGATAAATCAGGAGACTTACACTACGATATAGTATCAGCATTTATAAAATCTATAAGAGGAAGTGATCCAAATGCAGCAATATACTGGTTAGCTAGAATGATTGAAGCAGGAGAAGATGTTAAGTTTATAGGTAGGAGACTAATTATTCTTGCATCTGAAGATATTGGTAATGCAAATCCTAATGCTTTGTTAATTGCTAAATCAACTTTTGACTCAATAAACATAATAGGTCTTCCAGAGGCAAGAATTATACTAAGTCAATGTGTTATTTATCTTGCAAGTTCGGTGAAAAGTAATAGTAGCTACAAAGCAATAAATAAAGCCCAAGAAATTGTTCAAAAAACAGGAAACCTTTCTGTACCTCTTCATCTTCGAAATGCACCTACTAAACTTTTAAAAGAATTAAAGCATGGGAAGGACTATGATTATACCCATGATTATTCTAATAATTTTATTTCTCAAGAATATTTGCCAAAAGAACTAACAAATACAAGCTTTTACATTCCAGGGCATAATCCTAAAGAAAAGACACTACGTGATTATTTAAAAAATCTTTGGAAAGATAAATACAACTATTAACGACTTCTCCAGAAGAATGGCGTAAACAAAATTAACACAGTAAATAATTCTAATCTTCCTAGCAACATAAGAAATGAAGCCCACCATTTACCAATGTCAGGGAGGAGAGCGTAGTTAGATGAAGGTCCGAAATCTCCAATTGCTGGACCTACGTTACCTAGACTAGCGGCTGACACTCCAAAAGCGGATTCATAATTTAACCCCAAAGCACTGAAAACCAAAGCGCCTAATGCAAACGACAGCATATATAAAATAAAAAAACCTGAAATATTATAAATAATATTTTGATCTACTATTGATCCATTAAAGCGAGATCTTACTATTGCACTTGGATGTAGAAACCTTTTAAATTCTAAAAATCCACTTTTAATCATTAATAAATGTCTAACAATTTTAATTCCTCCAGAAGTTGAACCTGCTGATCCACCAACAAACATAAGTCCAAAGAAAAACATTGTTAAAAAGGGAGTCCAACCAGCAAAATTTCCTGAAACAAATCCTGTTGTTGTAATAACAGCAACAACTTGAAAAAGAGAATGTCTAATAGTGCTCTCTAATTTACCATAAACTTGAGGATGTTCAAAATTTGATTTTGATAAGTCTACATTGTTAAATACAATAAAAGCTACAATAATAACTGAAATTAAAATAAAAGTAAAATAAGTTTTAAACTCTTCATTCTTTATTATTTTTTGAATTTTTCCAGTAAAAACAAAATAACTCAAAACAAAATTTGTACCAGAAATAAACATGAAAAATATTATTATATATTGAATCATTGGATTATAATTCCAATATGCTATACTAGCATTTTTAGTAGAAAAGCCTCCAGTTGCAATTGTGCTCATAGAGTTATTAATAGCATCAAAAAAGCTCATTCCAGCAATATTCAGTAATAATGTTTCCGTTAAAGTAAATCCGACATATATATACCATAGCCTTTTAGCTGTGTCTGTTATTCTTGGATGCAGTTTATCTCCAGTAGGGCCTGGGGCTTCTGCGCTAAAGAGTTGCATTCCTCCTACACCCAATAGAGGCAATATGGCTATTGTTAAAACAATTATCCCCATACCTCCTATCCAATGAGTGGTACTCCTCCAAAAAATTATACTCTTAGGAAGGCTTTCAATGTCATTAAGAATTGTGGATCCTGTGGCAGTATATCCAGAAGTTGTTTCAAAAAAAGCAAAAGAAATTTGAGGAATTGTTTCAGTTAATAAATAAGGCAACATTCCTGAAAAAATCATCAAGACCCAGCCTAAAGCAACTATTATATAGCCCTCTCTTTTTTGAATTTGTTTTTCATGATTTTTAGTGATGAACATTAATATTAATCCAAAAATAAAAACACTAGATCCAGCTGAAAAAATCTCTAGGGTAACTCCATCTTTAAAAATTAAACTTACCAAAGCAGATAAAAACATAAATCCTCCATTAAAAAGAAGTAAAACTCCCATTAAATAGATTATTATTTGATAATTAATTCTATTCATTATTAAGAAAATAAACTTTCCACTTTTTTTATTGAACGATGCAAGCAACATACTAAAACTCTGTCCCCTGATTCTATAACATAATTTCCTAGCACAATTTTACCTACCCCAGACTTTACTACTCCACCAATAGTTGCAGTTCTAGGAAAATTCAAATCTTTTATTTTATATCCTGTTACTTTAGATTCTGGTTTTACAATAAACTCTAGAATTTCAGCATTAAGATTATTAAGAGTAGTCATATCAACAACTTCTCCTTTTCTTATGTATCTAAAAATTGTGTTTGCCGTTAAAAGTTTCTTATTAATCAATGTGTCAATCCCTATAGATTGAGAAAGTGAAAAATAATCCATATTCTCAACTAAAGCTATTGTTTTCGAAACATTTTTAGAATTCGCCATTAAACATGACATTATATTAGTCTCTGAATTTTCAGTCACAGCAATGAATGCATCCATTTCATCTATAGACTCCTCATTAAGAAGCTCCACACTTCTTCCATCTCCATGAACTACTAGAGCTTCAGGATGAGATTCAGCAATGTCTAATGCTTTATTCTTTTTCTGTTCAATTAAAGTCACATTAAACTTTTTATTACATAGAGCATTTGCAGTACCTCTTCCAATTTTTCCACCTCCGAGTATCATAACATTTTTAATAGACTTCTTTTCTTTTCCAGTTAATTTATAAAGCTCATCTACACCCTGTTTTAGTGTAATAAAAAAAGTAGTATCACCAGCCTCAAACAAAGTATCTCCTCTTGGGATCATAGTGAGCTGTGTTCCCTTTCTTTGCAAAGCAATCGGCATAAAATGCAAATCAGGAAAAATATTTGCAGATTCTTTTACTGATTTTCCAACAATAAGAGCATCATCTCCTAGACTAGTTCCTATTAAAGTTAACTCACCTTTCTCAAATTCATAGCTATTACTAAAAGCAGATTGGTCAAGTAATTGCATTATTTCTTCTGCAGCTAATGCTTCAGGGGAAATAAGTTCATCAACACCTAAACTATTAAAGTTAACCGCATCATTTTTCTTTAAAAATTCAAGAGTAGAAATTCTTGCAATTGTTCTTTTACAACCTAGTTGTTTAGATAGAGCAGCTACTGTTATATTTGTTGTTTCTTCTGAAGTCACAGCTATAAACAAATCAGCCTTACCTACTCGCGCCTCTGTTAATAAAGCTATAGAAACGCAGCTACCTCTAATTGTTCTTATATCTAAATGACTTTCAGCATAGTGTAAACGGTCTTTATCAATATCTAAGAGTGTTATATCTAGAGATTCAAATGAGAGTAATTTGGCTAGATGAAATCCAACCTCTCCAGCACCAGCAATAACTATTTTCATATTTTTGTAACAAAAAACTTTATACAAATATACAAATTCATAAAATTAGATATAGGTTAAAAGTAAAAATGCAATTAAAACGATTAAATTTTATATCCAAAAAGTAATCTAATTAATAAACCTTATTATATTTCAACAATATTTCATTAAAAAAGAGGTTTATACATTTAAAGACAAACTTTAAAAGCTATTTAAACACAAAGTGAGTATAAACCATAAAACATATTATTTTTTAATATTATCACTATTAATATTTAAAGTTAACGCTCAATATCCTTCTGTAAGAGAAAGGATAATCAATCTTCCAAATTTTGATGAAAAATTTCTTCACTATGGATATTATGTAGGTGTTAATTCATATGATTATAAATTTCAATATATAAAAGATTATTACAGAGTCAATAAGTATCCAGATATTCAGGTAGAGTCAATGACTGGTTTTAATGTTGGTCTAATTGGAGACCTCAGAATAAATAAGTTTTTTAATCTAAGAGTAGAGCCGGGACTTGTATACTCTCAACGTAATTTAACATATCCCGATATTCCAATATTTACATCTGAAAATGATCTTATAAGGGAAATTAAATCTACTTATATTCATATTCCTCTATTAATAAAGATGAGCGCAAAAAGAATAAATAACTTTAAACCATATTTAACTTTTGGTATTTCTGCAGATTATGATTTATCTAGTAATTCAAAAAACACAGATGATAATTCAAGCAATGTCTTTAGAACAGTTTCAAAAAATTTAAATTATGAGTTAGGTTTGGGTTTTGATTTCTATTTATACTATTTTAAATTTTCACCTTCTATTAGAGGTATTTTTTCAATGCAAAATGAATTAATTCAAGATTATGATGTTTTTAGTCCATGGACCAGTAATTTAAAAAATATGTTTTCTAGAGGCTTTGTTATAAACTTTACATTTGAATAATTAGTTTATTTGCCTATACCTCTCACTTAGAACAATTCCAACAGATAAAGCAACATTTAAACTATCAATCTTTAAGCTTTGTTTGTTTTTTGGTATTGTAATTAGATTGTTAATAAATTTATTTACTTCGGATGAAATTCCGTTAGACTCGTTACCAAAAACAAAAATTGATTTTTTATTCAAATTTAAATCATATATAGCACCCCCCTTTAAACTTGCTCCAAATATCTCTAGTTTAGATTTTTTTAAAAATGGAAGTAAATCTATATAATGACATCTAACTCTTGAAATCGAACCCATAGATGATTGAACAACTTTGGAATTAAAACAATCAACAGTATCCTTACTACAAATCAAATCTGAAATTCCATACCAGTCACATGTTCTTATTATAGTTCCAAGGTTTCCAGGATCAGATATTGCGTCTAAAACTATAACAGAATCAGATTCTTTATTAAAATCATATAAATATTGTGGTTTATTAAAAATTCCTAAAAAATTACTTGCACTCTTAAAATGAGTCAATTTTTGCATATCATTTTTTAAAATAAAATCTGCAGGAAAGCTTGTGTTGTTTTCGGTAGTTAAGAGTTTTGAGTATTTAAAATTAGCTTCTAATAATTCTTGAATTAGTTTTTCGCCTTCAGCAACAAAAAGTCCAGTCTTTTGGCGAAATTTCTTTTGCTTCAGGTTTTGTATTTGATTAATCAGACTTTTTGTAACCATTCAAAAAATGTACTTTTGGTTATAAATTAAATTAGTTTGAACTGTTTAAAACCAAAACTACATAATATACTTTTCATTTTACTACTAATTATGGGTTGTAGTACTGAAAAGTTTTTAAAAGAAGGAACCAACCTTCTGTATGAAAACAGGCTTTATATTGATGGAGAAGAAAAACGTAACGCCGCGGTAAAAGAATTAATTTCACCCAAACCAAATACTTATTTTTTAGGCATACCTCTTAAGCTACAATTAAATCAGTTGTCAAAAGAATTACCCAAAGAATATTTTGAGAAATGGCTAAACAAAAAGTCAAACAGAAAAGAAAAATTAAACTCATTATTATCCCCCAAACAAGTCTATCAATTAGAAAAGTATTTTGTAAGATTAAATACATGGATGAAAAATAATGGAGAAGAACCTAGAATTGTTGATAGTTTACTAATTAAGAAGAACATTAGTAGACTTAATCAATTTTATAAAAACCTTGGATATTTTGATGTAGAAACAAATTTTGAAATAACTGAATTAAAGCCTAAAAATCAAGAAATAAAATATAAGGTTAATCTCAAAGAGGTCTATATTATTGAAGATTATGTAGAAGAAATAAAATCAAATGAACTAAAAGATATGTTTTTATTTAATATTGATCAAAGTTTTATAAAATCGGGAAGCTCATTTAGCATAGAAAGGATTGAAAAAGAAAGAGATAGATTAATAAAGTTATTTAGAAATAATGGTGTGTATAATTTTCAACAAAACAGTGTACAGTTTCTAGCAAAAATAGATAGTAGTGGAATAGACAAGAGGATTAATGTTGTTTTAGAAATAAATTCAATTCAAAAAAGAATAAATGACACTCTTAAAACAATACCATATAAAAAATTTAAAATTGATGAAATTAATATTTTTATTGAATCATTAGCCAATAATGATTTGAACTATAATTATAAATCCTATTATAAAGGATTTATAATTAATTCAAAAGAGAAATTAAAATATAGAAATAAAGCTATTACTGATCCTATTTTTATTAAAAAAGGCGAGCTATATAGTGATAATGATAGGACATCCACTTATGGATACTTCAACTCTTTGGGGAATTTTAAATACCCAAGTATAACATATGAGCCAAATTCGGACAGTACATTAATTGCATCTGTTTTTTTAATTCCTAAAGAACGATTTTCGTTGGGAATGGATTTGGATATTTCTCATTCTAATATTCAAGATGTAGGAATGGGATTAGGAATTACTAATGGGATAAGAAATCTATTTAAAGGTACAGAAATTCTAGATTTTAGGATTAAAAGTACTCTTGGAGCATCAAGAAATTCAGCAGTCGCAAGTGATCGATTTTTTAATTTATTTGAACTGGGAGCAGATATTAAAATTAAATTTCCTAAAATAGTATCACCCTTACCTATATCATTAGAAAAATTTATACCTAGAGAAATGGATCCTATTACTCAGCTAACATTTGGGACTACTTTACAGGAGAACATTGGACTAGATAAACAATATTTTGGAAGTAGCTTTGAATATCAATGGAGTCCAAAAAAATCAAGAAAAATTAGTTTTAAGCTTATTGATTTGGAGTTTGTAAATAATAAAAATGTTGAAAATTATTTTAATGTTTATAGAAACTCATATGACAGGTTAAATACAATTGCAAAAAACAACTCTAATACTAGTCAATTCATGGGAAGTGACGGAAACTTAGCTATCCCTGAAGGATCAAATTCATTTATTGAAAATGTTCAAAATGGTAATTTACAGCTAGAAACTCAGGCTGAATTAGACAGAGTAAGTAGCATAAGTGAGCGTCAACAACGTCTTACAGTAAATAATCTAATCCTAGGCTCTTCATTAAGTTTCAACACAAATAGTCAAAAAAGTTTAATCGATGAAAATTTTTATCAATTAAAATGGAAAATTGAATGGGTAGGAAATGTTTTGAATAAACTATTAGAGTTCTCTTCTGAAAAAAATAATAAAGGAGAATATGCTATTAACGGAGTATCTCCATCTCAATATATAAAAACTGAATTAGACTACGTCAAACATTATCAAACAGGAAGGGATCGTATTTTAGCATTTAGATTTTTTGGAGGAATAGCTTTACCCACAGGAAGCTCGTTAAGTATACCTTTCTCAAGATCATATTTTGCTGGTGGAGCAAACGACAATAGAGCATGGAAAGCTTATAAACTTGGACCTGGAACAGGTAGTAATAATAATGAATTCAATGAGGCTAACCTGAAAATTTCGACCAATTTAGAATATCGCTTTCCTCTTATAGGGCCATTGAAAGGAGCTCTGTTTATTGACGCAGGTAATATTTGGAATATCGCAGATAACATAAAGGATTCTGATGCAAGTTTTGAAAAAATTTCTGATTTAAGTGAAATTGCAGTTGGTTCAGGTTTTGGGATTCGATATGATCTTGATTTTTTTGTTTTTCGATTTGATACCGCATTTAAAACATATAACCCTTCCCTTGAAAAGCAAAATAGGTGGCTTAGTGAGTTTTCATTGAAGCAGGCGGTATTTAATATTGGAATTAACTATCCTTTCTAATTTAAATTTTTAATTTTACCAAAAAAAATAATGAGTTTACCTTTTCGTCCTGGAGTTGTCACTGGAACAAATGTTCAAAAAGTATTTAAGCTGGCTAAGCTCAAAAAATTTGCAATTCCAGCAGTTAATGTTATTGGATCAAATTCAATAAATGCTGTTTTAGAAACTTCTGCTAATATAAATAGCCCAATAATTATTCAATTTTCAAATGGAGGGGCATGTTTTAATGCAGGGAAAGGTCTTACTAATACAAATCAAAAAGCTGCTATTGCAGGAGCCGTTGCAGGCGCAAAACATATACATGAATTAGCGAAATCATATGGTGCATATGTGATTTTGCACACTGATCATTGTTCTAAAAAGCTTTTACCTTGGATTGATGGGCTTCTTGATGCGAGTGAAGATTATTTTAATAAAAATGGACATTCACTATTCAGTTCCCATATGATAGATTTATCTGAAGAACCAATAGAAGAAAATATCAAAATATGTAAGTCATATTTAAAAAGGATGAAGCCTTTGGGTATGACTCTTGAAATAGAATTAGGAATTACTGGTGGAGAAGAGGATGGAGTTGATAATAGTGACGTAGATGTTTCAAAACTCTATACTCAACCTGAGGAAGTTTCTTATGCTTATAAAGAATTAAGCAAAGTAAGTCCTCAATTCACAATTGCTGCTGCTTTTGGAAACGTTCATGGAGTTTATAAACCTGGAAATGTTAAATTAACTCCTAAAATTTTAAAAAATTCTCAAGAATACATATCTAAAAAATATAATCTTCCAATTAATACTGTAGACTTTGTCTTTCATGGAGGTTCAGGTTCATCTGAACATCAAATTAAAGAATCTATTGGTTATGGTGTAGTTAAGATGAATATTGATACTGATTTACAGTATGCTTTTACAGAAGGAATTAGAGATTATATGAATGACAAGTATGAATATCTCAGTTCCCAAATAGGAAATCCAGATGGAGCAGATCAACCTAATAAAAAATATTATGATCCTCGAAAATGGCTGAGAATGGGTGAAGAAACATTCATTAATCGTTTAAAAAAAGCCTTTGAAGATTTAAATAATGTTAATACATTAGATTAAATATAAAATTTTATGAGCTGGTTTAAGAGAAGCGAAAAAGGAATCCTTACTAAAACCGAAGAAAAAAAGGATATTCCTAAGGGTTTATGGTACAAGACTCCGTCAGGAAAAATTGTTGAAACACAACAATTAGCCGAAAACTTTTATGTTAGTCCCGAAGACGATTACCATGTCCACATTGGAAGTAAGGAGTATTTTGAAATTCTTTTTGATAAAAATGAATTCACTGAATTAGACGTTAATATAAAGCCAATAGATTTTTTAAACTTCATTGATAATAAAAAATATAAAGAACGAATAAAGCAAGCCCAAAAAAAAACTAATCTTAACGATGCTATTCGAACTGCAGTTGGAATGTCAAAGGGAAAAGAGCTAGTAATATCATGTATGGATTTTGCATTTATTGGAGGTTCAATGGGCTCTGTAGTGGGGGAGAAAATTGCAAGAGCTACTGACTACTGCATCGAAAATTCACTTCCTTTATTGGTGATTTCTAAATCTGGCGGAGCTAGAATGATGGAGTCTGCCACTTCTCTCATGCAAATGGCTAAAACATCTGCTAAACTAGCTCATTTAGCAGAGGCTAAGTTGCCTTTTATCTCTTTATGTACAGATCCAACTACTGGAGGCACAACTGCCTCTTTTGCAATGCTGGGGGACATAAATATTGCTGAACCCAAAGCTTTAATTGCTTTTGCTGGGCCAAGAGTAGTAAAAGACACAACAGGTAAAGATCTTCCAGAAGGATTTCAAACAAGTGAATTTCTTAAAGAAAAAGGGTTTTTAGACTTTATAGTTCATAGAAGTAAGCTAAAAGAAGAGGTGAACAAATACATTGACTTAATACTTAATCAAAAAATTAGAGAATAATTTGAGATTTAAAGATCTAATTATTAAAAATAATTATATTTGCAAACCAAAATAACGCGTACATAAAAATCATTTAAAATAATATTGGCATGTATTTATCAAAAGAAATAAAAGAAGAGATTTTTACCAAATATGGAAAATCTAAATCTAACACTGGGTCTACAGAAGGTCAAATCGCGCTCTTCTCCCATCGAATAAACCATTTATCGGAACATTTGAAAAATAATAGAAAAGATTTTAACACTGAAAGATCACTAGTTGGTTTAGTAGGAAAAAGAAGAAGTCTTCTAGATTATTTGAAATTTAAAGATATCGAAAGATATCGTTCTTTAATAAAAGAATTAGGTATAAGAAAATAGCCCTAAACTTATAACAAGGGAAATACCTTAGTTTTTCATTGGTTGCACGACACACAACGCTTAATTAAAACCTTGAAAAATGAAACCAAAAATATTTAAAGAAGAAATTAAACTCCCTGATGGCAGAATAATTTCTATAGAAACGGGTAAGCTCGCAAAGCAAGCCCATGGATCAGTTGTCGTACAAATGGGAAAAACCATGTTGTTATGTACAGTTGTATCAAACTACAAACAAACTGATTTAGACTTTTTGCCCTTAACAGTAGATTATCGGGAAAAATTTGCGGCAGCAGGTCGCTATCCAGGTGGTTTTTTTAAAAGAGAAGCACGTCCTAGTGATGGTGAAGTATTAACTATGCGTTTAGTCGATCGTGTACTACGTCCATTATTTCCAAAAGATTATCACGCAGAAACACAAGTAATGATTCAATTGATGTCTCATGATGAAGATGTAATGCCAGATGCTTTAGCTGGTCTTGCAGCTTCTGCAGCTATTCAATTAAGTGACTTTCCTTTCGAATGTGCTATTTCTGAAGCTCGAGTAGCTCGTGTAAATGGTGAATTCGTTATCAACCCAAGCCGTGCACAATTAGCAGAATCTGATCTTGATATGATGATTGGTGCTTCTGCAGATTCAGTAATGATGGTTGAAGGTCAAATGGATGAAATTTCTGAAGAAGAAATGGCAGATGCTATAAAGTTTGCTCACGAAGCAATTAAAGTACAAGTTGCTGCTCAATTACGATTAGCAAAAGCTTTTGGAAGAAAAGAAGTTAGAGAATATGACACTGCTCAAACCAATGAAGACCTTGAAAAGCGTGTTCATGATATGGTTTATGACAAATGTTACGCTATTGCTAAGAAGGGGACTTCTAAAGCAGAACGTAGCGCTGCATTCTCTGATATCAAGGAAGAGGTTAAAGCGTCTTTCTCTGAAGAAGAAATGGGAGAATTTGGCCATCTTGTTGGAGGATACTACAGAAAGTCTGAAAAAGAAGCGATACGTGAATTAACATTAAGTGAAGGAGTTCGTTTAGATGGGCGTAAAACAGATGAAATTAGACCGATTTGGTGTGAGGTGGATTACCTGCCGTCTACACATGGCTCTTCAATCTTTACTCGTGGAGAAACTCAAGCATTAGCTACAGTAACACTTGGAACATCAAGAGATTCAAATAAAATTGATATGCCTTCTTTTGAAGGTGAAGAAAATTTCTATTTACATTATAACTTCCCTCCATTTTGCACAGGTGAAGCCCGTCCCTTAAGGGGAACCTCGCGTAGAGAAGTTGGGCATGGAAACTTGGCTCAACGTGGTTTAAAAGGCATGATTCCTGCTGATTGTCCTTACACTGTTCGTGTAGTATCTGAAGTTTTAGAATCAAATGGATCATCATCTATGGCAACTGTATGTGCAGGAACTATGGCATTGATGGATGCAGGGGTTCAAATCACAAGACCTGTTTCAGGTATTGCAATGGGACTTATTTCTGACGGAGATCGTCATGCAGTACTGTCTGATATTTTAGGTGATGAAGATCATCTTGGTGATATGGATTTTAAAGTTACTGGTACTTCTGAAGGAATAACTGCATGTCAAATGGATATTAAAATTAAAGGACTTTCATATGAGATATTAGTAAAAGCATTGAAGCAAGCTAGAAATGGAAGGCTTCATATTTTAGATAAAATATCTGAAACTATTGAAAAGCCGAATATAGATGTTAAATCACATTCGCCAAAAATGGTGACTAGAAGAATTCCTAATGAATTTATTGGTCCATTTATTGGCCCTGGAGGAAAAGTAATTCAAGAACTTCAAAAAGTAACAGGCTGTACAATAGTGATTAATGAAGATCCTGTAACTGAAGAAGGTGTTATTGAAATACTTGGAACTGGACAAGAAGGAATCGAAACCGTATTAACAAAAATAGATTCCTTACTATTCAAACCAGTAAAAGGAGACACTTACGAAGTTAAAGTTATTAAAATTCTAGATTTTGGTGCTGTTGTAGAATATAATGAAGCGCCTGGCAACGAAGTTTTACTTCATGTTAGTGAAATAGCATGGGAGAGAACCGAAGATGTTAGTGACGTTCTTAAAATTGGAGACGTTTTAGAAGTTAAATATTTTGGTGTTGACCCTAGAACTAGAAAAGAAAAAGTTTCCAGAAAGGCTCTATTAGATAGACCACAAAGAAAAGATTAGTAAAACTTTTTTTATCTCAATTAAAAAAACCTCCTTAACTGGAGGTTTTTTTTTAAATAATGAAACCTTTGTAAAATAATTACGTATAAGAGGTATAATCCAAATTATAAAATGAGACAATTAAAAATTACAAAACAGGTTACAAATAGAGAAACAGCTTCTTTGGATAAGTATCTGCAAGAAATTGGTAAAGTAGACTTAATTACAGCTGAGGAAGAAGTTGAATTAGCGCAAAGAATAAAAGCTGGAGATCAACTTGCATTAGAAAAATTAACTAAAGCTAATTTACGTTTTGTAGTTTCGGTTGCCAAGCAATATCAAAATCAAGGATTAACACTTCCAGATCTTATTAATGAAGGTAATCTAGGTTTAATAAAAGCGGCTCAGAGATTTGATGAAACTAGAGGTTTTAAATTTATTTCTTATGCTGTTTGGTGGATACGTCAATCAATTCTTCAGGCTCTTGCAGAACAATCAAGAATAGTTAGACTTCCCTTAAATAAAATTGGCTCTATAAATAAGATTAATAAGACTTATGCTTTTTTAGAGCAGGCTCACGAACGCCAACCTTCTCCAGAAGAAATCGCAAAAGAGTTAGATATGACTATTAATGATGTTAAAGAGTCATTAAAAAACTCAGGACGTCATGTTTCAATGGATGCTCCTCTTGTAGAAGGTGAAGATTCAAATTTATATGATGTTTTAAATATTGGTGAATCTCCTAATCCTGATAAAACTCTTCTTCAAGAATCCTTACGCACAGAAATTGAACGCGCTCTTGAAACATTAACTCCCAGAGAAGCTGATGTTGTTAGGTTATATTTTGGTCTAGGAAATCAGCATGCCATGACATTAGAAGAAATAGGAGAAACTTTTGATTTAACAAGGGAAAGAGTTAGACAAATTAAAGAAAAGGCTATAAGGCGTTTAAAACATACTTCTAGAAGTAAAATATTAAAAACTTATCTTGGGTAAAAGTATTATATGAAATATCTCATCGCTCCTTCAATTCTTGCAGCAGATTTTGGTAACCTAGAAAAAGACTGTAAGATGATTAATAAAAGTAATGCTGATTGGTTTCATATTGATATAATGGATGGCGTATTTGTTCCTAATATTTCTTTCGGAATGCCTGTGCTAGCATCAATAAATAAATATGCTACAAAACCACTTGATGTTCACCTAATGATTGTTGATCCCGATAGATATATTAAAACATTTTCTGACCTTAATGCAGAAATATTAACGGTTCACTTCGAAGTTTGTAATCACCTTCATAGATCTATTCAAGAAATTAAAAATAATGGAATGAAAGCAGGAGTTGCTTTAAATCCTCACACACCTGTTAATGTTTTAGATTCAATTATTGATGAAATTGATTTAGTCTGTATTATGAGTGTTAATCCTGGTTTTGGTGGTCAAAAATTCATTAAAAATACATTTGCAAAAATAAGTGAATTAAAGAAACTAATTGAATTAAAGAAATCTAGTGCTATTATTGAAATTGATGGTGGAGTAACAGATCAAAATGCCAAAGAATTAATCAAAGCTGGTGCTGATGTCTTAGTTGCTGGAAGTTTTATTTTTAAATCAATTAGTCCATTGGACACAATTTCCAATCTTAAGTCAATTACTAATTAGTGAGTAGATGAAATTGCATTTATCATTCATTGATTATATTTAGTAGATGGATTATACCATAGAATTTTTATCTATCGAGTGGATTAGAAATTTAGTTATAATATTTTTTTTAGCTTCACTTTTTTTATTTGCAGGTAAGTTTTTTAATAAAAATCAAAACCTGATAATTGCAAAATCACTTAGCGTCTTTCTATTGTTGATTACTATTTTTCACGCTTCATACCTCTTAATTTATGATCTTTGGGATGTCAAAGAACATCTTCCATTACACTTATGCAGTATAAATGGTGTTATATGTTGTTTTATTTTATTCATGCCTAAAAATAAAAATTTATTCGAATTTAATTTTTACACAGGTATTATAGGAGGTGCTGTTGCATTACTAACTCCTCAATTAAATGATTATGACGGGAGCTTTTCACAATATATAGTTTATTATTTAAGTCACGGATTAATAATACTTATACCTCTATATCTTTATTATTATTTAAATTTTGAACTGCGAAAGTTATCATGGTTAAGAGCTTTAGTTTTCTTAAATATTCTCACGGCTATTTTTATTCCTTTAAATTCATATTTGAAATCCAATTACATGTATGTTAACGAACCACCAAAAGTTGATAATCCATTAATTATTGGTGAGTGGCCTATTTATTTAATAAACCTTGAGGTGATAATATTATTATTGTTTGCAGTTACATATTTTATTTTCACAAAAATTTCTATTTTTAAGTCTTAACTTTTTTATGATTTATATTAAAGTGAATATCCCTAATTAAGTATGTAAAATTTATGATGAATAAAAGTAATCTATCATAGTTGTGATTCTGTTTGTGTGTGTGTGTTTGGATTTTTAAAACACGAAATGAAAGAAACAATTTTGTTGAAGAAACATTAAGAATGATGATGAAGCAGAGAGAGAAATTTCATCAAATTTTATTTAGTGACCCAGAGAGGATTCGAACCTCCAACCCTCAGAGCCGAAATCTGATATTCTATCCAGTTGAACTACTGGGCCATTTTTAAATATACCTAAGATGATAGTTTTTCCCTAACAATATTAGAAATTGTTTTTCCATCCGCTTTTCCTGCTAATTTATTAGTCACTATCCCCATAACTTTTCCCATATCTTTAATTCCTTCAGCACTAATTTGGGTTATTACTACAATGACTACGTTTTCAATTTCTGATTCAGATAATTGTTTAGGAAGAAACTCCGAAATTATATTAGCTTGAGCCTCTTCAGGTTCTGCCAAATCAATTCTATTTTGCTCTCTAAAGATTGATGCACTATCTTTTCTTTGCTTAACTAATTTCTGGAGAACTTGAACTTCTTTAGTTTCTAAAATTGGTTGATTTCTGTCTTCAGTCTTTAATAAAATTAAGGCTGATTTTATCGCTCTTAAAGCTTCAAGACGGATTACATCTTTTGCTTTCATAGCTTCTTTGAGTTTACTCGTTACATTATTTTCTAGAGACATATGGTTTTATTTTGTTAAAACTAATCCACATTATCATGAAGAAAAGAGTTGTTTGACTTGAGTTTAACGCTATCATTTTCATCTGTTTCAATAACTATTTTAGGTAAATTATGACTAGATTCAGATTCGTCAATATTTAACCCATATCTTTTATAAGCAGGTTCTTTCTCTAATTCATCAATATTACTTAAATTATTTTTGAATGAATAGTTAAATTCCTTTAGGTGAACCATTCTTTTTTTATTCTCCAAAGAAGCTGTTTCTATAATTGTTTTATCAAATGGAGTTTGACCATTATTAGTATTAGAATCAATAAATTCAGGTTCATTAACTTCAATATTAAATAGTTCAGACGTTGAAATTTCTTTACTATCATTTAATTTATCTATATCATCATCCATTTCATTTTTTTCTAAATCATAATTTTTAATTTCAACAAGATCTGGAACATCTATTTTTTCTGAGTTTTCAACTTGATCAGTTTCAAAATCGTTAAGAATAAAGTTAATAGAATCTACAGCCTTAGTTTCATTTTTTTGAATTCTACTTAATGGTATTCCAAAATCAAAGGTTGTCTGATTTTCTTTTTCAATATCTAATAGCTCTTCATCTACAATTTTTAATGATTTAATATCCTCGCTTAAATCATTAATTATGAAACTACCCTCAAATTCTTGATCATAAGATTCCGAAGGAGGAGAATTTAATAATTCATTATTTATTTCAAATGAATCAAACATCTCAATCCCTTTATTTTCATAGATAGAGTTTGAATTTTCATTTATTAAGTTAGTTTTATCAGAATCTTGAATATTATTTCCTTTAATTTCTTTAAAAACAACATCTATATTCCTTATTTCATCTGTTAAAAGTATTTTTAAACTTACCTCATTAGTATTATCATATATTGAATCATTTTCTTCAACTTCTTCAATATCATCCTCTGTATTTTCTAAGTTATGATATGTGATTTTCTTGTCAGTTGAAACTAATATATGTTCCATTTTCTGATCTTCCTCAAGGGTATGAATGATTTTTTTCGATTCAGTATTAACAATTTGATTTTGCTGATCTACATCAAACCCAGTTGCAATTATAGTTACTGATATAGCATTTTCAAGATTTTTATCTTCACCAACCCCCATAATAATATTTGTATTATTTCCGGCTTCAGACTGAATAAAATCATTTATTTCTCCTATTTCATCAATCGTAATTTCCTCAGATCCTGATACTATAAGTAATAAAACATTTTTACTACCCGTTATTTTATTATCATTTAATAATGGAGAGTCTAAAGCTTTAACAATTGCTTCTTGTGCCCTGTTAGTTCCACTGGATGTTCCTGAACCCATTATGGCAGACCCACTATTAGTCAATACAGTTTTGGCATCTTTAAGATCAATATTTTGAGTGTAATGATGAGTTATAACTTCCGCTATACCTCTTGCTGCTTTAGACAAAACCTCATCGGCCTTAGCAAAACCAGCTTTAAACCCAAGATTTCCATAAACTTCTCTAAGTTTATTATTGTTAATTACTACTAAAGAATCAACTTCAGATTTTATGTTTTCTAATCCCTTTTGGGCTTGATCCAATCTGAGTTTTCCTTCAAACTGAAATGGCATTGTAACTATTCCTACAGTTAATATATCCAATTCTTTTGCCATTTTAGCAATTATTGGAGCAGCTCCAGTTCCAGTTCCACCTCCCATTCCTGCTGTAATAAAAATCATTTTTGTTTGTGCATTTAAAAGACTTCTTAGGTCTTCGTAACTTTCCTGTGCAGCTTGAGCCCCAACCTCTGGATTTGCACCTGCACCCAGCCCTTCAGTTAAAGTCGCCCCTAATTGAATTTTTATCGGAACTGAGCTTTGATTTAGAGCTTGAGCATCTGTATTACAAACAACAAAATCAACACCATTTAGTCCTTGTTGAAACATATAATTGATAGCATTACTCCCTCCTCCTCCAACTCCAATTACCTTAATTACGTTGCTCTTGTTTTTTGGTAAATCGAAACTAAAATTTGTACTATTTTCTTGATCCATTCTACTAGGTTTATTTATGCATTATCTAAAAACTCCTTAAACTTATCTACCCATTTATCAAAAATTGATTTATTAGGGTTTGTTTTATCTAAATTGATTTTAATATCATTGTTTTCAATATTTTCTGAATGATTTAAATTTTCAGTACCATTCACTTCTTTATCTCCTTGTGTGAAATTTGAATTATTCAAAGCATTCATTAATAGTCCAACAGCAGTAGAAAACATTGGGCTGGTGTTTTTACTAGAATCTCCTGCCAAATGCTCACTAGGATATCCAATTCTTGTGTCCATTCCTGTTATATATTCTGCTAATTGTTTTAAATGATTTAATTGACTTCCACCTCCAGTTAAAACAATACCAGCAATAAGCTTATTCTTTTGCTCACTGTGTCCGTAATTTTTAATTTCTAAAAAGACTTGCTCTATTATCTCAACAACTCGAGCATTAATAATTTTTGATAATGTTTTTAATGAAATTTCTTTTGGATCTCGACCTCTTAAACCTGGAATAGACACAATTTCAGTATCTCTGTTTTCTCCAGGCCATGCGGAACCAAATTTAACTTTTAAAAGTTCAGCTTGTTTTTCGATAATAGAACAACCTTCTTTAATATCTTCTGTAATTACATTTCCTCCAAAAGGAATAACAGCTGTATGTCTAATAATTCCATCTTTAAAAATAGCTAAATCACTTGTTCCGCCGCCTATATCAATTAAAGCAACACCAGCCTCTTTTTCTTCATTACTTAGAACTGCATCTGATGAAGCAAGTGGTTCTAGAGTGATATTTCCCATTTTCAAGCCTGAACTTTTAATGCACCTACCAATATTTCTTATTGATGAAACCTGACCTACAACTACATGAAAATTTGCCTCAAGCCTTCCGCCGTACATACCAATTGGCTCTTTTATCTCGGCTTGACCATCAACCTTATATTCCTGAGGAAGAACATGTATGATTTCTTCACCTGGCAACATAACCAGTTTATAAACTTGTTGAATTAAACGCTCAATATCATTTTCATCAATAACTTCTTCCGGGTTATTTCTTGTAATGTAATCACTGTGTTGTAAACTTCTTATATGCTGACCAGCAATTCCAACAACGACTTCATCAATTTCAACACCTGATACACTCTTGGCTTCTTCAACCGCTTGTTGGATTGATTGTATAGTTTGAGTTATGTTATTAACCACTCCTCTATGAACACCCAAACTTTGAGATTTTCCAATTCCTAGAACTTCTACTTTATTGAAATCATTCATTGTACCAACCATAGCTACAATTTTAGTAGTACCAATATCTAATCCAACCGAAGTATTTTTTTTCATTTTAATCAGTGTGTAGAAATAATTTGATTATAAACTGTCAAATCAATTCGTTTTGGTTTTTTATTAATTTTATTCTCTTTAACAAATGCACAAAAAGCCTTTAACTTCTTTATTTTATTATCACTATTTTTAGAATCACCGAAATAGACCTCGAAATCATAATCTCTAAGCCTTATAGTGAATCCATATTTATCATCCCATACTTCAACAAGTTCTGATTTCAAATAACTGTCACTAATGATTGATTTTGACAACCTTATTAAATCTTCAACATTTTCATCTTTAAAAACCCCACTATATATAGGGACTTTAGGAGTGTACTTTTTTGAAAACGGAATTTTTTCACCAAAATAATCTATATAAAAACCTTCATTATGAATTCTTAACAAAGCTGAACTTTCAAAAATTCTGGTATTAACAGTGCCATTGGCATCATAAAACACTTCCGCATTACGAACTTCAGGAAGTAACTCTAAATATTCCTCAAGATCTTTCAAATCTAGTTTAAGATTTGAAAGATTTACTTTAATTCCTGTCTTTTGTATCAACAATTTATTAACGAGAGAATCATTTAAAAAATTAGATTTGTTTTCAAAAAATAAAATATTGAATCTACTATCATTCCTATGATTAAAATTCCAATGAGATAAAACACTTAACCCCGACAAAAGAAGAGTTGTTAATCCAAGAAATAATTTTTCTTTAATCATCTAATAGATTTAGTTTTTAAATATTCAGTTATATAACCTCCAATACTTCCTGCTCCTAAAATTGCAACAACATCTGCTTTATTTGTGTCTAAATTTTTATTGAAATTTTTTCTATCTAAAAGAGCCGCTTTTGAAGTTATCTTTTTAAGAATTCTAAGACTGTCTATTCCAGGAATCGGTTCTTCTCTAGCAGGATAAATCTGCATCAACTTAACGCTATCAAATTTTGATAATTCAAAAGCAAAATCATTAAGAAAATCTCTAGTCCTTGAGAACAAATGTGGCTGAAATATAACTTCAATATATGAATCTGGATATTTTTCTCTAAGAGTGTTATTTACAGCAGCTATTTCTGTTGGATGATGAGCATAATCATCAATTATTATTTTATTATCAATTTGATGAGTTATCATTCTCCTCATAATTCCATCAAAAGTTCCTAATGATGGAATTATCTCCTCCAATTCATGTCCAGATTGATGAGCTAAGGCCAGAGCAGCCAACATGTTTTCTAAATTATGTTTACCAGTTACTTTACAGAATATCTTTGAGAAGCTTTTGTCTGGAGTCTTAATGTCTACATAATAACCGTCATTTGATTGATTACAGTTTTCGAAAACATAATCAGCTTTAACATTTAGACCATATGTTAGACCCTTAAATGGAATTGTGTGATGAATTATTAATTGACCCTTTACATTTTTGGAAAAATAATAAAATGCTTGCTTTAATGATTCATGACTTTTATATATATCTAGATGATCTGCATCTAAAGAGGTGATACATGCTGCATAAGGATAAAGCTTTAAAAATGATCTATCAAATTCATCAGCTTCAACTACTGTCTTTTCAAATCCTTTATGAATAAAATTAGTTTTCTCTGGCAACATTATTCCACCAACAAAAGCAGAAAATGACACTTTAATGTTTTTAAAAATATGAGTTAAAATAGAGCTAGTTGTGGTTTTACCGTGTGTGCCGGCAACCGCATATGATTCAGTATCATTAACTATTGAAGCTAAAAAAACTGCTCTTTTAATTGGAACATGTCCATTCAAAACAAAATAACTTAGAATTGGATGTTCTGGTTTGATTGCTGCAGAATAAATAATTTGAATTTTACTTTTTTTGAAATATTTTTGTATACTATTAACTGAATCAGTAAAACTAATAACTGCTCCTTTACTCTCAAGTAAATCTGTTATATATGAAGAAGTTCTATCATAACCAAAAACTTTACAGCCCTTTAGAAGCAGATATTGTGCTATTGAAGACATTCCAATACCACCAATTCCAATTAAAAAATATGTTTTAAAATTTTTCAATTAATTATTTTTTTTATGACTTCAACAATATCTTTGGTTGCATTAGGTTTTGATAATTTTTGTAAATTATTTTTCATTTTAATTCTTAATAAATTATTTACCCAAAACTCAGTTAATACAGTTTTAAATTTTTTTTCAAGATGTTTTTCTTCAATCATTTCAGAAGCATTTAAATTGAATAGTTCTATAGCATTATAATATTGATGATTTTCTGCAACATTTGGGGAAGGAATTAATATAGTGGGTGTATTTGTGACACATATTTCAGAAATAGTTGATGCTCCTGATCTAGATATTAAAACATCTACTGCTTTGTAAAAAAAATTCATTCTGTTAATGAATGGTAAAACCTTTATGCTATCCGTTTGAAGAAACTTATATTTTTCATAATATAGTTTTCCACATTGCCAAATAACTTGAACTTCTAGATCATTGAAAACCTCTAGATTATCACTTATGATCTTATTTAGATAAAGAGCTCCTAAACTACCACCAATAACACCTATAACTGGCTTATTAGGGTTTAAATTAAAAAATGCTTTTGCGTCTGTCGATTTTATATTATTATCAATTATATCTTTCCTCACGGGGTTTCCTGTATATACAATTTTTTCTTTTAAGAAAAACCTATCCATTTTAGAATAGGCTACGGAAATGAATTTAGCTCTTTTTCCTAATATCTTATTTGTAACTCCTGGGTATGAGTTTTGCTCTTGAATTAATGTAGGGTAACCCATTATTTGTGAAGCAAAAACTACGGGACCACTTGCAAATCCTCCTGTTCCAATCACTATGTCTGGCTTGAACCTAATGACAATAAAAATTGACTTTATAATACTTATTAAAAGCTTAAAAGGAAATAGAATGTTTTTAAATGAAAAAGAACGTTGAAAACCCTCTACAGGAATACCAATTATATCAAAACCAGAATCTGGAATTTTTTTCATTTCCATCTTCCCAATTGACCCTACAAATAAAAATTCTGAACCTGGTTCATCATTTTTTATCTCATTAGCAATTGATAATGCAGGAAAAATATGTCCTCCTGTCCCACCTCCTGAAATAATATATTTATTTGTCTTCACTTAAAATAGCTAAAGGGTTATCAATGTCTGTTAAATTATTTTGAATTGAACTGCTGACGCTTAAAATGACACCTAACGCTATAAATGTCATCCAAGCCGAAGTACCTCCACTACTTACTAAAGGAAGAGTTTGTCCAGTTACAGGAAAAACCTGAAGAGTAACACCAATATTTATAAAAGCTTGAAAAACTATTGGAACACCTAAACCAACGACTAAAAGTTTGCCAAATAAATTTGAAGTTTTATGAACAATGACAACTATTCTAAAAAGAAGAAGTAAGTATAATAAAATTAATGTCACACCTCCTACAAGCCCGTATTCTTCAACAATTATAGCATATATAAAATCGGATGAACTTTGTGGAAGAAAGTTTTTCATTACACTTTTTCCAGCTCCTTGACCGTATACTCCTCCCGAAGCAATTGCAATTTTTGCTCGTTCAATTTGATAATTTCCATCTTGCTTACCTGATTTAAAATTTTCAATTCTACTTGTCCATGTATCAATTCTATTTGGAATTATTTCTGGAAAAGTCTTAACTAATAAAAAAAATATGAAAATCATTCCAATACAAAATCCTAATATATAAATAAGATACTTTGATGGGTATCCACCAATGAACATCTGAGTAATTACCATAAATAAAAGTATTACTGCAGTTGAAAAGTTTGAAGGAAATATAAGCATCACAATCGAAATAACAGGAAACCACAATAACCAAAAAGAGTTTTTAAACCTTAGATAACTATTGTTAGGTTTTGACATATAATTAGCCACATAAATCATTAAAATCATAGAGGCAAGTGTAGAAGTTTGAAAGCTAAAACCAATTATTGGAATCTCGATCCACCTATTTGCATTTGCACCACCAATAATATCACCTTGTGAAGCGGTATATATTAGTAAAATGAAAATAACTGGCATCATCAAAACAGAAATCCCTTTAAAATATGTGTATGGAACCTTATGAACCGCAAATAAAAGTGAAAAACCAAATGACATTATAACAAAATGTTTGATCAAATATCCTAGAGGAGTGCCTTTTCCAATAACATAAGCAAGGTTTGAGCTTGCGCTAAAAACTGGCAAAAAAGAAAATATTACTAACAATGATATTATGCACCACAAAACTCGATCCCCTTTAATCCAATAATTTTGTGTAGTTAAACTCATAAACTTCTTACTGCATTTTTAAACTGATTTCCACGATCTTCATAATTTTTAAATAAATCAAAACTAGCACAAGCTGGTGATAATAAAACTGTTTCTTTTTTTTTGGAAATGTTGTGTGCTATTTTCACAGCTTCATTCATAGATTGGGTCTCTACCATTACATCTGTTACTTTATAAAAAACTTCAATTAATCTTTGATTATTTTTTCCTAAACAAATAATAGCTTTAATCTTCTCTCTAACTAAAGGCAATAACTGCTCATAATCATTTCCCTTGTCAACCCCTCCAACAATCCAAACTCCTTTGGTGTTTAATGTTTCTAGAGCATAAAAAGTTGCATTAACATTTGTTGCTTTAGAATCATTTATGTAATTAACATCCTGGATTTTTAAAACATGTTCAAGTCGGTGAGGTAAACCATTAAAATTTGATAAACTTTCACGAATATTACTTTTATTCAATTTAAATATTGATGCAATAGTCGACGCAACCATTGCATTTAGTAAATTATGTCTTCCTTTTAATGGAAATGTACTAGTTGAAATCATAGTATTAACATTTTTATATTTAATAGTTATATTTTTATTATTTAATGATGTTGATGAATCACACTCTAAATCGTATCCGAATAAATGCTTGTGAGCTTTGGTTGAAACCCGACTAATTGCCTCCATTAAAACTGAATCATTTGCGTTTAAAAGTAAAAATTGATCATTAGTTTGATTTAAAGTAATTCTAAGTTTAGAGGCTATGTAATTATTAAAATTATTATTGTAACGATCTAAATGATCTGGAGTAATATTAGTTATCACTGCTATATCAGGGGCAAAGTCAATAATGTCATCTAACTGAAAGCTGCTTAGCTCCAAAACATAAATTTCAAAAGAGTTTTCAGCAACTTGCTGAGCAAAGCTTTTTCCAATATTACCTGCTATTCCAACGTTAAGCCCTGAGTTTTTTAACATCTGATAAGTTAACTCTGTTGTCGTGGTTTTTCCATTACTACCTGTAATACCAATAATTTTTGCATTAGTGTGTCTTGATGCAAACTCTATTTCTGATAGAATTGGAATACCTAATTCTTTTGCTAATAAAACTGAGGATGAATTATTTGGTATTCCTGGACTTTTCATTATCCAATCTGCATTTTGAAAAAAATTAGATTCTTGAACATTTTCTTCCCAGAAAACTCCCCAATCTTTAAATTTATCTTTAATATTATTTTCGAGTAAGCTAGTATCTGAAACATACACATCAAAACCTTGTTTAATAGCAAGTTGTGCAGTTCCTACTCCACTAATTCCCCCTCCTAAAATAACACACTTATTTTTCATCTATCTTATCTTTAATGTTACTATTGTTAGGATTGCAAATAAAATTCCTAAAATCCAAAATCTAGTTACAATCTTACTCTCATGAATTCCTTTTTTTTGAAAATGATGATGAATAGGTGACATTAAAAAAATTCTTTGACCCTTTCCCTTTTTTCCTTTAGTATACTTAAAATAGCCTACCTGAATTAATACTGATAGTGTTTCGATAAAGAATATTCCACACAATAATGGTATTAATAACTCCTTTCTAACTATTAAAGCTATAACTGCTATAAGAGCTCCAATTGTTAGACTACCTGTGTCTCCCATAAAAACTACGGCAGGATAAGTATTGTACCACAAAAAACCTATTAAACTCCCTAAAAAGGCAGCTATAAAAATTGTTATTTCCCCAACTTGAGGGATATACATGATATTTAGATAGTCAGCAAAAACAAAATTACCAGAAATCCATGCAAAAATCCCTAAAACAAAAACAATTATGGCAGAGCTTCCTGCACATAAACCGTCTAAACCATCTGTTAAATTTGCTCCATTAGAAACAGCTGTTATTATAAAAATAACTATTGGTATAAAAACTATCCAAGTATAATCAATTAAGTTTTTATCAATCCATGTGATTAAGCTAGAATAATTAAATGCATTATCTTTTATGAGAGGAATATTTGTTACGAAGGCTTTCTCTTCAGCAGAAAAAGGATTTTCAACTTCAACGCTTAAGATTTCATAAGTTATAAGTTTTTGACGAACAGTAATATCTGAATGAAAATATAATGTAGATCCAATAAATATTCCAAGGATTATTTGACCAATCACCTTAAAATGACCTTTAAGGCCTGCTTTATTTTTTTTAAAAACCTTTATGTAATCATCTAATCCCCCTATTAGCCCCATCCATAGAGAAGTAATCAAAAGAATTATTATATATATATTCTCTAATTTAGCTAAGAGAATAACAGGAATAATAGTTGAAAATATAATTATTAAACCTCCCATTGTAGGTGTGCCTGACTTTTCCTTTTGCCCTTCCAATCCGAGGTCTCGTATGGATTCACCTATTTGTAGTTTGGATAAATAGGATATTATTTTTTGTCCAAAAACTAAAGAAAAAGTTAAAGAAAAAATCATTGCTACTGCTGCTCTAAAGGATAAAAATTGGTACAATCCTGATCCTGGAAAATGATACTTATATTCAAGAAATTCAAAAAAATAATAAAGCATATGATTAGTTTTAATTTTTAAAATATTTTTTTGCTATTACAAAATCATCAAATGGAATTTTATTATTACATATTTCTTGATATGATTCATGACCTTTTCCTGCTATCAAGATTATATCAGAATGATTTGAAATATGTTTGGAGGTTTTAATTGCCATTTCACGTTCTTCAATATTTAATACTTTATGATAATCTTCAGGCTTAACTCCTTCAAGCATTTGATCTATAATTTTACTGGGGTCTTCATTTCTTGGATTATCAGAAGTGAAAATCACCTTGTCACTTTTTTGAGATGCAATTCTTCCCATCTCAGGTCTTTTTTTCTTATCTCTATTTCCTCCACATCCTATCACAGTAATTAAATTTTCATTTTTAGTTCTTATTTGATTTATTGTGTCAATAACATTTTCAAGAGCATTTGGAGTGTGAGCGTAATCAATTATCACTAGTCCTTTTTTATTAAATTGAAATGTCTGAAAACGTCCTGGAACATTTTTCAACATACTTATACTTCGCAAAATTTCAGATTCTGGAATATTTAACAAAGCAGCAACACTAAATACGGCTAGTAAATTTGAAGCATTAAAATTACCTAGCAAACTTGTCCATACCTCTTGATTATTTATTCTAATAAGCATTCCATCAAATTCACATTCTAATATTTTAACTTTAAAATCTGCAAAATTATTCATTGCATACCCTGACTTATTAGAGCTTGTATTTTGCAGCATAAATGATGCATTTTTATCATCATTATTTACTAATGAAAATGAAGATTTTGGAAGTTTGTCAAAGAAAGTTTTTTTGACATTTCTGTAATTTTTAAAAGTTTTATGATAATCAAGATGATCATGAGTCAAATTACTAAATACGGCACCTGAAAAATTAAGTCCATCAATTCTTCCCTGAGATATTCCGTGAGAAGAGACCTCCATAAAACAATAATTAATATTTTCGCTTACCATTTCGGATAAGTAAAAATTAGTGGTAATTATATCTGGAGTTGTATGATTAGATGGAATTTCATTTGTGTCATATTTGATATTAATAGTTGAAATTAAACCTGCTTTTCTCTTTTGATTGTTAAAAAGCTCAAACAATAGATTTGTTATTGTTGTTTTACCATTTGTTCCAGTCACTCCAACTAATTTTAGTTTTTTTGATGGATGATCATAAAAATTTCCTGAAATTACAGCAAGTGCTTTAGTTGTGTCTTCTACTTTTATATAAGTTTTTGATTTTTTTAAATTGTTTGGAAATTCTAAACAAACTATTGCTGAAGCTCCATTATTTATTGATTCGTCAATATAATCATGACCATTTGAATTTGTTCCAGATAAAGCAACAAATAAATAATTTTTTTTAACCTTTCTTGAATCAATTTCGATTTTAGATATATTTTGATCTGGAGGACCTGCCATACCAATTATAGAGACTTTATATAATATATCTTTCAACGACTTTTTCATAAGTTCAAGTTGATGGTTTTAACTTTATTTAAAGAAGTTCCTGGTGCCACAGACTGCCTTTTAACTTTCCCTTTCTTTCCTTGTATATTTACTTTTATATTTTTATTTTCAAGAAAAGCTATAGCATCCATTGCTTCAGCTCCTACCATATTTGGCAGTATGTTATTGGATTCAAATAAAGTGTTTTTAGAAATTTTTAAATTTTGCATAGAAATTTCAACCTCTTTAGGTATACCTGTATAAATTTTCTTTGCTATTTTTTTAAAGACAGGCGCTGCAACTTGAGCTCCATAATACCCTTTATCTTTATTAGGTTTGCTAATAACTACTATACAAGAGTATTTTGGTTTTTCAGCAGGAAAATAACCAACAAAGCTTGATATATATTCTGTTGAATTTGTAGTATAAGCGGTTTGAGTGGTGCCTGTCTTTCCTGCAATAGTAAAATTTTTATCTTTTATGTTATTTGCAGTACCCCACTCTTTATCTACAACGTTAAACAACATTTTCTTTACTGCTAAAAGTGTAGACTCTGAACAAACAGAAGGGTTTAACACCTCCCTTGAAAATTCAATGTGAGGTTTTGCGCCTAAACGACCTATCTTATCAATAAAATTTGGTTTAACCATTACACCATTATTTGCTATTGCATTATAAAAGGTGAGTATTTGTAAAGGTGTTAATGAAACTCCATATCCCCATGCCATCCATGGTAAACTAATTCCACTCCACTCATTATCTGTTGGATAGGGTATTTTTGGATTTGCCTCCCCTTTTATAGGGATATTTAATGGCTTATGAAGCCCCATATTATATATTCGATCTACAAATTGTTTTGGCTTATTTTTATAATTATCATATATGATTTTTACAATTCCTGTGTTAGAAGAAACCTCAAAAACTTTAGATACGGATATAGAACCATATCCTCCTTTTTGTGAATCTTTTATCTTTTTTCCATAAATAATTCTTTCTCCGTCTCCTGTATCTATTATATCTGTAGGTTTAACAATATTATCCTCCAAAGCTGCAATAATACTAATTAATTTAAATGTAGATCCAGGCTCTTGAGCTGATCCTACAGCATAGTTTAATTTTTCAAAATATGTTTTCTTAGAAGTAATTCCAAGATTTGAAATAGCTTTAATTGCTCCAGTTTCTACCTCCATTACTACAACTGTTCCACTATCAGCTTCATATTTTTCCAATTGTTCTAAAAGTGAGTTATGAGCTATGTCTTGAAAATTTATATTTATAGTTGTATAAATATCGTATCCCTCTGTGGGCTCTTTTTCATTTATATTATTAATTGATTTCCATTTACCATTAGCTATTTTTCTTTTCAACCTATACCCTTCTTTTCCTTTTAACAAACTTCCATATGCACCTTCAAGGCCTACTCTTAAAAATGTACCATCTAAATGAGGACGTTCATAACCAATTGTTCTTTCTGCAATTTTCCCTAGAGGCCTTTCTCTGGTCACTTTCTGTTCAATTATTAAACCTCCTTTATATGATGGAAAGTTAAAAAGAGGTAATTTTTTTAAAGCTTTTTGTTGAGAGTAGCTCAGATTTTTTCCAACCAACCAATAACGATTATTTTTATACCTAGCTTCTTCTAAATCTATTTTTGTTTTCAATAAATCTTTATTAGTAATCCTAGAAATTCCAACAGCTAATTTTTCTTTATTTTTTTTAAAATTTTTATCTGAAACTACTTTTGAATCCCATCTTAATTCATATTTAACTACTGAAGTTGCTAATAAACTTTGATCATCAGAGTATATGTTTCCAGGAATAGGTTTTACTATAATATTTTTAAGAGTTCTTTCTTTTGCAATTTTTTTATATTTATCCCCTTCTATTATCTGAATATAAATAAGCTTAGAACATAAGGTTATAGATAATAAGATCAGGATGGAAATAACAAAATAAAACCGAAAATTAAAATTTCTAAATTTCATTTTGTTACAATAATTTTTATTGGTGGTCTTTCAGAGGAAACTATTCCTTTATGAGATAGTAAATTGATTACATTAGTTTCCATTTTTAATTTCATCAGATATGTTCTCTGTTCAACAAACTCACTTTTTAGTGATTTAATTTTTTCATTCAAATTTGCTATTTTAAATATTTTTCTATCAGCAGAATGACCAATTGATATCATGGTTAAAGCTAAAATTGAAAAAAATAAAATCATTCTCCAATTTTTAAAAGAATCTTCTTTAATCAAAAACTCCATTTTTAAAAAAGAAATAATTTTTTTAATCATATGATTTATTTAACTATACTTTTTCAGCTATTCTAAGTTTAGCACTTCTAGACCTATTGTTTTTATTTATTTCATCTGAGGAAGGTACTTGAACACCTCCTATTTTTTTGAAAGGCAAGTTTGTGTTTCCGTATACATCTTTATCTGCCTCACCTTGAAACTTGCCTTCTCTTATAAATCGTTTCACTAAACGATCTTCTAAAGAGTGATATGATATACAGACCAACCTGCCTCCAGGAGACAATGAATGGGGTGTTTGAATTAAAAAATCTTTAATAACTTCTAATTCATCATTTACTTCTATCCTAAGAGCCTGGAAAAGCTGTGCCAATGTTTTATTTAAAAACCTATCAGGCAGGATAGACTCAACTACTCTTCTTAATTCAGCTGTTGTTAATATGGGAGCAATTGACCGTTGGACACCAATAACCGCAGCCAATTGCTTTGAATTTCTTAACTCCCCATAATCCTTGAATAACTTAACTAAATCTTCTACAGAATATTCATTTATAATATTGAATGCTGATAAAGTTTGGGTTTTATCCATTCTCATGTCAAGCGGACCATTAAAACGCGTTGAAAAACCTCTTTCCTTAGAGTCAAATTGGTGAGAAGAAACACCAAAATCAGCTAAAATTCCATCGACTTTATTTATGCCATTTAATTTCAAAAACCTGTTTAGATATCTAAAATTTGATGAAATAAATAAAATTCTATTATCATTTAATCTATTACTCATTGCATCTTCATCATGATCAAAAGCAATAAGCTTTCCCTTGTCAGATAGTTTTTCTAAAATCACCTTACTATGCCCTCCTCCTCCATAAGTAACATCAACATAAACTCCATCAGACTTTATTTCTAAGCCATTTATTGATCGTTCGAGAAGAACTGGTTTATGATACATCTTTATTATTGTTATCACCCATTACGTCTTCAGCTAATGATCCAAAGTCAACTGTTGCTGCGTTAATTGACTCCTCATAAAGGTCTTTATCCCAAACTTCAAGTATGTTAACTGCTGAAGAAACTACAACTTCTTTTTTAATTTCAGCATGTAATATTAAGTCGCGAGGAATTAGTAGTCTACCTGAAGAATCAATATTTACAATTTTAACACCAGCAGTAAATCTTCTTATAAAGTCATTATTTTTTTTATTAAATCGGTTTAAAGCATTTACTTTTTCCATTAACAAAGTCCACTCTGACATAGGGTATAATTCCAAGCAAGAATTAAAAACTGCTCTTTTAATAACAAAACTCTCTGTTATAGCATTAGATATTTGCTTTTTTAAAGACACAGGGATCATTATCCTTGATTTATCATCTGCTTTGCACTCGAAAGTTCCTATAAAATGACTCATCAATTAAAATTAACTCGTTAATAATCAAATATAAATAATATTTTACCACATTTTACCAGATAAAACCACTTATTTCCTTTTTTTTCTTAACAATCCTCCTATGTATTCAAATTCAATTAAAGTGCTATATTGGAAACTAATTGAATATATTTGTCAATTCAGAACATGAAAATGAATCATTTGAATCTAATAGAAGAGAACTCATTTAAGTATGTTCAATCCGGAGAAGGGCAGCCAATAATAATCCTGCACGGATTGATGGGAGGACTGAGTAATTTTGATAAAGTATTGTTGTTTTTTCCACAAAAAGGATATAAGGTTATAATACCAATACTTCCCTTATATGACAAACCAATACTTGAAACAACTGTAAAGGCGTTTGCAGAATACTTAAATGACTTTTTATTGTATAAAAAATTAGATTCTGTTATCCTTCTTGGAAATTCCTTAGGCGGACATATAGCCCTATTTTTTGCCAAAATATTTAAACCAAAGGTTATTGGACTTATTCTTACAGGTAGTTCGGGTCTCTATGAAAACTCTATGGGTGATGGATATCCAAAACGCGGTAACTATAATTATATTAAAACAAAAACAGAAGAAGTGTTTTTTAATTCAAAAATTGCAACAAAAGAACTAGTTGATGAGGTTTTTGAAACAGTTAATGACAGAAATAAATTAATTAAAACACTAACTATAGCCAAAAGTGCCATTAGACATAATATGGCTAATGATCTTCCAAATATTAAAAATCCAACATTAATAATCTGGGGTAAACAGGACAGTGTAACCCCTCCCAGTGTTGCAAAAGAATTCGACAGCCTTCTTCCTAACTCAAGTCTTATTTGGATAAACAACTGTGGACATGCACCAATGATGGAACATCCAGATGAATTTAACACCCTTGTTTTTGAATGGCTTCAAAAAAAGAGATTTTGAGTTATGAAAGTTACAAGCTCTGAGTTTTTAATAAGTAATTCGAATGTTAATAAATGTCCCAGTAATAATTTATCTGACTATGCCTTTATAGGTAGATCTAATGTCGGTAAATCTTCATTGATAAATGCTTTATGTAATAAAAAATCATTAGCTAAAACTTCCTCGAGACCTGGTAAAACTCAATTAATAAATCATTTTCTGATAAATAATAGTTGGCATTTGGTTGATCTGCCTGGCTATGGATATGCAAGAACATCAAAAACCCAAAAGAAAATATTTCAAAAGTTTATAACTGAATATTTTAATGAAAGAAAGCAATTGGTTTCTGCTTTTGTTTTAATTGACATAAGACACGAACCCCAACCTATTGATTTAGACTTCATGTATTGGCTAGGGGAAAAAGAAATTCCATTTTCGATAATTTTTACTAAATCAGATAAATTAAAACCTAATAAAATAAAAATAAATATTGAAAATTATTTTAAAAAAATGAATGATCAATGGAATTCTTTTCCAGTTCATTTTATTACTTCTGCCGCAAAAAAAAACGGCATTAAAGATGTTTTAATATACATCGACCAACTTAACGGTTTAAAATAAAATTACTTTAAGTCCATTTTTTCAGCAAAATAATCACAAAAGTCATTCATTGTTGAAGTCATCTTTTCATCTTGAGTTGCTCTATGAAATGTATTGGTCATGCTAATCAAGCTTTGATGAAAAAACTGTTTCATCTCATTTAAAGGCATCTCTTTTACCCAAAGATCCATTCTAAGAGATTCTTTACTTTCTCCATCCCAAAAAGTTAAAAGCATAGCCATAGCCTCCTGATTATTCACTCCTCCATCAGGAGCAGACCATTTTATACTTTCAGGTATTTTGTTTTCATCTAAACTAACATTAATTGTAATTGGGGCTTGTTTTTTTACTGCCATATTCTTCTTGGTTTGTACTTTGATTTATTAAATAATTCTTCTGCTGGAAGATCTAATATTTCATACAACTCAGCATCAGGAAACTCATCTGAATATGATCTTACTATCTGCCAGCCTATCCATTGGCCAATTCTACCCGGAGAATCGTTGTCTATTTCTAGATAAAATTTCGAAAAAGGTGCTGGAAGAAGAAATCTATCATCTAGCCTGTCGTCTGTATCATATAATAATTGTTTTTCAATAATATATTGCCATATAAATAATTCATTTTTATTAACCCAAGTATTTTCTTCTTCGGAATAGTTGATTTTAACCGCATCACTACTATGCATCATTATTATGTCTTTAAAATATAATTGCTTTCCGTAAAATATCATTTTAGATAAAAAATTTCTTTCTGAATGTTTTATAATTGTTTTATTGGCATATTTTTCTGCAATATTTGACAATAAATAATTTATATCCATACCATTCTTTACAAAAAGAGGGATTCCATCATACAGACTATGATTTGCACCCAAATAAGAGTCAATTGAAATTATAAGTAACGTGTCTGCTAATATTAATTTATTTTCATAGTCAACATTATTAATCACAGAAATAATTCTGGGCACTTTAACTTGAGGAAACTCGTATTTTAAATGTTTATAAAAGTGAGACATGTCATCCTCGATTTCGTTAAAATCTTTAAACTTATTAGTTACAGCCTTTTTCAGCAAATTGTATAAGGTGTCATTAGACTTATTTAACCAGAAAGTATTTGAATAATTACTAGGAAACAAAAAAGGATATTTTTTCTTTATGTTAGAAATATTTGATTCAGATAAAGTGTCAAACACTTCATCAAATCGATCAACCTTAACTTTAACTTCAATAGAGTTAACTTTAGTTTCTTTATTATTAATATTATTACACCTTATATTTAATAAAAATATAGTAAAAAAAAGAAAAGTTGTAAAACGATACTTTTTCAAATTGAGTTTAGCTTTCAAATTTTTATCTTTGCACAAACTTACACTCTATAATAGAATTATTAAATGAAATCTCCTGAAAAAGTAAAAAAATATATTGTTAATTGGCTTAAAGAATACCTTGTTAACTCAAAACAAAAAGGTTTTGTCGTAGGAGTTTCAGGTGGAATTGATTCTGCTCTTACTTCAACATTATGTGCGTTAACTGAGTTTCCAGTTCACGCCATTGAAATGCCAATTCATCAAAATAAAAATGAAATTTCTAGATCAAAAGATCACATAAAATGGCTTACCTCTAATCATGAAAATGTTAAGTCGTTTTCTCATTCTCTCACAAATGTGTTTGATACATTCAAAGATGAGATTGAAATAGAAAGAAGAGGGAAACTAGATTTGCTTAGCCTAGCAAACACAAGAGCCAGGTTAAGAATGGCTACTTTATATTATTTTGCAGGGTCTTATAAATGCATAGTAGCTGGTACTGGGAATAAAGTTGAAGATTTTGGAGTAGGGTTTTATACGAAATATGGAGACGGAGGAGTAGATATAAGCCCAATAGCTGACTTAATAAAATCGGAAGTTTTTTCATTAGCATCTCATTTAAATATAATAAAAAGTATTTTGACTACAAAACCCACTGATGGTCTTTGGGATGACGGAAGGACAGATGAAGATCAAATTGGAGCTAGCTATAAAGACTTAGAAAAGGCAATGGAATTAATTGAAAGAAAAATCCCTGATAATAATCTAACCGAAAAAGAAGTTAAGACAAGAAAAATATATCAAAAACTTAACTCTCAAAACAAACATAAGATGTTGCCAATTCCAGTATGCAATATTCCAAAAAAATATTTATAGGACTCTATTAAGCTTATTTGATACAATCTTTTTTAATGAATTATAATTCATTATATCCTCTAATAAGTCTTTGTTGTTGATTGACTCATCCTTAACAAGTTCACTTTTCAAATCATTAATTTTTTCATTAATTAAATTTTTCCTTAATGATAAAATAGTCTCACTAACTAACTGACCAATATCTTTAGTTTTACTTTTAACAAAAATATTTTTTGTTTCCCAAGAATGCAAGAAATATTTTTCAGTTTCCATAATTATATCAGTTACAACCAAATTTAAATCACTATTATTAGAAAAAATTAATTTGTTTATTGCAGAATCAGCTTTTGTTTGATATGCTGAAATAAGCTGGGAAAATAGTTTTCTGAAAATAGGGTCAGCCAATTCAATTTCATCCTCTTGTAAATCAAGAAAAATTTTCTCATACACCTTAGATTTAATTTTTTCAAAACTTTCTATTAGCACTCCTTCTTCATTTGGTTTAACAACAATATCCTCATATTCAGCTTCTATGTGCCCATATTGTAAAAGAATTGAAATGATTTGTTTTTCTAGATTATATAAATCATTAATTTTTTTTAAAGGAGTTGTTTTTTTGAGAACTGTTTGAGGAAGTTGATATTTTTTTACATTTTTATTTCTATGTTTTTTATTATTTTCTTGAGCAAAAGCGCTAAACAAAACCTCTTCACTTACATCCATGATTTCAGAGCAGCTTTTTAAATAAAATTCTTGCTGAATTATATCTGGAATTTTAGAAATACTTTCAATCATATCTCTTACAGTAGATGTTTTTTTAATAGGATCATTTTCAGATTCATGAAGTAAGAGTTTAGCTTTAAATTGAATAAAATCTTTTGCATTATTAATTAAAAAATCTTTTAAATCAGAAGAAGAACTACTCTTAGCAAAGCTGTCAGGATCTTCACCGTCGGGAAAAGTACAGACTCTAACATTAATACCTTGTTCTAAAATTAAATCTACACCTCTTAAAGCAGCTCTTATTCCAGCCGGATCTGAATCAAACAAAACTACAATATTAGAAGTCAGTCTTTTAATCAATCTAATTTGGTCAGAACTAAGAGCAGTTCCTGATGATGAAACAATGTTTGTTATACCAGATTGATACATTTGAATCACATCTGTATATCCTTCAACTAAATAGCAACAATTCTCTTTTGCTATAGATTGTTTAGCCTCATATAAACCATACAAGGTTTTGCTTTTATAGTAAATATCACTTTCAGGTGAATTAATATATTTTGCAGTTTTTTTATAACTTGACAAGGTTCTTCCTCCAAAACCTTGAATGCGCCCTGACATAGTTCTAATAGGGAAAATCACTCTTCCTCTAAAACGATCCACATTACTTTTTTGAATTTCATTAGAAATGACCAAACCTGTTTTGATCATAAATTCTATTTTATATCCATTTTTTAGAGCATCGTTTGAAAACACATCAATTTTATCTGAAGAATAACCAAGTTTAAAAAATTTTATAGTTTGATCACTAAACCCTCTTTCTCTGAAATAAGTAACTCCAATTGATTTTCCCTCCTCTGAATCCCATAATGATTTTTCAAAAAAATCAGAAGCATATTTTGAAAGAAGATACATGCTCTCCCTATCATCATTTAGCAGCTTTTCTTCTTCAGTTTGCTGAGTTTCCTCAATTTCTATGGAATACTTCTTAGCTAAATAACGAATCGCTTCAGGGTAAGTAAAATGCTCATGTTCCATTATAAATGCTATAACGTTTCCGCCCTTTCCACTACTGAAATCTTTCCAAATCTGTTTTACAGGCGAAACCATGAAGCTTGGTGTGTTTTCCTTTGTAAAAGGGCTGAGTCCTTTAAAATTTGCTCCTGACTTTTTTAATGACACAAAATCACCAATAACCTCCTCGACTCTGGAAGCTTCATAAACTTGATCAATCGTACTTTTATTTATCACCTTTAGGTTTTTCATAAAAGTATAAAAAAGTATAGTATTTATACTTTTCTCTCAACAACATAATTAACCATTAATTCTAGAGAATCTCTATATTCACTTTTAGGAAAATTATTTAAAACCTTAAGCGCTTTATTTTTATACAAATACATGGTGTCAGAAGCGTATTTGACACCCCCTAATTTCACAACTTGATCAATAACTTTTTTTATACTTTTTTTGTCATTATTTTTATTTTTAATAATATTAACTATCCATTTCTTGTCTTTTTGTTCTGCAATATTAATTGCATAGATAAGTGGTAATGTTAATTTTCTTTCTTTAATATCTATCCCTGTAGGCTTTCCAATTTTAGTTTCTCCGTAATCAAAAAGATCATCCTTAATCTGAAAAGCAACCCCTATCAATTCCCCAAACTCATGAAGCTTAAGAACTTCATCCTCAGAGCTATTCACTGATTTAGCTCCTACTGCACAGCACGCAGCTAAGAGTGATGCTGTTTTCTGTTTGATAATTTTAAAATAAATATCTTCAGTGATATTCAGTTTTCTTGATTTTTCAAGTTGCAACAACTCACCTTGACTTATTTCACGAACTGCTACAGAAATGATTTTTAATAAATCAAAATCCTCATTTTCTATAGAAAGAAGCAAACCTTTAGAAAGGAGATAATCTCCAACTAAAACTGCAATCTTATTTTTCCAGAGAGCATTGATGGAAAAAAAACCTCTACGCAGACTGCTATCATCAACTATATCATCATGAACTAAAGTTGCAGTATGAATTAACTCAATTACCGCAGCTCCTCTATATGTTCTCTCATCAACTTCACTTTCTTTTGACAATAGCTTAGCAGAAAGAAAAACAAACATGGGTCGCATCTGTTTCCCCTTTCTTTTTACTATAAAATGAGTTATACGGTTTAAAAGAGCAACTTTTGACAACATAGAATCTGAAAATTTCTTTTCAAAGAGCTCCATCTCTTTATAAATTGGTAATTTAATACGCTCAGTTATTTTCATATTTCAAATATAAACCATATGAAATAGACTTTTATTGAGCTCTGGAAAATTCATTAATCTTATTAGCAAGCTGACCGCAAGCTGCCTCAATATCTTGCCCTCTTGAATGTCTTATTGTAACTGTAATATTAGCTTTTTCTAATGCATTCTTATATTCATTTATTTTTGATTTTGAAGCCTGAATAAATTTCGAATTACCAATCGAGTTATATTGAATTAAATTTACTTTGGAAGGAATTTTTTTACAAAAGTTGATTAATGATACAATATCTTCATTTTGATCATTAATACCTTTCCAAATAATATATTCAAAAGTCACAGACTTATTTACTTTTTTATACCAATATAGAAGTGAATCCATTAAATCATCAAGTGGAAAGTTTTTTGTAAAAGGCATTATTTGTTCTCTTATAGATTGTCTAGCGCTATGCAAAGAAATAGCTAAACCAAATTTAACTTTATCATCAGCTAATTTTTTTATCATTTTAGGAATTCCAGATGTAGATAAAGTTATTCTCCTAGGAGACATTCCTAAGCTTTCTGGTTCAGTAATTTTTTTTATTGCTAATAAAACATTTTTATAATTCATTAATGGCTCCCCCATTCCCATAAAAACAATATTTGTCAAAGACCGTTTATGATAAAGCATACTTTGTTTATCTATAGCAACAACCTGATCATAAATCTCATCTGGATTAAGGTTTCTCATCCTTTTTAGGAGAGAAGTTGCACAAAAAGAACAATCTAAACTACATCCAACTTGAGAAGAGATACAAGCTGTGATTCTTTTTTTTGTTGGAATTAAAACTGATTCAACTAATAAACCATCGTGCAGTTTTACAGAATTTTTTATAGTTCCATCTTTGCTTTTTTGTTGAAGGTCAATTAAAATATTATTAATTATGAATTTTTTTTCTAAAATTACTCGAGTAGTTTTAGAAATATTTGTCATTTTACTAAAGGAAAAAACATTGTTTTTCCATAACCAATTATAAACCTGTTTAGCTCGAAAAACTTTTTCACCAATACTTTCAAAAAAAGATATTAATTCTTCTAATGAGAGAGCCCTTATATCTTGTTTGACTTGACTTTCCATTTTTACTAAAGGATAAGCATAGCATCTCCATAAGATGAAAATCTATATTTTTCTTTTTTTGCAACATTATAGGCATTCATAATCATATCGTGATCTGCAAATGCAGAAACCGTCATTAAAAGTGTAGATTTTGAAGTATGAAAATTTGTTATCATACAGTTTGCAATGGAAAATTTATGAGGTGGAAAAAGAAATTTATGAGTCCAACCGTCGTGAGGCTTTAGGGTTTTTATTGAAGAAACAGAGCTTTCTAGTCCTCTCATTACAGTAGTTCCAACAGCACATATTCTTTTTTTACTTTTCAGAGCAGTATTTACAAGATCAACCGCTTCGTCTTCAATAATCAACTCTTCTGAATCCATTTTATGCTTTGAAAGATCTTCAACTTCAACAGGATTAAATGTGCCTAATCCTATATGAAGAGTTAATTCTGCTAAATTTATACCTTTAATTTGAAGACGTTTCAGAAGGTGCTTTGAAAAATGGAGTCCTGCAGTTGGAGCTGCAACTGCTCCCTCATGTTTTGCATAAATAGTCTGATACCTTTCTTTATCTTGCTCTTCAATAGCTCGATTTATATATTTTGGGAGAGGTGTTTGTCCCAACTCATTTAACTTTACTCTAAATTCAGAGTATGTGCCATCAAATAAAAAACGTAATGTTCTACCCCTAGATGTTGTATTATCAATAACTTCAGCAACTAGTGATTCATCTTCACCAAAATATAACTTATTTCCAATTCTTATTTTTCTAGCTGGATCAACTAAAACATCCCACAATCGCTGATCTGTATTAAGCTCTCTGAGTAAAAAAACCTCAATTCTAGCTCCAGTTTTTTCTTTGTTTCCATACAATCTAGCTGGAAAAACCTTTGTATTGTTTAAAACAAAAACATCATCTTCATCAAAATAGTTGATCACATCTTTAAAGGTGTGATGTTCGATTTTTCCATTACTTCTATCCAAAACCATCAAACGAGACTCGTCTCGAATGGGAGTTGGATGTTGAGCTAATAAAGAATCAGGAAGTTCAAAATTAAAATCAGTTAGTTTCATTTTCTATTTATTTTTTGAATTGCAAATATACTATCCTGAGATAGGCAAAGTCAAGTAAATATCAAATTATATTAATTTCAAACATATCGAAAACCAATTTTATGTAAATCATTCCAAAAATCTGGGTATGATTTATTAACGACACTGGCATCCTCAATCATTAAAGATGTTTTTATAGCTAGAGGAGCAAATGCCATTGCCATTCGATGATCTTGGTATGTGGAGACTTTAATATTTTGATTTAATTTTTTTGAAGATTTAACATGAATACTTTCCTCTGTTGTATGAACATCGGCTCCAAACTTTGTTAATTCTTTCTTTAATGCACTTAAACGATCTGTCTCTTTTATTTTTAGAGTATGAAGTCCGTGTAATTCAGAATCTATACATAACCCAATACAAGTTACCGCTATTGTTTGTGCTAGGTCAGGAGAATTAATTAAGTTTAAGGAAATAAGTTTTGGGTTTTTAAAATCAGATAGTTTTTCAATAACTAAAGTATCCCCTTCAAACTTGGAAGAAACTCCAAGTTTTTCATAAATTTCTATTAGACAATCATCACCTTGCAAAGATTTTTTTTTATAACTATTTAATCTAATTATTGAGCGTTCAGATAAAGCAGCAATACTATAAAAATATGACGCAGAACTCCAATCTGACTCAATAGTTATTGTTTGATTACTTATTGTTTCTTTATTAAATATTTTTATTTTTTTATTTTCAAACTCAACTTTTACTCCTATATTTTTCAGGAGTGACTCGGTCATTTTTATGTAAGGTAACGAGGTTATTTTACCAGACAATTCGATTGTTAAACCATTCAATATTTTTGGAGCAACAAGCATTAAAGCAGAAACATATTGACTACTAGTAGATGAAGACAGTTTTACAAAACTCTTTAAAGGCTTTGAACCTTTAATTCTTATTGGAGGAAATCCATTTATTTTTTGATACTCGATTAATGCTCCTAAATCTTTTAAAGCATCAATAAGAATTTTAATTGGTCTGTTTTGCATTCTTTCAGACCCCGTCAATACAATATCACTATTTAACTTAAATGCGTAATATGCAGTCAAAAATCTCATAGCAGTTCCTGCATGATGAATATCAATATTTTTTTTAGAAGACTTAAGAGCATTTATAATCATATTAGTATCATCCGAATTAGAAACATTATTTAATTTAATATTTGGATAAATTGCTTGTAAAAGAAGCAATCTATTTGATTCGCTTTTAGAGCCTGTAATATATATTTTTCCTGAAAAATTATTTGGCTTATATAATAACTTGATATTCATTTACTAATTCAATTTTTTATTTAAACGATGACGTTTGTTATCTCTTTTTGTTTTCGATTTAAGCTTTTTGTCAAATGCCTTCTGTAAATCTATATCTGTTTGATTTGCTAAACACATAATTACAAAAACAACATCAGCTAATTCTTCTCCTAAATCTTTATTTTTATCTTCTTCTTTCTCACTTTGCTCACCATATCTTCTTGAAATTATTCTAGCAACCTCACCTACTTCCTCTGTTAATTGTGCCATATTAGTTAGAATGTTGAAATATCTTACACCGTGTTTAGAAATCCACTCATCAACTATTTTTTGATAATTTTTGATATCCATATTTTTAATTTAATAATTTATGTAATTCCTTTATAGAATTTACGATTGTACATTTTTCATGTTTGGGTTCATTAGTTGAGTTGAAATGAATTGCATTCATACCAACGTTAAGGGCTCCCATAACATCTGCAAAAAAGTCATCTCCTATCATTAAGCAGTTTTTAGGGTTTTCTTTAACAAGACTTAGAGCATAGTTGAAAATTTTGCTGTTAGGTTTTTTTGCTAAAGAATTTTCTGGATTGATAATTTTATCAAAATAAGTAAGTATTTTGGAATTTTTTAATTTCATATACTGAACATCTTCAAATCCGTTTGTAATTATATGCAAATTATATTTTGGCTTTAAATGTTTAAGCAAATCAATAACTCCCTCAAATAAAAAAGTTTGTGTAGGAAGAGTTTTCATGTATTCACAAGAAATTTCATCAATAAATTTTGCAGTACTATTAAACTTTAAGGCTTTAAAAGTTTCTTTCAAACGAATTGTCCTTAATTGTTCTGCACTTATTTTATTTTCACTGTAATAGTCCCAGTACTTATGATTAATTGGAATATAAAATGTTAAAAATTTTGAATGAGAAAAAGGAAAGCTTCTGTTATTAAAAATATTTTTAAAAGCTAAGGAGGAGTTTTTTTCAAAGTCCCATAAAGTATGATCTAAATCAAAAAAAATTGTATTTACTTGATTAATAAATTTCATATTTCATTAATAAACTTTAAAAAAGAGGAACGCCATAAAAGATTTTCTGAAGATTGTGATAATAGTTTAGGGGTAAAAGCAAAACAAAATATTGAATTTTCTAGAGGTAGTTTTAAAAGATATTCTTTCATAACTTCAAAAGCATTTTTAACTGATAATTTCCTTAAAGCAAATTCAGTGATTGCAACAGGGTAAACCTTGAGAGGGCTTTGAACTTCATTTATTAAATCATAATAATAAAATGGGATCGAAGTACTTGCTCTATAACCAATTTGATCAATGTAACCCATACTATAATCCTCTAAAACTTCACTTTGAACCAACATTGGGTATATTTCTGAAATTGATAAAATTCCTAAATTAAGTCTAACTTTTTGAGAATTTCTATGCGTTAGCTTTGTTAAATTCTTCATTTCATTTTTTAGAATTTTTATATTTTTTTGAGCAAAAGAAGAAACCAATAAACTAATGAAAATTTTATCCGAAATATTTTTAATTAATAATTTATATGAAGAGTTGAAAATTGAAATAGCACCAATATCAATACTGTGCTGGGTATATCTGAAAAAACCAAGAAGATCAATTTTGATGTTGTTAAACTGATCTGTTATAAAATCATACTCCAAGTATGGGTCTTTTGAAAGACGAAATAACACATAAACTTGATTAATCAAATTTTTAAAATTTAAATTCCAAATTGAATTTAGTGCTTGGAAAAATGATAGAAAAATTGATTTATTTTGAAACATATATGGTTCAGAAACTTCAAAGACTGGAATTATATTTTTATTTTTTTTTGATTCTTTTATTGTGGTTTTGAATTTAATATTTATGATTTCAGCTAATTCAATTACCCATATATCTATAATTGGCTTATCTAAAAAATTATTTTTAAACGCTATACTTTCTTCAAAACAGAATCTACCACTAGCATCTTTTAAGTGAGGTAAATATTCTTCATAACGACTTATTAAATAAAAACTTGCTGCAAAAATATCAAATGGCATAGCTGATTCAGCATTAACTTGAAAAAAAATAGGATACTTTTCAGTGTTTGAAACATTAATTGAAATATCTTGAATTCCTTGATCAATTAAAAATGCTGTTGAATAAAAAAATAACTCATTACCCAAAGGCTTATTTGAATAGGAGAATTTCGGTCCATTATGTGCTACAAAATCTTCAACAGATCCAGTCAAATTAATTTCTAATTCAAGCATCCTGAAAAAAATATGTTTAAAAACATACCGAATCCTTGGAGTTATTTTAGGGGTATAAACCAAAAGCATTTTAAAAGAAATTTTTAGATTTAGCTAAAATAAGGATTTACTATCATTACTTAATCTCCTTGGTAGCTAATTATAGCTTCATAAAAATCAGATTGGTAAATTCCTATGAGTTGGCATGCCCATAGCGCTCCTCCAATATTAATAAGACTATAGTCATTGTGAGAAATTAATGGATAATTCCCTTCTTCTGTTTGTAAATTAACAACCCCTTTAAAAATAACGCTTCTTGGACTAGAGTAACTCTTTTTTTTAATAGTATGGTTTGAATTTTTAACTAAATTATTTGTTTGATGATCATTCTCATTATAAATTAAAGTTCCTCCAGGGACTATATTATCTATTAATAAAGAAAAATACTTTTTATAACCCTCAAAAGAAGAATGTCTTTCAACATGTTTCCAAAACATAGATGTTATTATTGCTAAATGAGGATTAAAAAATTCAAATTTAGATAAATTATCAATTTTAGGTAAAATGTTTTCATTTCCTTCAATAATTATAAAATCATTCTCTTTAGATAAATGAATTGAAGAATCAAACGCTGAAACTTTTTTATTGATAATAAAATCAAAAGAGAAATCATGAAATTTTAAAACATGTAAAATAATAGATATTATAGAAGTTTTCCCATAGGTTCTTCCAGCAACTAAAACTCTAGTTTTTTCTTTTGAAAAATAGTTAATAAACTGTGTAATAGAAAATATCTTAATTTTCAGACTTTCAGCTCTTACAAATTCTGAATTATTGTTATTTAAATTAGAACCCAATATAATAAAATCAATGTTTTTAGTTATATTATTAGGGCGCCATCCTTCATAAAAGTTTAAATTATTTTTTTTGAAATTTTCTTTCAAACTCAATGAAATGTTTTCTTCACTAATAGACACTTCAAAATCAATATTTTTAAGAGCAGTTGCTAGACTTATAGTCTGTTTATCTATAGCTGAAATAAAATGGATTTTTTGCACCTCAAATTATTTCACTTCATTTAAAAGATTCCAAAGACCATCCTTGAGAAGGTCAAGTCCTCTTTTTGAGATAGATGAAATTAAAAAATGTGGAATTTTATCAAAATAATTTTTCATTTCAATTTTATACTCCTCGAATAATTCGTCATCTAATAAATCACACTTAGTTAATGCAATTGCAAAATTTTTATCTAATAATTCTGGATTATATTCCTTTAATTCCGCTATTAAAATTTCAAAATCTTTTTTAACATCTTTTGAATCACATGGAATCGTAAATAATAAAATTGAATTTCTTTCTATATGTCTCAAAAAATAATGCCCTAATCCTTTTCCTTTTCCCGCTCCCTCAATTATACCAGGGATATCTGCAATTACAAAAGATCTGAAATCACGATAAGGAACAATACCTAAGTTTGGTTTAAGTGTTGTAAATTCATAATCAGCAATTTTTGGTTTTGCTCCAGTTACAGCAGCTAATAATGTTGATTTTCCAGCATTAGGAAAGCCCACTAATCCAACGTCTGCTAAAACTTTAAGTTCTAGAGTTACAGCCAATTCTTTTCCTTTTTGTCCTGGCTGTGCATATCTTGGAGTCTGTCTTGTAGAAGATTTAAAGTGCCAATTACCCAGACCTCCTAATCCACCTTCAAGAAGAATGACTTCTTGTTTTTTTTCTGTAATCTCAAATAGCGTTTCATTAGTATTTGAGTCTTTAAAAACTGTTCCAAAAGGCACCTCTACATAAATGTCCTGACCTTGAGCTCCAGAACTTCTATTTTTACTGCCATGCTCTCCATGACCTGCTGAAAAATGTCGCTTAAATTTAAAGTGATATAGTGTCCATAAATTAGAATTAGCTCTAATTATCACATGCCCTCCTCTTCCTCCGTCACCTCCATCGGGTCCACCCTTGGTGATAAATTTTTCTCTATGAAGGTGAATTGAGCCTTTTCCTCCATTCCCAGAGTCTACATTTAACTTTACATAATCCACAAAATTACCTTCTGTCATTTTATTTAATTTGATTAATCAAATTAATTAATCGATTTTTTATTTCATCAATTGTTCCAATGCCATTAATATTAAACAATTTATTCATGGAGTTATAATATTTTTTTAATGGAGATGTTTTTGTGTTATATTCATTAAAGCGATTACGGATTTTATCAATATCTTGATCATCGGTTCTTCCACTTAACTGACCTCTTTTAATTAATCGTTCTTCTAGAATAGAATCCTCAGCTTCCAAAGAAATAGTGGCTGTTATTTTCATGTTAATGGATTTCATAAAAGAATCTAATGCCTCAGCTTGCGAAATTGTTCTTGGAAAACCATCAAAAATAAAACCATTAACATCATGATTTATATTAACCTGATTTATTAACATTTCAATAGTAACTTGATCTGGAACTAAACCTCCTTTATCAATATAAGACTTAGCTAAAAGACCAAATTGAGTTTTATTTTTAATATTATTTCGAAATAAATCGCCAGTAGATATATGAACTAAATTATAATTTTTTTTTAAGAATTCTGCTTGTGTTCCCTTTCCAGATCCAGGTTTTCCGAATAATATAAGATTAATCATATAACTAAAATTAAAAACCAAATATACCCAATTTGTTTAGCAATTTTCGAATCACCAAAAGATATACGTATTTTTGACAAAAAGTATTGAATGAATTTTTTTTCAACAAATAAAAAACTTGGAATTTTAGGAGGTGGGCAACTTGGAAAAATGTTACTGTACAGTACTCGAAAATGGGATATAAGAACCTTTGTTTTAGATCCTAATTATGAAGCTCCAGCAAAGCTGGCCTGTGATGTTTTTATTCAAGGAGATTTGACAGATTATCAAACTGTCTTAGATTTCGGAAAAAAAGTTGATATTTTAACAATTGAAATTGAAAATATTAATATAAAAGCCCTTTATAAACTTAAAAAAGAGGGAGTTAAAATATTTCCTCAACCCGAAATAATTGAAATTATTCAAAATAAATCTTCACAAAAAGAATTTTATATAAAAAATAATATTCCAACTTCAAACTATAAAAGTTTTTCAAATTTGGAAACTTTGAAAAATGCTATAGCAAAAGGAAGCCTTTCCTTTCCATTTGTTTGGAAAGCATCCGAAATGGGATATGATGGATATGGAGTTTCCGTAATTAAGAAAAATAAAGATTTAGAAAATCTTCTAGATTGTGATTGCATTGCTGAGGACTTTGTGCCTTTTAAAAATGAGCTTTCTGTAATTATAGCTAGACGTGAACAAGGAGAAACTCAAGCATATCCTGTTGTTGAAATGGAGTTTCATCCAACTGCTAATCAAGTAGAATATGTTATTTGCCCTGCTAGAATTTCAAGTGAAATCAAATTAAGGGCAAAGAAAATTGCTTTAGAAGTTTCGAAAAAATATAAACATATAGGCCTTCTTGCTGTTGAGATGTTTTTAACTGAGACAGGAGAAATTTTAGTCAACGAGGTCGCACCAAGGCCACATAATTCTGGACATTTAACAATTGAATCATCATATACAAATCAGTTTGAACAGCATATTAGAGCAATTTTAAATCTTCCATTGGGTGATAGTGGTAATAAAGTATCAGGAGTTATGGTAAATCTAGTTGGAAAAGAAAATCATAATGGGCCTGTTGTTTATAAAAATATTGACCAAATTCTTGCAATAAACGGAGTTACTCCTCATATTTATGGAAAGAAACAAACTCGTCCGTTTAGGAAAATGGGACACGTGTCAATAGTTAATAAAAGTTTAGATAAAGCAAGGCAAATTGCAGAAGAAGTTAAATCAATAATTGAAGTAATCTCTGAATAAAATGGAACAAGTAGGAATTATAATGGGTAGTAAATCAGATCTTCCAGTAATGAAAGAAGCGATTGAAATTTTAAAAAAGTTTAATATAATTGCTGAGGTTGATATAGTGTCCGCCCATCGAACACCCTCTAAACTCATGGAATATGGTGAGAATGCTCATAAAAGAGGTTTAAAGGTTATTATAGCTGGAGCTGGAGGCGCAGCTCACTTACCAGGAATGATTGCCTCTTTAAGTCCTTTACCTGTTATTGGTGTTCCAATAAAATCTAGTAATTCCATTGATGGATGGGATTCAATTCTCTCCATACTACAAATGCCCAGTGGCGTTCCAGTTGCGACCGTTGCATTAAATGGTGCTAAAAATGCTGGGATATTAGCTGCTCAAATTATTGGTGTAGATTCAAATGAAACCCAAAAAAAAATAATTGATTACAAAAACGAATTATCTCAAAAAGTAATTGATAGCTCAAAAAATATAAATAAATAAATTGCAAAACCCTCTTCTTACTGAATTTCAAACTCCTTTTAAATCAGCTCCTTTTTCAAAAATACTTCCAGAACATTTCGTTGAAGCTATTCTGAAAAATATCAATGATTCTATTTCCTTGATTGAACTTATATCGATCCAAAAGGAAATTCCAACTTTTGATAACACAATTAATGGCTTACAAGAATCAAGTAAACAATTAGGTAGAAATGTAAGTTTATTATTTAATTTGAATAGTGCTGAGACCTCTACTAAATTGCAAGAAGTCACACAAAAAATTGCACCACATTTAAGCAAATACAAAAACGATATACTTTTAAATAAAAAACTTTTTAAAAGGGTAAAATTTGTTTATTTAAAGTCTGATAAATCAATACTATCTCCTGAACAAAATACTTTATTAGAAAAAGAATTTAATGAGTTTGTTAGAAATGGAGCATTATTGTCAACAAAACAAAAAGAAAAATTAAGACAAGTAGATGAAATTCTAGCTATAAGATCTCTTTCTTTTGGTGAAAAAATACTAGCTGACACTAATATCTATTTACTTCATATAAAAAATGAAAAAAAATTAAAAGGACTTCCTGATTTTTCAATAAATGAAGCTAAATCAAAAGCAAAAAGCAAAAATTTAAAAGGATGGGTTTTTACTTTAGACGCACCAAGCTATATACCATTTATAACTTATTCAGAAGTAAGAAGTTTGCGAAAAGAAATTTCTATAGCATATGGAAGCAGAGGTTATAGAAAAAACGAGAATAATACAATCTTATTAATTGAAGAAATAATAAAACTGAGACATAAAAGATCGAAAATTCTTGGTTATAAATCTCATGCTGATTTTGTCTTAGAAGAAAGAATGTCTCTGACAGAAAAAAATACAAATTATTTTATAAGTCAGCTATATTTAAAGTCATTTCCTTTTGCTAAAAAAGAATGGGATGAATTAACCTTGTTTTCTAATCAAAATTTAGGGATAAACAAACTTGAAAAATGGGATATCGCATTTGTGACAGAAAAATTAAAAAAATCATCTTTAGAACTGGATGAGCTTGAATTAAAAAAATATTTTTCGCTAGATAATGTTATTTTGGGTCTATTTAAAATATTGAATAAACTTTACGGCTTAAGTTTTAATATTAATAATAAAATAGAAGTTTATGCTAAATCAGTTAGAGCTTATGAAGTATATGATCGAAATAATAATTTTAAATCTTTGCTATATTTGGATTTATATCCAAGAGCAGGTAAAAGAAGTGGAGCATGGATGACCAGTTATGTTGGTCAAAAAAAAAATCAAAGACCACATATTTCTGTAGTTTGTAATTTTCCGGTTCCTAGTAAATCAAAACCATCTCTAATTAGTTTTCAAGACGTAACAACACTATTTCACGAATTTGGACATGCTCTTCATGGCATTTTAGCTAATACGTATTATGAAAGCTTAAGTGGAACAAATGTCTTATGGGATTTTGTTGAGTTACCTAGTCAAATAATGGAAAACTGGTGTTATGAAGAAGAGGCATTAAATATTTTTGCTAGACATTATAAAACTAATAAACTAATACCTAAATCATTTATAAAAAAAATAAAGGCTATTAGTTATTTCCAGCAAGGAATTCAGAACCTTAGACAACTTGGCTTTGCATCACTTGACCTGAGTTATCATTCAATGAATTCACATGAAATTAAAAATATAAAAAAACATGAAGATTTGATTTTAGATAAATTTAATTTTATAAAACCATACAAAGATCAGTGCTTAAGTTCTTCATTTTCTCATATATTTCAGGGAGGTTATTCTGCTGGTTATTATAGTTATAAATGGGCAGAGGTATTGGATGCTGATGCGTTTGAAATGTTTATAGAAAATGGTATTTTTAACTCTAAAGTTGCTAAAAAATTTGAAGATAATATTCTTTCTAAAGGGGGGACAGAACACCCTATGAAACTTTATAAGAAATTCAGAGGCAAAGAGCCTGATCCAGAAGCATTGATTAGAAGATCTGGTTTAATATAAGCAAAGTAAATATCCAAATTATTGGAATTCCCTCAACCCAAAACCTTGTGAAGCTTAAAGGTTTATTGGTAGATGAAATTAACAATGCATAGCCTAGAACTAAATAAATAAAAAATTCAATAATTTTAAATATCAAATTGATTTCAATGACAAAATAAAGCAAACAAGTATTTAATGTTAAAAGTAGAATCCCTAATAATTTACTTTTAAAAACTCCAAACCTTTGGGGCAAAGTACCAAGCTCACTATCATCTATGTTAATATCTCGAATCTCGAACGGAATTGTAGCAACCAAAACGAAAATAAAACGTTGAATACCCAAAATAACATTTTGATTGAACTCAAGAATATTCATCTGACTTGTTAGAGAAACATAGCTTACCAAAGTCCATGAAAAAGCAACTAAAAAAATCTTAACACCATTTGAATTTCTCAAATTTATTTTTGAAGAAGGATTTGGAATAATATAAAAAATTACTAAAATAAAACTCAGTATAAAAACAACTTGTGTTAACAAATGAGTATAAAAAAAACACCATATACCAATTAATAATGACGAAAAAGTGATAAAAATTATTTCTTTTGAAACCAGTGTTTTGTTTTTTAAAAACATTGATCCATACTTTATTACATTATATCCAACAACTGATGAAGTAAACACAAGTCCATCTAGATAAAGGTTTTCAGTTGAATTAAAATAAATAAAAGACACTTTATATAAGGCCCAAACTGCAAAAGAAACATGTAAACTGCTTAGCAAGTAAAAAGAATAAAGGGTTTTAAGTAGTTTCATTTTGTAAAACTAAACAAAGTGCTTTTTTATTTTATTTTTTTAGTTGAAAAATTTTTAAAATAGATGTACATATCTAAATAATACAATTAAATTTTGAACTATTTTTGAAAAAAAAAGAATGAACACAGATCTTTTTGAATCAAGACATATTGGGCCTAGTTCAGATGAAGTAAATAAAATGTTGAAATCACTAGGGGTTAAAAATTTAAATGACTTAATTGATGAAACAATTCCAAAAAGTATTCAATTAAAAAAACCCCTGAATCTTCCTGACGGAATAAGTGAAAATTATTTTTTAAAACATATAAAAGAAGTAGGTGAAAAAAATAAAATTTTTCAAACATACATAGGGCTTGGATATAATCCTTCCATTACACCAGCTGTAATTCAAAGAAATATTCTGGAAAACCCTGGATGGTACACTGCATACACTCCATATCAAGCTGAAATTGCTCAAGGCAGATTAGAAGCTTTATTTAATTTTCAAACAGTCATTTGTGATCTTACGTGTATGGAAATAGCAAATGCTTCTTTATTAGATGAAAGCACATCTGCAGCAGAGGGAATGACTATGTTACATAGTTTTTTTAATTCAAAAATTAAAAAACTTGGTGCAAATAAATTTTTTGTCCATGATCAAATTCTTCCTCAAACATTATCGGTTTTAAAAACAAGAGCAACACCTTTAGAAATAGAACTAATTGTTGGTAATCCTGAAACCTTTGAATTTAATGAAAATTTTTATGGAGCTTTAATTCAATATCCAGGAAAACATGGTGAAATAGTAAATCTTCCGGAGATTACAGAAAAACTCAAATTAAAAGATATTAAATGTATTGTAGCTGCTGATATTCAAAGCTTAGTTTTGTTAGAGGGACCTGGATCTTATGATGTAGATGTAGTTGTTGGAACTACTCAGCGTTTTGGAATTCCGCTTGGCTATGGAGGTCCTCATGCAGCATTTTTTGCTACAAAAAAAATATATAAAAGAAGCATACCTGGAAGAATTATTGGGCAAACCAAAGACACGGATGGTAATCCCGCTTTAAGAATGGCTTTACAAACAAGAGAACAACATATAAAAAGAGATAGGGCTACTTCAAATATATGTACAGCTCAAGTTCTTTTAGCTGTAATGGCAGGAATGTATGCTGTTTATCATGGGCCCGAGGGGTTAAAGTATATTGCAAATAAAATACATGATAATGCAAAAAAATTGGAAAAAATGCTAAATAATATTGGTATTAATCAATTAAATAAGTTTTATTTTGACACCCTTAAAGTTAATGTTGAATCTGAAGAAATTAGACTAATTGCAGAAAAAGCTAAAATTAACTTAAATTATATTGATAATAATACTGTGTCTATTTCATTAAATGAGACAACAGATAAAATTGAATTGGAGGCTTTATTCAAAATATTTAGTATTTATGCAAATAATTTAAATAAGAAAGAAAAAGAAAATCATATTTCTCTAATTAGAATCCCTAAATCAACGACTAGAGTAAAAAGTTTTATGACTCATTCTGTTTTTAATTCTTATCATTCTGAGACAGCGTTAATGAGATATATTAAAAGTCTTGAATTAAAAGATTTAGCTTTAAATCATTCTATGATTTCACTTGGATCATGTACAATGAAGCTAAATGCAGCAGCAGAAATGCTTCCTTTAAGCTCACCTAATTGGAACAGTATTCATCCTTTTGTTCCAGTTAATCAAGCTAAAGGGTATCATAAAATTTTAAAAGCTTTAATTTCTCAACTAAATGAGATAACTGGATTTCACGCAACTTCAATTCAACCAAACTCTGGAGCTCAAGGAGAGTATGCCGGTTTAATGGTTATAAGAGCATATCATCTTTCAAGAGACAATAGACATCGTAATATCTGTTTAATCCCAGCTTCAGCTCATGGAACTAACCCAGCTTCAGCTGTAATGGCAGGAATGAAAGTTGTTGTTATAAATACAGATAAAAATGGAAATATTGATTGGAATGATATTAAAGAAAAGGCTGAGCTTTACAAAGAAAATTTAGCAGCTTTAATGATCACATATCCATCAACTCATGGAGTTTTTGAGAGTCATATTCAAAAGATAACAAGACTTATTCATGATAGTGGTGGACAAGTTTATATGGATGGCGCTAATATGAATGCACAGGTTGGTTTAACTAGTCCTGCTATTATTGGTGCTGATGTATGTCACCTAAACTTACACAAAACCTTTGCAATTCCTCATGGAGGAGGTGGGCCTGGAGTTGGACCCATATGTGTAGCAAAACATTTAGCATCATTTCTTCCATCTAATCCTATTATAAAAACAGGAGGTAATAAAGGAATAAACGCTATTGCTGGGGCCCCATGGGGGTCTGCATTAGCTTGTATTATATCTTATGGCTATATAAAAATGCTTGGGAAAAATGGATTGAAAAATTCTACTAAAATAGCCATCTTAAATGCAAATTATATAAAAAAGTCGCTCGAAGGTGCTTATGAAATTTTATATACTGGAGAAAATGGAAGGGCTGCTCATGAGCTAATAATAGATTGCAGGAGCTTCAAGAAAAAAGGCGTTGAAGTTGTTGATATAGCAAAAAGACTAATGGACTATGGTTTTCATGCTCCTACTGTATCATTCCCTGTAGCAGGAACAATGATGATTGAGCCTACAGAAAGCGAAAACTTGAATGAAATTGACCGTTTTTGTAAAGCGATGATTTCTATTAGGTTAGAAATTGAAAGTGATAACCCAGATGGAATAGAAATTCTTAAAAATGCACCTCATACTTTATCAATGATTACTAATGATTCCTGGCCATTCAAATACAGCCGAAAGAAGGCAGCTTTCCCTTTAGATTTTGTAAAAGAAAATAAGTTTTGGCCAAGAGTTAGAAGAGTTGATGAAGCATTTGGGGATCGTAATTTAATTTGTAGCTGCACTCCATTAAATGAATATCAAAATATTGATAATCAATGATTTATAAACATATTTTGTAATCTATTATAATTTTAAAAAAAAATGAACATTACAGTTAATTTAGTTTTTATTGTTAATAGAAATGTAAATATTAATAGTATTGTCAATATATGATGAATTCAAAAATAATTGGGACCGGAAGCTATATTCCATCTGAAGTTAAAAATAATAATGCTTTTCTAGATCATTCATTTTTAGATATTGAAGGAAATAAAATTCAATCTGAAAATGAGGAAATCATTGATAAATTTGAATCAATTACAGGGATAAAAGAAAGAAAATATGTAACTAACGGCATGAAATCTTCTGATATAGCTACAGAAGCATCCATAAGCGCTATTAAATCATCATCTGTTAACCCAGAAACTATTGATTACATAATTTTAGCTCATAATATTGGAGACGTAACTCAAGGATCAAATCAATTAGACGCTATGCCTTCACTGGCATCTAGAGTGAAGTCAAAACTTGGAATAGAAAACCCTAATTGTGTCGCTTACGACATCTTATTTGGCTGTCCAGGTTGGCTAGAAGGAGTTATTCAAGCTAATGCCTTTATAAAAGCAGGAATTGCAAATAGATGTCTAGTTATAGGATCTGAAACTTTATCTCGAGTCATTGATTCAAATGATAGAGATGGAATGATTTTTGCCGATGGAGCTGGAGCTGTAATTATTGAATCTTCAAATAAGAGTGATGGAGTTCTAAGTCATAAAACTGTTACTTACTCTAATAATGATGAAGCAAACTATATATGCTATGGAAAATCAAATAACTTAAACTCCGATGATACTAAGTACATTAAAATGCAAGGGAGAAAAGTATATGAATTCGCATTAAACAAAGTCCCTAATGCTATGAAAAAATGTTTTGACGAATGTGGTCATGATATAAAAGATTTGAAAAAAATATTTATTCATCAGGCAAATCTAAAAATGGATGAAGCTATTGTTAAACGTTTTTATAAACTATATGACCTAAAAGCTCCTAAAGATGTTTTACCGATGAATATTGAAGTGTTTGGTAATAGCTCTACTGCAACAATTCCAACACTTCTAGACTTAGTTATAAAAAAAAAGTATAATGGTCATGAAATAAAAAAAGGAGATATAATTCTTTTTGCTAGTGTAGGAGCCGGAATGAACATAAATGCCGTTTCTTATCAATACTAATTTTTATTTCACATATAGTTTTTTCCTTTTTGTATTTTTACAAAAGACATGAAGGTTTTAATAAATATTGGAAGTTACTTTTTAATGCTTCAAAAAGTTTTTGGAAAGTTTACTAAATGGTCTGTACTTAGAACTCTGATTTTTAAGGATATAGAAGTGCTAATTATTGGGTCTCTTGGCATTGTTAGTGTTATTTCTTTTTTTGTGGGTGGTGTGGTTGCGATACAAACAGCTCTAAACTTGAGCAATCCTTTAATTCCTAGAAATCTTATAGGTTATGCTACGAGACAATCTGTTATTTTAGAATTTGCCCCTACTTTTATGTCTATAATTATGGCTGGAAAGGTAGGTTCATATATAACATCAAGTATTGGAACGATGAGAGTTACAGAGCAAATTGATGCTTTGGAGGTCATGGGGATTAACACTTATAACTATCTTATTTTTCCTAAAATAATTGCTTTATTACTATATCCATTTGTTATAACACTTTCAATGTTTTTAGGAATTTTGGGGGGTTATGTAGCAAGCGTAACAGGTGGCCTTTGTTCTAGTGCTATATTTATTGAAGGACTTCAACTTGATTTTAACCCTTTTCATATACAATATGCTTTTATTAAGACTACTCTATTCTCATTTTTTTTAGCAACAGTTCCTGCATTTCATGGATATTATCTCAAGGGCGGAGCTCTTCAAGTCGGAAAAGCAAGTACCACTTCTTTTGTTTGGACTAGTGTGGTAATAATTTTAGCCAATTTTATAATAACTCAATTAATTCTTGCTTAATGATAACTGTAAAAAACATTTTTAAGGTTTTTGACAAAACAACTATACTAAATAATATTAGTGCTTCTTTTAAAAAAGGAAAGACAAATCTAATTATTGGTCAGAGTGGATCTGGAAAAACAGTTTTATTAAAATGTTTATTGGGATTGCATGTTCCTGAAAAAGGAGAAATATTTTTTGGAGATGAGTCATTAATTGATATGAAAGAAAAACAAAGGAGGATGCTTAGACAGGAAATGGGAATTGTTTTTCAGGGAAGTGCTCTTTTTGATTCAATGAATGTTGAGGAAAATATTATGTTTCCATTAAAAATGTTTACTAATAATAATGATGAGGAAATATTAGATCGAGTAAATGAAGTTATTAAAAGAGTAAATTTAACTAATTCAAATTATAAAATGCCTTCAGAGCTTTCGGGGGGTATGCAAAAAAGAGTAGCCATCGCTAGAGCTATTGTTATGAATCCAAAATTTTTATTCTGCGATGAGCCCAATTCTGGATTAGATCCAAAAACTTCAATACTAATTGATAATTTAATTCAAGAAATAACAAAAGAGTATAACATAACAACGGTAATTAATACTCACGACATGAATTCTGTTATGGAAATTGGAGAAAATATTATTTTTCTTCAGAATGGAAAAAAAGAATGGGAAGGTTCAAACCTAGATATTTTTGATACTGATAATAAACCGTTTATTGACTTTGTTTATTCATCAGAAATATTAAAGAAGGCGAGAAAAGCTTTAAAAAATAGTAAAGCTGATTTATAATGTTACTTCAGCTATTGGATTGAATAGATATTTCCTTCCTGATGATTTCTCTTCACATTCAAAACGTTTTCTAAGTTTTGGTCCTTTTTTAAAAACTCGACCGTTATATATTTTAAAATACTCTCCTTCAGGAATTTTAAAAACATATAATTTATCATCTTTTTCATAGGTATGCAATGCTGTTACTAATTCTATATCAGAGTCTGAAGACGCTTTGGGGTTTATAAAATGTTTTCTTAAAACTGGCAGAAGTTTTTCAGGAAAAATACTTGAATTTAAAAATGGAGTCATTAGGTTTATATATGTTTTTTTCCATTCAATTCCGTGTGGTTTTATATTTTTACTATGAAATTTATATGTGACTAAATGAGCTATCTCGTGAATTAAAGTTATTAAAAATCTAAACGGGCTAAGATTAGAATTAATTGTAATCTGTTCAGAGCCATTAAAATAAATTCTGTAATCTCCGTGCTTAGTATATCTTTTTTTTGATATTTTAAATTTAACCGGATATTCCTTTATGTATTTTGCTAAAATGGAGTGAGCCTGAACTGGCGTGTAGTCAAATATCGTTTTAAAATGATTATCCATTATGGAGTGGATAAAGAAACTGGAATCAATTTTCCATTATACAATTCATGTCCTGAAATTGAGAACTCTAAAATATAAGAGGCCATTTTTTTAGCTGAAACATTTGATTTATATCCAGGAAAAGCCTTTTCTAACATTTCGGTTTGTACAGCTCCAAGGGCTAGAACATTAAATGAAGGGCCTGTTTCATTGTATTCCTCAGCAAGTAATTCAGTTAATGTTATTAAAGCTCCTTTACTACTTGAATAGGCAGAAAGTCCTGGAAACTTTGAGCTACCCTGAACTCCCCCCATACTACTAATATTTAAAACATGGCTTTTTTTATTCATTATTGGTAAACACATACGAATAACGGATACAACCCCAAAGACATTAACATTATATACATTTTTAAAAGTTTTAATAGAAGTTTCTTCAAAAGGCATGTTTACCAGTAATCCTGCATTGTTTATTAAAATATCTAATTTGATTTTTTTTTGAATTAGATTTTTAACAAAAGATTCTATTAAGGAATCATTAGTTATATCAACAGAATATGAGTCAACATTTATAAGAGGTTTTAAATTAGTTATGTCTCTAGAAATAGCTATTACTTTATGCCCTAAAGAAGCGGCTGTTTTAGCTATCTCAAAACCAATACCGTTACTAGCTCCTGTAATTAAAATAGTTTTTTTGTTTATCATAGACTATAATAAGAGTCCTATCGGATTTTCTATAAAATTTCTTAAAGTTTTAAGAAATGCTGAGCCAGTAGCACCATCAACTGATCTATGATCGCACGCCAATGTAAGTTTCATTGTGTTTCCTACTACAATCTTACCCTCTTTGACAATTGGTTTTTGAATTATTGCACCAACAGATAAAATAGCTGAATTAGGCTGATTAATAATGGATGTAAATTCAGAAATACCAAACATACCAAGATTGGAAATTGTAAAAGTACTTCCATCCATTTCGGCTGGCGTTATCTTTTTAGACCTTGCTCGAATTGCTAACTCTTTAACTAGCTCACCAATTTGTAATAAGCTTTTTTCGTTTGCAAATTTAACAACAGGGACTACAAGCCCTTCGTCGACTGCGACAGCAACTCCCACATGAACATGATTAAAGTGAACTATTTTCTCATCATACCATCTAGAATTAACTTCAGGATGAAGCTTCAAAGCTTTTGCTGATGCTTTTATAATTAAATCATTAAATGAAATCTTTGAATCTGTTGAGTTATTATGCTGAATTCTAAATGAAATTAGATTTTCCATGTCAAATTCAACTCCTAAATAATAATGGGGTGCTGAAAATTTTGATTGAGAAAGTCTTTTAGCAATAGCTTTTCGCATTTGGCTGTTTGCAAATTCAGATAAAGACTCTTCTCTATTTAAAGTTGAATTTTCTTTTGAAACGATATTACTAGAATTAAAGTTTTCAATATCTCTTTTTATAATTCTACCATTATCTCCAGTCCCACTTACTTGTGAAATTTTTATTCCTTTTTCAGTAGCAATTTTTTTAGCTAATGGAGAAGCAAAAATTCTATCATTATTTATTATTTCAGATTTAATATTTTTAATTGGTTTTTCTGACTCCTTAGGTTTCTCTTTTAAAGATTCCTCTTTTTTAGTTGTATTACTTGATTCATTTATAGTACTAGATTCTTTACTTGAATTTAATGAAAGTAGCACTTCATCAACATCAGTATCTTTATCTCCAATAATCGCTAAAACACTATCAACCAAAGCTGATTCGCCCTCTTTTACCCCTATATAAATTAAATGTCCAGAATAAAAAGATTCAAACTCCATAGTGGCCTTGTCTGTCTCAATTTCGGCTAAAATATCTCCCTCTTTAACAATATCACCAACTTTTTTATTCCATGAAGCTACGACCCCTTCTTCCATTGTGTCACTTAATCTTGGCATATTAATAACCTCTAAATTTTTATTGATATTAGTAATGGGTTTCGTTTCTTTAACTACTCTATTTTCTGATTTCACATCAGATTTTTTAGAAAGTGAATCTTTGGAAGGTTCATCTATATATTTTGAAATATTTTCATCTTTTTCACCAATAATAGCAAGCAAGCTATCTACCGGTGCAGTTTCACCTTCATTCACACCAATGTGAAGTAGTTCGCCTTCATAAAAAGCTTCAAACTCCATTGTAGCCTTATCCGTCTCAATTTCAGCTAAAATATCTCCCTCTTTAATGCTATCACCAACTTTTTTAAACCACTTAGCAACTGTGCCTTCTTCCATCGTATCGCTCAAGCGGGGCATGTTTATAATTTCAGGCATATTAATCTAATTTATGTTTCAAAAAAGGATAATCTTTTTGTTCATATACTGCATCGTACATTAAGCTTTTATCAGGATATGGAGATTCATTTGCAAATTTTTCACACTCAAGCACTCGCTCTTTGATAGATACATCTATTTTATCTAACTGAGATTGTGTTGCATATTTCTTTTTCACTATAACATCTTTAACCTGAATAATTGGATCTATCTTACGGTATTCAACTACCTCATCTTTAGTTCGGTACTGTTGAGCATCTGACATTGAATGGCCACGATATCTATATGTTTTCATTTCTAAAAATGAAGGACCTTTTCCGGATCTAGCGTGTTTAATTGCCTTATCTAATGATTTTGCAACTTCAACAGGGTTCATTCCGTCTACAGGCTCACATGGCATTTCATAACCAAGACCTAGTTTCCAAATATCTTGATGACTTGCAGTTCTCGCTACAGAAGTACCCATAGCATATCCATTATTTTCAACGACAAAGACAACAGGTAAGCCCCATAGAGTAGCTAGGTTTAATGTTTCATGTAAAGTTCCTTGTCTTACTGCTCCATCTCCCAAAAAACATAAAGTAACATTATCCCTGTTAAAATATTTATCACCAAATGCCATACCAGCTCCTAAAGGAATTTGACCACCAACAATTCCATGTCCTCCATGAAATTTAAATTCTTTAGAAAAAATATGCATTGAACCGCCCAAACCAGATGATGTTCCCGTGGCTTTCCCAAATAATTCAGCCATAACTCTCCTTGGATCTTCTCCCATTCCTATAGGTTGAACATGATTCCTGTAAGCTGTTATCATCCTATCCTTTCCGAGCTGCATAACATGTAGCGCACCTGCTAAAACAGCTTCTTGACCGTTATACAAATGTAAAAAGCCTCTTACCTTTTGTTGGATATAAACAGAGGCTAATTTGTCTTCAAACTTTCTCCAAAAAAGCATGTTTTCATACCAATTAAGATATGTCTCCTTGGTGATTTTTTTCATAAAACCTATATGATATGTGTTTAATTAAGCAAAACAAAAATACTGAATTCTTGTGGATTTTTAAATGCTTTCTAGAATATTAAAAGCTAAAGAAAATCTCAATGTGTTTTCTAATGGACTTCTTACATTTGAAGTAGAGAATAAATAAGATACATTAAAGTTCATTTGATTAATTAAAAACCCTGTTCCAAAAGTCACATAACGTCTAGCACCTTTTTCTATGCTTTCATTAAAATATCCTGTTCTTAATGAAAAAGCTTCCTGAAAAACGTATTCAAAACCTAATGCCCATGTAATTTCTTTTAGCTCTTCTTTGAATCCATCAGGAGCATCATTAAAAGATTGCATGATCCCTTTTAAAAACCCTATATCTGGTTGCTTATATCCTAAAAATTTATTTGAATCATCATAACTAGCTATAGGAGTAGGAACTAATAATTTATTTAATTCTAAATTAAAATTCAAAGTGTTATCATCATCAAAAGAAATCTCAAGTCCAGTTCCAAGCTTAAGATTTGTCGGAATGAAATTTTGTTTTCCCCCTACGTCATATTTTAATCTAGGGCCTATATTAGATATGTTAAAACCAGATCTAAAAATTGTATTCATACCATTTATATCAAAAGATTTACTTTGATAAAAACCTGCAATATCAACACCTAAAGAATTTGCTGAATTATTATCTGAATCACTGGAAAGTTTTAAATCAGATCTAATATACCTCACAGCGACAGCCATTGAAAAAAACTCACTTAGCTTCAAAGAATATGATAAGTCAAGAGTTAATTCGTTTGGGCGCTCAACCCCTTGATCTATAATTGATCCAGCAATAACCTGATTAAACTGTACGTCACCCAAACTGAAATACTTAAAACTTGTAGCCCACGAACTCCTCTCATTAAGTTTTCTGTAATAAGTTACATTTCCTAAAAAAATATCATTTACTAGCTTACTTAGGTAAGGAGTATAACTTATCCCAAAACCTCCTGATGTTTTTACAAAAGAATATTTAGCAGGGTTCCATTGCTGAGAAAAAGCATCTGAACTAGTTGCTACTCCAACATCTCCCATTCCTGCTGCTCTTGCGTCTGAGGTTATTAATAAAAAAGGAACCCCCGTAGTAATAACTCTATCTTGAGCATTTATTTTAAAGATAAACATGATCAAGACAGATACTCCAAAAAATAGAATTTTACTTTTTATCATTTTGCATATTTATAACGAATAGATATCGTTTTTGGTATTTTTTTTAAAAAAAAATACTAAAAATTTATTTTAAACGTTCTAGGATTGAATGTTTTAATGAGTCTGTTATTTAATAAATAACAATGAGAGTGTTAAAATTATTATATTTGTTTAAGTTTTACAAACATAAAGTATTTATATGAGCATAAAAATTGTATATCGTTTACCTCTTTTGGTTCTAATATTATTAATAGTTACTGGTTGTGGTAAAAATAATACGTCAAGAGGAACTGGTTGGGGTATAAATGCAAAGGATAAAGGTTTTCAATATAATACTGACTTTGAAGATCAAGAAACTGGTCCTGGATTAGTATTTATCGAAGGAGGTACTTTTACAAAAGGCCAAGTTCAAGATGATGTTCTTCATGACTGGAATAATAGTCCATCTCAACAACATGTAATGTCTTTTTACATTGATGAAACTGAGGTTACTAATATCATGTATATGGAGTATTTAGACTGGTTAGAAACTGTTTTTCCTCAAACTAATAATATATATAGACAAGTTTACCGTCAAGCCCTTCCTGATACTCTTGTTTGGAGAAACGCTCTTGGATACGTTGAGGAACTTACCACTAATTATCTTCGCCATCCGGCTTATGCTGAATACCCAGTTGTTGGAGTTACTTGGGTTCAGGCAGTTCAATATGCAGAGTGGAGAACAGATAGAGTAAATGAATTTTTACTAGAAAGAGAATCATATGTTAAAAAAGATGTTCGTTTTGAAAGTATAGATCCAAATAGCACATTTAATACTCAAGCATACTTAAGTAGGCCTGAAACAGCATACGGTTCAAAAATTGATAGCCTTGATGGAGGAGAAATACCCCTTATTAATTCTGGGAAAAGGGGTACTACTAAAAAAGATACAACAACAGTAAATGTATATGCTGGCGTAGGCAGTGGGCTTCTTCTACCATCCTATAGACTTCCAACAGAAACAGAATGGGAGTATGCAGCTTTAGCTTTAGTAGGGGATAGAGAGTATAACAATTACAGAGGTAAGAAAAAATATCCTTGGCAGGGAGAATACACAAGATCTCAAGATCGAAAAATGGAAGGTGATCAGTTAGCAAACTTCAAGTTTGGTAAGGGTGATTATGGAGGAATTGCTGGATGGTCAGACGATGGAGCAGATATAACAATTCAGGTTAAGTCTTATCCTCCAAATGACTTTGGATTATATGATATGGGTGGTAATGTAGCCGAGTGGGTTGCCGACGTTTACAGACCTATAATAGATGACGAATACAATGATTTTAATTATTACAGAGGAAACATCTACTATAAGAAAAGAATTGGAGAGGATGGAAAAGCTATTGTTATTGCAAGGGATGAATTGATTTACGATACTCTACCGAATGGGAGAGTAATACTAAAAAAAATACCAGGACAATTAGATCAATTAGCAATTGATGAGGAAGAAACATTTTTAAGACAAAACTTTTCAGAAAGTGATAATCGTAACTTTCGTGATGGAGATAGAGAGTCTTCTAGAGAGTTTGTTAAAGGACCACCTGAAGAAGGAGAAATGGAAACCCGCACTGAAACCTCAGGCATGTACAATGCCCCTAAGTCTCCATCGATAGTAACAAATGAAGAAACTGGAAAAAAAGAATATAAGAAAGATGATTCTAGTAAAAGAAGTTCATTAATTACTGATGAAACTAGAGTTTATAAAGGTGGGTCATGGAAAGATAGAGCTTATTGGCTGGACCCGTCTCAACGTAGATTTCTACCTCAATATATAGCTACAGAATATATAGGCTTTAGGTGTGCTATGTCTCGAGTTGGATCCAAAAGCAAAAATAAAAAATCAGCACGTCATCGACGTGGTGGACGTTAAATTCTTTTAAGGCATCCTAATGGATGCCTTTTTTTTTATGAGTGAAATAGAAAAAATATATAAAATTTTTAAGAAAGCATCAGGGGTATACACTGACACAAGAAAACGATTAATTAATGGAGTTTTTATAGCTCTTAAGGGGTCTTCATTTGACGGAAACACATATGCGTCAAAAGCAATTCAACAGGGTGCTTGTATTGCTATTGTTGACGATTTTGAAACATCTAAGAGAAATGAAAAAATTATATATGTAAAAGACACCTATTCTACATTAAAAAATCTAGCTAATTACCATAGAAAGAAGTTGACTTGCCCAGTAGTTGCTATAACTGGTAGTAATGGTAAAACTACTACAAAAGACCTTCTAAAGGTAGTGTTGGAAGAAGGCTATGAAACTCATGCAACTCAAGGGAATTTGAATAATCATATTGGTGTTCCTTTAACTATATTAAATTTACCACTATCGGCTGAATTATCCATAATTGAAATGGGTGCTAACCATCTAAAAGAAATTGAAGAATTATGTAAAATTGCTGAACCAACTCATGGGTTTATTACAAATTTTGGAAAGGCTCACATTGAAGGTTTTGGGAGTGAAAATGGAGTTGTGAATGGTAAATCAGAGCTATATACCTATTTGACAATTTCGAAAGGAACTGTATTTGTAAATTTGGACAATAAGAACCAAGTAAAAAAATTAGGTGAGGCTCCCTTTATTTCTTTTGGTCAAGATGAAAAATCAGATTACCAAGTATCATATCAAAATAGAAATAACAAGTTAGAGATAAGCTTCAAAGGATTTAAATTTAAAAGTTCACTTCACGGTGAATACAACCTTAAAAATATTGCAGCAGCAATTGTTATTGGGAATTACTTTAAAGTTCCGATAAATAAAATTCAAAAAGCAATTGAATCTTACAAATCAAGCAACAATAGGTCTCAATTAATAAAACTAAAAAACTATAAAATTATATTAGATGCTTATAATGCTAATCCTTCAAGCATGGAGCTAGCTGTCAAAAGTTTTAAAAAAAGTTATTCTAATAAGAATATTTTAATTTTAGGGGATATGTTGGAGCTTGGAGATTATACTTTAACTGCACATAAAGAAATAATTCGGTTAGCAAAAAAATTATCGTTCTCTAAAATAATTACAGTCGGTGAAAATTTTAAAAAAACTGGAATATTATTATCTAATCTAGAACAATTCAGTACTACAAAAGAATTAATAGTTCATCTTGAAAATAAACCTATTAAGGAAGAAAATATTTTAATTAAAGGTTCTAGATCTATGGAATTAGAAAAAATATTAACTATTCTCTAAAAGAAGATCTGACACTTCTTTCCCTACTAAACTTCCTAATGCAACCCCCATTCCTCCGAGTCTAACACCCATTACAGCATTCTTGTGTATTTTTTTTATTATAGGTTGCTTAGTGTCACCAAAAGCCATTATACCTGACCATTCCATGTCTAGTTCATAATTAGTATCAGGCAAAATAATGGAATCTAAATCATTAAGAAGTGATTTTTTAATTATTTTATTTATTCCAAATTCTGTGGTATTTTCATTTTTTAAATCTAACTGTCTTCCTCCACCGAACAGTACTCTATTTTGAAAGTCTCTGAAATAATAGTACCCTTTATTGTAATGGAAACATCCCTTTAATTTTAAATTTTTTATTGGTTTAGTTATTAACACCATTCCTCTTCCAGGATTAATATCATAATCAGGAAACCATTGCTTTGTAAAAGCATTAGAACAAATAGCCAAATACTTTGATTTAAATGAAATTTTTGAATTAAAATTTGAAACATGAATTTCATGATCAAAAGAGTTTAGATCAAAATTTTCTACATTAGCTCCTGTAATTATTTTAATTCCCTTTTGATTAGCTAATTTTTGAAGCTCATAAATAGTAGTTCCTGTATTAATTTGAGCCTCAAAAGGATTAAAAATTAGTTGCTTAACTATTTTTTTTGAAAAACCCAAACTTTCAATTTTCTCATTTTTTAATGAAAATATATTTTTATTAAATATTGGGAAAAGTAGTTTATTATATTTTTCTATTGATCTTTCAAGATTTTGATTTTGAGTAAAAAAAAGCTCATAACCTCCATTATTTATTAAATCAAGATTTTTTTGAGAAATAGTTTTTTTAAGAAGCTCTAAACCTCTAACACGTTTTTCTACCAAATTAAGTAAAGAAAGTTCAGACATTTTAATACTGTCTTCGATTAACTCTGAAATAGATCCAAAACATGCAAAACCAGCATTTTTAGTACTCGCTCCATTTGGAAAAATATCTCGTTCCAAAATCGCAATTCTTGCGTTAGGTTTTTTTTTATTAAAAGACAATGCTGAAAATAGACCTGAAATTCCCCCTCCAATGACAATTAAATCATAGTTAGTAAATGCTATTTTTTCCCAATAACTTATCATTAGTAAGCTAATTAATATTAACTAAAGTAATTAAATTGAAAGATTGGTATTAAGGTACTTTATTAGACTTATTATTAATGATTTTTTTTAAATTTTATCATCTTCATAATCTAAAGAAGCACTAACAAATGATTAATCCTTAAAGCCTCCAAACAAGACAATAAAAAATAATAACACAAAAAATATCTCTGAAATATGTAGTTAAACTCTATGTCAATCACAATTTAACCAAAAAGTGCGATTTATTAAAATAATTTAAAAATTAGAATTTTTAAAAACTTAATTTTAACTACTTTAGATTTTAAATATTATATTTTTTAAATGAAAAAAATTATATTACTTCTATTGCTCACCTCTAATGCTTTATTCTCGCAGGATTGGCTTGTAATAGAACAGCATACCGAAAATAGATATAAAAATGGGAAAATGAAGGTTGTTATAGATGATGGAAAATCATTAAACACTATTGAGCTAGAAGATCCTTCGTTTGCCAACCTAATCAAGACTCTTCAAGGAGAGGATTTCGAATTAAAATTTATAGACTCTTCTTTTATTCTTGAAGGAAAAACTCAAAAACCAATCACACGATATTACTTTATCAGAAAGGATTTATAACTATTTTATTTAAAAGTATGAGAACCTTAAAGGTGCTTTTGTTTTGTTTATTGTTTTTTAATTGTCAAAAAAATGATGATTGCATAACTATTATTGAAAAAAAATATATAGAAAATAAATATTATTTTTTATTTGAAGCAAATAATATAACTAACAACACCAACAATCTTCAATCTACAAATATTCCTGACCAATACTCTTCGGGACAGGTTGATGATAAGACTTATCAAAGTTATAACGTTGGTGATGTATATTGTAACAATTAATTATAAATGCAGAGCTTTAAAAAAACAGACATTAATAAAATGTCAAAAATTTATAGGTTAAACCTTATTAATAGTATTACTGGCTACAAATCTGCAAACCTGATTGGAACCAAAACAAATGATAATATTAATAATGTTGCTGTGTTTAGCTCTGTTATACATTTGGGTAGTAATCCTCCATTAATTGGTTTTATTCTTAGACCTACCACAGTTCCAAGGCACACATATGAAAATATACATAAATATGGTTGCTTTACACTAAATCAAATAAGTAAATCTCAAATCAAATCAGCTCATCAGACAAGTGCGAAATATTCAAAAGAAAATTCCGAGTTTAAAGAAACAGGATTAAAATATGATTTTAAAGACGGAATTGAAGCCCCTTTTGTTAAAAATTCTCCTATTCAAGTTGGTTGTTCTTATATAAATGAATATGATATAAAAGAAAATAATACGATTTTTATTATTGGGAAAATAGAGGTTATATACGTAAATAAAAATCTTTTATTAGATGATGGATTAGTTCAACTCGATAAGGGTGCAATTGTTGCAATTAACGGTTTGGATGCATATGCCTTACCTAAATTAATCGAAAGATTTTCATATGCAAGACCATAAAGTAATTTTTAAATTTATTATTTATGGAATTTATTGATGAAGCTCTCATTGAATATGCAATTAAAAACAGTAGTGAGGAGTCTGATTTACTAAAAATATTAAGAAAAGAAACCAATCAAAAAATTCTTCATCCAAGAATGCTTAGTAGTACTATTCAGGGAAGATTTTTAAGTTTTATTTCTAAATTAATTATGCCTAAAAACATTCTTGAAATTGGAACTTATACAGGTTATGGAACTCTTTGTCTTTCTGAAGGACTTCAAAAAAATGGTAAAATTCATACTATAGAGATCAATGAGGAGTTAAAAGATTTTCAAAATCACTTTTTTAGACAAAGTGATAAAAAAAATCAAATCAATCAACATGTTGGAAATGCAATGTATATAATTGAACAAATAAATGAAGAATTTGATATTGTTTTTTTAGATGCAGATAAAAGTAATTATGTGAATTATATGAATTTAATAGTACCTAGACTAAAGAAGGGGGGAGTTCTAATTTCTGATAATGTGTTATGGAGCGGTAAAGTACTACAAAAACCAGAAAAAAACGATTTAGACACAAAAGCCCTTCAAAAATTCAATACTACTTTAAAAAATCATTCTGAATTAGAAACAATCTTACTGCCAATAAGAGACGGCCTTAGTCTAAGTAGAAAACTTTAAAGATTACGTTTAACTGAATCGGATAATTCATCTAAATCTTTTTTAGCACTTTTAATTTCCTTATTTAACTTTTTCACAACTGAGGCTGAAGAATCCTCGATGTCTGATGATTTTTGAATTTCAGTTTTAATTTCATTTGTTGCATGTCGAATTTGAGTAATTCCCTTAGCCATTCCTCTTGCGATAGATGGAATTTTATCTGCACCAAAAACCAACAAAACAATAAAAAAAATTAAAGCTATTTCAGCTCCACTTATAAATAGAAACATTATCTAATTTTTAACAAATATAAAAAAACCAGAATGAACTATAATAGCAGTTTAAATTCATTTTTATAAAAATAAAAATCTACCCTTTGATTTTTGCTTTAAATTTTTCAAAATCAGAAGAAGATTTTTCTTTTGGCCAACTGTTATTCGAATTGTCAATATCTGCTGTCTCCATGTCAGGATCAACTTTCACTCCAATCAATTCTTTATTTGTAGCTAATACTTTTCTAACTGAATTATCATTTTTTCTCCATACCTGTACAGGATATTTTATTCTATCCTTAGTTCCATCTTTATATGAATACTCTACAATTAGAGGCATAACTAGTCCACCTGGTTTTTCGAATTCAATTTCATAAAAATATTTTGGAAGATTATTTTTTTCAGTTGAATTATCACCAAAACTTTCGTCAATATATTTTTTTAAGGGAATTGAATTATTAAAATCTACTTCCCCATTATTTTCTCCATTTTCAGGAGACATAAATACATAATCTGGAGCAAGATCATTTGCTGTCATTCCATAAGCTGATAATATTTTATCTACCTCTGGTCCGGGTTTAGATGATATTTTATATTTCTTAACACCTTTTACTCCAATATCCACATAATCCGTTGAATAAAACCATCCCCTCCAAAACCAATCTAAATCAACGGCAGAAGCATCTTCCATAGTTCTAAAAAAATCTTCAGGCGTTGGATGTTTAAACATCCATCGTTGAGAATACGTTTTAAATGCGTGATCAAACAACTCTCTTCCCATGATAGTTTCTCTTAGTATATTCAGTGCAGTTGCAGGTTTTGCATATGCATTTGGTCCTAATTGAAAAACATTTTCAGGATTTGACATTATAGCCGAAATATTATCTTGATTTCCTGACATATAAGGAGTTATCTTAGAAGGCTCACCTCTTCTTGAAGGATATTTGCTAAGAGGGTTAATTGCTTCTTTAAAATTCTCACCAAACTCTTGTTCGGTCAAATACTGCATAAAAGTATCTAACCCTTCATCCATCCAGCCCCATTGACGTTCATCTGAATTAACAATCATAGGAAAGTAATTGTGACCCACTTCATGAATAATAACACTTATCATTCCAAACTTTACTCGATCTGAATACTTTCCATCTTCATCAGGACGACCGTAATTCCAACATATCATCGGATACTCCATTCCTTGATTTTTAGCATGAACTGAGACTGCTTTAGGATATGGATAATCAAACGTGTATTTTGAATACGTGTCTAATGTTTGCGCAACAGCTATGGTTGAATATTTTTCCCACAAAGGATTTCCTTCTTTAGGATAAAGTGAAACAGCCATAACTTTTCTTGGACCAACCTTAACTGCCATCATATCCCAAATAAATTTTCTTGAACTAGCAAAGGCAAAATCACGTACATTTTTAGCTATATACTTCCAGGTTTTTTTCTTTTCTGAAAATTTAGATTCTTTTTCAACTACTTCTTCTTGATTTACAATAATGACTGGCTTATCGAATGAATTTTGAGCTTTTTTATATCTTTTAAATTCTTCATTTGTTAAAACTTCACGAGGATTTTTCAAGTCTCCAGTTGCCTCTACTACATGATCCGCTGGGACAGTCAAGTTAACTTCATAATTTCCAAAGTTTAAAGCAAACTCTCCGTTACCCCAAAATTGATAATTCTGCCATCCCTCAACATCATTATAAACAGCTAGTCTAGGAAAAAATTGAGCGATAACATAGGCTCTATTTCCATCCGTAGGAAAAAATTCATACCCTGATCTTGCACGATTTGTTACATGATTATTGATTTTATACCACCACTTTATTTTAAAAGAATAACTTTCACCACTCTCAATAGGATTTGGTAAATCAACTCGCATCATGGTGTTGTTTATAGTGTATTTTAACGGTAAGCCTGAATTAGATTTAACCCAGTTTATATTAAAACCTCCGTCAAAAGGCTTGTCAAAATATTTAGCAGCGAAAGCTTCAACAGGAATAAGTGGATCAGCTCCTCCTCCATTTTTTTCAAGTGCTGGAGCATCTTTTTTTCTAATGTTTTGGTCTAATTGAATCCATAAATAATCTAATTGATCTGGTGAATTGTTTTTATAAATAATTGTTTCTTCTCCATATAATTTTGTGTTTTTATCATCAAGCTCAATATCCATAATATAATCAACTTGTTGTTGATAATAATCTGAACCTGGTGCTCCAGAAGCAGTTCTATATCGATTTGGAGTCGAAAACTCTTCATATAATTGCTTAAATTTGTTATTGTTACCATGTCCTGGTTTAGGTAATGAAGAAACACCTTCTTGAGCACTAGTATTGAAGCTAATAAAAATTATAAGGGATATAGAGTAAATAAATTTTTTCATTATAACTTGATTTAAAGTTATCGAATATAATATTATTTTTTTTAAAAATAATATTTAACTAATCAAGGAATAAAGTAGCTTTTGGATTATTTACATCAAGTAAAAAGCTTTTTCTGAATTTATCAATTTTAAAATGAATAATATTCTGTTGATTTTTAAAAAAATCAAATAAAATATAATTTTCAAAAGACACACTTTTAATCTTTTCAAATAATTTAACCTCATAATAAACTTGTAGCATGTCTGTTTTATACTCCTTTCCAATAAAATCAAGAATCATTGGCTCTTGGTTAGCTAATATTTTAAATTTTTCAATTATATATTGATTCAATTGTTTGTTTATTTCGATAGAATTCGAATCTGGATCAAGTTTTAAATTATTGTTTTTTGTAATTACATCCTCAAAATCATTAATAAACATTCTAATTGTAATCTGAAGAATATTTTTTTTCTTTATATAATCAACTTGAGTTGTCGAAACGTAATAGTCATGAAACTCAAGTTCAACATTTTCTCCTTGAGAAAGCATCATGATAAATATGATAAAGCTTTTTATAAATAAGACTATTATACTCATATAAAAAATAAGTTATTCATTACTTAATACTCTTATGTGATTTTGATCAAAATACTCCATTACTTTATTATGCTCATTTCTTTTAAAACTTTGTTTTAAAGGAAAGTTCTCATAAGTTCCAGAAACAAATTCATAAACTTTATCTTCTGTCACTTCATAAGTTTCAATAAAATAATCTATTCCATAAAATTTAATCAAGTTTGCAACAACATCAAACTCAATATCTAGTTTGCGTTTCTTTTTTAAACGTTTATAGTACCCTGAAACATGCTTATATACAGCCTCAATATCAACTGGCGCTCCTAAAGGAAGGAAAATAGTGCTCATTATTAAACTTTTACTAGAAACTATCTTTTCTTTTCTTTTCCCTTTAAACCCAGGAATACCCATATTGTAAAAATTGATTGCCTTAACTCCTGAATTCTCAAAATCTTTAAACAAATCTCCAGATAAATTGTGTGGTTTTACTATTACTTCAGACAATTGATTTATAAATTCCTCCAAAGGAATTACTATCTCTTTGCTCTCAAGCATTTCATTATTTATCACAATGATTTTTACGCTAAATTGAATAGCAGATATAATTATTGTGTCTTTTACTGTGCTAAAAATTTCAAAATACCCATCATCATTAGTGATAGTTGCACTACCTCTAGTTTTATTTATTATATGAATGGAGGATATTGATATTGAGTCGTTGGTTGAAACTCTACCTTTCAATAAAGATGAATTATTAATTTGAGCATTAACATTTAATATTCCTAAAATGAAAAATAAGAATAAGAATCGATTCATTTAAGATTTGTTTTTATAATCTTCTACTACACTATACAAATAGTCAATTAATAAGAATTGTTTAGATTTTTGAAGTAGCTGATTTGAAGTTAATTCTTTATCTAAAAATTTCAAAAAATCAGTTATTTGATCTTTTTTAATTCCCAGTTCATCGGTAAAAAACTTGTCTTCAAAAACAAAAGGAAGCACTTTACTTGGAATAAGCTTTTTTTTCTGCTCTTCAGAGCTGTTCAAAATTAATTTTGATATCAATTTAGCTACATTTATAAAGTCAATACCGTTGTATAATTGGCCTTGTCTCAATATTGTATTTTCAAGTCTTGTAGATTTATCCTGAACATAATCAAAGCCTTTAAATTGCTCTTCAATAAGGTCTAAAAACTTTTCTGTATTTTCAGGACTTATAACTATTTCGTCAAGAATATTAACTCTTTCAGTTATATTAACAACCAGTCTGTTTTTATTTAATATTTCATCAGTTATCACTATACTTTTAATTTTAAATTCTACAGATGAAAAAATAATTTCATCACCTTTACTAACATCAATTTGAAACTCTCCATCACTATCTGTTATAGTATTAAATTGGGATGAATTGTTAATTACATTAGCTGCAATAACATTATTATTTCTGTACAAAAGTTTACCATTTATGAGTCTTCTTTGCTGAGCAGATAAAAAAATTGATGTTAGGAATAATAAATTAAAAAAAATACGCTTCATAAATAAAATTAAAATAATATTCAAAACTTTTGAGCGGGAGACCGGGTTCGAACCGGCGACATTCAGCTTGGAAGGCTGACGCTCTACCAACTGAGCTACTCCCGCAATATAACAAAGATATAAATTTGGTTTTAGTAAAAGACTTTAAGATAAACAATGATTATAATAAGGTTATATATTAGTATGATTTAATTTATTTATGAAAAAATTATTATTATTATTAATTTGTTTCTCAATGTCTTATGGACAAAAAAATAATCTATTATCTAACACTCAATTAACTGGACAATCAGAAGTCTACATGATAAAAAAAGTAGATTACCAATTACTTCCTGAAGCTGCAAAGTCTTTCGAATTAATGAAAATTGCAGCACTAAAAGATAATATTAAAATAAAAATTATATCTAGTTTTCGGTCTTTCTATCAACAAGAAAAAATATGGAACCGAAAGTTTAAAAAAAATGATTCTATGGGTTTTTCGATAAATGAAAATATTTTAAAAATAATTGAATATTCAACAATACCTGGAACCTCAAGGCATCATTGGGGAACAGACATAGATGTTGTTGATGATAACATTAATCCTGAAGGAGATGTTTTGTTAACTGAAAAATTTTATAAAAACGGTCCTTATGTGAAGCTAAAAAAGTGGTTAGATGAAAATTCGGAAAAGTTTGGGTTTTATCTAGTTTACACAAAAAACGATAAACGAAAAGGTTTTGAACATGAACCATGGCATTATAGTTATGCTCCGATATCAAAAAATATTTTAAAAGAATTGTTAAAATTAGATCTCACCAAATTATTTATTGAAAATAAAGTTCTAGGATCAAAATATTTAACAGTTGAATTTATCAAGAATTATAAAGAAAACTTTTTATTAGGCATCAATTCAGAGCTAAAGCATTAGCAATCTCAACGAATGAAAATCGGAGTATTTTTATCATTGGTATCAACCTCACTGTAAGCATACCCATCCTCAGAAAACTTTAAAATATCATTAATTGAATTAGCGTCTTTTTCTATTAAAAATCTAGACATAGCACCTCTAGCCTTTTTAGCATAAAAAGAAATTATTTTTAATTTTCCGTTTTTAAAATCTTTAAAAACTGGGGATATAACACTGTTTTTAATTGACTTAAAATTAATAGCTAAAGAGTATTCTTTACTTGCCAAATCAACTATAACCTCATCGTGATTTATCTCCTTAATAATATGATTTGTGATTTTTTTCTTCCAGAATTCATAAAGGTTATTATTCTTTCCAATTCTTAGTGATGTTCCCATTTCCAGTCTATATGGTTGAATAAGATCAAATGGACGTAATATTCCATATAAGCCAGATATTATTCTTAAGTTTTTTTGAAGAGTGTCTAATTTTTTATTTGAAAATGAGTATGGATCTAATCCAGAATAAACATCACCATTAAATGTAAAAATAGCTGGCCGAGAATCACCCGTTATAAAATTTTGATTCCGCTCCCAATTTAGTTGACTTAATTTTTCTGATAAATTCATTAAATCAATTAAATTATTAACTGTTTTATTTTTTAATATTCTGTTTAAACTATTAGCCTCATTTAAAAAATAAGGTTGAGATTCTTGAACAGCTGGTGGTTTAGAAATCAAATCCAAAGACTTTGCTGGAGAAATAAAAATTTTCATGATAAAACAAATTAAGATTTAAATCAAAAATAATAGATTTATGATTAAATTAAACCAAAGGATTTAAAAATTAAATCGATTATTAATTTTGACTGTTTTTAGAATAATTATCCCATTTAGTAATAACGCTTTTAAAGTCTTCAGGTAGCTCAGAGTCAAAAGAGACATAATCATTACTCTTTGGGTGAATAAAACCTAAGGTTTTTGCGTGAAGAGCTTGCCTTGGCATAATCTTAAAACAATTATCAACAAATTGTTTGTATTTAGTAAAGTTAGTTCCTTTTAAGATTTGATTTCCACCATATCTTTCATCATTAAATATTGTATGTCCAATATATTTCATGTGAACTCTAATCTGATGAGTTCTTCCTGTTTCTAATCTGCAGCTAACCAGGGTTACATAACCATATCGTTTTAATACTTTATAGTGAGTAATTGCTGTTTTACCATTATCATTTTCAGGAAAAACTTTCATTTGTAAACGATTTTTTGGGTTACGCCCTATATTTCCCTCTATCTCACCTGTATCCTTTTCAACGTTACCCCAAACTAAGGCAAAATACTCCCTAGTTGTACTTTTATCATAAAACTGTTTAGCTAAAAATGTCATTGAAGACTCTGATTTAGCAATAACTAAAAGACCTGAGGTGTCTTTGTCAATCCTATGAACTAATCCCGGCCTATGATTATTATTTACAGGTAGTTTTTCAAATTTATATAAAAGCGCATTTATCATCGTGCCTGAATAATTACCATGTCCAGGGTGAACAACCATCCCGGGAGGTTTATTAATTATAATAAGAAAATCATCTTCATATTCTATATCTATTGGAATATTTTCAGGGATCAGAAGATTTTCATGCGGGGGGTGTGTAAATAAAACTCGAATATTGTCACCCCCTTTTACTTTATAATTAGACTTTACAATAGATCCATTTACGAAGATACTTCCGGACTTGGCTGCCTGTTGAATTTTACTTCTAGTTGAATTTTCAATCCTATTCATCAAAAATTTATCTACACGAAGAGGGTCTTGTCCTTTGTCTGCTTTAAAGTTAAAGTGCTCATGTAAATTTTCGTCAATAGCTATTGGTTCATTTTTCATTAGCGAATACCATTGCCTAAAATTAAATCTATTTTTGTTGTCTTGGGTAAAACAGATCCTGGGGCTATTACTTTTCCTTGATACCTGATTTCTAAAACCATGTCTTTTCCTATGTTGTTTCTGTACATTATTTTCCCAATATCAAACCCTACCGCCCTTAGCATAGATTCAGCATTTCGACGTGTAATTTGAATAATATTTGGAATACTAATTTTCCTATATCCGGAAGGGTTTAATGTTAAATAAATTTTACGATCTTTTTTAACTTCACTTAACGGTACTGGAAATACTTCTATTACAGCATAAGGTGGAAGTTTAGGATTAAATTTAGCAGAATCAATTACTTCATATCGTAAATAATTTTCATTAAGAATCTTAATTGCATCATTTAATTCAATTCCAGAAATATCAGGGACTAGCTCATGCTTTTCATGATAGGTGATTAGTTCTAGAGCTTTTAAGGTCAAAATAATGAAAAAAGTTAAAAAAACAATTGACTTAATTATCAGTTTCACAAAAGTACCTGAAATTAAAAATTTTAGAAAACTCATATAGAAATTTGTAGCAAATATAACACTTTTGCAATGCTATTAAATCTGCTACCTTTGTAGTAATGTTAAATAAAAGTAAAAGTATTATTGGTGTTGCTTGCGGAGGCTATGGTTCAGAGAGAAATATCTCCCTGAAAAGTGGAACACTAGTTTTAGAAACTTTAAAAAAATCAGGTTGGAATGCTTTTCTTCTAGTTCTTGATTTTCAAAATTGGTTTATTAAAATATCTGAAACTGAAAAAATATCTTTTTCGAAAAATAATTTCTCATTTTTTTTTGAAGATGTTCAACATGATTTTGATGTGATTTTCAATGCACTTCATGGTCCACCTGGAGAAGATGGTCAATTAGCAGCCAAACTTGATTTTCAAAAAATCCCACACACAAGCTGTGACTATTCTCCTGCAGCTTTAACATATAACAAAAGAGATTGCCTCTCTGTTGTTAAGAAATATAATATTCCAACTGCAAAGTCAATTCACCTTAATGAAGGTGAATTATTTAAAGAAAAAGAAATTGTTAAAAAGCTTGGTCTTCCTTGTTTTGTTAAAGCAAACAGAGCAGGAAGTAGTTTTGGAGTATATAGAATAACCGACATAAGAGATCTTAATTTAGGTATTAAAAACGCCTTTAAAGAAGATAGTCAAATTATAATTGAATCTGAATTGAAAGGTAGAGAAGTGTCTGTTGGAGTTTACAGAAATAAAAACGATGTTATTTGTCTTCCGATTACTGAAATCATTTCTGAAAATGATTTTTTTGATTATGAAGCGAAATATCAAGGTAAGGCTGAAGAAATTACACCTGCTAAAATTTCATATGAAATGCTCAAAAAGGTAAGTGAAATGGCTAAATTTCTATATAATAAATTGGAATTAAAAGGTATCTGTCGAAGTGAGTTTATCTTTATAAAAAACATCCCTCACTTACTAGAAATAAATACTGTGCCAGGATTAACAAGTGAAAGTATCATTCCCAAACAATGTAAAGCTGCTGGAATTGAACTTCATGAGTTATTTGAAGACCTATTAAATGAAGCAATGATTAAAAATTCATAATTTTAATAAAAATACCTTAAAATGAAACGTGCTCTTTTTCCCGGATCTTTTGACCCAATAACAAATGGTCATGAAGACATCATTCTTCGTGCTCTCCCACTTTTTGATGAAATAATAATTGGTGTAGGAATAAATAGTGAGAAAAAATATATGTTTTCAATTGAAAAAAGAATGGCTTTTATCGATAGTGTTTTTAGTAAATACAAAAAGATTAAAGTCCACTTTTATGAGGGTTTAACAATAAAATATTGTAAATCAATTGATGCTGATTTTATTTTAAGAGGATTAAGAAATCCTGCTGATTTTGAGTTTGAAAAAGCAATAGCACATACAAATAGAAAATTATCAGGTATAGAAACTGTTTTTCTTCTAACTTCATCTAAAACCTCATTTATAAGTAGCAGTATTGTTAGAGATATTATTAAAAATAAGGGGGATTACAAATCTTTAGTTCCATCAGCTGTGAACTTCTCATCAAAATAAAAATTAAAAAGCAGCATTATATTTGAATACATGTTTTTCATTGCATTTTTAATTTCATCTTTATTTTTCCAAACAGCTTTTTCAATATTTTCTTGAATTTGGGGCTTTAAATTTCCTTTATAAAAAGTATCCATTAAAAACCAATAAGTTTTTTTCAACATGTATTGTCCATTTTTTTTATATATATGATATGTTGTAGGTAAAATTGATCTTGAAACTAAATCAAGAGCTCCTGTTTCTTCTATCACTTCTCTTATTGCGCCATCAACTATCATTTCTTTTTTAGTCAGATGACCTTTAGGTAAATCCCATTTTCCATTTCTGTAAATTAATAAAAATTGATCCTTATTGTTTTTAACCATTCCACCCGCAGCTTCTATAATAGGAAAATGGTTTTGCAGATGTTTCATTAGTTTTTCTGAATCTGAATTGTAATAATAAACACATTTGGTTTTTTTTGACTTTAATGCTTTAATTATAATTGAAGAGTCCGAAAATTTAGAATGAATTAGTGGAGTTATATCTGTATTTTTAACAATGGAGGTTGTTAAAATAAGGGGCTTATGATTTAAAAAAACTTTATACATTTGCATATGATTTTTGATCAACAAACCGCAGTAGAAACTGCAAATTATCTTTTACAAATTAATGCAATTAAATTGAATCCTGAAAATCCCTTTTTGTGGGCTAGTGGATGGAAGTCTCCAATTTACTGTGATAATCGAATAACATTATCTTATCCTGAAATTAGAAATTATTTATGTAATCAGCTAGCGATTCAAGCTAAATCTATTTATAAAAATGAAAAATTTATAATAGCTGGAGTTGCTACTGGTGCAATAGGAATAGGGGTTTTAGTTGCTCAAAAGCTGAATTTACCATTCATATACGTTAGGCCAGAACAGAAAAAACATGGCAGAAAAAATCAAATAGAAGGCTATTTACCTGACAACTCAAAAGTAGTTGTGATTGAAGATTTGATTTCTACTGGAAAAAGCAGTCTAATTGCTGTTGAGGCACTTAAGAATAAAGGAGCAAGTGTTATAGGCATGTTAGGTCTTTTCACTTATGGCTTTAAAATTGCTGATGAAAATTTTAAAAAATTAAAATTAAAATTAAATACTTTAAGTGATTATGACACCTTAATTAATGAAGCACTAAATCAAAATATGATTAACTCCGATTCATTATCTAAATTAAGTGAATGGAGAAAATCTCCAGATATTTGGAGTTCTCAGTAAATCATTTTAATTTCCTTAGGCTGGAAACTTTTAACTTCTCTGTTTTTAAATTCTAATTCTAGTAATCCATTTATATGAACTTTATTAATTCTAGCATTTACAAGTTCGCCGTTAATTTCAAAAAGAATCTTTTGTTTTAAAAAAAATAGTTTTTCATTAAACATTTTACTTAAACTTTCAGCTAAAGAATTAGTACACATAGCTGTATAAATAATTAGATTTTTTGATAATTTATCAATAAAAAAATCTGAGGAAAGCTTTTTTTGCGTTTCAATATAAACGCTTGTAGCGTTTGGTAATTTTAAAAATGTCTTTTCATATAAATTGATTCCAATACCAATTATTGATTTTATTTCATTACTTTTTATTTGATTTTCTGCCAATATTCCACAAATTTTTTTATTTCCTGACAAAATGTCGTTAGGCCATTTTATCGATAGATCTGGCACATTGAATTGGGCAAGTGTTTTAAGTACAGCTAGTGCAGAAGCGCAATTAATAGAGTAAATCCATTTTGGATTTAAATCTTCGAATTTTTTATATAAGCTAAAAGCCAGATGACTATTAGCCTCTCCTTCCCACACAGAACCAAGTTGTCCAAATCCATCTGTTTGATTTAAGGTCCAAACACCATCACCGGACTTTAAATTATTTAATTTAAGTAGATCTTTTAATTCTTTGTTTGTTGAGCTACTGGCACTAAGTTTGCGTAAGTTTAGTTGATACATAAAATCTAACGTTTAAGAAATAATAAATTTGTACAAAATTAAATATTTTAATGATTAAAGATATCCCAAATACAGAAACTCTAATATCAAAAATTATTGGAGGGATAGATGACGTAAAAGGTGTTAAAGTTAATATACTGGATCTTCGAGAGATTCAAAATACAGTGTGTAGTTATTTTATAATTTGTAATGGCACATCGAACACCCACGTTAATGCAATAGTTAACTCTGTTCAAAAAAACGTAAGTAAAAACCTTAAAGAAAAACCTTATCATACAGAAGGTCAAGAAAACTCAGAATGGGTTTTAATTGATTATATTGATGTAGTTGTTCACGTCTTTCAAAAACAAATAAGAGATCGTTATAATTTAGAAAATCTTTGGGGTGATGCCCGGTCTATTCAAATTGCATCAAATTATTAATAATTATGGAAAACAATAAAGATAAAAAAACTAAAAAACCTAAAGTTAATATATATTGGGTATATGGAATCGTGATAACTATTTTATTAGGAATGAGTTTCTTTAGTGGTGATTCAAATTTTAATAATATTGGAAAAACAAATATTAGTGAGTTTGAAAAATACCTTAATGCTGGAGATGTAAAAGAGATAATAGTTATCAATAAAAATTTAGCTCAAATTTCTTTAAAAGAAGATGTTTTATCCAAGGCTGAACATCAAAGAGTTAAATCTGAAAACTTCTTAGGGCAAGAAAACATAAAAGGACCTCATTATCAATTCGAAGTTGGCAACCTTGAGCTTTTTCAAAGAAAACTTGAAAAAGCTGAAGAAAAAGGAATAGATTTTAAATATGAATTTAATACTGTCGAGAATAAATGGTTAGATATAATTATTGGCTTTCTTCCAATTATAATTATCGTTGGTGTTTGGATTTTTCTAATGAGAAGAATGTCAGGAGGGGGAGCTGGAGGAGCAGGAAGTCAAATTTTTAATATCGGAAAATCTAAAGCTAAACTTTTTGATCAAAATTCAGATATAAAGACAACTTTTAAAGATGTTGCAGGACTTGAAGGAGCAAAAGAAGAAGTTCAAGAAATTGTAGACTTTTTAAAAAATCCGGGAAAATATACTGCTTTAGGGGGTAAAATTCCAAAAGGAGCCTTGTTAGTAGGAATGCCTGGAACTGGAAAAACTCTTTTAGCTAAAGCGGTTGCGGGTGAAGCAAAAGTTCCATTTTTTTCTCTTTCTGGATCAGATTTTGTAGAAATGTTTGTTGGAGTTGGAGCATCTAGAGTTAGAGATCTATTTAAACAAGCAAAAGATAAGTCTCCTGCAATCATTTTTATTGACGAAATAGATGCTATTGGAAGAGCAAGAGGGAAAAGTAATTTCACAGGTTCAAATGATGAAAGAGAAAATACTCTTAATCAATTATTAACCGAAATGGATGGATTTGGAACCAATTCAAATGTTATTGTTTTAGCCGCTACAAACAGGGCAGATGTATTAGATAAAGCTTTAATGAGGGCAGGAAGATTTGATCGTCAAATTTATGTAGATCTTCCTGATCTTAATGAAAGAAGAGAAATATTTAAAGTTCACTTAAAACCACTAAAAACGATTAAAGCCTTAGACGTTGATTTTTTAGCTAAACAAACTCCAGGTTTTTCTGGAGCAGACATTGCAAATGTTTGTAATGAAGCCGCTCTAATTGCTGCAAGAAAAAATAAAAAAGCTGTAGGAAAACAAGATTTTTTAGATGCTGTTGATAGAATTGTTGGTGGCCTAGAAAAAAAGAATAAAATAATAACAAAAGATGAGAAAAAAACTATTGCTTATCACGAAGCTGGTCATGCTGCAGTAAGTTGGTTTCTTGAATTTGCTGCACCTTTAGTCAAAGTGACTATAGTCCCTAGAGGACAATCCTTAGGAGCCGCATGGTATTTGCCTGAGGAAAGGATGATAGTTAGGACAGAACAAATGCTTGATGAAATGTGTGCAACTTTAGGAGGAAGAGCTGCTGAAAAGGTAATGTTTAACAAAATTTCAACCGGCGCTTTAAGTGATTTAGAAAAAGTTACACGTCAAGCTAGGGCTATGGTTTCTATTTATGGTTTAAGTGAGAATCTTGGAAATATTACTTATTACGATTCGTCAGGGCAAGGGGATTATAACTTCACAAAACCTTACTCTGAAGACACTGCAAGAAAAATTGATAGTGAAATATCAAAACTAATCGAAAAGCAATATCAAAGAGCTTGTGAGCTCCTTAGTTCAAATAAAGAAAAATTGACAGCACTTGCTGAGCGTCTTTTAGAAAAAGAAGTTATCTTTAAAAATGATTTAGTTAAAATTTTAGGAGATCGTCCTTATGATGAAAAGTCTAAAGAAAGTTTACTTAAATCCAATGAATAAAAATTAAATAACTAGAAATTGTGAGTTTTTGGAAAAGTTTTTTTGGCCAAAAAAAAGTTACTCAAGGGATTAAAAAATCTGAGAGTCCTTTTATGCCAGAAAAAAAAGATCCAGTTGAAATAGCATTTGCTCATAATTTTACAGAAAAAGGAGGTCGTTTTTTATTTTCTGATTCTGATTCTGATTTTGAAAAATTTTTCAAGAATATACTCCATGAGAATAATTGGATAAAATCAGATGTATTTGCATTAGATTCAGAAATTGCAAAAAATTTTGATTTGGAAATCAATAAAGAAACCACAATCGTTAAAGAAAAAAAAGTAGCATTTATAAATTGTGAGTTTCTTATTGCAAATACAGGTGGGATTTTAATTTCAAGTAATCAAATCAAAAACTTAAATTTAACCCAGTTACCAGAAAACATTATAGTAAAAGCAAGAATAGCTCAATTTGCCAGAGATGTCAGTGAAGGAATGAGTAAATTAAAAGCGTTTTATTCTAAAAATTTACCATCAAATATAACTACACTAAATGCTAAAAATACAGATAAAGAATCTGATTTTTTATCTCAAGGAAATAGTGCAAAAAAAATTTATTTACTACTTCAAGAGTGAAAAATGAATAACATAATTATTCGATCATTTACTGGAATTGCATATGCTTCAATAATAATGGTCTCTTTGTTTTATGATGTAAGATTGTTTTCATTTATTATATTCTGCTTTTCTTGTTTAGCAATTTTTGAATTTCAAAAATTATTACAGTTAAATTATATCACCCCATATATTTTACTAGGCTTTATGTGCTTTTATTTTTTAAGAGAAAAATTTAACAAAAATACAATTTCAATTATACTCTATGTTACTCTAGCCTCTCATTTTTTAATGCTAAAATGGTTGTTTCAAGATGCATATAAGAAAAAATTGATAATTATCTTTTTGACATATGGATATGTAGTTTTTAGTTGTTTTTTTATAATAGTAATACCTTTTTCAAAAGGAACTTTTAATCCTGAAATATTATTATTTGTTTTTGTTTTAAATTGGACAAATAACTCTTTCGCATACTTGTTTGGGAAAAAATTTGGAAAAACCAAATTACTATTAAGAATTTCACCAAATAAATCATGGGAAGGATTTTGGAGTGGATTTGTTTTTACTTGTTTTGCAGCTCTAATATTCTATACTTTAAAAATAGATCTAAAACCTATTCAAATTATTATTTGTTCTATTTTAATTCCAGTTTTAGCTACACTAGGAGACCTAGTTCAGTCTAAAATAAAGCGTGATGCTGGGGTTAAAGACTCAGGTAATATTTTACCAGGTCATGGAGGTTTTTATGACAGAATGGATAGTATTATTTTTATTGCTCCATGGAGTTTTTATATTTTAAATCAATTTTAAATGTTTCACAAAGAAGGGTTTTTTATTATTACCACTAGCTTCATAATAACTGTTTTTGTTTCTGTTTTTTCAGAATACATTATTACAAATTCATTATTGAAAAATTTTATTCAATTTTCAGCAATCTTTGTGTTAATAATAATTTTACAATTTTTTAGAAATCCAAAAAGATTTATTAATCCAGATAGTAAAAAAGTTCTTTCCCCTGCTGACGGAAAAGTAGTTGTAATTGAGTCTGTTTTTGAAAAGGAATATTTTAAGGACAATCGAAGACAAATTTCTATTTTTATGTCTCCATTAAATGTACATGTGACGAGATATCCTATAAGTGGAATGGTTACCTATAGTAAATACCATCCTGGGAGATATTTAGTCGCTTGGCATCCTAAATCATCAGAAGAAAATGAAAGAACTACAATTGTGATTAAATCTTCTGAGTATGGAGAGATTCTTTATAGACAAGTTGCGGGTGCATTAGCTAGACGTATAGTGAATTACGCTAAAGAAGGCGATAAAGTGACTCAAGGTGATGATGCTGGTTTTATAAAGTTTGGTTCAAGAGTAGATTTATTGCTACCAATTGACGTCCCTATAAATGTCATTTTAGATCAAGTTGCAAAAGGTGCTAAAACTATAATATCTTCTATTTAAATTTAGTAAGAAGAGTTTGATAATTAAGCGGAAATTCTGTTTTAATTTAAACTTTCTAGTCTACTTTGAAGGTTTTCAATCTTTTCTCTGGAGTCATTAGCTTTTTTCATCTCTAACTCTATTACATCATTTGGAGCATTTTCAACAAAACGAGAATTCGATAATTTATTCATTATTGAACCAAGAAATTTTTCTAAATGTTTTAGTTCGTCATTAATTTTAATTGATTCTTTTTTTGAATCTATTTTTATTTCTAAAGGAATAAAAAATTCATTTACTCCTACTCTAAATACACCTCCTTTTTCTTTTATTTTTTTATTAGAAAATTCGATTTTATCAAGTTGTGCAAGCCTCAAAATAACTTCTGTAAATTTAATGGAGTTAGTTTTATAGTAAAAAAGACTTAGTGGAAATTTTTGTTTTAAACTATTTTCTTTTCGAAAATGCCTTACAGATCCAACAATTTGCTTTAAAGTATCATAATTTTTCAAAACTGAGTTACTATATTTTTTTTGAACCGGCCATGAACTAATAACTAAAGATTCTTTTTTGCTTCTTGATTTAATTATATGCCATATTTCTTCTGAAATAAAAGGCATAAAAGGATGAATTAATTTTAATATTTTTTGAAATTGAATCTTAATTTGATTAATTGATGTTTCATCAATTGAAGATCCATAATCAGGTTTGGTAATCTCTAGTAGCCAGGAACAAAAATCATCCCATATCAGTTTATAAACAGTCATTAATGCATCTGACATTCTATACTTTTCAAAATGATCGTCAACAGTTTCTAGAGCTTTATTAAATGCATGTTCAAAACATAATATTGCGTCTTTAGAAGAAATGGGTTGATCAATTTTTGAATCTACGTTCCAGCTATCAATTAGACGATATGCATTCCAAATTTTATTAGTAAAATTTTTACCCTGTTTACACAAACTTTCATCAAATAACAAATCATTTCCAGCTGCAGAGCTAAGCATGAGTCCTACTCTTACAGCATCTGCCCCATATTCATTAATCAAACCTAATGCCTCTGGAGAATTACCCAATTGCTTAGACATTTTTCGTCCTTTTTGATCACGAACTATTCCTGTTAAATACACTTTTGAGAAAGGAAATTTATCTCTAAATGCATAACCTGCCATTATCATTCTAGCTACCCAAAAAAATAATATATCTGGACCGGTTACCAAGTCTTGAGTTGGATAATAATAATTCACCTCTTCATTGTTAGGCTTATTTATTCCATCAAAAACTGAAATTGGCCATAACCACGAAGAAAACCATGTGTCTAAAACATCAGCATCTTGCCTTAATTCTGAAATTAACATATTTGGGTTTCCAAATTTAATTATTGCTAATTCTAAAGCTTTTTCTTTTGACTCGGCAACTACATAATGATCATTATTCTTTCCATAATAATATACTGGAATTCTGTGACCCCACCATAATTGCCTAGATATATTCCAATCTGTAATATTTTCCATCCAATTACGGTAAGTGTTTTTAAATTTTTTCGGAATTAATTGAACTTCATTTGCTTCTAAAACAGCCCCTATAGCAGGTTTTGCTAAATTTTTCATCTTCAAAAACCATTGTTCAGAAACTCGAGGTTCTATTATTGCGTTGGTTCTTTCTGATGTGCCTACTTTACTTGTATGATTTTCTTTTTTCACAAGACATCCAAGACCTTCCATGTCTTTAACTATAGATTTTCTAACTGCAAATCTATCTTGCCCTTCATATTGCAAACCAAATGAATTTAGTGAACCATCAGGGTTTAAAATATCTATAAAATCTAATTTATGTTTTTCTCCTAAGCTTTTATCATTTGGGTCATGAGCTGGAGTAACTTTTAAACAACCCGTTCCAAATTCAACATCAACATATTCATCGAGTATTATAGGTATAGATCTTCCACATATTGGTACTATTGCATTTTTTCCATGAAGATGTTTGTATCGATCGTCTTTTGGGTTAACACATATTGCTGTATCACCTAGTATAGTTTCTGGTCTAGTTGTGGCGATTACAAGTGATTCATCATAACCATCAACCTTGTAAGAAATATAAAATAAACTACCTGTTTTTTCTTTATGTATAACTTCCTCGTCTGACAAAGTAGTTTGAGCTTGTGGATCCCAATTCACCATTCTATATCCTTTGTATATCAATCCTTTATTATACAAATCAATAAAAACAGTAATTACTGATTTTGACATTTCAGGGTCTAATGTGAATTTGGTTCTATCCCAATCACAAGAACATCCAATTTTTTTTAACTGTTCAAGGATAACTCCACCGTACTCATCGGTCCACTCCCAAGCATGCTTTAAAAATTCGTCACGTGAAAGATCTTTTTTTAAAATTCCTTTTTTTTTGAGTTTTTCAACAACTTTTGCTTCAGTAGCTATTGACGCATGATCTGTACCTGGAACCCAACAAGCGTTAAAGCCTCGCATTCTAGCTCTTCGGATAAGTATATCTTGTAAAGAATTATTCATCATATGTCCCATATGTAAAACTCCAGTAACGTTAGGAGGGGGAATTACAATTGTATATGGCTTACGATTATCAGGAGTAGATTTAAAGAAATCATTTTCTAACCAATATTTGTACCATTTATCTTCAACTGCCGATGGAACAAACTTTGTGGGAATTGACATGTTTTTATCTAATTTATGCAATACAAAAGTAACAAGGCTGTTTGTATTTAAAAAACTTAATGATAAATGAATAAATCTAAAAAACAAAATAAAGCCTCTAAAGATTAATAAGTCTTTTCTATCTTAGATAAATGATTCAATTAGAAGAAAATAAATCAATTGAAAATTTGACTACTATAGGAGTTAAAGGCACTACCTATCGATACTGCAAAATAGAGAAAACATCAAATTTGATTAGTATTCTTAAATCTAATTCTCTACCTATAAAAGTTTTGGGAGGTGGAAGTAATATTTTGTGGACTAAAAAATTTAATGGATTAACTATACATATAAACACAAAGGGTGTTTCAGTTGAAAAAGAAACCAACTCGCATGTAATAGTTAATATTAATGCAGGCGAAAACTGGCATGAATTTGTGATTTGGTCAATAAGAAATAATTATGGAGGAGTTGAAAACCTAGCGCTAATTCCAGGAAATATTGGTGCTGCACCTATTCAAAATATAGGAGCTTATGGGGTAGAATTAAAAGAAGTGTTTGTGGAATGTTTAGCTATTAATATTAAAACTTTAAAATCTAAAGTATTTTCAGTTGAAGAATGTGAATTTGGATACAGAGATTCCATTTTTAAAAATCAAGAAAAAAACAATTATATAATAACCTCAGTTAAGGTTAAACTATCAAAAAAAGGTCACCATAAGTTTGCTACAAAATATGGGGATATTGAAAAAATAGTTAAAAAAAATTCTCTTAGTCCATCAAAAATTGCAAAAGCTGTAATAGAAATTAGGACCTCAAAACTTCCTGACCCAAAGCAAATTGGAAATTGCGGTAGCTTTTTTAAAAATCCAATAATTGATGAGGTTCTGTTTGAGGTTTTACTAAAAAAATATCCTGAAATACCCAATTATCCATCTAAAAACAAATATAAAATTCCAGCTGCTTGGTTAATTGAAAAATTAAACTACAAAGGTTATCGAGATGGAGATGCGGGAGTTCATAAGGATCAAGCTTTAATACTAGTTAATTATGGTAATTCTTCAGGACTCGAAATTTTCAATTTATCTAAAAAAATAAGGAAAGAAGTACTCGATGTTTTTGAAATTAATCTCACTCCAGAGGTTAATATCTGGTAGCTACCACCCCTACTGCTTATCCTTAGAATCCATCCATATGGTAACGGGTCCATCATTAACTAGCTCAACTTTCATGTTTGCTCTAAAAATACCAGTCTGAATTAGCTTTCCTAATGAAAACTCTAACTCTGTAATAAGTTTTTTATACATTAAATTAGCATGGTTTTGACCTGAAGCTTTTATATACGAAGGTCTATTTCCTTTTTTCAAAGAAGCCATTAAAGTAAACTGACTCACGACTAAAACTTCCCCCTCTATATCTTTGACTGATAAGTTCATTGCATTATTTGAATCATTAAATATTCTCAAATTAATAACCTTATTTACTAACCAATTAATATCATCATGATTATCAAAATCTTCAACTCCTTGAAAAACCAACAATCCTTTGTCAATTTTTCCAACTATTTCATTTGACACTAAAACTTGCGCTTTTTCAACTCTTTGAATTAAAAGTCTCATAAGTTCCTATAAGTTCTATCATCCTCTAAAAGTTGAATATAGCTTTTGTAACGAGAAGATGAAATCAACATATTATCAATAGCACTTTTAACTTCACAACCTGGCTCCTTGACATGGAGACAATCCTTGAATTTACATTTTTGAGAAAATTTATTAAATTCGGGAAAATATTTACTTATTTCATTTTTTTCCATATCTACCAATCCAAAACCTTTTATACCTGGAGTGTCTATCAACTTAGCTCCATTTCCTAAATCAAACATTTCGGCAAATGTTGTTGTATGCTGACCTTGCTGATGTTGTTGAGAAATTGAAGAAGTACGAAGATTAAGGTTAGGAGATAAAGCATTTATTAGTGTTGATTTTCCAACTCCAGAGTGTCCTGAAAACATACAAACTTTATTTGAAATTACGTTCTGTAATTTGTTCACGTTTTGTCTCTTTAATGCTGAGATTTTTATACAATTATAGCCAATATTTTCATATATTTTTACCAATTCGTTAGTTTTAGATTTTATATTGGAATCATAAGTGTCAATTTTATTAAATATTAAAGTTGAATTAACTTTATATGCCTCGGCTGTAACTAAGAATCTATCAATAAAAGCACATGAAGTTGGAGGATTATTGACTGTTATTAATAAAAATGCATGATCAATGTTTGCAGCAATAATGTGAGTTTGTTTAGATAGATTTACAGATTTTCTTACTATATAATTTTCTCGTGGTTTAATTTCAACAATTAATCCGTTATTCTCCCCAAATGATGGATCTTCCATGACGACAACTTTGTCTCCAACGACTACAGGATTAGTAGATTTAATGCCATCTAACCTCAGCTTGCCTTTAATGCGGCAATTAATAATTTTAGCAGCAGTAACAACTTTATACCAACTACCCGTAGAACGATATACTGTACCTAAAATCACTTTTTTTCACAAAGTAACAATATTTTTTTTCGTTCGCATAGTCACAAATAAGCTTATTGAATTGTTATCTTTGAATATATAACATTCAAAATGTCAAAAGCTTTATTAATGATTCTTGATGGTTGGGGTAAAACAAAAAACCCTTCTGTGTCAGCAATTACAAATGCTAAAACACCTTTCATCGACAGCCTATATGAAAATTACTCTAACGCTGAGTTACTTACTCATGGAAAACACGTTGGCCTTCCTGAGGATCAAATGGGAAATAGTGAGGTCGGTCATATGAATTTAGGGGCTGGAAGAATTATTTACCAAGATCTGGCTAAAATTAATAAGATTATTGAAAACAATAAATTAAAAGAAGAAAAAACAATAATAGAGGCTTATAACTATGCTAAGAAAAATAATAAAAAAGTTCATTTTTTAGGTTTACTTTCTAATGGAGGTGTACATTCTCATATCAACCATTTAATTGAATTATTAAAAATTGCTAAGAGTGAGAATTTAAATAAACTTTATATTCATGCTTTTACTGACGGTAGAGATGTTGATCCAAAATCGGCAATTGATTTTATTAAAGAAATAGAACCAGTACTCAAGAAAACTGGTGCTAAAATTGCTACACTTATTGGTAGGTATTTCGCTATGGATAGAGATCAAAGATGGGAAAGAGTTAAAAAAGCACATAATCTTTTACTAAAAAATGAAGGAAAGAATACTGATGATTTAATAGGGGAATTAGAATCAAATTACTTGAAAGGGATTACCGATGAGTTCATTCCTCCCTTAGTTAACACAATAAGCAATCAACCCGTAGCTAAAATTGAGGAAAATGACATAGTGATTTTTTTCAACTTCCGAACTGACAGAGGAAGACAATTAACTCAGTCATTAACTCAAAAATCATATCCGAAATTTAAAATAAATCCGATCAAACTCTATTTCTTAACTCTTACAAAGTATGATTCATTATTTAAAAATATTAAAGTAATTTTTGATAAAGAAAATTTAAAAGATACCTTAGGAGAGGTTATATCTATGGCTGGAAAAACTCAAGTTCGAATAGCAGAGACTGAAAAATATCCTCATGTTACCTTTTTCTTCAATGGAGGAAGAGAAAAAGCTTTCAAAAATGAGGATAGAATTTTATGTCCATCACCAAAAGTAGCAACCTATGACTTAAAACCTGAAATGTCCGCTTTTGAAATAAAAAATTCAATTATAAAAAAAATGAATGATGATCAACCTGACTTTATATGTTTAAATTTTGCAAACCCAGATATGGTTGGCCATACTGGAAATCTTAATGCAGCAATAAAGGCTTGTGAATTTGTTGATTCATGTACTAGTGAAGTAATTACGGCTGCTATAAAAATGAACTATACTAGTTTAATAATTGCAGATCATGGAAATTGTGAAAACATGATTAACAATGACGGAACTCCAAATACAGCACACACAACCAATCCAGTTCCAGTTATTCTAGTGGATAGTAAAAAGAGAAAAATTAATAATGGGGTTTTGGGGAATATTGCACCCACAATCTTGGATATCCTAGATATTAAAAAGCCTGAAGCTATGAAGATGAATTCACTATTGTAATTTACAGATGAAAAAAGTAATATATATAATATTTATTCTACTTGGTTGTAATTCAAGCTTATCTCCACTTCCGATTATTTATGGAGAGACTATAGAGGGAGAACCGTTTATAATGGGTAAAATAAATCGTCAAAATTTACTTATATATGAGCACAGTGAATGGTTTCAAGAAGAATATAATAGATATAAAGTTCCCATTGGATGGGTTGAAAAAAATAAAGTTTTATTAAAAAAAATGAATCTTAAGTTGTTTTTGGGAACATGGTGTGAGGATTCTGAAAGAGAAGTACCTGGGATGCTTAAGCTTATCGATTATTCCGGTTTTGATCTTTCTAAAATTGAAATGTATGCTGTTTCTGGAGAAAAACATACACCTGATAATTATGAAAAAGGACTAAACATAACAAATGTTCCTACATTAATTTTTTATAAAAACGGAAAAGAAATAAATCGATTTGTAGAATTTCCTAATATTTCTTTAGCAAAAGATTTGGAGACTATTATTCAAGGTGAATCATATAAAAACCCCTATTATGAAATTCTAATAGATGAGTAAAGTTGTTATAAAGTCAAGAGAAGAAATTGAATTAATTCGAGAAAGTGCTATCATAGTGTCTAAAACGCTAGGAATGCTTACTTCAGAAATTATTCCAGGAGTAACAACTCTTAAATTAGACAAACTAGCTGAAACTTTTATAAGGGATAATGGGGCAGAGCCTGGTTTTTTAGGTCTTTATGATTTTCCTAATACTTTATGTGTATCACCAAACTCTCAAGTTGTTCATGGAATTCCCAATGACACTCCACTCAAAGAGGGTGATGTTCTCTCCATTGACTGTGGAGCGCTTAAAGATGGGTTTTATGGTGATCATGCATACACTTTTCCCGTTGGGGAAATAGATTCAAAAATCAAACTTTTATTAGAAACAACAAAAGAATCTTTATACAAGGGTATCGCAGAGTTTAAAGCTGGAAATAGAGTAGGAGATATTGGCTATGCGATTCAATATCATTGCGAATCAAAAGGATATGGCGTTGTAAGAGAACTTGTTGGACATGGTCTAGGTAAAACAATGCATGAGTCACCTGAAATTGCAAATTATGGAAAAAGAGGACAAGGAAAAAAACTTGAAAACGGGATGGTTTTAGCTATAGAACCGATGATCAATATGGGAACTCATAAGATCAAACATTTAAAAGATGGTTGGAGTATTATCACCAAAGACAATCTGCCAAGTGCTCATTTTGAGCATAACATAGCTCTAATAGATGGGAAGCCTAATTTACTTTCTACTTTTAAGTATATAGATTCAGCTCAAGGAATTAATTCTAATCAAGAATTACCCTTTTTAGGCTCTGAAACAATTTAATAATGCAAATAATTCTTAAAATTTTTCCAAGGATAGTTTTAATCAAACTAAGTATCTTACTTCAACCACTACTTTCCTTGGTCTTTAAAGGTTCTAAGTTTACAGATCCAATTAACGGGAAAAAGTATAGTCGATTTCTTTCTTATGGTTACAATAAAATTAGGCCCAACGCCCTTTCCCCTGGCACACTTTCATTAGAAAGGCATAGATTATTATGGTTATATCTTACAAGCGACCATAATTTAGAAAATCAATTTTTAAATGTTTTACATGTAGCACCAGAACAAGTTTTTTATAAAAAATTTAAAAATTTTAAAAACTGGACATATACAACCACAGATTTAAATTCACCCCTGGCAGATGTAAAAGCAAATTTATGTAACCTTCCATTTAAAAATGAAACTTACGATTTGATCTTGTGTAATCATGTACTTGAGCATATTATTGATGATATAAAGGCAATGAGAGAAATTTATAGAGTTTTAAAAAAAGGTGGGAAAGCTATTCTTCAGGTTCCTTTAGATGCGGAAAAAGAAAAAAGCTATGAAGACCACACAATAATTAATCCTAAAGATCGAAATAAGCATTTTGGTCAGTATGATCATGTTCGAATTTATGGTATGGATTTTTTTAACAGGTTATCTAATATTGGATTCAAGTGTGAAAAAATTGATTTAACATCTAAACTTTCTGATAGAGATATCATAAAATACGGTTTGGTTAAAGGAGAACTAATACCTGTAGCTTGGAAATAATATTAAAGATGGAAAACACTTTAGTTCTTGTATTTTGTAAAAACTCTTTAATTGGAAAAGTCAAAACAAGGCTTGCAAAATCCATTGGTAAAGCTGAAGCCTTAAAGGTTTATAACCTCATTATAAATAAAACCATTTCAGTTTTAAAACAGCTAGATCACGATATTGTTGTGTTTCATAGTGATTTTATACCTAATGACAATAATTGGTCGTTTACAAAATACCAAAAGGTTCAGAATGGAAAAGATTTAGGTAGTCGAATGAATAAAGCATTTAAATGGGGGTTTGAAGTGGGCTATAAAAACATCTGTGTTGTCGGAACTGACCTTTGGAGTATTGAAAAAAAAATTTTCAAGAAAGCCTTTAATGCCTTAAAGAATAATGATGTTGTTTTTGGCCCTGCTTCAGATGGTGGTTACTATTTATTGGGCTTAAAAAAATTAAGTGATTCGATTTTTAGTATTAAATCATGGGGTTCTTCAAAAGTACTTGAAGACAGTATTAATCAAGTTGATTATAAAAGTTCGATTTTTTATCTTACAGAATTAAATGATATTGATACTGAAGAAGACATAAATAAACATAATGATTTAAAAGTCTTAATTCAAAAATCATAGAAGTCTCTGGTAAGGAGTTTAAAATTTTAAAATCAAATTGTAAATTGTAATATGAAAATAAAACTGACAATACTGTTAACTATTTTATCATTAAACTTTATTTGTCAAAGAAGTATTCATGAAAGATGGAATATTGAACTCAATAAATATGTGAATGAAAAGGGACAAGTCGATTATTTTAATTGGAACAAAAATACAGAGGGAATAGATGCATACATCAATGTGCTTGAAAAAAATCATCCAAAAAAACATTGGACTAAAAATGAAATTAAGAGTTATTGGATTAACACATACAATGCTTTAACTATAAAGCTTATTTTAAATAATTACCCAATAAATAGCATTAAAGACATTAATAATCCATGGGGGGAGAAAATAATAAATTATAATTCAAGCAATTATTCCTTGGAAGAGATAGAGCATGATATATTAAGAAAAATGGGGGATCCAAGAATTCATTTTGCAATAAATTGCGCCTCTATTTCCTGTCCTAAGCTCTCTAAATTAGCTTATTTTCCATATAAAATCGATAAACAACTAGATGATGCAACTAAAGTTTTTTTAAAAGATTTTGATAAAAATGAAATTAATAAAAATGAAATTAAAATTTCAAAAATTTTTCTGTGGTTTAAAAAAGATTTCGGAAACACCAATAACCTATTAAGTTTTATTCAAAAACACTCTAGGGTTAAAATGGATAATCCTAAAATAAAATATTTGCCCTACAATTGGGAGTTGAATATAATTCAATAATTATTAAATTATGTTAAATTTGTTACTATAAAAATCTAATCTAAAATGTGGAAAACTTATCATCTTATTAAAGTATCTCTTTCAGCTGCCTTGGCTGGAATAATATGCTGCATAGGGCCAGTAGTTTTGTTTCAGTTTGGGCTCATGAGTGGGGTATATGCTATTTCATTTGCAGATTTTTTTTATGCTGAAGATGGGTCAATTGGTGCTGGAGCAATTATTCTAAGAGTTATTGGTTTATTTATTGTCATTATTGGAGTAATAAGCTACAATAAAAAAGAGGACTGTAGTGTAAACTCTGAAAAGCAAAAAAAAATCAATAAAATTTTATTTGCAGCTATAGTCTTGGTTATTTCTATATCTCTATTTTTTACATTAGATGAGTTTTCAAGTATTTATTTTGATAAATACATTGTTCCACAACAACAAATTGAGTTAAATATTAAGTAAGTGACTCGTAATAAGTATAATGAAGTTATCTATAATTATCCCAGCCTTAAATGAAGAAAGATCCATAGGTTTAGTAATAAAATCAATACCCAAAATTTATCGTGAAGTTGTTGTCATTGACAATGGCTCTTCAGATGACACATCTAAAGTTGCTCTTGAAAATGGCGCTACAGTAATTACAGAGAAAAAAAAAGGATATGGATACGCTTGCCTTAAAGGAATAGATTTTCTTAAAAAGAATCCTCCAGATATACTCGTTTTTTTAGATGGCGACTATTCAGATTATCCCGAAGAAGTAAATAAAATAATCGAGCCTATTATTCAAAAAAAGGTCGACTTTGTTATTGGTTCTAGAGTTAAAAATCTTAGAGAAAAAGGCTCTATGATGCCTCAACAGGTTTTTGGAAATAAATTAGCTTGTTTTTTAATGAACTTTTTATATAAAAGTAATTTTACTGATTTGGGACCATTTAGAGCAATTAAATGGAAAGCATTACAAAATTTAAAAATGACAGATAAAACTTATGGATGGACAGTTGAGATGCAATTAAAAGTTTTAAGAAACAGAATATCTTATTGTGAAGTTCCCGTTAAATATAGAAAAAGAATAGGATATTCAAAAGTGTCTGGAACTTTAAAAGGAACTGTTTTAGCAGGATTAAAAATAATAAGTTGGATATTTAAGTACTATCTTAAAAAATGATTGAAATTCAATATCAAATATTATTAATTATAGTAATCACATTAATTTTTATATATTCTACTTCACTAATTGTTATTTTTTTATATGCAATAGCTCAATTTAATTTACTGATTAATTATATGAGTGAAAAAAGTAAATCAAAAAAATTAATTCAATGGGACTTTAACAAAAGAGATGAAATACCTTTTGTAACCATACAGCTCCCCATTTATAATGAATTATACGTTATTGAAAGATTATTAAATGCAGTAGAAAAAATTAAATATCCACATGATAAATTAGAAATTCAGGTTCTTGATGATTCAGATGATGATTCAGTTGAATTGACTAAAAAATTAATCCATAAAATTAAAAATACTGGTATTGATATAGTTCATTTAAAAAGAAAAAATCGTTTTGGGTTTAAAGCGGGGGCATTAAAAGAAGGGCTGAAAAAATCAAAAGGAGAATACGTTGCGATTTTTGATTCTGATTTTGTACCTAATCCTAATTTTTTAATTAAAACAGTTCCTTATTTTAAAAACATAAAAGTGGGAATGGTTCAGACTAGATGGGGACATATTAATCGTGATTTTTCTATTCTTACAAAGGTTCAAGCTTTTGGTTTAGATGGTCACTTTACGCTGGAACAAGTTGGGAGAAATTATAAAAATCATTTTATAAATTTTAATGGTACTGCAGGCGTTTGGAGAAAATCAACAATAATTGACGCTGGGAATTGGGAATGTGATACAATAACAGAAGATCTAGATTTAAGCTATCGTGCTCAACTTAAAGATTGGAAATTTATTTATTTAGAAAAAATTATCACTCCTGCTGAATTACCTGTAGTAATAAGCGCTGTTCGATCTCAGCAATACAGATGGAATAAAGGTGGAGCTGAAAATTTTCGAAAAAATATTTACAACGTTTTAAAATCAAATAAGCTTAGTTTTAAAACTAAGTTTCACGCTACTTTTCATCTACTAAATAGCACTATGTTTTTAAATATTTTTTTAATTGGGTTTTTAAGTGTTCCTATGTTATATATTAAGAACGAATGGATTGAACTCGCTTGGTACTTCAATATAAGCTCTCTATTTATTTTGAGCACTTTAATGTTTTACGTTTGTTATTGGTTTCTGCATAAACAAAAATATGGATCTGGGATAGCTAGTATCTTTGACTACACTTTAAGGTTTCTTGCTTTTTACTCTATCACAATTGCTTTTTCAGCACATAACTCTATTGCTGTTATAAAGGGTCATTTAGGCATAAAAAGTCCTTTTATTCGGACTCCAAAATTCAATCTTGATAATAAAAAGACTCTGATTCAAAACAGATATCTTGAAAAGTCAATAAACAAGTATACTATAATTGAAGCTTTAATGTCACTTTATTTTTTATTTGGATTATATAGCGCTTTTAATGTAGGAGAAAATGGAGACTTTGGTTTGTTCCCTTTCCATTTATTGCTTTTTTTAGGGTTTGGATTTATTACAATAAAATCTTTTATTGAAATTAAATGAAACTAGAACGCAGGTATTTAAATGTTATTTTATTTCTTATATTTTCTTTATCTCTGTTTTTATATATACTAATTGGTTACTATATAAACAGAACAGAAACAGACTCTTTAATTTTATCATATGGGGTCCTTTTTCTAGCTTTTATAGTAATAATGTTTCAAAAAATTACACCATTAATAATTTTAATATTAGGTTTAATTTTTAGATTGATTTTTATTATTTCATTACCTGAATTGTCTCAAGACTTTTATAGGTTTTTTTGGGACGGAAATTTACAGCTGATAAATATAAATCCATACCTATATTCACCTAACGATTTGATGATTAAGAAGGATTTATTTTTTTTAGCTCAGGACTTATTTAACGGAATGGGGAAGCTCTCAAATATTCATTTTTCAAACTACCCCCCAATTAGTCAATGGAGCTATTTAGCTGCATCATATTTTGGTGAAAACAATCTCAATGATTCTGTTCTTTATTTAAGAATAATTATAATTTTTTTTGAGTTATGTACTTTTTACATATTATATAAAATGTTGAATATTTTAAAATTGCCATTAAAAAAAATTGGTTGGTATTTTTTAAATCCACTTGTTATTATTGAGCTAACTGGAAATCTTCATGGAGAGGGAATCATGATGTTTTTCTTTCTTGCAGGAGTTTTATTTCTATATAAAAATAAAACTATACAATCATCAATTATGATGGCATTATCAGTGGGCTCAAAACTTATTACACTAATGCTTATTCCAATGTTTTTTAAAAAATTAGGAATTAAAAAAAGCATATCTTATTTTTTTTTAATTGTCATTTTTTTTTCAATATTGTGGATACCGTATTTAGGTCAAAACTTTTTCATCAACTACATTCAAACTATAAAGCTGTGGTTTAATCGTTTTGAATTTAATGCAAGCTTTTATTATGTAATTCGAGAATTTGGATTTTTTTTTAAAGGGTATAATATAATTCAAGAGTTTGGGAAAATAACTCCCTTTTTATTGATCTCAGTTGCATTATTCTTTACTTTTTTACAAAAAAATGATAGTTTAAAAAAAATATTAACAAATCAATTATTACTTCTTAGTATCTATTTCTTTATTGCTACTACAGTTCATCCTTGGTATATAATCTCATTAGTTATGTTATGTGTATTTACTCCATACTTTTACCCAATAGCATGGAGTGCAACTATTTTTCTGTCTTATACTGCTTATACTTTAAATGGATTTCAAGAAAACTCAACCTTAATACTTTTAGAGTATTTAATAGTCTTTGGTGTATTTTTGTTTGAAGTTTTTGGAGGTGGGAATAAAATCTTTAAAGCATTTGTAAAAAACTCAATTCCTTAGTGGTAAGTGATCTCCATTTTCCTCTTGGCAATTCCTTTTTAGATAAGGAACCATAAGTTACTCTATCTAAGTGCTCAATTGTGTAATTAATTTTTTTAAAAAACTTTATAATAACGCTCGAAGGGATGTTAAAACACTCTACTCCTATATCCTTCTTAGTACCACCCAAAATGTAAGAGACATCCTTAAATTGAATTTCTTTGTCAAAAATAAGTTGAGATTTTTTAGCAATTTCAATATCAGATTGAGTTATGTTTTTGTCAAGAGTTATTTTATAAATCATTCTAACTCCTTTTTTAGAATGATTAATTTTCTTTCTTAAATTAACATCATCGCTAAGAAATAATAAACCAGTTACTGTTCTACCCATATCATCAATTGGAACAAGTTTATTTGAACCAGAGGTGTTAATTAATTCTTGAACTGTTTTTTTTGATTTTTTACTTGAAGACATTGCTAAAAAACCTTTTGGTTTATTTAGCAGAATATAGGATGGCCTTGTTGCTTTAATACTTTGACCGTCACACTTAATTTTATCAGTGGGAAGTACCTTATGCCCCATTTCAATTATTATTTTACCATTTACATTAACCATTCCTAATTTAATAAATTGATCTGCTTCTCTTCTAGAGCATATTCCAGAATTAGAAATAAATTTATTTAATCTAATAGGTTTATAATTAAATGAATTTGAAGAACCTGTTGAAGGTAATTCAGAATTGGTATTTTTTTTCATGATTTGACTCTAATTGATAAGAGTAATACTAAAAACTCCTGTTAATATCCAAAATTTTAAAGAAATGTGCAACCAAAGATACTCCTTTTGTTTTGAAGCTGTCCATAAAAAAATTGTCCAAACTGAAACAAAAAAAATACTTGAAATAAAATAGAATCGCATATTTCCAAGTGGATTTTTTAATAACTCTACAATTAAAATGAAACTAATAAGGGTGAAGAAAGAAGCAAGAAGTTTCGTTTTTAAAACTCCATAAACAATTGGAAGGGTTCTGTACTGCTGTGACCAATCTCCTCTGAAATTTTGAAGGTCTTTAACTAAATCTCTAATAAATAATAGTATGAATAAAAAAAAGGCGTATAAGATTACATCATAACTAAAAGCTCCAAAATATAATGTTACTCCAAAAAATGGATATACTGCTAGTGCCGTAGAAAAAAAATTACTTATCCAATATAACCTCTTAATTCTATAGCTATATAACCAAATAGAAAACATATAAAAAGAGTAAAATAAAACTGCTTTAATAGAAATAAAAAAAGAAACAATAAATGTAATTAAACACAGAATAAAATAGATTTTTAGTTGGTGCCTTTCTGAAATTAAGTTTCCCAAAATAAATCTCTTTGGACGATTAATCTTGTCTTTTTCTGAATCATAAAAGTTGTTTATGATATAACCTGAAGAAGTTGAAATTCCTGTTAATAGAACAATTATAAAAAGCTTAATATCTAAGATTAAAGAAATAAAACTCATTTCTGGTTCCAGTATGTATATTGAAATTAAATATTGCGCAAAACAAAGAACAAGAATATTAAATAATCTAATCAAACTAATAAATCCAATAATTTGATAAAAAAATCTTTGTATTGAATTATTTACCAAAATAAATATTTAAAAATGATATACTGATTGTATATCATAGCCCGATAGTTCCTTTTTTGCTCTTATCCAATCTTGAGTGAAACCAAGTATATAGCCACCCCCTCCAGACCCACAAAGTTTTAAATAATAAGAATTAGTATTTAAACCTCTTAACCATAAGTCTTTATAATGATCTGGAATCATTGGTTTGAAATTATGAAAAACTAAGTTGGATAACTCTTTTAAATTGAGAAATAGATTTTTATAATTACCACCTAAAAAATCTTCAACACACATATCTGTTGTTGAAATAAATTGATTTTTCATCATTTTATTAAAAGATTCATTTTTCATATTTTCCATAAATAAACTTACCATTGGAGCTGTCTTGCGTGCAAGACCACTGTCTAATAAAAATACTGCACCATTACCATCCATGTTTTGAGACGGAATACCTGTTGATTCAATATTGTCAATCGAATTAATAAGAATTGGCAAACTTAAATAACTATTTAATGGATCTAAGCCTGAAGACTTTCCATGGAAAAATGATTCCATTTGGGAAAAAATTAATTTCAGTTTTTGGAGTTTTATCTTAGTTAAATTCTCTAAAACTGTAATTTTATCCTTTGCATATCGATCATATACTGCAGCTACTAGGGCTCCGCTACTTCCCACCCCATAGCCTTGAGGAATACTGCTGTCAAAATATATATGTTTTTCTAAATCGTTATTAACTTTATCCCAATCAAAGCAAACAACTTTTGAATCAATTGATTTAAGAAAGCATGTAAACTCTTTTACTTTTACATGTGATTTTTTCTGTAAAACATCCAAACCAAGATTTGATGTTTTTAAAGACCCTTTAAAATGATTGTATGGTATTGAAAGACCCTTAGAGTCTTTAATGATTCCATACTCTCCAAATAAGAGAATTTTAGCATAAAATAAAGGTCCTTTCATTCTATAAAGTTAAATTTTTTTTGATCCAACCCCAACATGATCATTAATAAATTGCTTTGAAACACAGTACTTTAGCACTTTTTCTTTTATGAAATTTTGAACTTTTTTAAAAAATCGATGAGGGTACAGTAAATGTATGTTTGCTCCAGCATCAAGCGTGAAACAAATTGGAATTGCGGTTCGCTTCCTGAATTCATAAACTTCATTTATAACAAACAATGTGTTTGGTTGCATAAGAATAAAAGATGGAGATGATGTCATCATCATTGCATGAAGAGATAAGGCTTCTAATTCAATGATTTTAATGAAATTATCAAGATCTCCTTTAATTAAAACATCTTTAAGTTGATTCATGTTTTCATTAGCCTGAATAAATCTATTTTTGGCATATGGATTAGATTTCATAAGTTGATGTCCTAAAGTACTACTCACTCTCTTTTCATTTTTATCAATTATTAGTATTGTATCTTGATATGTAGTGAAAACAGATGCAATATTATTTAAAGGGGTTCCGTATAATAAACTTGAATCATCATATGCTTTAGAATTTCCCCAATAAACAATCGGTCCTTCAATACTTCTTGTGGCACTACCTGAACCTAAACGAGCTAAAAAAGAAGCTTTTTTAATAAAATCTAATTTAGAAATTTTAGTGTTAATTTGTTTTTCGATTTCCATAAAACAAAGAGCTAAAGAGGACATAGCAGAAGCAGATGATGCAATCCCACTACTATGCGGAAAAGTGTTATGACTTTCTATTTCAAAAAAATGATGTTTAATAGCGGGAATATATATCGAAATTCTATTAATAAATTGATTAATTTTGTTATTAAAAGACGGCTTCAAGGAGCCATCAAATAAAAAAGAAAAATTATCAATTTCTTTTTCTTTTTTTGGTCTATAATATATTTTAGTTATTGTTTTACATTCAGATAAAGTAAAACTGATTGATGGATTTTCGGGAAGCTGTTCACCATACTTACCCCAATATTTTATCAATGCGATATTACTCGGCGATTCCCAGGATGAAAATCCATTTACAAGCTTAACTTTTTTAAAAATAAAATCTTGTTCTACCATATTTACAAAGATACCATTTTGATTATGGTCAAAAAAGGGTCAGCTTAAATTTTTCCTATAAGTAAATTAGAGTTATAGCCTCAAAAAATAAAATTATTTATTTGACTCTTTCTGGGTAATCAGTTATTATTGCATCAACACCAATTTTTTTTATTCTATTTATATCTTTTATTTCATTAACTGTCCAGGTATAAATGAAAATATTTTCAGACTTTATTATCGCTGCATTTAATTTTGTTAAAAATTTATGATTTGGATTAATTGAAAATGCATTAAGTTCTTTTGCAATCGGAATCGCATCAATAGGATTATTTTCAGTTAAAATTGCAATTCTAACCTTTTTATTTAATTGTTGAAAGGCTCTAAGTTCATTCCAATTAAAGCTAGAAACAATAATTTTTTCTGGTTTCCAATTAGTTGAATCAAAATATGAATTTAATAATTGATGTGTTAAAAATGACGTATTAGAGCCCTTTAATTCAATATTTAATATTATTTCACCATTAATTAAATCTAAAACTTCATTTAAAGTTGGGATTTTTTCTGTTCCTGAAATATTCAACTTCTTGATACTGTCCAAAGAAAGTTGCTCGATAAAACCCTTTCCATCTGTGAGTTTTTCAACAGATTTATCATGAAACACTACTAATTCTCCTGATAAACATTTAAAAACATCTATTTCAACCCCATCAACTCCTAATTCAATAGCTTTTTGAATTGAAGTTAAAGTGTTTTCTGCAGCGTGACCTTTAGCGCCTCTATGACCAAACACAAGTGGTTTGGGTTTGTTTTCACAAGCCATTATCATAATAGTTAAAATTATAGTAATCGATTTAAGTTTCATTGTTATAAATTATTATTACTTAGTCAAAATCCAAAACTCCCATGGTTGCATTCTATATTCATATGAAAAAGAAAGTTTTTTAATTTTTTCATCCTGAAATCTTTTAAATTGACCGTTGTATATGGATGTAAAACCAATATGATCTTTAGAAAGATTAGCAATAAAAACAATTGTATCCGATTTTTTTACTCTTTCAAATGCCAAAACTTTTTCTCTCAATGAAGTCTGAATTATATTAAATGAACCTGGAACTTTTCCGGAATTTAATGAAGGATGTTTTTTTTTGAGATCACCTAGTTTTTTTAAAAGCTTATACGTTTCTCCAGCTAATTTCGGAAAACTATCTTTTTCAAAAAACAAAAGACGTTTATCTAAATCGTATTCTACTCCACTATATAACAATGGCAGCCCAGGAAGTAAATAATTTGAAGCCATAATTGCATGTTGAGCATCTCCAAATCTTTCCCTTGCAGTTCCATTCCACGCATTCTTATCATGAGTACTCACAAAGTTTAGTAAAAAATGAGAATCATCATGATCCAAAACAAAATCATCTATATGATTTAAATAGTCAATTACTGTCTTATGTCCCTGAGCAATTTCAACATTTAATTCATAACCAGGAAAATCATAAGATCCATCAAAAAGAGGTAAATAGCTATTTTTTCCTGAGTCCTGTTCTAGCTCGCCCATTATAAAAACTGGTTTAATCTTGCGAATACTTTTAAAAACATCTTCTAAAAAATCAAAAGGAACAGCATATGCTTGATCGACTCTATAACCATCAATATCAAACTCTTTGATCCAATATAACATAGCGTCTTTCATTGCCGCACGCATTTGAGGCTGGTTATAGTCTAAATCAGCTACATCAGTCCACCCAAATGATTCACCAGTTCTTGGATCTATAGGGTCTATGATTTTTCCATTTTCATTTTTTAAATAATATTCAGGATGGTCTTTAACCCAAACATGGTCCCATCCAGTATGACCCGGAACCCAATCAAAAATAACATACATACCCATTTGATGAGCATTATAAATTAAATTTTTAAGATCTTTCAATGTTCCAAATTCAGGGTTTACTCCTTTATAATCTGAAATTGCATAATAACTTCCTAGTGGACCTTTACTTTTGGTTGAAGAAATTGGATAAGTAGGCATTAACCAAATTACATTCACGCCTAACTCTTTTATTTTAGGAAGATCTTTAGTGAAAGCATTAAAAGTTCCCTCACTAGAATATTGACGAATATTTGCTTCATAGATAACTCCTGAAGCTAAGCTTTGATCTGAAATTGGTTTATGCACATTTGGACCTCTTGGTTCTGGCTTAGTTGAGTTACATTTATAGCACATTAAACAAATAGCTGTAATTATAAATATTTTTTTCATTTAAATTGATTTTAATTCGATTTTAAAAATCATTATAATGTAATTCTTTTATCATTAGATATAATATTAATTTTGGATTCTCCTTTCCAAATAAAATTAATTTTATTTTCAATAATATTAACTTCTAGTATCGATCCTTTAAAATTAATTTTAAAAGAAAGAGATGTCCATTTATTTGGTAATTTGTTCTTGAAGGATAATGTATCATTAATTATTTGCATTCCACAAAACCCTTCAATAATACTAATCCAACTTCCAGCCATACTTGTAATGTGTAACCCTTCCTCTACTTCCATATTATAGTCATCTAAATCTAATCTGGATGTTTGAAGATAGAACTTGTAAGCGTCATCTATTAAGCCAATTCGACAAGCTAAAACAGCATGAACTGATGGTGACAGAGAAGACTCATGAACAGTGAAAGGTTCATAAAATTTATAATTTTTCTCTAGCTCCTCATTAGTGAAGTTTTCTGGGAAAAAATAAAAACCCTGTAAAACATCGGCTTGCTTTATATATACTGATCTTAAAATTCTATCCCAAGACCAATTTTGGTTAATTGGTCTTGCTGATTTATCTAATTTAATAACTGGAATAAATTCTTTATCTAAAAATCCATCTTGTTGAATAAATATTTTTTTTTCATCATCGTAAGGAAAATATGTATTTTGAATTATATCTTCCCACAGCCTTAGTTCATTTTCATTCCAATTAATTTTTTTTAATATTTTAATAAAATCTTCAGGGTATAGATTCTTTATATTTTTTATTTGATATTTTGTGTAAGCTAAACACCACCTAGCAATATAATTAGTATACCAGTTATTATTGATGTTATTTTCATACTCATTTGGCCCTGTAACCCCTAGTATTACATATTTATTTTTATCATTAGAAAAGGAAAACCTTTGAGACCAGAATCGAGAAATTGCAATTAAAACCTCAATACCCATTTCTTTTAAATACTTAAAATCATTTGTGAAGCGAACATAATTATGAATAGCAAATGCAATAGCTCCATTTCTATGTATTTCTTCAAATGTTATTTCCCACTCGTTATGGCATTCTTCTCCATTCATTGTAACCATTGGAAATAAAGCTGCACCTTTTTCAAAACCTAATTTTGTGGCATTTTCAATTGCTTTGTCTAATTGTAGATAACGATATTTAAGTAAGTTTCTGGGAACAGATTGATCCTTAGTGAACATATAAAAAGGGAAACAATATGCTTCAGTATCCCAGTATGTTGACCCTCCATATTTTTCTCCAGTAAATCCTTTAGGGCCTATATTTAATTCAGGATCTTTTCCAGAGTATGTTTGATTAAGATGAAAAATATTAAACCTAATTGCTTGTTGAGACTTTAAATCACCTTCAATTTTTATATCTGACACCTCCCAAATTTTTTTCCAACTTCTTATTTGTAAACTTAATAATTCATTGAAATCAATATTTATAAATCTTTTAGTTAATTTTTTAGCTTCTTCAAAAAGATTTAATTGAGGTTTTGTCTTTTTCTTTATATATCCTCCAAGCTTGATGAGTTTTATCGTCTTACCCTTTTCAATATTAACTTTAAATAAATGTGATAATTTATTATCAGATTTATTTATTGATGAAGGATTAATGATTTTTTCATCATAAAGCAACTTGTTTGACATGTAGGTGCAAACTTCAAATTTCGTTTTGTTTGTTTCAGAAATGATTCCAGAAAATAAATCAGTGTTTGTAAGGCTTTTGTTTTTCCAAAATGCATCTTCCCAGTTTGAGTCTTGATTCACTATTCCAGCATCTATATATGGTTCGATTAATATATTACAATCAATATTCAAGGAAGTGATTTTATATTCTATAGCTCCTAAAGAATCTTCTTTTAGTGAAATAAATCTTATTATATGAACTAATATTTCAATCCCATTATTTAGAGTAGCATGAAATTTTCGGGTATAAATACCTTTTTTCATATCTAACTCTCTTTGGAAAGAGTTGACTGTTAGTTTATTTAAATCTAAGGTTTCCTTATTAATTTTTATATGAATACCTATCCAATTTGGAGCATTTAAAACTTTTGCAAAATATTCAGGGTATCCATTCTTCCACCATCCAACTTTTGTTTTATCTGGATAGTATACACCTCCAATATAACTGCCTTGGAAAGTCTCTCCAGAATAGTCTTCTTCAAAATTAGCTCGCTGCCCCATATATCCATTACCTATACTAAAGATGCTCTCTGAAGACTTTACATTTTTTTTATCAAAAGTACTCTCTATAATTTTCCAAGGATCAACGTCTAAATATTTTCTACTCATTTTTCATAAAGTACTTTAAAAGGTTATTTGGTTCGATTGCTAAAAAACTCTTAATATTAAAAATGGTTGGTTTAAGATTTTGTTTTAAATTACATATTCCAATTGCATCCATCATAGCAGCTTTAGCAGCCTTAACTCCAGCAATAGAATCTTCAAAAACAATGCAATCACAACAAGGAACACCTAGTGCTTGTGCTCCCTTTATAAAAACTTCAGGATTTGGCTTAGAATTAAGCACGTCATTCCCATCAATAATAACATCAAAAAAGTTAATAAGTGAGAGTTTTTTTAAAACTATTTTTGAATTTTTACTTGCTGAGCCTAAAGCAATTTTTATTCCTGCCTTTTTTAAATAATTAAGCGTTTTATTAATTCCTGGAAGAGAATCTTTTTTAGTTAAATTTTTAATTTGGTCAAGATATAGATCGTTTTTATCCGCCAATAAATTATTAAATTCATTATTAGAAAGATTATTCCCAGACCATTTTAATAATAAGGATAAAGAGTCTTTTCTGCTTATTCCCTTAAGTTTTTCATTTTGAACCTGAGTCAATTTATAATTGAATTTTTGAGCTATTTCTTTCCAGGCCAAATAGTGAAACTTTGCTGTGTCTACAATAACTCCATCAAGATCAAAAATTGCACTTTTCATTTTTATAATCTAAAGTAACTGATATTAAAAATTTAAACTACTAAAACTAAGAATTTTGAAAAATTTGAATCCGAAATTGATTTCGTTTTAATTATTCTTCAGGAGCTAATTGAATTTCAAGTCCATCCAACTCATTGGAAAGAAATATCTGACATCCCAAACGACTATTATTTTGAACATTAAACGCTTCCGAAAGCATAGCTTGTTCATTATCGTTTTTTTCTGATAATTGATGAGAAGAAATAATATAACATTGGCAAGATGCACACATCGCCATTCCTCCACAAGTTCCCTCAACAGGAAGATCAAAAGCTTTAAAAGCTTCCATCAAATTGAAATTCATATCAGTTGGGACAACTAATGAATGAGATATTCCTTTTCTATCTAAAACTTTTATAGAAATTTCTTTTTTCAAAATGAATAATTAAGACCCTAAACTAACTACTTTTTCAATTTGTGGAACATGTTTTTTTATAGTCATTTCAACTCCTTGTTTAAGAGTCATTTGATTTACACTACAAGAAACACATGTACCATGAAGTTGAACATTAACAATTTTATTGTCTTCAATTGACACTAAAGATATGTCTCCTCCGTCAGAAGCCAAAAATGGACGAATTTCACCTAGAGCTATTAATACTTTTTCCTTGATTTCACTACTTTTCATAATAATTAATTAACTGCGCTACATCCAGTCATAGTAGTTATTTCAACTGCTTTTGTTGGAGGTAAACTTTTATTTCTTTTTATAACCTGGCGCGCCAATTCTTGAACTACTAATTTAAAAGAATCAGCGACCAAACTATCTTCTTGAAGAGCAGCAGGTCTTCCATAATCAGCTGCTTCTCTGATAGTTTGCACCAATGGCAAAGAGCCTAAAAGAGGTATGTTTTTAGATTCTGATAAGGCTTTAGCTCCGTCTTTTCCAAATATATAATACTTTGAATCAGGTAATTCATCAGGAGTGAAGTAAGCCATATTTTCAACTATTCCTAAAACAGGAATTTGAATTGACTCTTGCTGAAACATTGCTATTCCTTTTCTAGCATCAGCTAAGGCAATTTGCTGAGGTGTACTAACTACAATAGCTCCAGTAATTGGTAATGCTTGAACAATACTCAAGTGAATGTCACCTGTTCCTGGAGGTAAATCGATTAATAAAAAATCTAGTTCTCCCCATGCAGCATCAAAAATAAGTTGATTAAGTGCCTTTGATGCCATAGGCCCTCTCCATATAACAGCTTGATCTGGTTTAGTGAAAAAGCCTATAGATAAGATTTTCACACCATAGCTTTCAAGAGGTTGCATCTTAGATTTTCCATCTACTTCTATAGCGACTGGTCGTTCTCCTTCTAAATCGAACATAAGGGGCATTGAAGGCCCATATATATCAGCGTCTAAAACACCTACTTTCAATCCCATTTTAGCTAAGGTTACAGCTATGTTAGCAGTCACAGTTGATTTACCTACCCCCCCCTTGCCTGATGCAATAGCAATAATAGAATCAATTCCAGCAATTGGCTTACCTTTAATTGGTTGAGATGGCGTTGGTCTTGAAGAATCAACTTTAATATTTGTTTTAATTTTTGCCTTAATATTAATTTTTGAATGAATAGCTTTTAATATTTCTACATCTATTTTTTTTCGAGCCTGCAAACTGGGATTGTTTATTTTTAAATCGATATCAATTTGATCTCCAAAAATTTGAATATTAGACACTGAACCACTAGTAATTATATCCTCCCCACTTCCAGGTATGGTTAAAGTTTTAAGGACTTCTATAACTGATTCTTTGGTTATTATCATCGCATATTATTATAGCAAATATACTTTAAATACAGGCAAACATTGTTTTTTATAATTAATTTTTAAATGGTGGTAAGTCAATGGAAGGGTTCCAAAATACGGAAGAAAAATCTACAATTTGATTTTTATTAATTTCAATTCCCTCTGACTCCAATAGCTGTTGCATTAAATTAGTTCCTTCAAAATGATGTTTTCCAGATAATAGTCCAGCTTTATTTACTACTCTATGTGCTGGAATATCTTGAATTTTATGACTTGCATTCATCGCCCAACCAACCATCCTTGAGGATTGGGGAGAGCCTATATATTTTGCTATTGAACCATAACTAGTAACTCTACCAAATGGAATTTTTTTAACAATTTTATATACATCTTCAAAAAAATTTCTTTCAACTTTCTTCATTCCAAAAAAATTGAAGGTATGTAATTGGTTTATTATTATTTAAAAACATTTCCTCATAGAAGGTTTGTACATCTGTAACTTCTTCAGGAACATTCATGTTGTGATAAATATCATGATTCGAATAGTTTATTTGGCAACTCATGCTTTGAAGCAACCCAAGTAAATATCCATGTAAAAACTCACTATCTGTTTTTAAGTGAACTAAACCCTGATTAATTAAAATAGACTTGTATTTAGATAAAAAAATAGGATTTATGATTCGATGTTTGGTTCGTTGGTATTTAATCTGAGGATCAGGAAATGTAATCCATATTTGAGATATTTCGTTAGTCGCAAAAAGATTTGTAATTAATTCAATTTGAATCCTTACAAATACAATATTTGAAATTATTTCTTCATTTGCTGTTTTGGCTCCTTTCCAGAGTCTAGCCCCTTTGATATCAATACCAATAAAATTTTTATTAGGATATTTTTTTGCAAGATAAATTATGTACTCTCCTTTACCGCAACCTAATTCAAGAACTATTTCGTTATTGTTTTTGAAGTATTTTTTTTTCCACCTTCCCTTAAAATCGAAATCATCATCAACCAAAGTGTTTCGACTAGGCTGAATTACATTTGGAAATTTTTTATTTTCTCTAAATCTCTTTAATTTGTTTTTACTTCCCACGAAAAATAATTAATATGCTAAGTTCTTGTTTTTCAATCATTAATTAACCTGTAGATTTAGACTTTTGTAAAGTAAAAGAAAACTCAGAACCGATACCTTCGGTGCTTTCGACATACATCTTTTCCTTATGGGCTTCCATAACATGCTTTACTATTGCTAAACCTAGACCAGAACCTCCCTTTTTTCTATTTCCTGACTTATCAACTCGATAAAATCTTTCAAACAACCTTGGTAAATGTTCTTTATTTATTCCTTGTCCGTTATCAGTAATACGAATAATAAATTTGTCTACATTTAAATCATGGATACTAATTTCAGTTGTTCCACTGTCTACTCCATATTTAACAGAGTTCATTATTAGATTAGTAATAACTTGTTGGATTCTTTCTTCATCTGCAAAAACATTAATTGGCGTCCTATATTCACGATCAAAAATCAATGAAATATTACTTTTCTTAGATTGAACTTCCAATAATTCAAAAACATTATTTATAATCTTTAATAAATCAAAAGAACTTAGTTCAATATTTTTGATTCCAGCTTCAAATTGAGTTATTAGATCAAGGTCTTTAACCAAATAAATCAATCTATCTAATGCCTTTGAGGATCTTTTTAAATACTTAATTAACACATCAGGGTCATTGTGACCACCCTCAATAAGGGTTAAAATATAGCTCTGTATTGTAAACAATGGAGTTTTTAACTCATGTGAAATGTTTCCAATAAAATCTTTTCTATAATTCTCTTTGTTTTTAAGTAACTCAATTTCTAACTTTTTATCAGAAGCAAATCTTTTTAAACTTTTAGATAATGCTTCTAAGTCAGTTGTACTTCTTTGATCATTTAAGTCATACTCTTTAGAATAAAACTCATTTAATAGTTTTTTTACGTTTTCAATTAAAAAAATTTTAAAGCTAAAATTAACCACTAAAAAAACAGAAAGAAACAAGACTAATATTGATATTATTGAAGTCTTGAAGTTGTTAAAAAAAATAGATGATGAAAAATAGATGATGAAAAATATTGCACAAATAATTAATGAAATAAACAATGAGCCTAGAAATATTTTATTTTTTTTCACTAGATAGATAATTATTTACATACAAATTTATAACCAACTCCCTTTATTGTTTTAATGTAGTCGTCTCCAAATTTCTCTCTTAACTTTCTTATGTGAACATCAATAGTTCGATCTCCTACTATAACATCTAATCCCCAAACTTTTTCCATTATTTCCTCCCTTTTAATAACTTTTTCTGGCTTTGAAGCTAAAAGAAATAATAATTCAAATTCCTTTTTGGGAAGAGAAATAAGTTTATTGTTATAAGTAACATTATAGGTTTCTCTATCTATTAAGAGATTTCCAATTTGAATTGGTTCCTCATTTAGATCCAGATTAACTAATCTGCGTAATAAAGATTTTACTTTCGACATTAAAATCTTGGGTTTGATAGGTTTTGTAACGTAATCATCGGCTCCAGCATCAAAAGCTGCAACTTGAGAATAGTCTTCCCCCCTTGCTGTTAAGAACATAATAGTTGTATTATTATGTTCAGGATTTTTTCTTATAATTTCACAAGCTTCAATTCCATCCATATTTGGCATCATTACATCCATGATAATTAACTGAGGCTTAATTTCAATAGCTTTATCTATGGCTTTAGAGCCATCACTTGCTGTAAAAATTTGATACCCTATTTTGGAAAGATTGTATGACAGCACTTCTAAAACATCAGGCTCATCATCTACTAACAATATTTTAATTTTACTTTTGTCCATATAAATGTATTTCCACGAATTTAAAAACAAAATTAACAAAGCACCTTAACATAAGGTTAATTAAAAGATAGCATTACTAAAGTTTAAAAAAAAATTAAAATTAAATGTATTTTTAAATACTTAATTTTGTTTTAATGAAATTTAATTTAAGTAATTTTTTTTCCAAAATAGAATCTGAGGATGACTTTGAAAAGATTTGTTTTAAACTTTTAGATAAGCATTATAAATTTAACACAGTTTACAGAAGTTATTGTGACTTAATAAATAGACCTCCTAGTTCAATAAATTCATTTAAAGAAATACCTTTTCTTCCAATTTCATTTTTTAAATCTCATGATGTTAAAACATTTTCAGAAAAACCAAAAATAATTTTTAAATCAAGTGGAACAACAAATGATAATCCATCGCAACACTTTATAAAAGATACAACTGATTATAAGAAAAGTTTTTCAAAATCATTTGAATTATTTTATGGAAAACCAACTGATTGGGTCATATTAGCACTTCTTCCAGGATACTATGAGAGAAATGATTCTTCACTAATTTATATGGTAGCTGATTTAATTAAACAAAGTAATTCTAATTCGAGTGGGTTTTATTTAGATGATTTTGACAAGCTTTATAAAACACTTTTAGATCTTGAATCGATAAAACAAAAAACTATTCTTATTGGAGTTTCTTTTGCTCTTTTAAGTTTTATTAAAAAAAATAAAATTAAATTAAAGTATACTGTTATAATTGAAACTGGAGGTATGAAAGGAAAAAGAAAAGAATTAATTAGAAATGAACTTCACAAAAAACTTTGTAATGGTTTTGGAGTTAAATCAATTCATTCTGAATATGGAATGACTGAGCTTCTATCTCAAGCTTATTCAATTAAAGACGGCTTGTTTGAATGTCCTCCCTGGATGAAGGTTTTTTCAAGAGAAATAGATGATCCTCTAACACTGTGTATGCCTGAACAGACAGGGGGCTTAAACATAATAGATCTAGTAAATTCTGATAGCTGTCCTTTTATAGCAACTGAAGATCTTGGAAAAGTATATTCTAACGGTTTTTTTGAAGTTTTAGGAAGGTTTGACCAAGCCGAAATAAGAGGATGTAATTTAATGGTGTTTAATTGAATTTTAAAATAAAATAATTTTTTTTACCTCTTTGAAGTAAAATAAATTTATCTCCTATTAGATCTGATATGGTTAATTTATAATCTTCTGAAACTTTTAATTTATTAACTGAAATTGAATTTTCTTTTAAAGACCTCCTAGCCTCACTACTCGATTTTAAAAAACCTGATTCATTTGATAAAGCTGAAATTATAGAAAAATCATCTTTAAGAATTGATTTTGAGAATTTTGCATGGGGGACTCCTTCAAATATTTCCAGAAAAGTTATAGAATCAATTTTCATCAAAAAGCTTGATGTGTCTTGACCAAAAAGAATATTAGAGGCCATTTTTGCTTTATTCAATTCCTCTATGCCATGAACTAGTTCAGTAACAGAATCTGCTAATTTAAATTGTAAAACCCTTAAGTGAGGTGCATTATTATGTTCATTTATAATTTTTTCAATGGAGTTTAAGTCCAAAAAAGTAAATAT
>CAJJCT010000013.1 GCA_905182735.1 Candidatus Marivariicella framensis
ATTATTGGAATTCCTCTAAAATCAACGATAAGATCTTGATATCCAAACTGTGAGCCTCTATCAGTTATCCATGCATTTTGATTTCCAGAGTCTTTCACTTTTTGGACAGCAAATTTCATACTTTCTGGGCTCATGAATTGACCTTTTTTTAAATTGATTACTTTTCCTGTTTCAGCAGCAGCTACTACTAAATCAGTTTGCCTTACAAGAAAAGCAGGAATTTGAAGAATGTCAACATAATTTGATGCTTTTTCAGCATCATTTACTTCGTGAATATCTGTTAACGTCGGAATTTCAAATGTTTCCCCAACTTTGGATAATATCTTTAAAGCTTTGTCGTCTCCAATTCCTGTAAAGCTATCAATTCTACTTCTGTTTGCTTTTTTAAAGCTGCCTTTAAATATGTAAGGAATTTTTAAATTATCGCAAATAGTATTAATTTTTTCAGCAATATTAAGCGCCATACTTTCGTCTTCAATCGCACAGGGACCGGCAATTAAAAAAAATTGACCACTTTCAGTGTGTTTTATTTTAGGGACATTGTTAATCATCAAAAAAGTTTGAACAAATGTACAATAAATATAGAGTCTGTCTTGTATAGTAAAGAAACTCCAATTTTAAATTGTTTAGCTTTTGAATATGTTATATTTGCCAAAATTTTAAGTTAATATGCAAGAAATAAGGAACATAGCTATAATTGCACATGTTGACCATGGCAAGACAACATTAGTTGATAAAATCTTACACCACTGTTCTTTATTTAGAGATAATCAAGATACTGGAGAGTTAATTTTAGATAATAATGATTTAGAGAGAGAAAGAGGAATTACTATTTTATCTAAAAATGTTTCAGTTCAATATAAAGGAGTTAAAATAAATATAATTGACACTCCTGGTCACGCAGATTTTGGTGGAGAAGTAGAAAGGGTTCTTAATATGGCTGATGGAGTTTTGCTTCTTGTTGATGCTTTTGAAGGTCCCATGCCTCAAACTAGATTTGTTCTTCAAAAAGCAATTGATTTAAAATTGAAACCTATAGTTGTAGTAAATAAAGTGGATAAAGAAAACTGTACGCCTGAAGAGGTCCATGAAGCAGTTTTTGATTTAATGTTTGAATTAGGTGCAGAGGAGTGGCAATTAGATTTTCCAACTGTTTATGGTTCTGCAAAAAACAATTGGATGGGCTTAGACTGGTCAAAACCTACTGATTCAATTGAGCCTTTAATTGACATGGTGCTAGAGCATGTTCCTGCTCCTAAAATATCAGAGGGTTCTACTCAAATGCTAATTACCTCTCTAGATTTTTCATCTTTTACAGGTAGAATAGCTATTGGTAGATTACAGCGCGGTTCTTTATCTGCTAATATGTCAGTAAGTTTATGTAAGAAAGATGGTAAAATAGAAAAATCTAAAGTTAAAGAATTACATATTTTTGATGGTCTTGGGAGAAAGAAAGTGGATAGTGTAGTTGCTGGTGATATATGTGCAATAGTTGGATTAGAAAATTTTGAAATAGGAGACACTATAGCTGATATTGAGAATCCTGAATCTTTACCGACAATTAAAATAGATGAGCCCACAATGAGTATGTTGTTTACTATTAACGATTCACCTTTTTTTGGAAAGGACGGGAAATATGTAACTTCTCGTCATATTAAGGATCGTTTGGAAAAAGAATTAGAGAAAAATCTCGCTATGAGGTTAGATCTAACTGATTCAGCAGATAAGTTTATAGTTTTTGGGAGAGGTGTTTTACATCTATCGATTTTAATTGAAACTATGAGAAGAGAGGGATATGAGATCCAGATAGGTCAACCTCAAGTAATTATTAAAGAAATAAATGGAGTTAAAAATGAACCTATAGAAGAGCTTACGATAGACTTACCTGAAAGTGTTTCTGGTAAGGCAATAGAAATGGTTTCACTTAGAAAAGGAGAAATGACTAGTATGACTCCTAAGGGTAGTCGTATGATCTGTCAGTTTATAATCCCTTCCAGAGGTATAATAGGGTTAAGAAATCAATTATTAACTGCAACAGCTGGAGAGGCTATTATGAATCACAGGTTTAAGGAATTTCAGCCTTTCAAAGGAGATATTCCAAGTAGAATAAATGGTTCTATGATATCCATGGAAAAGGGAACAGCTATCCCTTATTCTCTTGATAAGCTTCAAGAAAGAGGCAAGTTTTTTATTGGTCCAAATGAAGAGGTCTATACTGGTCAAGTAATTGGAGAAAACTCAAGGGGAGATGATATGGTTATTAATGTTACTAAAACAAAAAAACTTTCAAACGTTAGGGCATCGGGAACTGATGATAAAGTAAAGCTTGCACCTCCTATTAAATTTTCTTTAGAAGAAGCATTAGAATACATTCAAAGTGATGAGTATGTTGAAGTTACTCCAGGTTTTATTCGTCTTCGAAAAGTTTATTTAGATGAAAATGAAAGAAAAAGAAGATCGAATAGTATTTAATTATTTTTAGGTACAACTTCAAATATTTCTCCTTTTTCACATTGAAAGATTTTACCAGGAAATTTAATTATCATATTGTAGTCATGGGTCGCCATTAAAATTGTTATACCCCTTTCGTGAAGTTTTTTAAGTAGTTTCATTATATTTTGGCTAGTCTCGGGATCAAGATTCCCTGTTGGTTCATCAGCAATTATTAGCTGTGGATCGTTAAGAAGAGCTCTTGCAATTGCAATTCTTTGTTGTTCTCCACCAGATAATTCAAAAGGGTATTTCTCAGTAGGAATTTCAATAGAAACAAGATCTAAAACTTCATGTATCTTATTTTTAATTTTTATTTTATCTTTCCATCCTGTAGCTTTAAGAACAAAATCAAGGTTATCGTAAACTGTCATGTCTTGAAGTAACTTGAAGTCTTGAAAAACAATCCCAATTTTTCGTCTCAATAAATGTATCTCTTTGTTTTTTAGGTTTTTTAAATCAAAACCAACAACTTTTCCTTCGCCTTTATCAATAATTAGATCCCCATATAATGTTTTGATTAAACTGCTCTTTCCGCTCCCTGTTTTACCAATTAAAAAAACAAATTCTCCAGGATTAATTTTAAAGTCAAGATTCCTAAAAATAGTTTTATTTCTTTGACTAATTTTAGCAGAACTTAATGAAACCATTTGTTTTTAATTGATGTGATTTATGTAAAAATAACTTTTAAGAACAATCTTTCTAAAAATTGTTGATAAAATATACCTTTTTATAGAATCAAACGTTATATATAAGCAGGTTAAAAATGGTAATTTTGAGTATGAATTATAATAGGTATTTTTTCTATTTATTGTTTTTAATATCTCCATTTATATGGTCACAGAACTTCCAGTTTGATAATTTTGATAGGTCCAAAAACTTATTTTTTAATAATGCATATTCAAACTCCATAGCCTCTCTAAGATTATCAACAAATCATGATCAAAATAAATTATCTGTCGAGTACCTAATACTTTTATCCTCATTGAGAAATAATCAAACAGGGGCAGATAAACAGTTACCTTTTTTTTTGGAGCAATTCCCACTAAGCTCATTAGGAAGTAGATTGCCTTTTGATTTAGCTAATTTTTATTTTGAAAATCAAAAGTATTCATATGCTTTAAAATGGTACAGAAACCTGAAAGAAGATCAGTTTTCAAATTCATTAAAAAATAAATTTAATTTCAATAAAGGATATTCATTATTTCATGTTAAAAGGTATAAAGCGGCAAAACCTTTTCTAGAAAAGGTTAAAAATATTTCCAAATATCAATCAGATGCGTTTTATTATCTAGGTCATATATCATATCAATTAGATGAATACGAGAATGCGCAAAATGAATTCAATAAGTCAAATAAAGAATCAGGTCAGAATGATTTAGCTTATTTTCAGGTAGACATGAACTTTAAACTAGGTCGATTTCAAAAAGCCATTGATCTGGGTGATGATTTAATTGTTGATTCTAATGAATCCATTAAGTCAGAATTATATAAGATAATAGGAGAGAGTTACTTTAATTTAAAGATTTACGATAAAGCCTTGACTTATTTGCAAAAATATAAAGGTAAAAATGGTAGGTGGTCTAATGATGACTTTTATCAATTAGGATACGCTTTCTATAGTTCAAAGGATTATTTGAATGCAATAGACCAATTCAATAAGATTATAAATAAATCTAATCCATTGTCACAAAACGCATATTATCACCTAGGAGACAGTTATCTAAAAGCAGAAAAAAAAATTGAAGCATTAAGTGCTTTTAGAACAGCTTCAGAAATGAATTATGATTTAAAAATCACTGAAGACGCTTTATTGCAATATGCTAAGTTAGGTTATGAGTCTGGAAATCCGTTTGAGTCTTCTCAAAAAGTAATGGTTCGTTTTTTAAGTTTATTTCCTAAAAATAATCAGGCAAACGATATTGAAACTATTTTAGTTTCTTCTTATACTCAGGGAGGGAGTTATGATGAAGCGATATCAATACTTGAATCTGGTGGTGATTACAAAGACGACATAGCGTTACAAAAGGTCTTATACTTAAAAGGAATAGCTTCTTATGATTCGGCTGATTACTCAACAGCACAATTACTATTTACTAGGGCTATAAGATTAAATAAAACTAACAAAATAACTGCTAAAAGTTTATTTTGGAGAGGACAAGCATTGTTTGAGTTAGGCTCATTTTCAGCAGCTCAAAAGTCATATGATGAATACTATAAAAACATTAATAAAAATAATTTCAAATTAAATAAAAATTTTTGGTACGAAATAGGCTATTCCTATTTCAAATTAGGGAATTATGAACTAGCAATTGATTGCTTTAAGAAACAGATTGAAACAATAAATAAAATGAATTCAAGCTACTCGCTAGACACTTACCTCCGTTTGGCAGATAGTTATTTTGCAAACTCTAATTACTGGGCAGCTTTAGAAAATTACAATGTTTCAATTACTATGTCAAATGATAATTTGAGTTATGCAAAATTTCAAAAAGCATTATCATATGGGTTTATTCAGAAGTTTGAAAGTAAAATTGATGTTTTGATTGCGTTAACTAATAATGATCAACATCACTTTTTAATTGATAAATCTCTCTATGAATTAGCTAAAACATATGCTGCTTTAAAGAAATATAAAGAGGCTATTCAAGCTTATGATCAGCTTATAACTCGCTTTCCAAATAGTAGTTTTATTAGTAGAAGTTATTTAAATAAGGGATTGATCCTATATAACACAGAAGAGCTAAATAAGTCAAAAAATGTTTTAGAGATAGTTGTAGAGAAATATAAAAACGATAGGATAATGTCACAGGCATTAAACACTTTAAAGGAAATTGCTATTGAGCTTGGTGAGGTTGGAGTTTTTTCTGAATGGTTGCGAAGTCAACAAATCGATTCATTTAGTGAAGGTGATTTAGCTAATTCTGCATTTGAAGCAGCTGAAAAATATTATTTCGAAAAAAAGAATAGGCAAGCTGAAAGACAAATTAAAGATTTTATAATTCGATATCCTAAGTATAGTGGATTAAACACCTTAAGGTACTATTTAGCAGATATAAGTTTTCAAAAAAATGATTGGAACAATGCAATTACAAATTACGAATATCTTATAGGTTTACCTGAGCATGAATACACCGAAAGGTCATTAGTTAATGCAATTTTAGCCTTTCAAAATTTAGATAAAACTGATAAATTAATTCCTTTATTGATTAAATTAATAGAGACTGCTTCAAATGAAGAGAATAAAAAATTTGCTCGATATAATTTAATGAGAGCATACATGGATGTTGATAATTTTTCCGAATCTATTTTATTATCAAAAGACATCTTAAAAGAAGATGATTTGGATTCTAATATACGCTGGGATGCTCTTGAGATATATGCGCGTTCTGCTTTAATTCAAAAAGACTCATCTACAGCTTATGAAATATTTAAAGAGTTAGAAAATTCACCTAAAAAAACATTAGCTGTTGAGGCAAGATTTCTAAAAGCTTACCGGTTTTCTCAATTAGAAAAATATGATTTATCAAACGATGTAATAGCTGAATTATCTAAAGTTTATGGTAATTCTCATATTTGGAGCGCGCGAAGTATTTTATTAATGGCCAAAAATTTCAAAAATCTTAATGATTATTTTCAATCAACTTATTTGTTAGAGACTCTCATAGAAAATTTCGATAAGTATCCTCAAATAATTAATGAAGCAAAAAAACTTCTTATTGAAGTTAAAGAAAAAGCTTCTGATAAAAACTCTTCAGTTCAATCTAATATCGTAGCGAATGAGTAGATATTTTTTTTTATTCATATTTGTTTCTATTGTTTCAAGTGTATATTGTCAAGACGTTAACGAAGACATAAAGACTCAGCAAATAACAGTTTCAAAATCCTATGCTCCAGAACTAATAAATATTAATAAAATTAGATCTGTAACGACTGATAATGACATGCTTAAAAGCAACAAAGTAACTGTGACCTATGAATTGATTGATGCGCCTGTTGTTTCAACCTTTAAACCAAATAAAGCTAGCCCATTAAGACTAAAAAGAAATAATAACACCGAACCTGGTTTTGGTGGTTATTTTGATTTTGGACTAGGGAATAAAGGTCAGTTAACTTTAGATTTTAGTACTCATATTAATATTGATAGATCTCAAAGCATTGGAATAGATCTTATAAATACTAATTATGGGGAATTTAATTCAACTCAAATTTCTAGCGCCGAATCAAGATTTATTTTTGGGATGAATCATATTCATTCTTCAAAAAAAATGGAGGCAGTTCATAAAATATCCTTAAACCAAAATAAAATCAATTTTTATGGCATTAATGAAGAATCTTCAGTGTTATCAGACCCTTTGTTGTTAACTAGGATAAACAGTGGTCAGACTAGAAACAGTATAAATTTTTTATCTAATTGGAGATTTTACAATACTTTTTTAAAAGGAGCTATGCTAGATGTCAATTTTATTACTGATAGTTATTCTTCAAAAGAAGAAATTATTGATTTTAAAATCGACTTTTTAATTCCAGTTTTTAGAATGAACCTTTTAATGGTGCCAAAAATTTCACATGTAAAAACATTTTTCAAAGAGAATTATTTTGATAGAATAAATATTAAATCTTTTTATACAAAACTCGAAACATCAATTTTGTTAAGTAGTATAGAGGATAAATTTAAATATCAATTAGGTGGAAGAATTAATTATCTTTTAAATCAATCGAATATAGCTGTTGCTGACTTTTTGATAAGCCCAAAAGTAATGATTTCATATGGTGTTAATGGTTCTAAATTTCAGCCATACCTGACAATAGATGGTGGAATAGAAATTAATAATTATTCTTCTTTTTCAGCCTTAAACCCATATATTGCTCCTTCTTTAAGCATGGTTCCAACTGAAAGCATTTATGATGCTAAATTGGGTTTTAAATCATCTTTTGATTATGGTCTTAAAATGAATTTTGGCACTTATTTAAAAAAAGAAATAAATTCACCTGTATTTAAACGCTTTGCCTATGATCCATCAGTTGTTGATCAGGGATATAGATTGGCAAATTCATTTGGAGTAATATATGATGATATAAAACAGTATGGTTTATTTGGAGAGATGTCAATTAATTTTTACAAAGAAAATTTTTTTAAAATTTCATTATTGCAATCTAATTATGATTTAGATAAAATTTCACACCCATGGAATCTACCTAATATTCAAGGGAGTATGGTTATGGATTTAAAATTATTGAAGAAATTAAGAATTAATATATCAGCTAGATATATAGGGAAGAGACCTTCAGTATACAATCAGGTTTTTTTAAATCAATTGCCAGAAGACAGTCCAGCTGAATTAAAAATTTTACCTTCAATATCTCAGATTAAAACAGAAATAAATTATAAATTAATTTCTCGATGGCAAATGTATTTGAGATCTCAACTAAATATAGGATTAGTAAATAGTCAATGGGACCATTATTTGTTAAATAAGAATTTGATTTTGGCAGGAGTTAGGTATGGTTTTGATTTAACATTTTAACTTGTGAATAAAAAAATTTTCAACCTCCAAGTATTTGGTTTAAATTTAGCAACTTAATAATATTTTTACTAAACATGCAAAAGTTTTTTTATTTCTTCTTATTTCTTCTTATTTCTTCTTGTGGAGAAAAAGTTGATTTATTAGTTTACAACGCAAAAGTTTATACTGCAAATGAGACTTTTGATGAGTCAACTTCTTTTGTTGTTAAGGATGGAATTTTCATTGAAGTAGGTGGAGAGGATTTGAGAAGTAGATACAACCCGAAAAGTGTTGTTGATGCTCGTGGCTTGACAATTATTCCTGGATTAATTGATGCCCATTGTCATTTTTTACAATATGGCCTAGAAAATCAACAAATCAACTTGAGGGGGGCTAAAAGTTTTGATGAGGTAATTAAAAGGGTTAAAAGATTTGTATCTGATAACAATCCAGAAATTATATATGGAAGATACTGGGATCAAAATGATTGGGAATTAAAAGAGTTTCCTGATAAAAGTCAACTAGATATCCTTTTCCCGAACACTCCAGTTGTTCTTGAGCGTGTGGATGGACATGCATATTTAGTTAATCAAAAAACTTTAGATATTTCAGGAATTGATTCTGAAACTAGAGTTGATGGAGGTACGATTGTTTTGAAAAACGGAAAGCTTACGGGTATTTTGATAGATAGTCCTATGGATTTAGTTAAAAAATCTTTACCTAGTCCTAGTATAGAGGACAGGGTCAAAGCTCTTGTTTTGGCAGAAGAAAAAAGTTTTGAATATGGATTAACCACTGTTGATGATGCTGGTCTTTCAAAGGAAAATATTTTATTAATTGACAGTCTGCATAAGTCTAATATTCTCAAAATGAGAGTTTATGCAATGATTTCTAATGACAAGAATGATGTGAGTTACTTTTTAAATCATGGAATTTTAAAGACTGATAGGTTAAATGTTAGATCGGTAAAGGTTTATGCTGATGGTGCGCTAGGGTCAAGGGGAGCTGCATTAAAAAACCCTTATAGTGACATGAGAAATCACAGAGGTAAATTCATTACCTCAATTAAGTCAATGGATAGTTTAGCTAGGGTGATTGCTTCAACAAATTTCCAAATGAATACCCATGCTATAGGTGATAGTGCCAATCATTCTGTTTTAAAGATTTATAATAAAGTTTTAGGTGATAAAGATGATCCGCGTTGGAGAATTGAACACTCTCAAATTATTTCACCTGAAGATTTTCAAATGTTTAATTCAAAAATTATTCCTTCAATCCAGCCAACACATGCCACCAGTGACATGTATTGGGCAGATGAACGATTAGGTGTTAAAAGGCTTAAAGAGGGAGGGTATGCTTATAAAAAATTACTGGATTGGTCTGGAATTGTTGCTTTGGGGACTGATTTTCCTGTTGAGAATATTAATCCTTTTCATACTTTTTATGCAGCTGTTGCTAGAAAAGATTTATCAATGCTTCCTTATGATGGTTTTCAGAGTGAAAACTCTTTGTCGCGGTATGAAGCTTTAATGGGGATGACTTCTTGGGCTGCATATTCTAACTTTGAAGAAAATGAAAAAGGTAGTATCGAGAAAGGGAAAATGGCAGATTTTGTTATTCTAGACCGAGATATTATGAAGGTTAATGAGGGTCAAATATTTTCAACAAAAGTTGTGGCAACAATTTTAGGAGGTAATGTTGTTTATAGTAACCGTCTCTAGTGTTAATAATTTTTACTTATTCTTCATAACCTTACGTCTATATTTGAAATATATCATATAATTCAACTTAAAAGTTTATTTTATAAATCAATTTAATGTTTGTGTTTAATATAATTTTATTTAAACGTATTTTTGATTAAAATTATATATATGTGTGGTATTGTTTGTGCATTCGATTTGAAATCATCAACTAACAGTCTAAGGCCTCAGGTTTTAGATATGGCTAAAAAGATAAGACATAGAGGTCCTGACTGGAGTGGTATTTATTCTAATAAAAATGCAATTTTAGCTCATGAGCGTTTAGCTATTGTTGACCCTATTTCAGGGCAACAGCCTATTTATAGTGAGGATAAGAGTTTAGTCTTGGCGGCTAATGGTGAAATATATAATCATCTCGAGTTGAAGAAAAAATATTCAAATAGCTATAAATTTACAACTGAATCTGACTGTGAAATTATTCTTGCTCTCTATGATAAAATGGGAAAGAGTTTTATTAATTATTTAAATGGAATATTTGCTTTTGCAATTTATGATTCTATAAATGATAAATATTTTATAGCTAGGGATCATATGGGTATTATTCCTTTATACATGGGGTGGGATTCAGATGGAACTTTTTATGTAGCATCTGAGCTTAAGTCTCTTGAGGGTATATGTAATAAAATTGAACTGTTTCCTCCCGGTCATTATTTAAGTAGTGGAGATGATAAGCCCACCTCATGGTATCATAAAGATTGGAGAGATTTTGATAATGTTAAGGATAATGATACTTCTATAAAAAATATTCACGATGTATTATCAGATAGTGTTCATCGTCAGTTAATGAGTGATGTTCCATATGGAGTTCTTCTTTCAGGTGGTTTAGACTCATCCATAACCTCTGCACTTGCTAAAAAATTCTCTTCAAAAAGAATTGAATCTGGTGACAAGCAAAATGCTTGGTGGCCTCAATTGCATTCTTTTTCTGTTGGACTTGAAGGATCTCCAGATTTAAAAGCTGCCAAAATTGCTGCAGATCATATTGGTACGATTCATCATGAAATTAAATTCACTATACAGGAGGGTTTAGATGCTGTAAGAGAGGTTATTTATCATTTAGAAACATATGATATAACAACGATTAGAGCTTCTACACCAATGTTTTTAATGGCAAGAGTCATAAAGTCACTTGGTATTAAAATGGTTTTGTCTGGTGAGGGTGCAGATGAATTATTTGGAGGCTATTTGTATTTCCATAAGGCTCCATCTGCAAAAGACTTACATGATGAAACTGTTAGAAAATTAGACAAGCTTCATCAATACGATTGTTTAAGGGCGAATAAATCACTTGCTGCCTGGGGAATTGAAGGGCGTGTCCCATTTCTTGATAAAGAATTTATTGATATTGCTATGAGGATTAACCCAAAAGATAAAATGATAAGTTCTGATAAAATGGAAAAGTGGGTATTGAGAAAAGCCTTTGAAGAGTATTTGCCTGATAGTATTGCTTGGCGTCAAAAAGAACAATTTTCAGATGGAGTAGGTTATAGTTGGATTAACGCCTTAAAAGAAACTGCTGAAAAAGAAGTATCCGATGAGCAAATTAAAAATGCACATTTTAGATTTCCAACTCAAACTCCACAAAATAAAGAAGAGTTTTATTATAGATCGATTTTTGAACAGCACTTCCCTAGTGATGCTGCCGCCCTAAGCGTGCCTTCTACCCCTTCAGTTGCGTGTAGCACTCCTATTGCACTTGAATGGGATGAAACATTTAGGGATCAAAATGATCCAAGCGGAAGGGCTGTTTCAAAAGTTCATGAAAAAGCATATAAAAAATAATTAATTTTTTTGATTTATCATCCTTCTTTTACCCTAGTTAATTGTTGATAACTCACTCTTAGTTTCTCATGCTTAGATCAATAATGGCGTGCGTTTTCACTATATTTGGTAGCACGTCAAGTTAATTAAAAAAATACTTAAATCTTTATGAGCGATTCCGAAAATAATTCACAATATTCAGCTGATAGTATCCAGGCTCTTGAGGGAATGGAGCATGTAAGAAAAAGACCTTCAATGTATATCGGCGATGTTGGACTTCGAGGTCTTCATCATCTAGTTTATGAAGTTGTGGACAACTCTATTGATGAAGCAATGGCAGGCTATTGCGACACTATTTCGGTTGTGATTAATGAAGATAATTCAGTTACTACCATAGATAATGGTAGGGGAATACCTGTAGGAATTCATAAAAAGGAAGGTGTTTCTGCTCTAGAGGTTGTAATGACAAAAATTGGTGCAGGTGGTAAGTTCGATAAGGACTCGTATAAAGTGTCTGGAGGTCTTCACGGAGTTGGTGTTTCTTGTGTAAATGCATTATCATCATCATTAAATGCAACAGTATTTAGAGATGGTAAAGTTTGGGAGCAAGATTACGAAAGAGGTAAGGCTCTTTCTCCAGTTAAGGAAACGGGGATAAGTGAGAAACGAGGTACTATGGTTACATTTAAGCCCGATACTGAGATTTTTAATCAAACTATTGAATACAATTATGAGACTTTAGCTCAAAGACTACGTGAATTATCTTTTTTAAATAAAGGAATCACTTTATCTATTAAAGATTGTCGAAGTACTAACGAAAAAGGCGAGCACCCTTCAGAAAGTTTTCATTCGAAAGAAGGTCTTAAAGAGTTTATTCGTTTTCTAGATGAAAGTCGTGAACCTATAATTCAAGAGGTTATATCAATTGAAGGTGAGAAGCATGATATTCCTGTTGAAGTAGCTATGATATACAATACATCATATTCTGAAAATTTACAATCTTATGTTAATAATATTAATACTCATGAAGGTGGAACTCACCTTTCAGGATTTAGAAGAGGGCTTACATCTACATTAAAAAAATATGCTGACTCTTCAGGTTTATTAGATAAACTTAAGTTTGAAATTTCTGGAGATGATTTTAGAGAAGGATTAACTGCTATTATTTCCGTTAAAGTTGCTGAACCTCAATTCGAAGGGCAAACAAAAACAAAGTTAGGAAATAGGGAGCTTACTTCTGCTGTTTCTCAGGCAGTTTCTGAGATGTTAGAAAACTATTTAGAGGAGCATCCGAATGACGCAAAAATAATTGTTCAAAAAGTTATTTTAGCTGCTCAAGCTAGACATGCTGCTCGTAAAGCTCGTGAAATGGTTCAAAGAAAGTCAGTTATGAGTGGTGGAGGTTTACCAGGAAAATTATCTGATTGCTCTGAACAAGATCCAGCATTATGTGAGGTTTTTCTTGTCGAAGGAGATTCTGCAGGTGGAACTGCCAAGCAGGGTCGTGATAGAAATTTTCAAGCTATTTTACCTCTTCGCGGTAAAATATTAAATGTTGAAAAAGCAATGCAACATAAAGTTTTTGAAAATGAAGAAATTAGAAATATATATACTGCTCTTGGAGTCACTATCGGAACCGAGGAGGACACTAAAGCATTAAACATTGAAAAATTAAGATATCATAAAATAGTTATTATGTGTGATGCAGATGTCGATGGGAGTCATATCTCTACACTTATTTTAACATTTTTCTTCAGGTATATGCGAGAATTAGTTGATGCAGGCTATATATATATTGCTACTCCACCGTTATATCTTGTAAAGAAAGGGTCAAAGAAGAGTTATGCTTGGAATGATGATCAGCGTGATCAATTAGTTTCTGAATTCGGTCAAGGTTCAGGAGTTCAAAGGTATAAAGGTCTGGGTGAAATGAATGCTGAACAACTCTGGGACACTACTATGGATCCAGCCCATAGAACTTTAAGAAGAGTTACAATTGATAATGGAGGAGAAGCTGACCGAGTATTTTCTATGCTAATGGGAGACGAAGTTCCACCAAGAAGAGAATTCATTGAAAAGAACGCTATTTATGCTAAAATTGATGTTTAAAAAAATAAAATAAAATTTTATGAAAGTAACCATAGTTGGAGCAGGAAATGTTGGTGCTTCATGCGCCGAATATATATCAATTAAAAAAATTGCTAGTGAAGTTGTATTATTAGATATTAAGGAAGGTTTTGCTGAAGGTAAAGCACTAGATTTAATCCAAACATCTACAACTTTAGGTTTTGATACTTTGATTTCTGGCGTTACTAATGATTATGGCGCTACTGCAAATAGTAGTGTTGTTGTTATTACATCTGGAATTCCTAGAAAGCCTGGAATGACTCGTGAGGAACTAATTGGAATCAATGCTGGAATAGTTAAATCTGTTGCAAAAGATATATTAGAATACTCTCCTGATGCAATTATTGTTGTTGTATCTAATCCAATGGATACCATGACATATTTAGCATTAAAATCTACTGGATTGCCAAGAAACAGAATTATCGGTATGGGTGGTGCGTTAGATAGTTCAAGATTCAAAACATATTTGTCACAAGCTATGAAAAAGCCGGCATGTGATATTGATGGAATGGTCATTGGAGGTCATGGAGACACTACAATGATTCCGCTAATCAGATTAGCAAGTTATAATGGTATTCCAATTAACCAATTCTTAACTGAAAAAAATCTTAATGAAGTTTCAGCAGCAACTATGGTTGGTGGAGCAACTTTAACAAAATTACTTGGTACATCTGCATGGTATGCTCCTGGTGCTTCAGTCTCATATTTAGTTGATAGTATTTTGAGTAACCAGAAAAAAATAATTCCATGCTCAGTTATGCTAAATGGTGAATATGGATTAAATGATATATGTATAGGAGTTCCAGTTGTTATAGGCAGTAATGGAGTTGAAGAGATTATTGATGTTAATTTGAATGAGATTGAAAAAGAAAAGCTTCAAAATAGTGCGTCTGCAGTAGCTAATATGAATGCAGCTTTAAATACTATTCTTAATTAAATAAGTATTTATCTATTTTAACCTTATCAGATATATAAGTTGTTAAATACTGTTGTAAAGATTATATTTGCTGGCTTAAATAATGCATAAATTTAAATCAAATGCAAAATAACTATCTGGTTCGTGTTTTTGCAATCCTTTTTGGATTGGTAAGCTTATATCAGCTCTCATTTACCTTCATTGCAAATAATGAAGAGGAAAAAGCTAAAATATATTCTCAAAATTTAATTTCTGATTCAAGAGATAATTATCTAGAATTGAGAGAAAAATCAATAATTTCATACCTTGATTCAATAGGAAACATAAGTTTATATGGTTTCACATCATATAAAGATGCTAAGGGGAAAGAACTTAATAAGGGTTTAGACCTTAAAGGTGGTATTAATGTTATACTTCAAATATCAATACGGGATGTGTTAAAAGGATTATCTGAAAATACAAAAAATCCAACTTTTAATCAGGCGCTTGATGAAGCAGACTTGCTTCAAAAAAGTACTGATGAGCCATATCTAGAATCTTTTTTTACTGCATTTGAAAATATTAAAGGAACCCAGTCGTTATCAGATCCATCTATTTATGGAAATAAAACATTAAGTGATGAGATAAATTTCGAAATGTCCGATGATGAAGTTCGTCCAGTTATTACTAGAAAGGTCGATGAGTCAATTGTATCAGCATTTGAAGTGCTAAGAAAACGAATTGATAAATTTGGTGTTACTCAGCCAAATATTCAAAGACTAGGTTCTTCAGGAAGAATATTAGTTGAGTTGCCTGGCGCAAGAGATGTTAATAGAATAAAAAACCTATTACAAAGTACTGCCCAATTAGAATTTTGGGAAACTTTTAAAAATGATCAATTATTTTCTTTTTTAGTTTCTGCAAATGAAATTGTGAAATTAAAAGATGAAAAAGCAGTTACAGGTGATGAAATAAATAACCAACCAGCAAATAAATCAAGTGCTATTGACGATCTTCTAGCAGATGTTGTTTCCAAAGACTCAACTGTAGTTGTTAATCCAATTCTTGATCGTATTGTTGGAAGTGGATATCAAGGAGGACCTGTTTTAGCTCAATTTTCATCTAAAGATCAAGAAAAAATAACTAATTATTTAAATTTACCTGAGGTTAGAAGACTTCTGCCAACAGATTATAGATATATAAAGTTTGCTTGGGGAAAATCTATTCCAGACAGTGATATTCTTGATTTATATGTTTTAAAATCAAATAGAGATAATTTAGCGCCTTTAAGTGGTGGTGTAGTTGTTGATGCTGTTCAAACTTATGATGCTTTAGGGAATCCTGCAGTTTCTATGCAAATGAATGGTAAAGGCTCCCGTATTTGGGAAAATTTAACAGGGAATGCATTTAAACAGGCCAGTAATATAGCAATCGTATTAGATGAAATAGTTTATTCTGCACCAGGTGTGACAAAAGGAGCTATATCTGGAGGACGTTCTGAAATTTCTGGAAGTTTCACTTTGAATGAAGCTATTGATTTAGCTAATGTTCTTAGAGCTGGAAAATTACCTGCATCAGCTGAAATTATCCAATCAGAAATTGTTGGACCTTCTCTAGGCCAAGAAGCAATTGAATCTGGAGTTTATTCATTTTTAATCGCATTAGTTTTGGTTTTAATCTGGATGGTTTTTTATTATGGTTCCTCAGGAATTTATGCAGATATAGCATTGGTGCTAAATATCTTATTGATTTTTGGAATCCTAGCTGGTTTAGGTGCTGTTTTAACACTTCCTGGGATAGCAGGTATAGTTTTAACAATAGGTATATCTGTAGATGCTAACGTTTTAATTTTTGAACGTATTCGTGAAGAGTTAAATAAAGGTAAAGGTCAAATCAAAGCTGTTTCAGATGGATTCAATAATGCTTTATCTTCTATTTTAGATGCAAATGTTACAACAGGGTTAACAGCTTTAGTCTTATTTTATTTTGGAACAGGCCCCATAAAAGGATTTGCAACAACTTTACTTATTGGTATAGCAACTTCATTATTTACTGCAATATTTATAACTAGAATTTTAGTTGATTCAAGACTATCACTAGGAAAAGCAGTCTCTTTCACAACAAAAAAAACTAAAAACTTATTTACTAATTTTGATATTTCATTCATTCAGTTAAGAAAGATATCTTATGTTTTTTCATCAGTCTTTATTTTAATTAGTCTAATTTCTTTAGGATCCATTGGTTTAAATCAAGGTGTTGATTTTGTTGGTGGACGATCTTACACAGTGAGATTTGAAAATGCTGTCAATCCAACTGATATTCAAAAGGATTTAATTGTCGAGTATGGAAGTGCTGAAGTGAAAACTTATGGAAAAGCAAATCAATTAAAAATTACTACAAAATACAAAGTTGATGTTGAAGGTATAGAGGTTGACAATGAAATTCAGGAAAAACTTTTTAAAGCTTTAAAAAAGAATTTACCTTCATCTATCACTTATGAATCTTTTGTTAACGGATCTGAAGACAAGCAAGTTGGAATAATGTCTTCGATTAAAGTAGGTCCAACAATTGCAGATGATATTAAAAACAATTCATTCTTAGCAGTTATTGGTTCATTAATTGTAGTTTTTCTTTATATACTCTTTAGGTTTAGGAGATGGCAATACTCTCTAGGAGCTGTAACTGCAGTTTTTCATGATATTATAGTTGTGCTTGGAATCTTTTCTTTGACATACAAATTCATGCCTTTTAATATGGAAATTAATCAAGCATTTATTGCTGCTATCCTTACTGTTATTGGTTATTCATTAAATGATACTGTTGTGGTTTTTGATAGAATTCGTGAATACATTAAAGAGCATTCAAAGTGGTCACTGGATGTTACTTTAAATAAGGCTTTAAATAAGACTCTTAGTAGAACATTAAACACATCTTTAACTACATTGATTGTTCTTTTAGCTATATTTATTTATGGTGGAGAATCTATAAGAGGGTTTATGTTTGCATTAATAGTAGGTGTAATGATAGGAACATATTCTTCTGTTTTTATTGCAACACCAATAATGTTTGATACAATTAAAAAGAAGGCTGTAAAAGAATAGTATTATTAAATGCTATTATTAAATCGAGATTTATAAATTATAAATAGTCCTGATATAATTAAAGGAATACTTAGCCATTGTCCGGTTGAAAGCATAGGCATATATGTTTCGAAGCCTCCTTGACTTTCTTTAACAAATTCTACTAAAAAACGTATACTAAATATGCCTGAAAGAAATACTCCTAATAAGTATCCTGGTATATGATTTACTTTGCTATATATTTTTCTTAATAATAGAAATAATAAAAGGTATCCAAATGATTCATAGAGCTGGGCAGGATGTCTTGGTAGAATTTCACCTCTATTTTCAAAAATTACACCAAAATTTGATTCAGTATATTTTCCGACAATTTCTGAATTAAAAAAATTACCTAGTCTAATAAAAACTCCACCTAGAGTAACAGCTACCGTTAACCTATCAAAAATCCACAAAGTTGATTTAAGTTTGTGTTTAAATTGAAAAAGTATAATTCCAGTTATAATTCCTATTGCAGCTCCATGGCTTGCCAACCCCCTAAACCCAGTAAATTCATACCCTTTTATGAATCCTAGTATAGAGCCACTACTATTTTCTCTAATAGGGAGTAGAATTTCTATAAAATGATTTTGATAATAATCCCAACTGTAAAATAAAACTTCTCCTAGCCTGGCTCCAATAAGAGTTGAAAAAACCATGTAAACAAACAAAGGTTCAAGATAATCTTTGGAAACATTTTCTTTAACAAAATATTTTTCCACTATTTTATACCCGATACTAAATGCAATAACGAACATCAGACTATAGTAGTGAAGACCAAACGAGCCAATTTGAAATAAAACTTCATTTGGGGACCAATTAATTTGTAAAAATTGTATCATAATAAAACATTAAATTTCTTAATCAAATATAAGATTTTTTGACCTTATGGAACTGGATCATATCCTTTTCCGCCCCATGGATGACATTTAAAAATCCTACTTAAACTAATCCAAATGCCTTTGATTGGCCCATGTTTTTTTAGGGCTTCTGCCGAGTACTGAGAACAAGTAGGCGTGAATCTGCACTTAGGTCCAAGGAGAGGAGAGATTAAGTTTTGATATAAAAATATCAAAAACAATAAAGGAGCATTAATAATTTTTTTTATTCTATTCACTTTTTATTAATACTAAAACTTGAACTCGTTTTGTCATCCTTTAAATCAATTCCAATTGAATTTAACTCATCTCGAATTAAATCAGCAGTCTTAAAATTCTTATTAATTCTAGCAGAATTTCGAAGTTTTATTAATATTTTAATAGTTTGTTCCAGTGTGTTTGACTGGTTATTTGATTTTATAGTTTCATTAGAAGTTTTTAGTCCAAGTATTTCAAAAACAAAAATATTTAATTGATTGGAAAGAGTTTGTTTTTGATCTTCAGACAGTGTATCACCTTCACTATTTAATTTATTTATAAACTTAACTGCTTCAAATAGATTAGCAATTAATATTGGGCTATTAAAATCATCATCCATTGCACTATAACAAGCTTCCTTCCATTTGTTTAAATCAAATTCAGTATTTTCTCCTGAAGTTGGAATAGAATTAAGTGTTTTAATAGCTTCAATTAATTTATTATACCCTTTTTCTGAAGCTGAAAGTGCAACTTCACTTATATCTAAAATACTTCTGTAGTGTGCTTGAAGAAAAAAGAATTTAACTACTGACGGAGAAAAAGGCTTAGTAAACTTATTGTTTATCCCGCTAAAAACATCAGAAGGCAGAATGTTATTCCCAGTAGATTTCGCCATTTTTTTTCCATCAAGAGTCATCATATTCGTGTGGAGCCAATATTTCACTGGTGTTTTTTTATTTACTGCTTCTGCTTGAGCAATTTCACATTCATGATGAGGAAATTTTAAATCGAGCCCTCCTCCATGAATATCAAATGATTCTCCAAGATACTTAGTGCTCATTGCAGTACATTCCAAGTGCCAACCAGGAAAGCCCTCACTCCAAGGTGAATTCCACTTCATGATGTGTTGTAGTTCTGCTTTTTTCCAAAGCGCAAAATCTTGAGGATTTTTTTTATCGCTTTGTCCGTCTAAAGATCTTGAGTTGTGAATTAAATCTTCAAGTTTTCTCCCTGATAATTTACCGTAATTATTAGAAGTGTTGAATTTATGAACGTCAAAGTAAACTGATCCATTCATTTCATAACCCATTCCTGTTTTAATCATTTTTTTTATTAACTCTATTTGTTCTACTATATGACCAGTAGCAGTTGGTTCGATTGAGGGAGGTAAGGTATTGAACTTAGATAATGCGTTATGAAAGTCTAGTGTATATCTTTGAACTATTTCCATTGGCTCAAGGTTCTCTAATCTTGCTTTCTTTGCAATTCTATCCTCACCTTCATCTTCATCGTTTTCAAGATGTCCAACATCAGTTATATTTCGAACATATCTAACCTTATAACCCAAATGGGTTAAGTATCGGTAAATAAGATCAAATGAAATAAATGTTCTACAGTTTCCTAAATGAACATTGCTATAAACTGTGGGACCACAAACATACATCCCAACTTTACCTTTAGTTATTGGAACAAATTTTTCTTTTTTTGAATTTAAGGTATTATAAACCTTTAGATTATTCATTAAAATCAGTAGATAGTTGTACGTATTCTAAAAACTCTTGTTTCTTAGTAGGACTTTTAAAAACTCCTCCAAACTCACTAGTTATAGTACTGCTCCCAGTATCAGATATACCTCTTGAATTAACACACAAATGTTTTGCATCAATTATACAAGCTACATTATCAGTATTTAAAATATTTTGAAGTTCTTCTACAATTTGAAGGGTAAGCCTTTCTTGAACTTGGGGTCTTTTTGCAAAAAAATCAACTATTCTATTTATTTTAGATAGACCAACAACAGTTCCATTAGAAACGTATGCTACATGAGCTTTTCCAACTATTGGTAGCAGATGATGTTCACATGTTGAATAAAGGTTGATATTTTTTTCAACTAACATCTCACCATAGCCATATTTATTACTAAATGTTGAAGCTCTAGGTTTTTTTGCTGGATTTAATCCACCAAAGATTTCTTTAACAAACATTTTTGCAACTCGGTTGGGAGTTCCTTTTAAACTATCGTCTGTTAAGTCCATACCTAATATTTTTAATATGTCATTAACTTTTTCAGTGATTAACAAGACTTTGTCATCGTCTGATTTCTCAAAAGCATCATCACGAAGTGGAGTTTCTCTTGAACCAGCAATATGATCGTTTCCCAACTCATCTTCTTGATCTAATAATATTTTCTCTATTTTCATTGTATATTTTGATCTCACAAAGATATATAATTACTTGGATTTTAATGTATTCATAAACTAAGAACTATAGTTTAAAATTGTAGGAAGCCATTATTGATGTTAGGTTGTTATTAGCTGAAAAACTGTCATTAATTCCTGAAGCAGAAAGAGAATTAATCATATTTATATCTGACTTTTTAATTGCAATGCCCAGTACGCTTCCATTTTTTAAATCATAACCTATTCCAAATGTAATTCCAGAATGAGAATTATCCCCATTTTTAAGATTACTTTGTTCTGAATAATATCCAGCTCTAAGACTCAATTCTCTTAATCTCATTTCCCCTCCAAGCCTTAACATTGAAGCTTTTTTATGATTAGAGGATAAATCTTTGTTTAAATCTCTTAAGTAAGAGTTTTGGTTGGTTATAAAATTAATATTATTATAGTTTTTTGAACTGTATTCTGCACTGATTAAGCCTTTAGATCCTATTATAAATGAAGCACTTAATGAGATTTTTCCAGGAGTCGAAAGTTTGTATTTAGAGGTGTTTATAACTTGAGGATCAACTACTTCTCGTATTAAATTTTCTTCAGGAAAATCTGAATGGTCAGAAATTAAAAACTGCAAAGACTCCTCAGTTAAATTTAATCTGGTTGGGGATTGGTAACTAAACCCTAGTCTTAAGTTATTTTTGATTTTGGCTATAATCCCCAGTTGAGCAGAAAATCCTCTTCCGTAAGTAAGTACTTCATTGTTAAAACGAAGTAAATAAATATTTGAATCAACTGAATAATTAGACTCAGTAAGATCAGTTATTTCTTGATAGAATATTTTGTGGCTATTTAGATTTAGACCCATATAAATTGAATTATTATATTGGGTAGAAATTGAAAAAGAGTATTTTTTATGATCCCCAGTTTTATCTATATAAAAATCATGATCTACTTGATTATATTTTGCAGAAGAAATATAATTAGTATTTTTTTCTTCATTAGAAATAGGGTCAATTATATATCCATTAAAACCTAAAAAAGCTTGTTGAACACTATACCCATAATTGTTTCCTAAAAAGTTATATAACTCACTAACTGTTTCATTCTCTTTTGTCATCAAGTTGTCTAAAGATATTCCTTGCGCATTATTTAGAAAAAATTGATCTAAACCTATTTTTCTTGATGAAACAGAATTAATATTATTTTTAAAATCCTGAACTTTCTGAATGTTAAAACCAAAATTTAATCGTTTGATTGATCCATCTGAAGTATTTTTTAATGAAAAAATAAATCCGAATTGACTTAAATCTGAAAATGATGTCTTTACTGGTATATTTCTATAATCACCAATAGCCAATGTATTATTAAAATTCACCTCAAAAGTTAAGCCCATTTCAGAATATAAAAAAACAGCACCAGCAGCAGGATTGTCACTTACAGAACTGAGATCTCCTCCTAAGGAACCAAAGGCCCCACCCATTGAAGTATACCTTGATGATCCAAAAACTCCATATGTGCTAAGGTTTAGTGCGTCTTGACTTGTTTGTGCTTTTGAATAAAATACTATTAGGAGTGTTAGAGTTACAGAAATTATGTTTCTCTTCATAAATATTATATGTGTAAATATTAATTATTACGTCCACTTTTTGACCTTCCTGAGCTAACAGAAGAACTACTTCTACTAGGAGCTCTAACGGTGCTTTGTGAGCTTCTAGAATTATTACTTGACCTAGAGTTGTTTCGAGAAAAATTTGATCTATTGGAGTTACTATTCCCTCTATTTGTTTTTGAATAAGATTGATTTTGAGGTGAAAAGTCACCAAGCACTTTTCTTATTTTGCGACCAATATTAGTTCTTGTATTATTTCTCGGCATTTCAGTTGATTGATTAACTCTACTGTTACTATTTAAGTTTCTTGACAACCGATTATAAGATCTTTGATTTACGGAACCTCTGTTGTATGGTATTTTTCTACCATACTGATTTCGATTTGAAACAACGTAATTGTATGGGTTATAATTGTTCCATCCGTAGAGTGAATATCCATTTCCCCAACCATTATTAAAATACATTCCCTGATACCCGTAATTCCAATATGGACTATAATTTGGCCAGAACAACCCGTTATTAGAAAAATTATTATATGGAAACCCAAAGCCATTAAAGGCCCAATTATTCCAATAATCAAAACTGCTAAAGCCATATCTCATCCTAATGTTAGGTGAATTATCAACTATATAAACATTATTATTTTCATTTACAGAATTAGGAGTTTGATCAGTTTGATTTTGTGAATCATTTGAAAAATTTTTAAAATAGTTTTCATAGTAAGTTGATGACTGATCAGTTGAACTATTTGATTCTGTTCTGTTTTGTTGATTCTTTATTGAGTCTTCAGTATTGTAAATACCATCTGTAGCATAGTATGATACTCCTTCAAACGAACCACAGTTGGTGAAAGTCAATAAAAAAGAAAATGTAATTATTGAAAATAAATTCTGATTTAATTTGTTTTTATTCATAACTGATTTTTTAGTTGCTCATTTAAAAAAATAGTAATTTTGTACACTAAACTTAACATTAATATATATAGGCAAATTTTGTGCCAAAGAAAAAAATGGCTGAAAAACTTACATCTAGAAATAAAGATTATTCAAAATGGTATAATGAATTAGTGGTTAAAGCAAATTTAGCTGAAACCTCTGCAGTACGAGGTTGTATGGTAATAAAACCCTATGGATATGCTATCTGGGAAAAGATGCAGGCTGAGTTAGATAAAATGTTTAAAGCTACAGGACATGAAAACGCATATTTCCCTTTGTTTGTTCCAAAAAGTCTATTTGAAGCTGAGGAGAAAAATGCAGAAGGTTTTGCAAAAGAATGCGCTATTGTAACTCATTACAGGTTGAAGAATGATGAAGACAACCCTGGCAAGTTGAAAGTTGATCCAGAAGCGAAACTTGAAGAAGAGTTAATAGTTCGTCCAACCTCTGAAGCAATTATATGGAGTACATATAAAAAATGGATTCAGTCCTATCGTGATCTTCCAATTCTCATAAATCAATGGGCAAATGTTGTAAGGTGGGAGATGAGAACTCGTCTTTTTTTACGTACTGCAGAATTTTTATGGCAAGAAGGACATACAGCACACGAAACAAAAGAGGAAGCAGTTTTTGAAGCAAAACAAATGAATGATATTTATGCTGAATTTGCTGAAAAGTTCATGGCTATGCCCGTCATAAAAGGTTTAAAATCTGAATCAGAAAGATTTGCTGGAGCAGTAGATACATATTGCATTGAAGCATTAATGCAAGACGGAAAAGCTCTTCAAGCAGGAACAAGTCATTTTCTAGGCCAAAACTTTGCAAAAGCATTTGATGTTAAGTTTGCAAATAAAGAAGGAGAATTAGATCACGTATGGGCAACATCTTGGGGGGTTTCTACCAGATTGATGGGTGCTTTAATAATGACTCATAGTGATGATAATGGGTTAGTGTTACCCCCTAATTTAGCTCCTATTCAGGTAGTAATTGTGCCTATTTACAGAGGAGATGAAGAATTAAATCAAGTATCTATTGTTGCAAACAATATAAAAAATGAGCTTGAGCTAAAAGGCATTTCTGTAAAATATGATAATCGAGATAACTTTAAGCCAGGGTATAAGTTTAATGAGTACGAATTAAAAGGTGTTCCTATAAGGATAGCTATTGGTCCTAGAGATATTCAAAGTAATTCAGTTGAAATTGCAAGAAGAGATACTTTAGTTAAATCTAAAATTAAAGTTATAAAAGTCGTAGATACAGTTAAAAACATGCTAGCTGAGATGCAAAAATCACTTTTTGATAAAGCTTTAAGTTATAGAAATGAAAATATAACACTAGTAGATTCATTTGAAGACTTTCAAAATGTATTAAATAAAAAAGGTGGCTTTATTTCTGCACATTGGGATGGTTCACCCCAAACTGAGGAATTTATAAAGAAAAACACAAAAGCAACTATACGGTGTATACCTTATCATTACAAGCAAGAGGGTGGTGTTTGTGTCTATTCTGGAAAGCCTTCTAAGCAAAGAGTTTTATTTGCAAAAGCTTACTAATTTTTTTTTATTTAAATTCATAAAAAAAATTTATTTGAAATTTTAAATAGAATTGTTGTTCAATTCCATTTTTCGATTAAATTTGCAAACTGATTTACGGCCCGTTCGTCTATCGGTTAGGACGTTAGGTTTTCATCCTAGAAAGAGGGGTTCGACTCCCCTACGGGCTACAACTAATAAAAATAATAAAAAAAAAGTTTATGGCAAATCATAAATCCGCTTTAAAAAGAATTCGATCTAACGATAAAAAACGTTTACGCAATCGTTTTCAGCATAAAACAACTCGTAATGCTATTAGAGATTTCAAAGCACTTACAAAGAAAAAGGAAGCGCAAAAAGAACTTCCTGAAGTTGCTTCAATGATAGATAAGTTAGCTAAAAAGAATATTATTCATTCTAATAAAGCCGCAAATCTTAAATCGAAACTCTCAAAATTTGCTGCTGCTTTATAAGGTGTTCTTTATATAAAAAAAAGCTTCCAGTTGGAAGCTTTTTTTTATATAATAAATCTCTAAGTATTCATTGAAATCAAAAACTCTTCGTTGTTTTGAGTTCTTTTAAATCTATCAATTATGAATTCCATTGCCTCTACAGGATTCATGTCTGCTAAATATTTACGCATTATCCACATTCGTTGGATAGTTTTCTCGTCTAATAATAAATCATCACGTCTTGTACTAGAAGACACAAGGTCAATAGCAGGAAATAATCTTCTGTTAGATATTTTTCGATCAAGTTGTAATTCCATATTACCTGTACCCTTAAACTCTTCAAATATCACTTCGTCCATTTTCGATCCAGTATCAGTTAAAGCTGTAGCTATAATAGATAGTGAGCCGCCATTTTCTATATTTCTTGCAGCACCAAAAAATCTTTTTGGCTTATGAAGTGCATTTGCATCTACACCTCCACTCAAAATTTTACCAGATGCTGGTTGAACTGTATTATATGCTCTAGCTAACCTAGTTATTGAATCAAGTAAAATAACTACATCATGGCCACATTCTACTAATCTTTTTGCTTTTTCTAATACAACATTTGCTACTTTAACATGTCTATCAGCAGGCTCATCAAATGTAGAAGCGACCACCTCTCCATCAACATTCCTTTGCATGTCAGTTACTTCCTCTGGTCTTTCATCAATAAGAAGAATTATTTGATATACTTCAGGATGGTTTGCAGCAATTGCATTTGCAATATCCTTTAAAAGCATTGTTTTTCCAGTTTTTGGCTGAGAGACGATCATTCCTCTTTGTCCTTTTCCTATTGGAGAAAATAGATCCATTATTCTTGTTGAGACTGTACTTTCTTTCTCAGCTAATTTAAATTTCTCTTCAGGAAATAATGGAGTTAGATGTTCAAATGAAACTCTATCTCTTACAACTTTTGGGTCAAGACCATTAATAGTGTCTACCTTAATTAAGGGAAAGTACTTCTCTCCATCTTTTGGCGGACGAACTGCACCTATTACCGTATCGCCAGTTTTTAAGCCAAATAACCTTACTTGTGATTGCGAAACATAAACATCATCAGGAGATGATAAATAGTGATAATCTGATGACCTTAAGAACCCATAACCTTCTTGCATTTTTTCTAAAACACCTTCTGTTTTAATAATACCTTCAAATTCAAAATCAGGTTCACGATACCTATTTCTACTATCTCTATTATGGTTTGATTCTCTTTTTTGATTATTGTTTTTATTTTGAAAATGTGGTTTTGGTTTTTGATTTTCATTTCTTTGATTATTCTCATTTCTTGGAATATTTTTTGATTTTTTATCATCATTTATACTTTCCTTAGAAACTTTTGTGTTCTGCTTAGTAGTGTTATCTAATTTTTTATCTTTTTGACTTGAAGAGTTCCTGTTTTCATTCTTGTTTTCTTTAGAAATAGCTGGTTTAGATTTAGTAATAGACTTTTGCTTATTAGTGTCGACTAAAATCTTTTCATTGCTTTCTGTAGGATTAGCGGATTGATGATCTATGATCTGGTAAATCAGATCTTGTTTTTTTTGAGATGAAACTCCTGTTAATCCAATAGATTTAGCTATTTCCTGAAGATCAGATAGTTTTTTGCTTTTTAAAGCGTTGAGTTCGAACATAATTTTATTGATATTTTCAAATCTTATTAGTGGGGTATGACTTTCAAAACTATGAAGTGTATTTGTTTTGTTATAATGTCACCACAATAATACAAATTATTATTTTAATGTACTTATATAAAAATGTAATTTTACACAAACAAATTTATATGATTCAAAGAGTTCAAAGCATTTATTTACTATTAGTTATTTTTATAAATGTTGTTTATAAAGTTTTTATAGACAATTGTTTAAGTATTCATTTTCCAGAATATTTAATTATGACAAATTGGATTTTATCTATATATATATATATGATTCCAACTGTATTAATCTCTCTGATATCTTTATTTTCTTATAAACACCGAAATCGTCAGTTGATTCTTAATAGGGTCAATATTTTATTTCAATTAATACTTTTAGTTTCCTTTTTTTATAAACTGATTGGCTTCGATTTATTTTATATAGTATTACTATTTAATATAGTACTTATTATTCTAGCTAATTACGGAATCATAAAAGATGAAAATTTAATTAAGTCATTAGATCGCTTCCGTTAATTGAAGATCTATTTCCTAAATCAATAACAAAAATATTTTTAATTGTTTTATCATCTATTTCAAACCTAACCATTGTTCTTTTTTGATGAAACCCAATAATTCCAGATGCCCCAGGGTTTACATGAAGAAGATTATATTTCCTGTCTTGAATTATTTTTAGAATATGTGAATGCCCTGAAATAAATAGCTTTGGCTTATATTTAGTTATTAAGCTAGGCACTCTTTTTGAATATCTTTCAGGGTACCCTCCAATATGTGTAATTAATACTGGAAAATTTTCACATTTAAAAAAAATATTTTCAGAAAAAATTGTTCTAGTTATGTGGTCATCAATATTTCCATAGACAGCCCGAACTAAGCTGTGTTTTTTTAAACAATCTATTACATTTATATTTCCAATATCTCCTGCATGCCAAACTTCGTCTGACCATTTAGCATGTTTAATAATATTATTATCTATGTGCCCATGAGAATCAGAGAGTAAAAGTATTTTTTTCATTATTATTACAAATGTAATTTGTGATTTTATTTTTATCAACCAATAAAATATAATAGAATCAAATATCTTTACAAAAAAAAACTTTTGCGTTATTTTATTGAGTTTTCTTATAATGGATCTGATTTTCATGGTTGGCAACGGCAAAATAACGCTATAAGTGTTCAACAAGTTATTGAGGAATCTTTAACACTAATTCAAAGTGAAATTGTAAATGTAATTGGAGCTGGAAGAACTGATACGGGTGTTCACGCAAAAGTCATGATTGCTCATTTTGATGTTCAAGAATTATCTAAAACAAAAAATGATTTTATTTTTAAATTAAATCAACTTTTACCAAAATCTATTGTGATTAAAAACCTTCGAAGAGTCAAAGATGATGCTCACGCTAGATTTGATGCTATTTCAAGAACTTATTTATATTATATAAGTCAAGTTAAGGACCCTTTTAATAACTCCTTACATTACTTTTATAAAGAAAAGTTAGATTGGGATTTAATGAATCAAGCATCCAAAATTATTATAAATCATAATGATTTTGAATGTTTTTCAAAATCTAATACAGATGTTAAAACTTTTTTATGTGATATAGAGAAAGCTTCTTGGGAGACAAATATTAATGGAGCAGTATTTAAAATTACTGCAAATAGATTTTTAAGAAACATGGTGAGAGCAGTTGTTGGCACTTTAATAGAAATAGGAAATGGTAAAAAGAAAATTAAAGATTTAGAAAAAATATTAGTAAGTAAAGAAAGAAGTAAAGCGGGTTACTCAGTTCCTGCTAATGGTTTGTTTTTAACCGAAATAAAATATTCAAATTCAATATATCTAAAAGATGTCAAAAACTAAAGGTAAAATTTTTGATTTTAAGTTGTTTAAAAAATTAATGGACTTTGTAAGTCCATATAAAACAAGTTATTATTTAGTTATGTTTTTCGCTATTTGTTTGTCTTCTTTTTCAATTTTAACTCCATACTTACTTAAAATAACGGTTGATGACTACATAACTAAAAAAGATTATGAAGGAATGCTTGTTTATTTAGGGTTAATGTTTGTCACTCTAATTCTTGAAGTTTGTTTTCAATTTCTTTTTGTGTTTTATGCGAATTTTTTAGGACAAAGAGTTATCAAAGATTTAAGAGTTTCCTTATTCGATAAAGTAATTAATTTCAAAATGTCCTATTTTGATAATTCGGCTGTTGGAAGATTGGTGACAAGAGTGGTTAACGATATTGAAACAATTGCAAGTATTTTCTCTCAGGGGTTATTCATGATTATTGCTGATTTTATGAAAATGTTTTTAGTTATTGTAATAATGCTAGTGGTTAACTGGAGGCTTTCTTTGATAGTTTTTTCTGTTTTACCTATAATCTTGTATGCAACAAGATTATTTCAAAAGTCAATGAAAATTGCTTTTGAAGAAGTGAGAAAAGAGGTAGCTAATTTAAATTCTTTTGTGCAAGAAAGAATATCAGGAATGAAAATAGTTCAAATTTTTCATAGAGAATCGTTTGAATACAAAACATTTGTAGGTATTAATGATAAGCATAAAAAGGCTTGGATAAAAACGGTATGGTTTAACTCAATTTTCTTCCCTATTGCTGAAATCTCTACATCCGTCACAATTGGATTATTAGTTTGGTATGGTGGCTTAAATGTCATTAGTGGCGAAGGAGTTACTTTAGGAATCATCTTCCTTTTTATCCAAATGTCTCAAATGTTATTTCGCCCACTAAGACAAATAGCGGATAAATTTAATTCACTTCAAATGGGCATGGTATCGACATCAAGAATTTTTGATATATTAGAAACAAATAGTTCTATTTCTGACTTAGGCTGTCTATCACCTCAAAATCTAGAAGGGTCAATATCCTTTAATGATGTTAGATTCTCATATATTCCTAATGAAGAAGTTCTAAAAGGTATTAGTCTTAAAGTAAATCCCGGTGAGAAAATTGCCATTGTTGGCCCAACTGGAGCAGGAAAATCCTCCATCATTAACTTGATTTCTCGCTTTTATGAATTCCAAAGTGGACAAATAAAAATTGATGATATTCCAATTAAAGAAATTAAATTAGACTCTTTGAGAAGACATATATGTACAGTTAGTCAAGATGTGTTTCTATTTGCGGCATCAGTATATGATAATATTACTTTATTTAATCCTTCAATTAAGATAGAAGAAGTTGTTAGTGCAGCAAAAATTATAGGGGTTCATGATTTTATAAGTAAACTTCCTGAAGGATATTATTACAATGTTAAGGAAAGAGGTGTTATGCTATCATCTGGTCAAAGACAGTTAATTGCATTTTTAAGAGCATATATTGCTAATCCAACAATTTTAGTTTTGGACGAAGCCACATCCTCTATTGATTCAGATTCAGAGGAACTAATTCAAAAAGCTACTGCTAAAATAACTGAAGGAAAAACATCAATAATAATAGCTCATCGGCTTGAAACAATTCGTAGAGCTGATAGGATTATAGTTATGGATGAAGGGCAGATTGTAGAAGAAGGCTCACATGAAGACCTAATGAAAATAAAGTCAGGAAAATATTCTCAATTATACAATATTCAATTTTCTTCTTAATTTAATTAAAAGCAATAAGAAAAATCAATACTATTTTTGAAATTCAAGATGAATAAAATTCAAAAATTTAAATCTTCTATGATTAATTTATTTAATTCTCTCTGGGAATCATATTTCACAAATTCTCCATCTTTAAAATAAGACATTTCTCCTGTTTGTTCTGAAATAACTATTGCTGTTGCATCTGTTTTCTCACTTATACCCATTCCTGCCTTATGCCTTAATCCAAATCTTTGAGCTAATTTTTTATTGTCAGAAACTGGTAAAACAACCCGAGTAGCAGTTATATAATTATCCTTTATGACTATCGCGCCATCATGAAGAGGACTGTTTTTAAAAAAAATTGTTTCTAAAATCTGAGATGATAAAAACATACTTGCATTATCTCCTGTATTTTTTACAAAATCTAAATTATTATTCCTTTCTAAAATTATAATTGCTCCGGTTTTTTCTTTAGACATTTTGACACACGAATTCAAAATCATTTTGATATCAGTTTCATTTTGAGTTTGAGTTTGATTAAAAAAATTAAAATATTTTAGAACATTTTTTCTTGATGTAAAATTAGAAGAGCCAATCAAGAGTAAAAATTTTCTTATTTCTTGTTGAAAAACAACTATCAAAGCAAAAAAACCAACACTTATAAAGTTTCCAAGAATATTACTTAGAACATCCATATTGAGTATGTCAGTTAACTTCCATATCATGTAGATTATAACTATTCCTAAAAAAATATTTATTGCTACAGTTCCTTTAACAAGCCTGTAAAGGGAGAATAACAATAAAGCTACAAGAGCAATATCGAAAAGATCTATAAAACTAATATTTAAAAAATCAAGTGTTTCCAATAGTAGAATTTTTGTAAAAGTATAAAACTAACTCAGGGCTTGCAATAAATCTATACATTCTTTAGCACTTTTAACATCATGAACTCTAAGTAATTGAGATTTGCCTTGTAATGCAAAAGCATGTAAAAATGTAGTTCCATTCAGTGATTTTTCAGGTGAAACACCTAAATATTTCCAAATCATTGATTTTCTTGAAATACCAGTTAAAACAGGACAATTTAATGACTGAAATAGATCAATATTCTTTAATAATTCAAAATTATGTTCGATTGTTTTGCCAAATCCAAAACCTACATCCACAATAACATCTTTGATGCCATTTTTATTAGCAACTTGAATTTTATTTAATAAATGAGAAATTATTTCAGTTATAATATTCTCATATTGAGGATTATTTTGCATTGTTTTTGAATCTCCATTTCTATGCATTAACACATAAGGAGAGTCGTATTTACCTACAACACCAAACATTCTTTTATCAAAATCTCCACCAGATACATCATTTATAATAGCAGCTCCCATTTGTAATGATTCTTCTGCTATTTCTGATCGAAAAGTATCTATAGAAAATAAACAGTCTGGGAATTTAATTAGCAACTTTTCTAAAATTGGTAAAAGCCTCTTTTTTTCAATATCTAATGTTAATTCTCCTGCACCTGGTCTAGTGCTTATTGCTCCAAGATCAATAAAAGAAGCACCTTCATCTATCATCTTTTCACATTGCCTTAAAGATTTATCAATAGAATCGTATTTTTTGCCATCATAAAAAGAATCAGGAGTTATATTTAAGATTCCCATAATTTTGGGATTACTTAAATCAACTAATTGTCCTCTACAATTTAAAGTCATAGTTTTATTCTTTGTTTTGGATAACTTTTATAAAAGTTACTACTTTGCATTAAAAATTTTTAGAAATTTACCATAAAATTTTGCCATGGCAACCACAGAAGATCAATACATTGAAATAATTAGTAGATGTAAAGAATTGTATATAAATAAAATGAAAGATTATGGTTGTGCGTGGCGTATTCTTAGATTAGAGTCTTTGACTGATCAGATTTTCATTAAAGCTCAAAGAATAAGAGGATTACAGATCAATAAAGAACAAAAAATATCTGAAGGTCAAGAGGACGAGTTCATAGGAATAATTAATTATTCTATTATGGCTTTAATTCAAATTGAACTTGGAGTCTCAGAGCAGCCTGATCTAAATGATAAGCAAGCAATAGATTACTATAATAGGCATCTAAAAATAACTTATGATTTAATGCTTGAAAAAAATCATGATTATGGTGAAGCTTGGCGAGAAATGAGAGTCACATCTTTGACTGATTTGATTTTACAAAAATTACTTCGAGTAAAACAAATTGAAGAAAACAAGGGAAAAACAATAGTTTCAGAAGGAATTGATGCTAATTATCAAGACATGATAAATTATTCAGTTTTTGCTATGATTCATCTAAAAAATAAATAATTATGAGACAAAAAATTATAGCAGGTAATTGGAAAATGAATAATTCAAATACCGAGAGTTTATCTCTTTTACAAGAGCTTTTGAATTTCAATTTTCCAAAAGATATAAGAATAATTATTTCTCCACCATATACTCAATTAGGTCTTGTAAATGAAAAATTAGAAAAATCTAATATTGAAGTTGCTTCTCAAAACATGCATTTTGCTGATAACGGTGCATATACTGGTGAAATTTCATCATCTATGATTAAAAGTTTAGGAGTTTTTATTTCCATCTTGGGGCATTCAGAAAGAAGAACTTATTTCAATGAAACTGATGAAAGTTTAAAAGAAAAGGTTGATAAGGCAATAAATGAAAATATTGAAATTATTTTCTGCGTAGGTGAAAAGTTGAGTGATCGTAATTCTGGAAATCATTTTGAACATATTAAAATTCAACTCGAAAAAACTGTTTTTTTACAACCTGCCGAATCCTGGAAAAAAATAATTATTGCCTATGAGCCAATCTGGGCTATTGGAACAGGGGAAACTGCTTCCCCAAAACAAGTTCAAGAGATGCATTTGTTTATTCGTAATATAATTTCAGAAAATTATTCTAAAACTTTAGCAGACTCTATATCTATTATTTACGGTGGGAGTGTAAAACCATCAAATGCAAATGATATTTTTTCTCAATCTGATGTTGATGGAGGTTTAATAGGTGGGGCTTCATTGAAATCAAAAGATTTTGCAGCTATAGTTAATGCATCATAATGTCAATTACATACCGTTTATTTTCATTTAAAGTTAATCCTGTAAAAATTGGATCTGAAATTTTAGTTGCAGAGCTATCTGAGCGTGGCTTCGATGGTTTTGAAGAAACAAGTGTTGGTGTCGATGCCTATTTAGTAGATAATAAATGGAAAACAAATCTTTTATCCAATCTAAGAATACTGTCAAATTCAAACTTTGAAATAGAATATTCATCTAAAATAATTTATCCAAAAAACTGGAATAAAATTTGGGAAAGTAACTTTAAACCTATTTTAATTAATAAAGATTGTATAGTTAGAGCAGACTTTCATCCTCCATTAAATTTAAAATATGAAATCATAATTACACCTAAAATGAGTTTTGGAACCGGTCATCACGAAACTACATCAATGGTTATGAATCATGTTTTAGATTTAAACTTAGAAGGCTTAAAAGTCCTTGACATGGGTTGTGGAACAGGAATTTTAGGTATTTTATCCGAAAAAAAAGGAGCTTATTCAATCGATGCTGTTGATATTGATAGGTGGTGTTACGAAAGCACCCTAGAAAACTCTCACTTGAATGATTGTAAATTTATTAAAGCTTTTTGTGGAGACATTAATTTGATTAAAGAAAGTAAATACGATATTATTTTGGCTAATATTAATAAAAACATTATTATGAATGATATTTCTATTTATAATGACCTGTTAAATACTGGAGGTCAATTAATTATAAGTGGTTTTTACGATTCAGACATAATCGACATTGATAAAGAAGCTAAATCCCTAAAACTGGAATTAGTTTTTCAAAAAGTAAAAAATTTATGGGCATCCATACATTACATAAAAAGTTAATTTATTCATCTCAGCCGAAAATTAATCCTGAGCAGGATACTCAACAAATTGTACAAACTAAAAGAGAGCATGAACTTGTTTTGTATAATGATGATATAAACACTTTTGATCACGTCATCAATACTTTGGTTTCAGTTTGTGATCATACGGTAATGCAAGCTCAACAATGCGCCTATATTGTTCATTTTTCAGGAAAATGTGTTGTAAAAACTGGTTCAATATCTGATTTAGAACCTCGTTGTATTAAGCTTGTCGAGGCAGGTCTATCTGCTGAAATCGTTTAGTTATTTTTTTGAATTAAAAATTGTAGTTTTACACAAAAATATTTTCATTGTGAAATTTTTAACTTTTATTAATTTATTACTTTGTGTGTCTTTTATACAAGGTCAAAACCTAGACAAAATGGACAAAACCATATATCGATTTATAGTAGAAGATTTATATGGTGAAAATTTTAATTTTTCAGATTTAAAAGGAAAAAAAATAATGGTGGTTAATACTGCATCTAAATGTGGATTAACTCCTCAATACAAGTCTCTTCAATTATTATATGATAAATATAAAGATGATAATTTTATGATTGTAGGCTTTCCTGCTAATAACTTTTTGTGGCAAGAGCCTGGAACTAACGAGGAAATTGCTGAGTTCTGTAGAGAAAATTATGGTGTCACTTTTCCAATGATGAGTAAAGTATCCGTTTTAGGTTTAGATCAACATCCGATTTATTCATTTTTAACCAGTAAAGCATTAAATGGAAAGATTAATTCTCTCGTTACTTGGAATTTTCAAAAGTTTTTAATTGATGAAAAGGGGTTTGTTGTTAAATCAATTTCTCCCAGAAAGCAGCCAGATGATATAGAAGTTCTTAATTGGTTAAGCGGATCGTAATGAGTCAGCATAAAATTGAAACCATATGCTTACACCATGGGACTGTTGAAGACCCAATACATAAAGGAGCTATTTCTCCAATATACATGTCTACAGCGTATCAATTTAACGATGTTAAAGAAAAAAAATATCCTAGGTATATAAATACTCCGAATCAAGAGGGGTTGTGTAAAAAAATTGCAGCTATAGAAGGAGGGGAGCATGCACTAGTTTTTGGATCAGGAATGGCAGCTGTAACTACTTCTCTATTATCTCATCTTAATTCAGGAGACCACGTTGTTTTTTATAATGATATATATGGAGGAACTAGAAACTTGATTAAAAAAGAGTTTTCTAATTATAACATTTCTTACAGTTTCGCTGCAGGATCATCTGTAGATGATTTTAAGGCATGCATAAAAAAAAAAACTAAAGGAATATATATTGAAAGTCCAAGCAATCCATTACTTAAAATTGTTGACATGAAAGCTATATCTGATTTAGCTAAATCAAATAATTTATGGACTATGATTGATAATACTTTTGCGAGTCCAATTAATCAAAATCCAATTGCTTTTGGTATTGACATTGTTATTCACAGTGCAACTAAGTATTTGGGAGGACATAGCGATATTTCTGCGGGTGCTGTAATAGCATCAAGAAATCATATTGATAGAATTTATGAATCTGCAAAGAATTTAGGAGGGACAATTAGTGAATTTTCAGCTTGGCTTTTAGAAAGAAGCATTAAAACATTGCCGATAAGAGTCCGTGAGCAAAATAAAAATGCATTAGAGTTAGCTAATTTTTTAGAAAAACATTCACAAGTTTCCAAAGTCTTTTACCCTGGATTAGTTTCACATGAAGATCATGAAATTGCAAAAAATCAAATGAGTGGTTATGGAGGAATGTTGTCGATTGAAATTAGTTCAAAAATTGATCCTAGTTTGTTTTTTAAAAATCTTAAAATAATAAAACCTGTAATGAGTCTTGCAGGAGTTGAGAGTACTGCTAATTATCCTAAATTAACATCACATTTTTCACTTACGCAAGAGGAAAGAGATCATCAGGGAATATCAGATCACTTAATCAGACTTTCTGCAGGAATTGAATCTATCGAAGATTTAAAGAGTGATATTGATAACGCCTTAAAAACTTCAGTTTATGAAAGTTGATATACTTGCATTCGGAGCGCATCCTGATGATGTTGAATTGGGGTGTGGGGCTACAATAGCTAGAAGTGTTTGTGAAGGGAAATCAGTCGGAATTATTGATTTAACCCAAGGAGAAATGGGTACTAACGGGTCTCCAGAAACAAGAAATAAGGAAGCAACAAAAGCGGCCTCTATTTTAGGAGTTAAATTCAGAGATAACTTAAAATTTAAAGATATTTATTTTAAAAATGATGAAGCTCATCAAAATAAAATTATTAAAACTATAAGATTGTATAAACCTGACATTGTTTTATGTAACGCAATAGAGGATAGACATATTGATCACAGTAAGGGATCTGATTTAGTATCTCATTCGTGTTTTTTAAGTGGTCTTAGTAAAATTGAAACATCTGATAGCTTAGGGCAGAAACAATTACCTTGGAGACCAAAAGTTGTATACCACTATATTCAGTGGAAAGAAATCGAACCAGATATTGTTGTTGATGTTTCAGAGTTTATAGATCAAAAAATATTAGCTGTTCAAGCATTTTCAAGTCAATTTTATTCTGCCGATGATCCTAAAGAATCTACTCCAATTAGTTCCCGAAACTTTATTGAGAGTGTTCGATATAGAGCTTTGAATTTAGGAAGATTAATTGGAGTAGAAGCGGGAGAAGGCTTTACTACTGAAAGGTATCCGTCTGTTAAAAGTATAACAGATTTGATTTAAAAAATATTTTTAAAGACGCTTGTCTTCGAATTAAAATAGTTTAAATTTGCACCTCAAATGGTGGTTGTAGCTCAGCTGGTTAGAGCGCCTGGTTGTGGTCCAGGAGGTCGCCGGTTCGAACCCGGTCTTCCACCCAAGATTAACCTTCGAGAAATCGAAGGTTTTTGTTTTAATTACAATAGTTATTGAGGAAGAGTAATATTTGTTATAATATGCTATTTTATAAATAATTAAGCTTTTATTATAGATTTATATATTTCAGGATCTGTTGCTCCTTCAGTTCCAAATAATAGAATAGTACTTTCATTATTTATACCCATTTTTCTTGCCATATTATTTTTTCTCATCAGATCTAAAAGACCTGCTAGTCCAGCAACTGAAGATTCACCAGCTTCAATTTTTGGAATATTATTATTTAATAATCGCATTGTTTTGGGTATTGATTTATCATCAATTGTCATAAAATGATCAGCTGATTGATTTAGTATTTCCCATCCTAGTAAAGAAGGTTCTCCGCATGATAAACCAGCCATTATTGTTTCTTTTCTGATATTAAATGAAGTTATTTTATTGTTTTGAGAACTTTTGATAAGGCATGGAGCTAGTTCAGATTCAACTATTATATACATTATTTTAGCTTTAAACTCTTGCCAAAAATAACTACAGATTGATGCAGGAAATGATCCAACTCCCCCTTGAAGAAATACATGTGTAGGCAGAGGCTTATTTTTTAGTTGTTTCTTTATTTCTTTTGCCATAATAGTATAACCTTCCATTATATATTTAGGGTACTCAGTATACCCTTCATAAGATGTGTCAGAAATTATATGCCAATTATTTTTTGAAGCCTTTTTAATGCAAACCCTTAAAGATTCATCGTAGTTGCCTTTGACACGAACTACATTGGCGTTAAGATTTTCCATTGCTTTTTGACGACCAAAACTGACCTCAGAATGTATATAAATTTGACACTTACAGCCAAAAATTTTTGCTCCAAACGCAACTGACCTTCCATGATTTCCGTCAGTAGCTGTAGTTACAGTGTATTTTGAAATGAGGTCCGTATAGCTTCCTGTTTTAATTTTATCAATCGTTACTTCTTTACCAATTTCTTGTTTTAAAGTATTGTAAATAAATTTTAAGACACCATAAGTTCCTCCTAGGGCTTTAAAACTTCCAAGTTCAAACCTTGAGCTTTCATCTTTGAAGTAAATATTTTTTACTCCAATATCTGAGGCAATACTTTTCAGTGAAATCAAGGGGGTAGGTTCGTAATTATTCCATGTCTTTATTTCATTATATGCTGCATCACAATCTTTAAGGCTTAATACTGATTTTAATTTTTCAGGATAACGATTGTAATTTTTATTAGGATTTTTGAAATGTTGAATCAGCATTTAACAATTAATATTTTTTTTAATTCCCTATGTTAATTGATCCAATCCCGTTTGTTGCTTCCCAAAAATTATAAAAATAAAGTTCATCAGCTCCTTTAAATGAAAACCATTCAGCTGCATCGTTTATACTAGTCCACTGATTATCAGTCAGAGCATTATCGGTTAACACAATAAGTAATAAGTCAAATTCTTTTTGAGAGTCTGAAGAGCTTGGAGATCTTGCACCCAGTAAACTTTCTAATTCGTCAGGCCCATAACTAACTTTATTAGCAGTAAAGGTGTATTTTGAATTAGTAACTTCAAGTGAAGTGATATCATTAAATAAATCAAATTGATTTACAGAGTTAATAGGTGTCATTCCCATTAAATACAATTCTAATTCATTGTATGGAACACTGTTTCCTCCATTTGCAAATGCTCCAAAAGGATCAACAGAATATTGATTATTCCCTAAATCCTCTAAGCTACTCTGATTAAATCCACCTAATTGACCTTTTGTGCTCCCTCCTGTAAAACCCCAATGTCCATAATATGAATATGAGGTAAGATTGGTGCCTGTCTGATCTACATTTTCTGTGGGTAAAGCATAATTAGCCCAATTATGCATTAATTCGTGTAATGCAGGTCCGTTTTGAAGAAAACTTAAACTAGATAATTGCATTACTGATTTTAATTTTCCTGATGAACCATAATTTGAAGTGAAATTATACACTCCTCCTCCAATTCCAGTAATATTATTAGATACTCCCACATTTTTTCCATAATAATTTATGCCCTCAGGAATTTCTTCTTCATTTAATACCAGAAATATGAAATCATATTTATCTGAAAATTCTTTATATATATCTTTTACTATTGCCTCCCTATAGGAAGCTTCTGAAAACTGATCATTACTTTTCCAATCGCTGTATTCACTTGAAGACATTAATAATGAAGAAACTTTGTTTCCTGAAGGAGTTGTTATTAAATGGTCCGAGTTTTGACTTGAATTGTTGTTAGAATTTTCTCCTGAATCAATTACAACTTGGGAATCATTTTGAGGATCGTCGTCACTACTACTACAAGATGTAACTGAAATTAAAATAATTAGGATAAAAAATATTTTATATAGCTTCATTTTTGATTAAATTTCATTAAACTCTTAAAAAGATTTTCTTTTTGTAAAGTAAATATAAAAACATCCATTGGACAGTTAATAAACAAATAACATAAATAACAGAATTATAGGGTTCACCAATTATATCAAACAACCATTTGAAGAACGAATTTGTTGTATAACTCCAATTTATGAATATAATTGACATGTATATTAATATTGAATTCATTCCAATAACCTTAAAGAAAAAAGCCCATTTATGATACTTTAATACATCAATTAAATAATAGAAAATTGCCATCAGTATCATGCTTAAACCTCCACATTGAAGAACAAAAGAACTGGTCCATAAGTTTTTGTTTATTGGAAAATATAAATCCCATATTTGAGCAATAATTATAATCAACACACCAGTTATGATTAGCTTAATAGTTGTCTCCTTTCTTTTATCTGTATTAGTTTTAATTAAAATATTTCCAGTATAAATACCAAGTAAAGCTGTTGATATTGCAGGAATAGTTGAAAATAGTCCCTCAGGATCATGTATTCCTAAAAATAGCTTACCAGGCATTATAACTCTATCTAAATATGAGATTATGTTTCCCTCAATTGATAAATCTCCTGGAGAAAAACCTGGAGCTGAAAAAAATAAAATAATTCCCCAGTACCCTATAAGCAAACTAAAAAACCAAACAATTTGATTTCTTTGATTAGCGAATAAATAAATAATATTTGCAAACATATATGCGAGTCCAATTCTACCCAAAACACTGCCAAATCTTATTTCTTCCATAGATTTAATTTCAAGTCCATTATTGTATACGATTCCAAGTAATACAAGTATTAATCCTCTTTTGATTACTTTTTTCAATAAATTACCTTTCTTTTTACCTTTTGCTATTTGATTTCCAATGGAATAGGGGGTTGCTACTCCTGATAAGAATAAAAATAATGGGAAAATCAAATCATAAAACACAAAACCATTCCATTCGGGATGAATAAATTGATTTGATAATCCGTGCCAAAAGATATTAGATTTAATCTCAGCCATTTTATGAAATATTTCCTCAGCACCTATAATCCAGAACATATCGAATCCTCTTAGTGCATCTAAAGAATACAAACGATTAATATTATTAACTTCCTTCATTTCAAGTGTTTATAATTTATGTTTAAAGCATATTTAAACGCAATATATTAATTTAAAGTTTATATAAATTTATGATTTTGTTTTAAGCCAAAAATATTATTTTAATAAATAAATTATATATTTATCCTCCTAATTAAATTAAATGAGAAGACGTATTATCGATATTGACTTTCCTGTTGGTGTTAAACATCTTTATATTAATGGAAAAAGATTTAGAAGACAAGACTTTTTGAAAGCTAAAGAACTTGAAAAAAGGCGAGGTAAAAAAGGTAGATTTATTTCACTAAATAAATAATTTTTAGCAACTTTTAATTTAAACTCAATGAATAAAGCCATAAAATTTATTTCACTTGTTATTGTTTTTACCTTTTTTTCATGTTCATTTAATATTAAAGAAGAAAAATCTATAAATGAAAAACTTGATAAATATGAATACATTATTAAGAACGATACGTTTGTTGCTAAAATACAAGATTCATTACCTGGAGATTTTATAAAGCTTAATAATGGTATTACATATTATGAATTAGCTAACAAAAGTAGCTCTGGGCCTGTATTAGTTTTAATACATGGATTCTCTGTTCCTTCATACATATGGGAACCAACTTATCAAAAAGCAAAAGATTTAGGGTATAAGGTTTTGAGATTTGATTTATACGGTAGGGGCTATTCTGAAAATCCAGATACTGATTATACTGATGAGCTATTTGCAAAACAAAGTTGGGAGCTTTTAGATTCCCTTTCTATTAATAAAGCGGTTTTAATTGGACTTTCAAATGGCGGAAGAGTGATTTCAAAAATGGCACATATTGATTCCAGTAGAATCGACAAGATGATTTACGTTTCCTCGAATGGATTTAATGATGTAACAGAATTAAATGATAAAACCGTTAGTGAAGATGAAATTTTCAATTATATAAAGAATTATGAATTTCTTTCACAAAGTCAAAAAAATGATTTTAAAAACCCCGAGCAATTTAAAGATTGGGGCATAAGATATTCAGAACTTCAAAAATATAAAGGGTTCGCAAAGGCTTTGATTTCAACCAGAAAAAATCATGTGTCATTAGACAATATTCACATATATATAGCTAAAACAGGTATTGATGTTTTCACTCTTTGGGGAGGATATGATACAGTTATTGTTTTTGATGATTTTGAAAGTAAATTGAATCACATTTTGCCAGATAGAGAGGAATTCTTTTTTAAATCTGCAGGACATCTCCCGCAGATGGAGTCTCCAAAAGAGTTTAACACTGTTTTATTCGAAAATATTCTTGATTTCACTAACAAAAAGTAAAACAGAAATACTCCCAAGAACAAAACAAGACAAATAAGAGAAATATTTATGGTTAAAGTTTGAAAAAGGTTTTTTAATCAAAAAATAGCTTAAAACGGAAACAAGACTAAAAATCAGGAAAGCGATAATTATAAAAACTATTCCAAGAATTAAAAATTGATATTTTATTGGCCAGTTGTTATGAAACACAAACTGAGGAAATAGACTAACAAAAAACAACATAATCTTCGGATTACTTAGATTCATTATTAACCCAGTAAAAAAGGGATTATTTTTATTATTTATTGGTTCTTTAAGTTTTATTATTCCTTTTTTAGGGAATTCTTCGTAAGCCAGAAATCCAATATAAAAAGCTCCAACTATTTTAATTAAGGAAGAAACATTTGGAAATTGATCTAAAACCCATGAGAGTCCAAAAGAGGATGCTATTGTATATATAAATAAGCCAGTTACTAGCCCTAATGAAATTTTAACTCCATACTTGTAACCTCTTTGAAGACTTTGAGAAATTACAAAAATAATATCTGGCCCAGGACTTAAAGTAAGTATTGTGACCGTGCTGCAAAATAAAAGAATAATTGAAACATCCATTTTTAAATTAGATAACTAATCGTTCAATTTAATTTTATTTTCTTGATTTGCTAGTTTCCACGTAGTATAAAAAATTAATTTACTACGTTTTGCTAACATAGGATAATTTATTTTTTCCGGAGTGTCTGTAGATTTATGATAATCATCATGGGTGCCATTAAAATAAAAAATTACTGGAATATTTTTCTTTGCAAAATTATAATGATCGCTTCTGTAATAAAAACGATTTGGATCTTGCTCATCATTAAATGTGTAATCAATTTTAAGATTAGTATAATCTGAATTCATTTTTTCAGATAGATCATGTAGCTCTTGACTCAACTTGTCGGAACCAATTAAATATATGTAGTTAGGATCTTTATCTTCTCTTTTTGGATCTAATCTTCCTACCATATCAACATTTAGATTAGCAATAGTTTTTTCCAATGGATATAAAGGATTTTCTGTGTAATATTTTGAGCCAAGTAGTCCTTTTTCTTCTCCAGTAACATGAAGAAACACTATGGACCTTTTAGGACCATCTCCGTTTGTAACTGATTTTTGAAAAGCTTCTGCTATTTCAAGAAGCGCTACAGTTCCTGATCCATCATCATCAGCTCCATTATAAACCTCTTCATTGTTTTTCCCTACATGATCCAAATGAGCTGAAATAATTATATATTCATCTGGTTTTACACTTCCAGGAATTATTGCTACTACATTTTCTGTTTTAACCTTTTCACCTTTAATTTCAAGAATCATTTTTTGAAAAAAATCATCAGTGTTTTTTGCTGAAGAAATTCCATGACTTATATAGTAATCTCTTAAAAAATCTACTGCTATTTTTTGTCCCTTTTCACCTGTTTCTCTTCCTGAAAAATAATCAGAAGCATAGGTGTATAATAATCCCCTTAGCTCTTCAGAGGTTATGCTTTTTGCATAATTTTCGGGATTTACTTGAGCGGATGTCATTAGAGATGCTAATGACAGTATTATTAAAAATATTTTATTTATCATAAAGCTAATCTATAACTTTTCTTTAATACTTCTGTTAATTGAATCCCGTAAATTAATGCTCATTTGGAGTGCTTGTTTGGAAGCGAAAATTGTTTCATTTCACTTTAATTTGTCATTACCATATAGTTCACTTATCATATTTATAGCCATTGGCCCATGTTCACTCCCATTTAATTCAATATGTCTTTTGAAGCAATACACGATATTGTCTAAAGAGTTTGAATGCTCGTTTTGTACTTGTTCTAATAATTAAAATGTATACTAAATTTTAATTTTGTAAATTTACATGCAATTACATTTTATATGAATTGCTAATGGATTCCAAAAAAATTTTAGAACAGGGTTTAACATACGATGATGTATTACTTGTTCCCTCTTTTTCAAACATTCTTCCACGAGATGTTTCAATTGTTTCAAGTTTTTCTAAAAATATTAAAATCAATGTACCTATATCCTCTGCTGCAATGGATACAGTAACAGAGAGTAAAATGGCTATTGCTATTGCGCGTGAAGGAGGTATAGGGGTTCTTCATAAAAACATGACAATAGATCAGCAAGCTGAAAAAGTTAGAAAAGTTAAACGGTCTGAGTCTGGTATGATATTGGATCCAGTTACTTTAACTTTAACTTCTTTGGTTTCTGACGCTAAATCATCAATGGAAAAACACAGTATAGGAGGAATTCCAATAATTGATCAAGGGGGGGAGTTAAAGGGTATAGTAACTAACCGTGACCTGCGCTTCGAAAGGAACAATAAAAGACCTATAACTGAAGTAATGACTTCAAAAAATCTTATAACGGCTAAAAAAGGAACATCTTTAGGCGATGCCGAGGAAATTCTTCAAAAGCATAAAATTGAAAAGTTACCGGTTGTAGATTCAAATAACAAACTAGTTGGTTTAATAACATTCCGTGATATAACAAAGCATAGCTCTAAACCAATAGCTAATAAGGACACCTATGGTCGCCTCAGAGTTGCCGCTGCAGTTGGTGTTAGTGGTGATGTAATGGACAGAACAAAGGCATTAGTCAATGCTCAAGTTGATGCTATAGTTATTGATACTGCTCACGGTCATACTGAAGGGGTATCAGATGTGGTTAAAAAAATTAAATTAAATTTTCCTGAGATAGAACTTGTTGTTGGGAATATTGCTACAGCTGAAGCCGCTATTTATTTAGCCGATTTAGGAGTAGATGCAGTTAAAGTAGGAATTGGACCAGGATCAATATGTACTACTCGTATTATTGCTGGTGTTGGGTATCCTCAATTTACCGCTGTAATGAATGTAGCTAAAGCACTTGAAGGAAGAGGTATTCCAGTTATTGCTGATGGAGGAATTAGATATACAGGAGATATACCAAAAGCACTGGCTGCAGGTGCTGATTGTGTTATGTTGGGTTCTTTACTTGCAGGAACAAAAGAATCACCAGGAGAAACGATAATATATGAGGGAAGAAAATTTAAATCATATAGAGGGATGGGATCATTAGAAGCAATGGAGCAAGGATCAAAAGACAGATATTTTCAAGATATAGAATCCGATTTAAAAAAATTAGTTCCTGAAGGGATTGTTGGTAGAGTCCCTTATAAGGGAGAACTCTTTGAAAGCATTCATCAATTTATTGGTGGATTAAGAGCAGGTATGGGCTACTGTGGAGCAAAAGACATAGAATCTCTACAAAATAATAGTCGTTTTGTGAAAATCACCTCATCTGGAATACGCGAAAGCCACCCTCATAATATTAGTATAACTAAAGAGGCACCCAATTACAGTAGGTAAATAAATTCATTAAGCTATAATTTTAAAGGTTTTTATTTTATTATTAGAATGAATTTGAATTATAAACATATTACCAGTCATGAGATTCATTGGCAATGTTCTGTTAGAATTTAAATCAGAAAATTCTGCTGAATAAATTTTATTTCCAATAATAGAATAAACGGTTACTATTCCTGGCCCCTCAAACCCATTAATGTATAGAGTTCCATTTTTGTAAAAAACCTTTTGAATAGAAATTTCTACTATACTTATATTATATAAACAAGGTGAATTCACTGCATAGGCAGTGCTAAAAGAAAATAATACGATAAAAATTAATAATTTTGTTCTCACCCTAAATTATATACTGCAATTTACAATTTTTTTTTTATGTTATAAATCACTAAAAATCAGTAATTTAAAAAAAAATAGTTATCTATGCCTCTAAAATTTATTAACAAACAGGCAATTTTTATAAAATTTTACGTTGTCTCAGGGAGTCAATAAAACAATATAAATGAAAATCATCAGAATATTTTTAATAATAGTCTTCTTGTTTATAACAGGATGTAATGAGCTAAATAACTCAAGACAAAACCAGTTGATCGCTAGGGTTGAGAATAACTATCTGTATATGTCTGATATTGATCAAATTAATTTGAAATTTTCATCAGTATCAGATAGTATTTTTAAAATACATAATTACATTAACACATGGGCCAAAAATATCTTGTTATATGATAAATCTCTTTTGAATATAAAAGATGAAAACAAAAAAGCTCTAGATAAATTGTTGAACCAATACAGATTAGACCTTTATAATAATAATTATAAGTCATCAATTGTTAAAGCACAAATTGACACATTGATTACTCAAAATCAATTAAATGGCTATTATAAAATTAATAGTTCTATGTTTTTATTAAAAGAATCACTTTATAGTTATAGGTTTATAGGGTTTCCTAAGAACAATATTGATAGAAATGAAATAACTAAGCGATTTATTCGGTATTCTGATTTAGATAAAACTTTTCTTGACTCTTTGTCATTTCAATTCTCTAATTCATTTCTAAATGATACTATGTGGTCTAATAAAAAAGCACTTCTGCAAAATGCTTCATTTTTGACATCAAAAGATTTATTTAATATAAAAAAATCACAAATATTTGAAGTTGAGGACACAATCCAAGTATATTTGTTTAAAATTGAAGACTATTTATCTAAAAATGAAATCGCGCCATTATCCTCGGTGGAAAATACGATTAGAAACATTGTTTTTAATCAACGAAAACTAGAGTTCTTAAAAAACTTTGATCAAGAAATTATAAATGATGCAATACAAAATAAAAAATTTGAAATATATCAGTAAATCATTTTTACTAATATTGATGATAGGGTTTAGCCAGAATTTACTTTCACAATCTAATTCATCCAAAATCAAAGTTGATGGAGTAGCCTCAGTTGTTGGAGATTTTGTAATACTTGATTCAGACATTGATAGAATGTATGTAGACATGGAGTCTCAGGGACTTTCAACGAAAGATGTTTCAAGATGTGAGTTAATATCTAAGTTAATGGAAGATAAGCTATATGCTCATCACGCTATACAAGACAGTCTTGAGGTTAGTGATCAAGAAATATATGATTATGTTGGACAAAGTATTGATTATTTTACTGAACAGCTAGGTAGTATGGAAAAAGTCTTAGAGTTTTACAATAAACCTGATGAAGCAAGTTTTAGAGAAGAATTGTTTGAAATAAACAAAATTCAAAAGCTTTCCGCTAATATGCAAGAAAAAATTATTGAAAAAACATCTATAACACCAGAAGAGGTAAGGGAGTTTTTTGAGTCAATACCTAATTATGATTTGCCTGTTTTTGGAACTGAATTAGAGATTTCTCAAATTGTTATGTCTCCCATAGTTTCAAAAGATGAAGAAAAAAGAATTATAAATCAACTTAAGTCATTTAAGGTTGATATTTTAGAAGGAGGTTCTAGCTTTGCTTCAAAAGCAATTTTATATTCACAAGACCCGGGTTCTCGATCTACTGGAGGAAAGTATACACTTCAAAGAAAAAGACCAAGAATGGTTAAAGAGTTTAGAGATGTAGCGTTTAGATTACCCGAAGGAGATATATCAGAGCCTTTTAAAAGTGATTTTGGTTGGCACCTTCTCAAAGTAGATAAAATTCGAGGACAAGAAGTAGATATAAGACACATACTTTTGACTCCCAGGATAGATGGTAAGGACCTAGCTCAATCTAAAAATACTTTAGATACGTTGCGTAAAAGAATTATTGACAAAGAAATAAGCTTTAAAGATGCAGCTTTATATTTTTCGTCCGAAAAAGAAACAAAAAATAACGGAGGGGTATTAATTAACCCAATAACTGCTGATTCTCGTTTTGAGCTCACTAAAATTGATCCTGTTTTATACAATCAGATAAGATATCTAAAAGACAATGAGATTTCAGTTCCATTAATTGAAGAGGATAAATCAGGTATTAAGAAATATAAGATTTTAAAAGTAAGTAATAGGTTTGATGAGCATACTGCAGATTTTTCAATGGATTATATTAAAATTAAAGAATTAGCCTTGAAAAAGAAAAAACTTGATGCTATTCAAGAGTGGATGAAAGATAAGATTAAGTCAACTTACATTAATATTAATCAAGATTATAGGTCTTGTGATTCTAAATACAATTGGTTAAAAAAATAATCTATCTGAAATATTTTAATGGAACCCAAAGCATTCCAAAACATTTACCACCGTTTTTATTTATATTTTTGTGGTGTATTTTATGAGCCCTTCTTAATCCTTTTGCGTATTTGTTATTAGTTTTTTTAAATATTTTAAACCTTTGATGAATAAATATATCATGGACTATAAAATAAGATAATCCATATGCGAAAATTCCAGTTCCAATTGGAAGTCCGGCCCAAAAAGAATATTCACTCCATGCATAAATATTTGAAATACTAACAACTGCATAAAAGATAAAAAATAAATCATTTCTTTCAAATCTTGAACTGTGATCCTTTTTATGATGGTCTTTATGTAACTTCCATAAAAACCCATGCATAATATACTTATGACTAAACCAAGCCATAAACTCCATTATGAAATAACTAATACTGAAAACTATAGTAAAGAATATTATTTCAATCATTTTTATAAGAGGTTTAATTTGTAATTTAAATAAGATTTTGCTAAAACACCTATTTTTTGATAATTAGGAACACGAATTCTTGATTTTTTTATATTTAATGAGGGCGTTTTTTTTAATTTCTTTAGAAGCTTATCATAGTATTTATAAGCAATATAAACCCCAAATCTTGCTTCGTCAGGTAATTCAAAAATACCTACTAAAGCCAATTTAAAATCTTTTTCAATTTCTAAAATTATTTTATTTTTTGATTTTTCATCAAATTTATTAACATTAATACCAGGGAAATAAGTTCGATTTAAGCCTTCAAAGTCAAGGTTTAAATCTCTAAGAAAATTAACTTTTTGAAAAGCAGAACCTAATGAAATTGCATATTTTTCTAGTTTTGAGTATTTATCATGATTACCTTTAGTAAAAACAGTTAGACACATTAAGCCAACTACATCAGCAGATCCATATATATACTCTTTATAGTCACTGTCAGTTTGATAATTTTTTTTTTCTAAGTCCCATCTCATGCTTTTTAGAAATGCTTTGATTAAGTTTTTATCAATGCCATATTTATTTACTGTTTTTTGAAAAGAATTTAATATTGGATTAAGACTTATGCCCTGTTTCAATGAGGTATATAATTCTTTTTCAAACCTGTTAAGTAAATCTTCTTTTGGATAGTCATGGAAAGTATCAACAATTTCATCAGTAAAACGAACAAATCCATATATGTTGTAAACATCTTGTCTTATAGATTTGTGGAGTAGCCTAGTAGCCATTGAAAACGATGTGCTATATAACTTTGTCACATTTCGACTACATTGCTCTGAAACGGTATCAAATTTTTTTTTCATTATTAGAATAAGAGAAAATTGTAATATTTATTCAAATTTACAAAAAAATAAAAATCAAATAAAAAAATTGATTTAATGTGCGCACGAGAAGACTCGAACTTCCACGAGATTTAATTCTCACTAGGCCCTCAACCTAGCGCGTCTACCAATTCCGCCACGTGCGCGCTGTGTGACCTGACTGGGGCTCGAACCCAGGACCCTCTCCTTAAAAGGGAGATGCTCTACCAGCTGAGCTATCAAGTCTAAAAAAAGTGACCTGACTGGGGCTCGAACCCAGGACCCTCTCCTTAAAAGGGAGATGCTCTACCAGCTGAGCTATCAAGTCAATTTTTAGGGTGCAAATATAGTGTCTATAAATGTATTATTCAATTTTATTTTGTTTTAAATTTGAGGGTATTAATAATGTTATTTTGAATAATAAAATAGTTTTAATTGGTTATATGGGTTCTGGTAAAACAGCTGTAGGTAAAGAGCTTTCAAAAATATTTAATATTCCTTTTATTGATTTAGACGATGAAATTGTTAAAGTTGAAAAAAGATCAATTGATAAAATATTTGAAGAAAATGGAGAGTTGTATTTTAGAAAAGTTGAACACGATTGTTTAAAAAATATTTTAAAATCATCTGTTTTGAGTGTTATTTCTTTAGGTGGAGGAACTCCATGTTATTACAATACAATTAAAATGTTAAATGATAATGATAAAGTTAACACTGTTTTTTTAAGAGCAAGTGTTAATAATTTAGTAGAAAGATTATCTAAAGAAATTAATCACAGGCCTAAAATAAAAAATTTAAAAACTAAAACAGTATTAAGCGAATTTATTGGAAAGCATCTGTTTGAAAGAAACCATTTCTATAACAAATCAAAATTCATCATAAATACAAATAACAAGTCTATTAATGCGGTAGCAAAAGAGATTGAATTATTTTTAACTTAAAAAAACACCTTCCTTTTCTTTAGTGTCAAACACAACCGTAATGTGCTCTTTGACTGAAGTTGATAAAGAAATTCCTTTAAAATCTGCTTTGATTGGATATTTTTTATGATTTCTATTCACCAGGACTACAGTTTGAATTTTTTTTAAAGAAATACCAAGAAAAGCATTAACTGCATATAGCAAAGTAGAACCGCTATTTAAAACATCATCTATAATAATTATTGATTTATTTTTTAAACTTTGAATATTAGAAGATATTCTAACTCCGTTTCTTGGATTTTCTTTATCAATTTCTAATTCAATTTGATGAACATTAAAAGCACTTATTCTTTTTAAGAACTCTCCTATGCGTTTACTTAAAATTATTCCATTAGATGAGATTCCAACAAGATATATTTCTTTGAGATCAATGTTTGATTCATATATCTGAAAAGCTATTCTTCGAGTAGCATTTCTAATATTTTTTTCGTTTAGGATTTTATTTTCTTTCATATTTAATAAAGCATTAATATAAAAATTTATTTGTCATCTTTTTTAAACTCATCAATTTCTCTTCTATCCTTTTTCGTAGGCCTTCCTAACCCCCTGCTTCTATTAATTATTTTATTTAAACCTTGACTTTCTTTGTTTTCAAAAGCATTTTTCTTGGTCAAATCTTGACGATAAATATCTACAATTTTTGCTCCCACTCTTGATTTAGGTATATCTAAAACTTTAAATTCATAATTTATTTGATCTTTTCTCACCAAAACTAAATCTAGGGGTAAAATATCTCTTGAAGGTTTTAATATTTGATTTTTTAAACGAACATGTCCCTTTTTACATGCATTTGTAGCTAGTGACCTTGATTTATAATATCTCAAATACCATAGTAATTGATCAATTCGCATTTTAAAACTTAGTTAAAATTTATACAAAAATAAAGTAAAATTGTATCTTGCGCTGCAATTTTGTCCTATGAAAATTAATTTTTTGAAAAGTATCAATTTAGTTTTGATTTTATTTTTGTTTAGTTGTGAAAATAATAATGATAATAATATAGAGGAAGTTGTCATTAGAGATGCGTCGTTGCAATCACCTGAAGACGATATTGAATTAAGATTATATTTGGAGAGTCACTTTTATAATTACGAAGACTTTGAATCATTCCCCAATGACTATTCTTTAAAAATAAAAATTGACACTCTCTCTGGAGATAATATTAATAAAACACCACTTATTAACATGGTTCAAGAGCAAAACTTAACTGTTAAGCAAGACGATATTGATATCCCTCATAAACTATATTATTTGGTTGCTAGAGAAGGAAACTCTTCCAGACCTTCAAACATTGATTCAACCTTTGTAACCTATCAGGGAAGTCTAATTGACGGTTCTATTTTCGATTCTCGTGATTTACCATTGTGGTTTGATTTGGCACAAGTAGTTCAGGGTTTTAGAATGGGAATCACAAACTTTAAGTCAGGAAGTTATTCTGTAAATACTAATGGATCTGTCAATTTTGAAGGTTTTGGACAGGGTGTTATGTTTTTTCCATCAGGGTTAGGCTATTACAGTAATACTAATTCAGGTATACCACAATACTCTCCTTTGATTTTTAGTGTTTCACTATTAACAATGAATATTAGTGACCATGATAATGATGGAATTGCTTCTTACCTTGAGGACATTGACCTTGATGGTGAGCCATTAAACGATGATTCTGACGGAGATGGAAATATTAATTTATATGATGCTGACGATGATGGAGATGGAGTGCTCACGATTAATGAATTAGACAAAGACAATGATGGAGTTATTGATGATACTGATGGAGACGGGGTCCCTGATTATTTAGATCCAAATACCTCTAATTAATTTTATAAGAAAATCCTAATGATAATAAAGACGCTCGATTATCAATATTAGCAACATTTATATTGCTTTGTTTTTGCAGTAATTTAGTTTCTAAAGAACTAAGGCCTTTTTCATACCTTAGGTCAAATTGGAGTTTACCTATATCTAAACGAGCTCCTATATTTAAGCCCACAATTGATTTACCTTTCACTTCATCTAAGTTGAATGTATTACTTTTTTCATTTAAAATATACTGAAAAGATGGACCGATAAAAGCACTTATAAAAGGCATAATTTTATACCCAATAGTTATGGGTAATTCAATTTTTTCTTGAATTAAATCATTACTTTTTTTTGTTTTACTGAACTGAAGTTCAGTTCTTAAATTAAAAATAATTACATCAATAGAAGCATAACTTCCAATAAAAAAACCTTGAAAATTATTTTTAGTAATTTTATTTTCAAAAGCTTCAGAAATTATCGAAATATTGGAACTATTATTTAAATTAACTCCAGCTTTAAATCCATAATCAATTTGACTATGAATTGATAATGGTATTAATAAAATTAGAATTAAATAAAAATTTTTCATGTAAACTATTTTCTTTTAAGAACTTTCTCCACTTTAGTAATAATATTCTTACTACTTAAGCCATATTTTTCCATTAATTGACTTGGAGTACCAGATTCTCCAAAGGTGTCATTTGTTCCTACAAATTCTTGTGGAGAAGGAAGGTTTACTGAAAGTGTTCTGGAGACACTTTCGCCAAGTCCTCCATAAATATTGTGCTCCTCAGCGGTTACAACAGCTTTAGTTTTAGAAACAGAGTTGATTATAATTTCTTCATCTAAAGGCTTTATTGTGTGGATATTAATAACTTCAGCTGAAATACCTTTTTTAAATAAACCTTCAGCAGCTTTAAGTGACTCCCAAACCAAGTGGCCAGTTGCAATAATAGTTACATCACTACCTTCATTTAGTAAAATACCTTTTCCGATTTTAAAAGAATTTTTTTCTGGAGTGAAATTTGGAACTTTTGGCCTTCCAAATCTTAAATAAACTGGACCAATATGATCTGCTATTGCAAGAGTTGCAGCTTTTGTTTGATTGAAATCACATGTGTTGATTACAGTCATCCCTGGAAGCATTTTCATAAGTCCAATATCTTCTAATATTTGATGTGTTGCTCCATCTTCTCCTAAAGTAACTCCAGCATGTGAAGCACAAATTTTTACATTTTTACCTGAATATGCTATTGACTGACGAATTTGATCATATACCCTTCCTGTTGAAAAGTTTGCAAAGGTTCCAGTGAATGGAATTTTACCCCCAATAGTCAATCCAGCTGCAATCCCCATCATATTTGCTTCAGCAATACCTACTTGAAAAAAACGTTTTGGATTTTCTTTTATAAATTGATTCATTTTTAATGAACCTATTAAATCTGCACATAGTGCAACAACATTTGGGTTAGTTCTTCCAAGCTCAGTTAATCCGGCTCCAAACCCAGATCTAGTATCGTTTGCACCCGTATCTATATATTTTTTCATAATATTTTTATTAATAATCACCTAGTGTTTCTAAGTTTTGAGCAAGTGCTATTTCAAGTTGATCGTCGTTTGGAGCTTTTCCATGCCAAGCATGAGTGTGCATCATAAAATCAACGCCATTACCCATTTCAGTTTTCATTAAAATAGCTATTGGAACACCATTTCCAAGATGACTCTTTGCTTCATTTATTTTTGAAATAATTAATTCAATATTGTTTCCTTCTTCTAATTCTAATGTTTTCCATCCAAAAGACTCAAATTTAGATTTTAAACTTCCTAAGTTAAGAACATCGTCAGTTGATCCATCAATTTGTTTTCCATTTAGGTCAATGGTTGCAATTAAATTGTCAACTCCCTTTGCGGATGCAAACATTAATGCTTCCCAATTTTGACCCTCTTGAAGTTCACCATCTCCCATTAAAACAAAAACTGTTTTAGAATCATTATTAATTTTTTTACTTAAAGCGGCACCAATAGCAACTGATAGTCCTTGACCAAGCGATCCCGAGGCAACTCTTATTCCAGGAAGCCCCTCATGAGTTGTTGGATGACCTTGTAGCCTTGAATTGATTAATCTAAAAGTATTTAATTCGTTTATATTAAAATATCCACTCCTAGCTAAAACACTATAAAAAACAGGAGAAATATGCCCATTTGATAAGAAAAAAAGATCTTCTTTTTCACCATTCATATTAAATTCTGGATTATGTTCCATAATCTCGCTATATAATGCTACTAAAAACTCTGCACAACCTAAAGAGCCGCCAGGATGTCCAGAATTAACCTTATGAACCATTCTTAGAATATCCCTTCTTACTTGTTTAACAAAGGCTTCTAAAGATAAAATGTCTGTCATATTAAATTGATTTTATGTGATAAGCAATATTACATTAAATGCAAATATCAGCAAAGCTCAAACTTTGGTAATTTTTATAGTTTATTAGTAATTAGTTAACATTACAATCTTCTCTTACTATAGATTGGTATCTTTACTATTTATTTTTATATGAAATTTAGTTTACATCAAACAGATAGTAATTCAAAAGCAAGAGCTGGGACTATTTTAACAGATCATGGAGAGATTCAAACACCTATTTTTATGCCGGTCGGGACTTCTGGAACTGTTAAAGGAGTTCATCAAAGAGAGTTAGAAAATGATATTAAACCTGATATTATATTGGCTAATACCTATCATTTATATCTTAGGCCAACAACCAAGATTATTGAAGCTGCTGGTGGAATTCATAAATTCATAAATTGGAAAAAGCCGGTCTTAACTGATTCTGGTGGATACCAGGTTTATTCCTTGTCTGCAAACCGAAAAATAAAAGAGGAGGGTGTTAAATTTAAATCTCACATAGATGGATCATTTCATTTTTTTACACCAGAAAGTGCTATTTCTATACAGAGAAAAATAGGTGCTGATATAATTATGGCATTTGATGAATGCACCCCATATCCTTGTGATTTTCAATATGCAAAAACATCAATGAAAAGGACTCATCGTTGGCTTGATCGTTGTTTTGCTCAAAATGAAAAAGAAGACTTTATTTATGGTTATTCACAAACACTTTTTCCAATAATTCAAGGAAGTGTATATAAAGACCTTAGAAAAGAGTCAGCAGAATATATTTCTAATAAAAATGCTTTTGGAAATGCTATAGGCGGTCTGTCGGTAGGTGAACCTGCAGAAGAAATGTATGAAATGACGGAAGTAGTTACTGCTCTTTTACCAGAAGATAAACCTAGGTATTTAATGGGAGTAGGTACTCCAATAAATTTACTTGAAAATATTTCTTTAGGAATAGACATGTTTGATTGTGTAATGCCTACAAGAAATGCAAGAAATGGAATGATTTTTACTGCAAATGGAAAAATAAATATTAAAAATAAAAAATGGGAGTTGGATTTTTCATTGCTTGATTCAGACAACTATTGTTTTGTGGATATTTCTTATTCTAAGTCATATGTTAGACATCTTTTTACTGTTAATGAGATGTTAGGTAAGCAAATATGTACAATTCATAATCTTGCTTTTTATATGTGGTTGGTTCGAGAATCTAGAAAACATATATTAGCAGGAGATTTTATATCATGGAAAATAAAAATGGTGAAACAATTAGACCAACGCTTATAGAATGAAACTTATTGATTGGTATATTATAAAAAGATATTTAGGAACTTTTTTCGTAATGATTTTATTGTTTATTCCAATAGGAATAATGGTAGATATTGCAGAGAAGATAGATAAGTTTAAAGAGAATGAGGTGCCATCTAGTGCTCTTTTTAGTTACTACATTGATTTTACTTGGTATTTTTCAAACCTTTTATTCCCTATATTTCTTTTCTTATCAGTTATTTGGTTTACATCAAAACTAGCTAATAACTCAGAGATAATAGCAATATTGAGTTCAGGAATTTCATTTACTAGGTTCATGAGACCATTTATGATTTCAGCTTTACTTATAGCTATAATTGCATTTGGAATGGGAATGTTTATTGTTCCAAATTCCAATAAAGGTTATAATGAATTTGTGTTTAAGTACATAAAAAAGAAAAATGAAAGAAATACCTCATATCTGTTTAAGCAAATTAATCCTGAAGAGTTTATTTATGTTAGTAGCTATAACCCATTGAGAAAGAGAGCTAATAACTTTACTCTTGAAAAGTTTAATAAACAAAAGTTAGAATTAAAAATAACAGCTGAAAGTATTCGTTGGGTTCAAAAAGATTCATTTTTTCGACTTTCAAACTACACTAAAAGAACTGTAAATGGGGATAATGAATTTTTTGAAATATTAAAAGTAAAGGATACTATTTTTGATTTTAAAATTGATGATCTTGCTCCGGTTAATTATAAAGCAGAAACATTAACAATGCTTGATTTGAATGATTTTGTCAGGAAAGAAAAGGAAAGTGGATCTGTAATGATCAACTCTCATTTATTAGTAAGGCACAAAAGGTATAGTTTGCCGTTAGCATCTTTTATCTTAACCATTATAGCAGTTTCCATGTCTTCTTTTAAAAGAAGAGGAGGTATGGGAGTTAATTTAGCCTTTGGAATTACTCTTGGGTTTTTATTTATTTTTTTTGATAAAATCTTTGGAGTATTAGTAACAAAATCAAACTTCTCTCCTTTTTTAGGGGCATGGCTCCCACTATTTCTTTTTGGTGTTTTAGCCATTTTTTTATTAAAATATGCAAAACGATAAAATTAAAGATTTAATCCATTTTCACTTTTTAGTTTTTCTTTGGGGATTTACATCAATATTAGGTGCTCTAATAAAATTAAACTCAATTCAAATTGTTTGGCACCGAATGTTTATCGCTTATGTTTTAGTAGGATTATATTTATTATTTACTAAAAGAAAAAAGTTTATTATTCAAAAAAAGTATTTTTTTCAATTATTAATTGCGGGAGTTTTAATATCTGCTCATTGGGTTGCTTTTTTTTATGCGATTAAAATTTCAGGTGTTTCTTTAACTTTATCAATAATGGCCTCAGGCGCCTTTATAACATCCTTGATTGAGCCTATTGTTTTTAAAAGAAAATTCTCATTGAAAGAGTTGACATTTGGTTTAATTACACTAATTGGTTTAATTATTATTTTCAGATCAGAACTTGATCAATACATTGGAATGTCAATTGCCTTTTTAGCAACTATTCTAAGTGTAATTTTTACACTTTTAAACAGTAAACTAGTTAAAGAAAAACTTTCTCCTTTGTCAATTACTTTTTACGAACTTTTCATTGGTTGGGTTGCAATATCTGTTTATATATTATTTGATGTAGATCAAATAAGTACATTATTTGAATTTAGTCAAAATGATATAATTTTATTATTTATTTTAGGCTCTATTTGTACAGCCTATGCTCATGTAGGTTCTGTTAAAGTAATGCGAAACTTATCTCCTTTCTCCTTTATGATAATAATAAACCTTGAGCCTGTCTACGCAGTTATACTATCTTTAGTATTTTTTGGAAAAAATGAATTAATGAGTTTTGATTTTTATATTGGATTTACTTTAATTTTAACAGCAATATTTTTAGATAGTTTAGATAAACGAAAAACTAGAATAAAGAAATTAACCGAAAAGAATTTACATTTGTAAATATCACATCAATAAATATGGAATATTTAGATTTTGAGGAACCAATAAAAGACCTCCACGAGCAGATTAAAAAGTGTAAAGATATAGGTAATGAAAGTGCAGTAGATGTTAGTGATACTTGTGAGCTTTTAGAGACTAAACTTCGATCAACAAAAAAAGAAATCTACAGTAATTTATCTGCATGGCAAAGAGTTCAGTTGTCAAGACATCCCTCTAGACCCTATACATTAGATTATATTAAAGCTTTAACTAATGATACTTTTCTTGAGCTACATGGTGATCGAAATATTGGAGATGATAAAGCTATGATTGGTGGTTTAGGTAAAATAGATGACCAATCTTTTATGCTCATAGGCACCCAAAAAGGTTATAATACAAAGACGAGACAATATCGAAATTTTGGCATGGCCAATCCTGAAGGCTACAGAAAAGCATTAAGACTTATGCATTCAGCTGAAAAATTCAATATTCCTATTATATGTTTTATTGATACTCCAGGCGCTTTCCCTGGACTTGAAGCTGAAGAAAGAGGACAAGGGGAGGCGATTGCAAAAAACATTATAGGAATGATGTCTATTAAAGTTCCTATTATTGTCATTGTTATTGGTGAAGGTGCTTCTGGAGGAGCTTTGGGGATTGGAGTTGGAGATAGAGTATATATGCTTGAAAACACATGGTACTCAGTGATTTCTCCAGAGTCATGCTCGTCAATTTTATGGAGAAGTTGGGAGTATAAAGAAGCTGCAGCTGCAGCACTAAAATTAACACCTCAAGATATGCTTAAGGCTAAATTAATAGATAAAATAATAAAAGAACCTCTTGGTGGTGCACATTATGACAGACAAACTACATTTGAATCGGTAAAAAAAGAAATATGGAATACATTTCAAAAATTAAAGAAAATGGAATCTAGAATGAGGATTGATTTACGTAGAAATAAATTTTCAAACATGGGTGTTTTTGAAGACAAATAATAATCCTTGGCTTATTAACAACTTTTTTAAGTTATCAACTTCTTTTCTGTTTACATTTGAGTTTTAAAAAAAACTTGTATTTGGTTAATCAGAGTTACATTTGATTAATGGAAGAAAAAAAATCTCTATATAAAACTATTAAATCAAATACATCAATTGTAAATCTTGAACAGGCAAAATTACCTCCTCAAGCTCTTGACTTAGAAGAAGCAGTATTAGGAGCAATGCTTATAGATAAAAAAGGTGTGGATGAAGTAATAGATATTCTTCAACCAGACGCTTTTTATAAAACTGCCCATCAATATATTTTTGAAGCAATATTAATTTTATTTGAGTCAGCAGATCCTATCGATTTATTGACAGTTTCATCAGCTCTTAAGAAAGCTGGAAAACTGGAATCTATTGGAGGAGATTTTTATTTGGTTCAATTGACTCAGAAGATAGCTAGTTCAGCACATATTGAATTTCATGCAAGAATTATACTACAAAAATATATTCAAAGAAGTTTAATTAAAATATCAAGCGAAATAATAGAAAAGTCTTATAAAGATTCAACAGATGTTTTAGAATTATTAGATGAAGCAGAATCCAAGCTTTATGATGTTACACAAGGAAATATCAAAAGATCATTTTCTTCTGCTCAAAGCCTAGTTATAGAAGCAAAAAAGAAAATTGAAGACATTGCAAGTCGAGATGGCTTAAGTGGTGTTAGTAGTGGTTTTGAGGAGCTTGACAAACTGACATCAGGATGGCAACCAAGTGATTTAATTATTATTGCTGCACGACCTGGTATGGGAAAAACTGCATTAACATTATCAATGGCAAGAAATATTGCAGTGGGTAGACAGATTCCTGTTGCATTTTTTTCTTTGGAAATGTCATCAGTTCAACTCATAACCAGGTTGATATCATCTGAAACTGGTCTTTCTTCAGAAAAATTAAGAACTGGTAAATTAGCACAACATGAATGGCAACAACTAAATGTAAAGGTGAGTGATCTTGAGAAAGCACCATTATATATTGATGATTCTCCATCATTATCAATTTTTGAACTTCGAGCTAAAGCAAGAAGATTATCAAGGTTACATGGAATTAAATTACTTGTTGTTGATTATTTACAATTAATGACCGCAGCTACAAATAACAAATCTGGAAATAGGGAGCAGGAAATTTCTACAATCTCCAGAAATCTTAAAGCTCTTGCAAAAGAACTAGATATTCCAGTTATTGCTCTATCACAGCTCTCAAGAGCAGTAGAGACTCGTGGAGGGACCAAAAGACCTCAATTATCAGATTTGAGAGAATCTGGAGCAATTGAACAAGACGCAGACATTGTGTCATTTATATATCGTCCAGAATATTATGGAATTGATGAGTGGGATGACGAAGGGCGAAATCCCTCTGATGGTCAGGCAGAATTTATTGTTGCTAAGCATAGAAATGGTGGGTTGGACAATATAAGACTTAAGTTTATTCCTCATCTTGGTAAGTTTGAAAATATTTCTGATTTTGATTCATCATCTGAATTTGAATCAAAAATGAATCCTGAAAATAATACTATATCAAATAAAAACATCCCTGATGCTAAAGCTGCCTTTGGCGAGTCTTATAATAACCCAAATGAAGACGACACCCCTTTCTAAAGAACAAAATTATTTAAATGAATAAATTTTCATTTACTTCAGGACCAGCTATAGTAATAACTGCAGCTTTTATTGGCCCGGGCAGTTTAACTATTTGTGCTTTTGCTGGGGTTGAATTTGGCTATGAATTATTATGGGCTGTCTTGTTTTCTTGCTTGATTACAATTTTTTTTCAAAACACAGTTGCCACTTTAAGCTTTAAATCAGGAAAAGGTTTAGTTGAATTGTTTAACCATAAATTAAATAATTCAATATTGCGTTATTCATTTACAGCGATTGTTTTAACTGCAATTTTTTTTGGTAATGCAGCATATGAAGCTGGAAATATATCTGGAGCCTTTATGGGTTTAAAAAAAATTATTGAATTATCGTCATTTAATTCAGTAGAAATTACATCTTCTTTTTTACTTTGTTTTATTACTATTATTATAATGATTATTGTTCTTAGAGAAGATAATAAGTTAATTAAAAATATTTTAGGCGTTACTGTACTTGTAATGAGTATATCATTTTTAATAGCTTCTGTTTTAACAAAACCAAATATTTATGAGGTATTAAATGGGTTTTTTATTCCAAGATGGAGACCTGATATATGGAAAACTATTATTGCTGTTTTAGGCACCACTATAGTGCCCTACAATCTATTTTTACATGCAGCATTAGTAAAGCAAGATTTAAGTTGTTTAAGTACTTCATATTTGAAAAGAGATACATTTATAGCTGTGAGTTTTGGAGGAATAATTTCATCTTCAATCATAATAGCTGCAGCTGGAGCTAATATTAATCAAATTGGATCAATAAATGATTTAGGTGATGCTCTAAATAACTTGTATGGAGCTAACTCTCATATTTTTATTTCTATTGGGATTTTTGCGGCTGGTATAAGTTCTGCTATCACAGCTCCAATAGCAGCTGGTTATGTAGTTGAAGAGTCTTTCATAAATCATAGAAATAAAAAGATTTATAAAAAAATAGCAATAAATTTTGTTATTATTCTTGGTCTATTATTTGCAATATCTGGATATAAACCAATTGAACTGATAAGAATAGCACAAGTTGCAAATGGATTATTACTTCCAGGAGTAGCTTTGTTTATAAGTGTTTTATGCTTTCCAAAAAAAGAAGACCTTTTGATTAAAAAGATTCGATTTTTATGTCTATTTATTTTATTCATATTTTTTACTTTTCTAGCTTTTAAGGTTTTATTTTTATAGTATTTTTAAGGTAATATTGATTATTTCAAATATAAATAAGTGCAAATAAATGTTGACTTAGGTGAAGGAGGTAAGAATGATGAAGATTTCATGTCTAATATTAGCACCTGTAGTATAGCTTGTGGAGGACATTTTGGATCTATTGAAACAATTAAAGAAACAATTGATCTAGCTTTGAGTTATGATGTTAATATAGGATCTCATCCTTCATATCCTGACAAAAAAAATTTTGGAAGAAAATCTATGAACATTAACTTAAATGATTTCCAAAAGTCAATTAATGATCAGTTATTAAACTTTAAAGATGCTCTTAGTTTTTTTCCTACTAATTGGCATCATTGTAAAGCCCATGGAGCTTTATACAATGATATAGCTGAAAACGGAAAATTAACCAAAGCATATTTAGAGGTTTTATATGAATTTCCAGAAATCAATTATTTAATACTTCCAGCCTCAAAACCAATTATAAAATCTGCAAAAAAAATGAACTTTAACGTCCTTAATGAAGTTTTTTCAGATAGAAAATATGATGAATCACTTTCTTTGGTTCCAAGAAATCAAAAAAATTCAATTATAACCTCACCTGATGAATTTAGCAGGAATTTAAAACTAATATTAGATGGCGAGATTCAAGTAACAAACGGAACTATAAAAAAAGTTTCATATGACACTATTTGTTTGCATAGCGATACATTGATGTCTAAAAATTTTATTAAATTAATGACAAATATTATAGATAAAAAATAATTAAAATGTGTTTCAAAATCAATTTTAATTCATACGGAGAAAAAGCAATTATTATTGATTTTAAAAATAATATTGATAAAAATATTTATGTTGCTTGGCAATCTGAATTATGTATTTCTCTTCAAAAGGAGTTTCATGATATACTAGAAGATGTTGTTTTTTCATTTTCAGAAATAACACTTTTTTTTAAAATCTTACCAAATAGAGTCCATGAAAAAAAAATAAGTACTTGGATTAAGAACTTTTCATTAACAAAGCAACACATATTAAGAAACTTATGGGAAATTCCTGTTTGTTTTGATGAGGTTTTCTCTGAAGACCTTTTAGTTAAAAGTGAAAACAATTCAATTACATACGAATCATACATTTCAGAATTTTTAAAATGCATATTTGAGGTTCATCATTATGGTTTTTTGCCAGGTTTTTTATACTTATCTGGACTTCCATTAAAATTACATTTACCAAGAAAGCCTACTCCTGAAAAATATGTTGCTCCTGGAACAGTGGCTGTGGGTGAGTCATATGTGGGTGTTTATCCTCAAAAAAGTCCTGGAGGATGGAATAGAATTGGAAGAACATATTGTTCTTTTTTTAATAATAAAAACAATCCCCCATGTTATACTTTGCCGGGTGATAAAATTAAATTCATTTCCATAAGTCTTGATGAATATCAAAGTCAAATTGATAAAATTCATCAAAATAATATCCCAAAATCATCCTCATTTGAAATCATTTATTAAAATAATCGATCCCGGATTTCATACTTCTATTCAAGACAATGGTCGTTATGGATACAGAAGATTGGGGTTTCCTGTTTCAGGCCCAATGGATAAATATTCTTTTACAACTGCAAATAAATTAGTTGGAAATTTCAAAGATGAAGCTGTTTTAGAAACCACTTTTAAAGGTCCCAAATTATTATTTTCAGGACCTTGTGTTGTGGCAGTAAGTGGAGCAATAATTCCCATCTTTAAGAATGATGAAAACATTGAATTAAATAAACCTTTTTTTTGTGATTTAGGAGATGTTTTAGAATTAGGGGTTGTTGAAAATGGTTTTAGAAATTATATTAGTTTTAGTGGAGGTCTTTGTCAAAATAAGATTTTTGGTAGCTATTCACAATATTACCCAATCTCAGAGAATGGAACAATCACAAAGGGACAAAACATTAAAATTAAAGGGGGAGTCACATATAAAAATAAAATTAAAAACGAATTAAACAATTTGAGTTTTGATAGCAAATTAAAAGTATTTGAAGGTCCTTATTGGAATAATTTAGAAAATGAATTAAAAAATAAAATATTAAACACAGAATTTAAAATTGGCTCAAATGATAGAATGGCATATAGATTATCTGGAGGTGTTCTTGAAAATAAAATTTCATCATTTAGTGCTTCTGTTATGCCTGGAACAGTTCAGTTAACACCAAAAGGAGATCTAATTGTTGTAATGAGAGATGGTCAGGTTACGGGAGGATACCCAAGAATTTTACAATTGACTGAAAATTCTCAATCATTATTATCACAATTTAGAACAGGAAAGGTGATTAGTTTTGAAATTAGTGAATATGATAAGTCTCATCAATAGAGACTCTAAATCTTTTTCCATAAATACCATCTTTTTTTCTAATTCCACAACCTATAACCATGCTTATTTCGGTCTTAGATGAAATATTTAAGTCTTTCTTAACTCTATTAGAGTCGAAACCCTCCATAGGACATGTGTCGTATCCAATTCCAGCCATGCTAACCATAAATGATTGAGCAGCTAAAGCTGCGCTTTTATGCGCAATTACTCTCACATCACCACTCCCAACCTCTTGATAAATAGGCCTATATAAACCTATCATTTTTACGTATATTTTTTTAAGGAAACCTATTATTCCAAAGAAATCTGAATATATCATTGGAACTAATTTTTCATAATATTGTAATGCTTTCTTTTTTTTAATTGGGTCTAAATTTTGAATTTTAGATAAAGAAAATTTGATATTATTTATATTTGAGTCAAGCCTTTTTCTCCATAAATCTCTTCTAACTACTACAATAACTAATTGTTCAGCTGTTTTTGCTGCAGGTTGATTAAAGCAAGATTTTGCAATTTGTTGTATTTTATTTTTAGATATCACATGATGAAATTCCCATAATTGCATATTACTGCTTGATGGAGCTAAGGTTGCTTGTATTATACACTTCTTCACTTTAACTATATCGATTGATTTTCCTGAATCGTAAACACGAACAGATCTTCTAAAATCTAGAGCCTGACTAACTGATTTTTCTTGCATAGTAATGGTATATCCTTTGTTTAAAAGGATTAATTTTGTTGCAAATATGAGAATTTTTTAAATATTTTTTAAAATTATTATTACGTTAATTAATTTGAATTACAGCTTATAATGATGTTAAAATATTGAAATTCAATATTTTAAGAATAAATCATGTGTTTTGGGTTTTGTATGTTTATAACATAATTTTAATCTAATAATTTGTTCTAGTTAATTTTGTTTAAGAATTTTTTATGAATTTAAATAAATATAGTCACCAAGTTACTCAGGATTCAACTCAGCCTGCAGCCCAGGCCATGCTTCATGCTATTGGATTAACAGATGAAGATTTTAAAAAGCCATTAGTTGGAGTTGCAAGTACAGGATATGAAGGAAACCCATGCAATATGCATTTAAATGATTTATCTGTTCATGTTAAAAAAGGTATTGAGAATGATAAAAACATGATTGGATTAATTTTCAATACTATTGGAGTAAGTGATGGTATATCTATGGGAACTCCTGGTATGAGGTTTTCACTTCCTTCACGTGATATAATTGCAGATTCAATTGAAACTGTTGTCCAAGCTATGTCTTATGATGCTGTTGCAACAGTCGTTGGATGTGACAAAAACATGCCCGGTGCACTAATGGCTATGATAAGATTAGACCGTCCAAGTATACTTGTTTACGGTGGAACAATTTCCTCAGGATGCCACAATGGAAAAGAATTAGATGTTGTATCTGCATTTGAAGCTTGGGGTGAAAAAGTAGCTGGAATAATTAATGAAGAAGAATATAAAAATGTAATTCAAAAAGCTTGCCCTGGAGCAGGGGCTTGCGGAGGAATGTATACTGCAAACACAATGGCATCTGCGATAGAAGCTCTAGGCATGTCTTTACCTTATAACTCATCTAATCCTGCAGTAAGTGAAGATAAAATATCTGAATGTAAATTAGTTGGTAGTTCTATCTATAATCTTTTAAAGAGAGACATTAAGCCATCTGATATAATAACTAAAAAATCACTAATCAATGCATTAAGATTAATATCTGTTCTAGGAGGTTCTACAAATGCTGTTCTTCATTTCATAGCCATAGCCAAAGCAGCAAATATTGATTTAACTATAGAAGATTTTCAAAAAGTAAGTGACAATACTCCCTTTTTAGCGGATTTGAAACCAAGTGGAAAATTTTTAATGAAAGATTTACATTTAATTGGAGGTATTCCAGCCGTTTTAAAATTTATGTTAGAAAATGATATGCTTTTTGGAGAATGCTTAACAGTTACAGGAAAAACATTAGCGGAGAATTTAAAAAATGTTCCACCTCTTAAAAAAAATCAAAATATAATCCGACCATTAAGTGATCCGATAAAACCTACAGGTCATATACGTATTTTGACAGGTAATCTTGCCCCTAAGGGATCTGTAGCTAAAATTACTGGAAAAGAAGGGCTTGTTTTTAAAGGACCTGCCAAAGTGTTTGATGGTGAATATGATGCAAACAAAGGGATTTCCTCTGGAATGGTAAATAAAGGAGATGTTTTAGTGATACGTTATGAGGGACCAAAAGGAGGTCCAGGCATGCCTGAAATGCTTAAACCAACTGCTGCTATAATGGGTGCAGGGCTTGGTAAAAATGTTGCACTAATTACTGATGGAAGATTTTCTGGAGGAACTCATGGTTTTGTAGTTGGACATATAGTTCCTGAGGCTCAAGAAGGAGGACCAATTGCATTTATTAAAGATGGAGATATTATTACTATTGACGCCGAATCTAACACTATAAACGTTGCTTTGACTGATAAAGAATTACACTCAAGAAAGTTAAAATGGATTAAACCAGAATATAAATTCAAAAAAGGAGTATTATTTAAGTACATTAAAAATGTTAGCGATGCTTCAAATGGCTGTGTAACCGATGAAAATTAAATCATGAAAAACAATAAACCAATAAAAATATCTGGAGCAGAAGCTGTTATTCGAAGTCTTTTAGCTGAAGGAGTAGATCTGATTTATGGTTATCCTGGCGGGGCAATAATGCCAATTTATGATGAATTATATAAATTTCAAGACAGTTTACAACATATTTTAACTCGACATGAGCAAGGAGCTGCTCATGCAGCTCAAGGATTTGCAAGAGCCTCTGGGAGAGTTGGTGTTGCTATTGCAACATCGGGCCCTGGAGCTACTAATTTAGTTACTGGAATTGCCGATGCTCAAATTGATTCAACTCCTATGGTGTGTATCACTGGTCAAGTAGCATCTCATTTATTAGGTTCTGATGCTTTTCAAGAAACTGATATAATTGGTATTTCAACACCTGTCACTAAATGGAATTATCAAATAACAAAAGCAAGTGAAATACCTTATATATTAGCAAAAGCTTTTTACATAGCTAAATCTGGTAGACCAGGGCCTGTACTTATCGACATTACTAAAGATGCTCAGTTTGAAAAAATTAATTTTAAATACGAACATTGTATCGGTATTAGAAGTTATAAGCCTGTGCCAGATTTAGATATTGATTCAATAAAGGACGCTGCTGAAATTATAAATAATGCAAAAAAACCAATGATTGTTTGGGGTCAAGGTGTTATTTTAGGTAAAGCAGAAGAATTATTCAAACAATTTATTGAAACTTCGGGAATTCCTGCTGTTTGGACTATATTAGGATTATCAGCGATACCTACTTCTCACCCTTTAAATAAAGGTATGGTAGGTATGCATGGAAATTATGGTCCAAATATCTTAACTAATGAATGTGATGTTTTAGTTGCTGTTGGTATGAGGTTTGACGACAGAGTTACAGGGGATCTTGAGAATTATGCTAAACAAGCTAAAGTGATTCATTTCGAAATTGACCCTGCTGAAATTAACAAAAATGTATATGCAGATGTTGCTGTTCTTGGAGATTGTAGAGATAGTTTGGAGAAAATTATTCCAATGATAAAAAAAGGTTCTCACGTTTCCTGGATTAATCGTTTTGATTCTTTAATGGAAATTGAAAATGAAAAAGTTATCAAAAAAGATATGTTCCCAAAAAAAGAAGGACTTACAATGGCTGAGTCAATTAAAGCTATAAATAAGTATACTAAAGGAGATGCGATAATAGTAACTGATGTCGGTCAGCATCAAATGGTAACTTGTCGGTATGCTAACTTTATTAAGTCTAAGAGTAATATTACTTCTGGAGGTTTAGGAACAATGGGGTTTGCCTTACCCGCTGCAATTGGAGCTAAAATGGGAGCTCCTAATCGACAGGTTATTGCTGTTATAGGAGATGGTGGATATCAAATGACAATACAAGAATTAGCAACTATTTTTCAAAACAAAACTGCTGTTAAAATTGTTGTTTTAAATAATGATTTTTTAGGAATGGTTCGACAGTGGCAGCAAATGTTTTTTGATAAACGATACGCTTCAACCAAAATGTTAAACCCTGATTTTGTTGCTATTGCAAAAGGATATTACCTTGACGCTGAAAGAGTTAGTAAAAGAAATGAATTAGATGCTGCTGTATCTAGAATGTTATCTTCAGATAAACCATATTTTTTAGAAATATGTGTTGAAAAAGAAGCTAACGTTTTTCCAATGATACCAACTGGTGCATCAGTATCAGACATAAGATTATCATAAAAATGAATACAAAAGAAACATATACTATATCCATATATTCGGAGAACAACATTGGTTTATTAAACCGAATTTCCGCAATATTTTTAAAACGACATATTAATATTGAAAGTTTTTCTACGTCTTTATCGGAAATAGAAAATGTTTTTAGATTTATTATTGTTGTAAACATGGATCCTGATCAAATAAAAAAAATTATTCTACAAATAGAAAAACAAGTTGATGTTATTAGAGCTTTTTATCATACTGATGATGAAACTATCTTTCAAGAATCAGCTTTATATAAGGTTAAATCAAGTTCTCTTTTCGAAGAAAGGCATATTCAAAATGTAATAAAAAAGAGTCATGCAAATATAGTCACTGTTTCTCCAGAATTTTTTGTTATTGAAAAAACAGGTTTTAGAAATGAAACAGAATCTTTAAGAAGAGATTTACTTGAGTACGGTTTACTTCAATTTGTTAGATCTGGGCGAATTTCAGTAACAAAATCAAAAATGAAAATTTCAGAAATATTAAATACTTTTAATAAAAAATAGATATGGCAAATTATTTTAATCAACTATCGTTAAGACAACAGCTTCAGCAACTTGGTAAGTGTAGACTTATGGAATCCTCAGAATTTTCAGATGGTATTTCGATTTTGAAAAATAAAAATATTGTAATTATTGGATGTGGAGCCCAAGGATTAAATCAAGGATTAAATATGAGAGATTCTGGTCTTAAAATTTCTTACGCCTTAAGACAAAGTGCAATTGATGAAAAAAGAATCTCATTTCAAAACGCTTCTAATAATCGTTTTGAAGTCGGAAATTATGATAAAATGATTCCAGATGCTGATCTAGTAATTAACTTAACTCCTGATAAAAATCACACGTCTGTTGTTAACTCGGTAATGCCACTAATGAAGAATGGTTCAACTATTTCTTACTCTCATGGTTTTAATATTGTTGAAGAGGGTACAAAAATAAGAGAGGACCTTACTGTAATTATGGTTGCACCTAAATGCCCTGGTTCGGAAGTTCGTGAAGAATATAAACGCGGTTTTGGAGTTCCAACCCTAATAGCTGTTCATCCTGAAAATGATCCAAAAGAGACTGGGTTAGATCAGGCAAAAGCATATGCTGTGGCTACTGGCGGTGATAGAGCGGGTGTCTTAGAGTCCTCATTTGTAGCAGAAGTTAAGTCTGATTTAATGGGAGAACAAACAATACTTTGTGGTGTTTTACAAACAGGAAGTATTTTGTGTTTTGATAAAATGATTTCCGAAGGAATTGATCCTTCATATGGTTCAAAACTCATTCAATATGGATGGGAGATAATCACCGAGGCGCTAAAACATGGAGGAATAACTAATATGATGGATCGATTATCTAACCCAGCCAAGGTAAAAGCATTCGAGCTTTCTGAAGAATTAAAGCAGATTTTAAAGCCTTTATACAATAAACATATGGACGATATAATGTCAGGTCATTTTTCTAAAAAAATGATGGATGATTGGTCTAATGATGATGAAAATCTTTTGAAATGGAGATCTGCAACTGCTGAAACTGCTTTTGAAAAAACTGCTCCTACAACAAGAAAAATTAATAATCAAGAGTATTTTGATAATTGTGTTTTAATGGTGGCGTTTGTTCGAGCTGGTGTAGAATTAGCTTTTGACACTATGGTAGAGGCTGGTATTAAAGAAGAATCTGCTTATTATGAGTCTTTACATGAAACTCCTCTAATAGCAAATACAATAGCAAGAAAGAAATTATTTGAAATGAACAGAGTAATATCTGATACAGCTGAATATGGTTGTTATTTATTCGATCATGCCGCCAAGCCTTTACTAAAAGATTTTATGAGTAAGATTTCATCTGAAGTTATTGGCAGACCATATATTAAGAGTGAAAATGATACAGATAATCAAAAATTAATCGCAATTAATGAAATGATTCGTTTTCATCCTATAGAAATCATTGGATACGATCTTCGTGCGGCTATGACTGCTATGAAGAAAATTTAAAATTAATGAATTCATCATCTTCTTCTACGCTACTTCAAACCCAAACTAATTAGTCTCGCTTTTATATCTTAAGGAAAAAACATGAATAAGATTCTACTTGTCCTGTTATTTATTATCGTGATATCCCCCATTTCATAACAAGTCTTAAGGACACTCCAGATAATTATCGCGCTTTTTACAATGGCAATATTATTACTATGGACGCAAATCAGGCTGACTATAGCGCAATACTGTTAAAAGAAGTAGGTTATTGAATTAATTGGCAGCGATGAAGAGGTTCTGGCTAAATTACCTGACTACCCATCTACTGATTTACAAGGGCAAACCATGGTGCCGGGGATACTGGATGTTCACGGACATTTTCCAGGGGAAGGGTTGAGCGCAGTTGCGGCGGATTTAAATAGCCCACCAGTGGGTAACCTCATTACCATTCATAATGTCTTAGATAGGCTTGCCGAAGAAGCTATCACGACTAAAGAAGGTGGCTGGTAATCATGCTCAAGGATTTGCCTTTGCGTATAATGAGTTGAAAAATACTGAAGACTTTGAAACTCTAGTGTCTAGAATAAAAAAGCATAGTTTTTACGGTAAGAATTTAAACAATAAAACCTGATTTATTACAAATATGTATAAAATAAATATTCTTTTATTACATTAAACTAGCATTAAATATAGCATTTGCAAGAAGTCTGTTTGTTCCATACCAAAAAGCTCTAAATTGAGTATTGTCAGTAAACATTATTATTTTTCCCTTACCAACTTTTTTTACTTTGAAAGGCACACTATTTTTTAAAATATTTAAATTATCATTTGATATATAGCCACTTAAAAGTGGCTGATCAGAATACTGTATAGGATTGTTAAATTTGTCTTTTTCTGGAGACATAAAAATTGTTGAATTTCTAAAATGAGGTAGATTCGAATTAGAAATTCCAAAGTTAATAGGATGACTTCTGTCTAAAATTGTATTAAATATAGAGCCGCTTATTAATTGGGCTCCGAAGTAGCTTCTTTTTTGATCAAAATTAACATTAGAAGGTTTTAACTCATTTTTAATAAAATCAACTTTAATAATTTCATTTTTATTAAGCCAATGTATTGATGACCTATAAGCAATCAAGTTTCCACCATTATTTATATAATTTTTAATTTGATTAGTATCTATTTTATTTCCTGAATAATTTGGAAGTATAACATGTGAATATTTTGATAGAACAGATCTTTTTAAATTATTTATATCAATTTTTGTAACGGGAATATTATATTTAGTATCTAACAGATGCCATATTTCCCCAGCATCATAACTTCTAATCCCATCACCAACAATTAAAGCAATTTTTGGTTGTTTAATTGTTATGAAATTTCGTGACCCTAGATCTATTCCTTCAGTTAGTCCAGTTGAAACCCCTCTAACCTCTATTGAGCTTTCAGAAGCAATTTTCTTTATTTCTTGATAGATTTCACTACTGTTTAATTTTTGATTCTCTACAGGTATTAAATATGTTCCATAATCATATTTAGTTTCATTAAGCTTAAATGGCTTTAGACCTATTTTGACTCGAATACCTTTTTTAATTAAAGAATATATTGCCTTAGGTGCATAATAGCTATTTCCTTCAAATAGATATGCATATGAAGATTTTTTATCAACACTTCCATTTGGGAAAATCAAATTTTCAACTTCACTGTCTATAATTTCTTCAGATTTATCAAAATGATAATTTACGTTAAATGCTAAAGGAAATGTCCATGCAGAAATATCATAAAATAAGCTGTCAGTGAATTTTGTTTGAGTATCAAACATTGCATAAATTAATTTATATTTCTTTTGATTTAATGGAATTACAAAGCTGTTTTCCTTTGAATATTTTTTTCCATTTCGATATAGTGTTTTTTTAAGTCGATGGACTTTTATATCATGTAAATCTAACACTTCAGCAAGATGATAAGTAGTTGCAGGATCTTTTGGGGCTTCAAAAACTATTGCTTTTGATTTATCCTTTTCTCCCAAAACTCGAGCATCATTATAAAACTTCCTGTAGTAGTTTAAAATTTCAACTCGCATTTCATTAGCGGCTTTCAGTGTTGAAAAGGCTGCAGTAAGCTGATTTCTTATTGTAAATGGAAATGTTAGTATACCATTTTCACTTTCTTGAATATGTCCTCTTGAACTCGCTTGTTCAAATAAGATACCTATACTTCCATTTACATCAGGATATGTAGATCCTTTTCCGTAATAAAAATCATCATAATCTTCTTCTGTATAATATAGTGAGCCAATTTTATTTAATGCATCAGCATGAAAATTCCCAATTTTTTTTGTCAATTTTTGATTCATTAATGGAGTTAATGGATGAACTCTTGAATCTATTCCTGGTTGAAAAAAGAAACTTGAGTTAGTTCCCATTTCATGATGATCAGTGAGTATATTTGGTATCCAGTCAGTAAAAGTTTTTATTCTAGCTCTAGATTCAGGTAGTTGCACTGGTAGCCAATCTCTGTTTAAATCAAACCAGTAATGATTTGTTCTTCCCCTAGGCCAATTTTCATTATACTCACGATCTTGACTGTCAGGATTCAACAGCATATTTCTATTACTATTAGCCCACTGTGAAAACCTTTGAAGTCCATCTGGATTAAAGCTTGGATCAAATAAAATAATTGTATTTTTTAACATTTCTTTTGTTTCAATGGATTCACTGGCTGCTAAATGATAAGCAGCTAGAATTCCAGCATTAGCTCCACTTGGCTCATTACCATGAATAGAAAAACCTTGGTATACAATAATAGGCAGTTTGCTGACATCAAATTTATCACTACCTGATTCAGTTAGATCTATATGAGACTTTTTAATTGATTCAATATTATTGTGGTTGTCTGGATCAGTTATAGTTAATAACAATATTGGCCTTCCTTCATATGTAGACCCTCTGTTTTCTATAGAAATACGGTTTGATACAGCGGCTAACTTGTACATGTATTGTGCTAGTTTATCATGGCTAACATGCCATTCACCAACTTCATGACCTAACACACTTTGAGGCGTTGGAATCATTGGGTTGTATTCATTACTAGGATTTAAGAAATAATCTTGCTTAACTTGAGCCGATAGTTGTAAACTGATAAAAAATAAAAGTATTTTTATGGAATTTTTCATTTTTTATTATAAATATAAAAAAAAATGCCTCTAACATAATAGAGGCAATAATTTTTTTATAAAAATTTGAAGATCATACTTCATCAAAATCAACATCTGAAAATTCAGATGTTTCTTCATTAGCTTCATTTGATTTGTGTTTTGGAGAATAATTTTTTTGATGTCTATCACTTATGACTTCTGAGCCTTTTTCAGAAATTATAAATTCAGTCATCTCTTTAAAATTTTCTTTAAATTCAGTAAAATCCTCTTTGTACAAGTAAATCTTATGTTTTTTAAAATGAAAAGTTCCATCATCATTTGTAAACTTTTTACTTTCAGTTATTGTTAAGTAATAATCTCCAGCCTTTGTTTCTCTTACATCAAAAAAATAGGTTCTTCTACCTGCTCTTTGGACTTTAGAAAAGATTTCCTTGTGTTCTCCTTCTACAAACATCTTTATGATTTAGAATTGTTAATCAAAAATGCAATAAATTATTAAACATAGCAAATTATTTATTTTGCTCAGATTGTTGTTTATTATATAGCCTGCTGTAATAGCTTTCATTTTCCATCAATTCATTATGTCCTCCTTGTTCAATTACATTTCCATTTTTAAAAACTATAATACTATCAGCAGATTTCATTGATGAAATCCTGTGACTGACAATTAAAGTAGTTTTCTTTTCACTATACTTATATAAGCTTTTCAGAATTATCTCTTCAGTATCTGTGTCTACAGCAGATAGACAGTCATCAAGTAGAATTATATTTGGGTTTTTAATAAGTGCTCTTGCAATCGATATTCTTTGAACCTGACCACCAGATAGAGTTACTCCTCTTTCCCCCAAGATTGTTTGATATCCATTTTTTAATTTTTTAATCTCCTTGTCAATAGAAGCATTATTTGCAGCATTTTCTATTTCTTTATTTGTTGCATTATTTTTCCCAAATTTAATATTATTACTTATTGATTCAGAAAACAGAAATGGGTTTTGTGGAACATATCCAATACTTTTTCTCAATTCATTTAAATTAAACAATTTTAAGTTTTGTCCATCAATTAGAACTTCGCCTTCATTTGGATCATACAATCTTGTGATCAATTCTAGTAATGATGTTTTTCCTGCTCCAACTTTTCCAAGAACACCAATAGTTTCTCCGGCTTTAATTTTGAACGATACATTATTTAATGCTTTGATTTTAGTTTCTGGATAAGTAAGAGATACATTTCTAAATTCAATTTCACCATTTTTTACATTTGCACTACCATTACCATCCTTAATACTGGGACTTTCTTTTAAAAAATCATTTATCCTTTTTTGAGATGCTTCAGCTTGCTGAATTATGGATGTTAACCATCCAACTACTGTAACCGGCCAAGTTAACATGTTAACATAGATTATGAACTCTGCTAGAACTCCTATTTCAATTTTTCCATTAATGTATTGAGATCCACCAATTAGAATAACAATCAGATTTGACATACCAATTAAAAGCAACATTAAAGGAAAAAACCATGCTTGTAAAGTCACAAGACTCATGTTTTTTTCTTTTGTAATATTTGATAGATCATTAAAATTTGATAGTATTGTAGACGATAAGTTATATGATTTAATAACATTAATGCCTGTAAAGATTTCTTGAGTAAAAGATGATAATTTTGATAACATTTCTTGTACAATAGTACTCCTGGAATGTATAGCTTTATTTAGTTTGTAAATCAAAAATGATAGAACAGGAAGTGGCAATAATGTATAAAATGTTAACTTAGGTGCAACTGACAGCATATATGAGATAAGAATGAAGAAAAGTGCAATAGTATTTATGCTATACATAATTGCTGGTCCAAAATACATTCTTACTTTTCCAACATCTTCACTAATCCTATTCATTAAATCTCCTGTTCTGTTATTTTTATAAAAACTTTGAGTTAGATTTTGATATTGAGTAAAAACTTCATTTTTGAGATCAAATTCTATATATCTTGAAACGTTAATTATGGCTTGTCTCATTAAAAACGTAAAAAAGCCAGAAATCAAAGCCGTTCCAATTATTATAGATATGTTAATTAACAATGTCTTTTGTAATGTTACTATATCTGTTCTAGAATTATTTTTAATAAAATGTTCCACAGCTGTGAGTGAGTTGCCAATTAATCTTGGAGCGACTAAAGAGAAAACTCTTGCAATTATGGTAATAAAAAAACCAAAAAGTAATTTTTTCTTATATTTTAAGAGATACTTGTTTAGGTGTTTTAACTCTTTCATTTATTTAATTAATATGAATACGTCAAAGTTAATCAAATCCCTATGTTCAAAATGTGATTTTATATTTTTCATCCCTTTAATTTTGTTATTTTAAAATTTAAAGGATAAAACTTTATTTATTAGTCTTTTTGATTAAATTTGCAAACTCTTAATTGATAAGGGGTTTTGAGAGAAACAAAAATATAAACCACTACTGATGTTTTCAAATTAATAGAATCCCAAGACACAGTATACAAAGACTAAGTATTATGGCTAAAAAAGCTACTCCAAAAAAAGATCAAGAAATCAATAAAGTTGATGATTTAATAACTACTGAATCAAAGACACCTACAAACTCAGAAGAAGATTTTCTTTCTAACTTTAACTGGCATAATTACCAGGAAGGAATTGATGTTATTGAGGAGAAACAATTAAAAGAATTCGAATCTTTAGTTATAGAAAATTTTGTAGATACTGCAGATGAAGATGTTATTGATGGTGAAGTTGTGTATATGACAGACAGAGAAGCTATTATTGATATAAATGCTAAATCTGAAGGCGTTATATCTCTAAATGAATTTAGGTATAATCCTGGTTTAAAAGTTGGAGACAAGGTTGAGGTAATTGTTGATGTTAGAGAAGATAGAACTGGGCAGTTAATATTGTCTCACCGTAAAGCTAGAGTTATAAAAGCTTGGGAAAGAGTCAATAATGCTCATGACACAGGAGAGGTTGTTAATGGGTTTGTTAAATGCAGAACTAAAGGTGGAATGATAGTTGACGTTTTTGGAATTGAAGCTTTTTTACCAGGATCTCAAATTGATGTTAAACCAATTCGTGATTATGATCAATACGTAGATAAAACCATGGAATTTAAGGTTGTTAAAATTAATCATGAGTTTAAAAATATAGTTGTATCTCACAAGGCGCTTATTGAATCTGATATTGAAGAACAGAAAAAAGAAATTATTGGTCAATTAGAAAAAGGTCAAGTACTTGAAGGTTCAGTAAAAAACATTACTTCTTATGGGGTTTTCATAGATTTAGGAGGAGTTGATGGACTAATTCATATAACTGATTTGTCGTGGAGTAGAATTAATCATCCAAGTGAAATTCTAGAGCTTGATCAAAAACTTAATGTTGTTATTCTTGATTTTGATGATAATAAATCTAGAATTCAATTAGGATTAAAACAACTAAGCACTCATCCATGGGATAATTTAAGTGATTCTGTGAAAGAAGGTGAAAAAATTAAAGGAAAAGTGGTAGTTATTGCAGATTATGGTGCTTTTATTGAAATTGAAGAAGGCGTGGAAGGACTTGTCCATGTTTCAGAAATGTCATGGTCAACTCATCTAAGATCAGCCCAAGATTTTGTTAAAGTTGGTGATGAAGTTGAAGCTGTTATATTGACTCTTGATAGAGATTCAAGAAAAATGTCTCTAGGTGTCAAACAATTGAGTCAAGATCCATGGACTGATATAACAGAAAAATATCCACTCAAATCAAAACATAAAGGTATAGTTCGAAACTTTACCAATTTTGGAGTATTTATCGAATTGGAGGAAGGTATTGATGGCTTAGTTTATATTTCGGATCTTTCATGGACAAAGAAAATAAAACATCCTTCAGAAATATTAGCTCTTGGTGATTCAATAGATGTAGTTGTTCTTGAATTAGATGTTGAAGGTCGTAAATTAAGTCTTGGTCATAAACAAACTAAAGATAATCCTTGGGAAGTATATGAAAAAGAATTTGCTTTGGATACTATTCATACTGCATCTCTTTCAGAAATTGTCGATAAGGGTGCTACAGTGTCCTTTAATGAAGATATAGTTGCTTTTGTTCCATCTCGTTATTTAGAAAAAGAGGATGGATCAAAATTAGAAAAAGGAGAAGAAGCTAGTTTTAAAGTTATTGAATTTAATAAGGAGTTTAAAAGAGTTGTAGCTTCTCATACTTCTGTTTTTAAAGAACAAGAGCGGAAAAATCTTAAGAAAGCAACAAAACACATTAAAGCAACTAATAATGAAAAAACCACTTTAGGAGATCTAGATGCTTTAGTAGATCTTAAACAGAAAATGGATGATAAATAGCAAAATAAATTTATTTATATATTATTTAAAACCACTTCAATTGAAGTGGTTTTTTTTTACATTCATTATTTTGGTATTTTTGTAATTATAAATAAACAGATGTTAGATAGAGTTCTACTTAATAATTTAAAAATTAATGTTTTATTAAACAGATTAACATGCCAATTACTTGAATTTCATGAAGATTTCTCTAATTCTGTTTTAATAGGACTTCAGCCTAGAGGAATTTATTTACTTGAACGAATAGTTGATTTGCTTAAAAATGAATATGGAATCAAAGATGTTAAAGTAGGGAAGTTGGATACTACATTTTACAGAGATGATTTTAGAAGATCTGAAAAAATCCATTTTGCTAAAGCAACTGAGCTTAATTTTGAAGTGGAAGGAAGAAAAATTGTTTTAATTGATGACGTTTTATATACAGGGAGAAGTATTAGAGCAGCTCTTACTGCAATTGATTATTATGGACGCCCATCTATTATTGAATTACTAGTTTTAATTGATCGAAGATTTTCAAGACACCTTCCTATTCAACCAGATTATCTTGGTGTTCAAATTGACGCTATTGAAGGTGATAAAGTTAGAGTGGAATGGAGAAAGTCGGATCGTGAAAATGATTGCGTTTATATTGAAAAAGAAAGCTAATGGAAGAACTTAGTGTTAACCACCTTCTTGGAATCAAAAATTTAACTAATCAAGATTTTGATTTAATTTTTAATACTACTAAACAATTTAAAGAAGTGATTAATCGTCCAATAAAAAAGGTCCCTAGCTTAAGAGATTTAACGATTGCAAATTTATTTTTTGAAAATAGTACTAGAACAAAATTATCTTTTGAATTAGCTGAAAAAAGATTAAGTGCTGATGTTATTAATTTTTCAGCGTCTCAATCATCAATAAAAAAAGGTGAAACTCTTGTAGATACTGTAAATAACATATTAGCAATGAAAGTTGACATGATAGTCATTAGACACCCTCATCCAGGTTCTGCAAAGTTTTTATCACAAAATGTAAATTCTCAAATAATTAATGCTGGTGATGGTACTCATGAACACCCTACGCAAGCCCTATTAGATTGTTTTTCATTAAAAGAAAGATTGGGAGATTTAAAAGGCAAACACATAGCGATAATAGGAGACATAATTCATAGTCGTGTTGCAATATCAAATATTTTTGCTTTAAAGAAGCTAGGCGCAGAGGTTATGATCTGTGGTCCTAAATCACTGCTTCCAAAGTATGCTAAATCGATGGGAGTTCATGTTGAAACAGATTTGATTAAAACTCTTAAATGGTGTGATGCTGCAAATATGTTAAGAGTTCAAAATGAAAGAATGAATTTAAATTACTTTCCATCAACAAGAGAATATTCAAAGCTTTATGGTCTTACAGTTGAAAAGCTAGAGTTAATTAGAAAACCAATAACAATCTTACACCCTGGTCCAATAAATAGAGGTGTTGAAATTACATCAGAAGTTGCAGATTCAGAAAATGCAATTATTTTAGATCAAGTAGAGAATGGTGTTGCAATAAGAATGGCTGTTATTTACTTATTAGCTTCAAAAATTAAAAGTATTAATTATAAAAAATGATTTTTGGGCAACATAATAACATATTAAAATTAAAACCTAATAATGAAAATTTTATTAAATCATTTAATCTAGATTTATTTAATATAAAATATAATAATCATGATGTCATTTTGATAATTGATTTTATAATTGATTCTAGTTTAATTGATATTTTAAATAAATGGATGATAGAACTTGAAAGAACAAATAATTCCGTGTTAATAGTTGTTGATTTGGCAGATGAGTCTTTATTAAAAAATGAATCTATTATTATTGTTCCATCTATCAAAGAAGCAATTGATTATATTGAATTAGAAAGAATAAATAGGGACCTCGGTCTATAGCGTATGAACATCAAAATTCTAGGTTGTCATTCAGCTACTCCAAGGAGTAATTTTCATACTACATCACAGTTAGTTGAGTTGAAAAATCATTTATTTTTAATTGATTGTGGAGAAGGAACTCAGGTTCGACTTAGAGAAGAAAAAGTTAAGTTCTCCAGAATAAAAAATATTTTCATTTCGCATCTACATGGTGATCATTTTTATGGACTAATAGGTTTGATTAACACATTTAAACTTTTAGGTAGAAATGTAGATTTAAATATTTATGGACCAAAGGGGATAAAAGAAGTAATTATGCTTCAAATAAAGTTGTCAAATTCCTGGACAAATTTTAAACTTTTTTTTCATGAATTAAATAGCTCTAAACCAGAACTAATATTTGAAGATTCCGTAGTTAGAGTAAATACTATACCCTTAAATCACAGGGTTTATACTAATGGTTTTCATTTTCAGGAAAAGGAAGGATTTAGAAAAATTAATTTTGACAAAGTCAAAAAATTAAAAATCCCAATTTGTGATTATGAAAATTTAAAAAACGGAAAAGATTTTATTAATGAAGAAAATAAAAAAATTAAAAATATTGATTTAACACTTCCTCCAGACAAGTCGCTAAGTTATGCTTTTTGCAGTGATACAGCATTTTATCCCCAGATTGTAAATCAAATAAAAAATGTTGACCTATTGTATCATGAATCGACATTTCTAAATGAACATAAAGAGTTAGCTTCAAAAACCTTACACAGTACAGCAGAACAGGCAGCTAAAATAGCTTCATTAGCAAATGTAGGCCAATTAATGCTTGGACATTTCTCTACGAGATATAAAAATAAACTTCTTTTTATAGAAGAGGCAAAGAGCCGATTTGAGAATGTTGTTTTAGCTAAAGAAGGAGAAACATACAAAATATGATTACTTGTTTTTAATAACTTGCAATAATGAAAAAAGATTTAGGACATTTAAGAAAAGTATATGAAAAGGGATCCTTAGAAATATCATCTGTGGGTACAGATCCTTTATTGTTTTTTAAAAAATGGTTTGATCAGGCACAATCTTATAAAATTATTGATGAGCCAAATGCTTTTAGTCTTTCAACTATTAGTAAAGACGGTTTCCCAAAGTCAAGAATTGTTTTGTTAAAATCTTTTGATTCAGAAGGCTTTATATTTTACACAAACTATAATAGTGAAAAAGGAAAAGATATTTTAAGCAACCCTAAAGTTGGTGTTTCTTTTTTTTGGCCCTCTTTAGAAAGACAGATTATTATCAAGGGGAGTGCCTCTAAATTAAATGATGATATTTCTGATAAATATTTTGACTCTAGACCAATAGGAAGTAGACTTGGAGCAATAGCATCCAATCAGAGTCAAGTAATTGTAAATAGAAATATTCTTGAACAAAAACTTGATGATTTAAAAAAGATTTATAAAGTAAACCCTCCCAAAAGACCAAAAAGTTGGGGAGGTTTTAAAATATTTCCAATTTCGTTTGAATTTTGGCAGGGAAGACCCAATAGGTTACATGATAGAATTATTTTTAATAAACTGGATAAAAAATGGTCTATTAATAGATTATCACCTTAAAATGAAAACTCTTGTATTATTACGTCACGCTAAATCATCATGGGATTATCCATTAGATGATTTAGACCGCCCTCTAAAGGTGAAAGGAATTAATAGAATTACTAAGGTTTCAATGGAGGATAAAATTATATTTAATAAATCAAATATAATACTGACTAGTCCTGCAAATAGAGCAATACACACAGCTATTATATTGGCAAGACATGCCGATTTAGAATTCAATAAAATCTCAATCAAGGAATCTTTATACACTTTTTCTTCAAAATCAGTTGAAATCGTTATGAGATCTATGTCGGATAAGTTTGATTATGTTATTTTTGTTGGACATAACCCTGCTTTCACTGAAATAATAAATAAAATAACAAGTAAAAAGATTGATAATTTGCCTACTGCATCTTGGGCAAAAATTATTTTTAAGGAAAATAAATGGTCTGAAGTTTCAAATTGTCAAGTAAGTTTTAGTAAGTCAGTAAAAATAATTTAAATGAACAGCTCTAAAAGATTTGTAAATCGAGAACACAGTTGGCTAGACTTTAATGAGAGAGTACTCCAAGAGGCTGATGATGTGAGTGTTCCAATCATTGAGAGGCTAAGATTCTTAGGTATCTTTTCAAACAATCTAGATGAGTTTTTTCAAGTTAGATACGCAACAGTTAAAAGAATTGCCCAATCGGTTAAGAGTGGGAAAAAAGTTTTAGGTGGAACTAATGCAATTGAACTACTAGAGGAGATTACTAATCGTGTTATTAACCTTCAATTTAAGAGTAATAAGATTTTAAGTTTAATTGAGAAATCTTTAAAAAAAGAACAAATTCATTTTTTAAATGAAAAAGAAGTTCTTCCTGAGCAAGAAGTGTTTTTAAGAGAATATTTTTTAAGCAAAATTAGTCCTGCACTAGTTACAGTTATTCTTAACGAAAATAGAGAGCAAGATTTTACTGATAACACAGCTTTTTTAGTAATTAAAATGGAATTTGATAATTTAAAAAAAAGTAATAATAAAAAATACGCTATAATTGAAATTTTAAATGATTTAGATAGATTTATTGTTCTTCCTAAAACTAGTAATATTCAATATATAATGTTGATTGACGACTTGATCAGGTATCATTTTGATAAAATATTTAGTTTTTTTAATTATAATTCAATTGAAGGACACATGATTAAGATAACTCGTGACTCTGAATTAGACCTTGAGGGTGATGCATCAAAAAGTTATATAGAAAAAATTACTGAAAGTATCAAAGACAGAATGTTTAGTGAGCCAGTCAGGATGGTTTATGATAGTAATATTTCTAAGGACACGTTATCATTTATAATGAATAAACTAACGTTAAATCCAGATGGAAGTATCATTCCTGGAGGGAGATATCATCATAGAAGAGATTACATGAAATTTCCTAGTCTTGGTCGTATAGATTTATTATACCCAAAACAAGAGCCTCTACCTTTGCCTGGATTGTCATTAAGTTCTAACATTTTAGAGGCAATTTCCAAAAAGGATTATATGATTTTTACACCGTATCATTCTTTTTCATATTTAATTAAATTTTTAAGAGAAGCTGCTTTAGACCCTAAGGTTAAAAGAATTAAAATAACAATATACAGGCTTTCAAAATTTTCTCAAGTTATTAGTTCACTTATTAATGCTGCTAAAAATGGAAAAAAAGTTCTTGTTCAAATTGAACTTCAGGCTAGATTTGATGAGAAAAATAATATTGAATCTGCAACTCGTTTGGAAGCATCTGGTGTTCAAGTAACATTTGGAATTCCTGGACTTAAAGTCCATTCAAAAATATGTGTAATTGAAAGAGAGGAAGGTGAAAAAATTAAAAGATATGGTTTCATTAGTACAGGTAATTTTAATGAGATAACTGCAAAAATTTATACTGATTATACTTTGTTTACATCTGATCAAAAAATTCTTAAAGAAATAAATAAAGTATTTAATTTTATTGAGGTTAGTTATAAATTGAAAACATTTAAACATTTAATTGTATCACCCCACAACACTTTTAATTCAATCAATAGGTTAATAGACAATGAAATTTTACAACATAATCAAGGAAAAAAATCGGGAATAAAATTAAAAATCAATAATATTACTGATTATAGAATGATTGACAAACTATATCATGCTAGTCAACAAGGGGTTATGATCCAAATGATTGTTCGAGGAGTTTGCTGTCTGATACCGGGAGTTAAAGGTTTAAGTGAAAACATAGAAGTTATAAGTATTATTGATAGGTTTTTAGAACATCCCAGAGTAATGATATTTGAAAATGACACAAACCCTAACGTATATATATCATCAGCAGACTTAATGACTCGTAATATGTCTGAAAGAGTTGAAGTTGGATGTCCGATTTACGATTTAGACATCAAAAAACAGATTATTGACACTTTTACTATTGCTTGGAGTGATAACGTAAAAGCAAGATTTATCAATAAGGAAATAAAACAAAATACTATTAAAAAACGAGATGATTCAAGTGTTCGTTCTCAGCGGGAAACTTATAACTATTTTAAATTATTATTAGTAGATAATGAAAATTGAAAAGTATGCAGCAATTGATATTGGGTCTAATGCAATCAGAATGCTTATATCTAATGTTATTAAAGGTAATAATGATAATGTTTTTTTTTCTAAAAACTCTTTGGTTAGAGTTCCGATTAGATTAGGAGAAGACACTTTCACTTCAGGAAACATTTCTAATCAAAACATCAAAAGAGTGTTAAAAGCAATTAAAGCTATTATGTTGCTAATTAAGATTCATGAAGTTGTTGATTTCAATGTCTATGCCACTTCTGCTCTTAGAGAAGCAAAAAATAAATCATCTGTAGTTAGGCTAATTAAAGATAAGACGGGTGTTGAAATAGAAATAATTGATGGTGAAAAGGAAGCAAAACTAATTTCATCATCTAATTTATTAAAAGAAATCAACAAACAATCTGATTTTTTGTTTGTTGATGTGGGTGGAGGAAGCACAGAGTTTTCAATTATCCATAACGGTAAAAAAGTTATTGAAAAATCCTTTAAGATAGGTACAGTTAGAATTCTAAAAAACATGATCTCTGATTTGTTATGGAATGAAATGCAGAATTGGATAGTTGATAATACAAAAAAATTTAAAAAATTGATTATTCTTGGAACAGGAGGCAGTATAAATAAAATTCATAAAATGACTCAAGAAAAAGAAGATAAGCCAGTAAGCTTGAAAACTTTAAAACTCCTGAATGAAACATTATCATTACTGACGTATAATGAAAGGATTATTAAATATCAATTAAACCCTGATAGAGCAGATGTAATTTTACCCGCATCTCAGATATATATAAGAATTATGGAATGGAGTAAAGCTTCTAAAATTTTTGTTTCAAAAATTGGACTGTCAGATGGAATGATTGAAGAGCTTTATAGATCAAAAAATAATTTAAACATCTAAGTCAAAAGTTTTTCTTAAAATATTAATAGCAGGGTTAATTAATTTCATTTTCTCATACTTTTCTTCCGCTGTGTAAATAAAAGTTTTGTCATTACTTATATTAATATTAATATTAAAATCTATTTTATGATTATTTAATTTATTTCTTAAATAAGGCAACATAGAATCTAATTCTTTGTTTAATTCAACTTTATTAATAGAGTTAGCCACACTAAATTCAATATTAAATTCATTATTTATTTTTGGAGAATCCATTTTTAAAATAGCTAACATATTTTGATTACCCTTAGACTCTATTTTTTCCAGATAATCTCCCCAATGAATCATTAAATCCTCAATTCTAAATGAATCTTGTGAAAGATTTTTATTACTGTTATCTTTATTTTTTCGGGCAACCTCTTTTTTCAGCTTTATACTTTTTAAAGAAAACCCTGAAACTCCATTAGTGTTGAATTTATCAAAATTATTTGACTTTACAACTTCATCTTCTTCTTTACTTAAAAGAGGTTTTGATTTAAACTCAATTGATTTTTTATCCTGTTTAATTTTTTCAATTTTATTTTTTTTAAAATACTTACTTGAAATTATTAATTTTTTTTTTCTCCATTAAAATGGAGTGAGGCAAGCTGCATTAAACAAAGCTCAGAGTTCAGCCTCTTATTTATTGAAAATCTATGATTAGATTGGGCCTCTTTTATTATAGAAAGTGCATCTAATAGCCATTTAAAATCAAAAGTTTTAGATTGATCAAGATATTTGTTTCGAGTTTTTTCCCCAACCTCTAATAATTCAATTGTTAAAGAATCCTTACATAAAATAAGTGTTCGAATATGATTAGCTAAACCATTTATAAAATGCAAAGACTCATAACCCTTATTAATAATATTATTGAATTCTAAAAGTATTTCTGGAATTTTATTTTCTTTTATTAAATTAGAAACAGAAAAGAATGTTTCATAATCCAAAACATTAAGATTTTTAGACACTTCAGCCGTTGTAAGATTTCCAGATGTAAAACTTACCATTCTATCAAAAATTGACAAGGCATCCCTCATAGCGCCATCAGCCTTTTGTGCAATTAAAATTAATGCGTCATCATCAAATTTTAATTTTTTCAAATTACAAATCTCAACTAAAAAAAGTTTTATTTCTTTAACTGTAATACGTTTAAAGTCATAAATCTGACACCTTGAAAGAATGGTTGGAATGATTTTATTTTTTTCAGTAGTAGCTAAAATAAATATTGCATGTTTAGGAGGTTCTTCAAGCGTCTTTAAAAAGGCATTAAATGCTGATAAAGATAACATATGAACCTCATCAATTATATATACCTTAAAGTTTCCAATTTGAGGGGGAATTCGTATTTGATCATTCAGTTTTCTTATATCATCAACAGAATTATTTGATGCAGCATCTAATTCAAAAATATTAAAAGCAAAGTCGTTGTCTGAAGAATTATTTTCTTTATCATTAATTGCTTTAGCAAGAATCCTGGCACAAGATGTTTTACCAACACCCCTTGGTCCACAAAACAATAAAGCTTGTGCAAGTTGGTTAGTTTCTATAGCATTTTTTAATGTTGAGGTGATTTGATCTTGTCCAATTACTTGGTCAAAATTTTGTGGACGATATTTTAATGCTGAAACAGTAAATGACTCCATAATTGTAAATAATCTCTTTCAAAGATAGAAATTGCCTTAATCTTCATTTTATTTTTAAATATTAATTATCAACAATGTGTACATTTGTATAAAGCAGGCTATCTTATCGCTGTATTAAATACAATAGAGAGGAAAGTCCGGACACCATAGAGCGGTATAGCGGGTAATTCCCGTCCTTTTACTTTATGTAAAAGCGGACCAGTGCAACAGAAAGCAAGTACAGTTAGGCTGTAGTGAAATCGGTAAACTCTATACGGTGAAACGCCAAGTATATCTGCAATCAAGAGTTGCTCGCTCAATGTAGAAGGGTAGGCGGCTTGAACTAAACAGTAATGTTTAGTCTAGATAAATGATAAGACGCGACAGAATCCGGCTTATCGGCCTGCTTTATTTTTTAAAAAATGAAAAAGAATTATTTCCATATTTTCTAGTTTCTTTAAAACCTAATATTTTATTTAATTTAACTTTAGAGAAGTGTTCAACTATAATTAAACCATCATCTATCCAGTTTTTTGATATTAGTATTAATATTATTTTTTCATATTCTTTTATATCAAAAATGTATGGAGGATCTAAAAAAACAATACTAAAGTTTCTTGAATTAAAATTTAAAAAATCTAGGACTTTCTTTTTGACGGATAGTATGTTTAAATCAAGATCATTAGAAACTTGATTAATGAAATTAATACATTTTTCATTTTGATCTACTGATGTTATTGTTTTAACTCCTCTTGATGCAAATTCAAAACTAACACTTCCAGTTCCAGAAAAAAGATCAAGTACACTAATGTCTTCCCATCTATACAAATTATTTAAAATATTAAAAAGCGCCTCTTTTGACCTGTCTGTTGTAGGTCTTACGGATAAATTTTTAGGAGGGTTTATTATCCTTCCTTTATGAATTCCTGAAATAATTCGCATGAAGATCTATTAAAAATGGAGTAGAGCTAGTATGATTTTCACTATTAGCTAAAACAAATTCGATTTTGTCATGAAAAAGCATAGCGCCTTTATAATATTCCTCATAAAACAAATAGTTACCAAGAAAACAAATGAAAAATTCGTTTTCTTTTAACTCATTTTTTTCAATTATGAAGTATAAGAAGTATAAAAAACTCTCAGGACCTTTAATAGGAAATCTGTTAACTAATTGAAGTTGCTCACCAAAAAACAAAAAAACATCAAAGGCATCATTTTGAATATTAACGTATAATTTTTTTTCGCTATTATTTTTATTTTTTAATACTAAATAGTCATAAATCAATGTTTGATAATGAATTAAACTTGAATTAATTAAATAAACTTCCTTTAAAGATTGAATCGAGCTTGATACTTTATAAATTATTGAATTAATATAGTTTGCTGATACATCTGTTTTAAGGGTGTCTGACTCATCTATTTCATCAAACTTTTCATAATATTCATTAATCAGTTTTTGATCGAATATAGCTTTCGGAAAAAACAAACCCGGATTATTGGCAACAATTAGTTGTGTGCTATTGTCTATAGAGTTTTTATTAATCCAATTCTTAAAAGAATTTCCTTTAGATAATTCAACATCATCAATTTTTATAAAAGAGTAGGTTTTTAAATTACAATACGTAAAACCATCCTCACCAATAATAATTGAGGGTTTTTTTAATGAATTTATTTCAGTTTTTGGAAGCATCAAAAATTGTAGGCCAGTTACCGTTAATGCTAACATTTATCATTGAACCTAAAATAATATCAGGACCATTTACTCCGTCGACTGAAATTGTTTCATTTTCCTGTTTGAGAAGGTCTTTATTTTGATCATAAAGAATAATAGTCTTAGACACTTTGACTTCAAATACATCAACATAATATGAGATAGTACCTCCACTATTTTTTTCAATTTTATCAGCATCTATTGAAAATTGAGCCTCAACTCCATCAATTGGAATTTTGGCCATATTAACATAATCATTATTATATTTAAAAAGAGAATCTTTTACATTTACAGTCCCCAGAGTATCAATTACTACAACTTCCTTAAGCATATCTATCCTATATGTTCTGTCATATTGTAAATATGATGAATCTCTCTTTTCAATTAAAGTAAAAAATCCTTCATCAATGAATTTTATTAGAGTGTCAAAACTTTTTGAATATTTTCCATTGACATCTTTGAAAGCAATTTGAGCCTTACGAATTTCTTTTAATCGATTTATTACTTTTGCATAACGTTGATCCCTTACTTTATTAAAATCAATTGGTCCCATTATAGAATTATATATTTGGTAACTAAAGAATATTGAAAGAATCCAAAGAAAGGCTTGAAGTGCGATTTTCATTTTTTATATGTTTATTTACTATAAACAAAACTACAATTTTTTTTTATTCATAAAAGAATTGCTTGTTAATTATAATGCGTAGTTTTCAAAAATGAATTCATCTGAAATTTATTCAATCTTATCAAATACTTTTCCGCTAAAACCTACTTTAAAGCAAATTGACTGGTTTAAATCAATAGCTGATTTTTTAGATTCTCCTTTGAAAGAAAATGTTTTTTTATTAAAAGGTTATGCTGGAACCGGTAAATCAACTTTAATAGGTCACCTAGTTCAACATTTACAAAAATTCAGTTTTAAAAGTGTATTAATTGCACCAACAGGTAGAGCAGCAAAGGTTATTTCTAATTATTCTAATAGAAGTGCATTTACCATTCACAAACAAATTTATTACCCTAAAAGTGAAAAGGGTAGTGGTGTGAAATTTATACTAAAAGCTAATAAACATAAAAATACTCTTTTTATAGTCGATGAAGCTTCAATGATAGGGGATGATAGACAAAATTCAAAATTTTTTGAAAATGGCTCTTTATTAAATGATCTAATTCAATATGTTTCGACAGGAAACTCATGTTTTCTTATTTTGGTTGGAGATACAGCTCAATTACCTCCGGTTAATCTAGAGATAAGTCCAGCTTTGAGTAGAGAAGAGTTAGAAGATAATTATAATAAAAAAGTAACTGCTATAACTTTGACTGAGGTTGTTAGACAGCTTTCTGATTCTGGAATTCTATATAACGCAACAGTTTTAAGAGAGTTTATTTTTCAAGAAGTATTTAATAAATTTAGGTTTGAATTAAATAGCTTTGATGATATACAAAGAATACAAGATGGAGAGGAGTTGCTTAATATATTAGACAACTCATTTAATGAGTATGGGATTGATCAAGTTGTTTTTATTGTGAGATCTAATAAGAGAGCTAATTTATATAATCAAAACATTAGAAAAAGAATTTTATTTCTTGAATCATCACTATCAGTTGGAGATCAGTTAATGGTTGTAAAAAATAATTATTTTTGGATAAAACCTGAATCGCAAGCAGGTTTTATTGCAAATGGAGATATTATTGTTGTTGAAAAAATTAATAATATAAAAGAGTTTTACGGCTTTAAATTTGCAGAAATCACAGCTAAACTAGTTGATTATCCAGAAATGCCCTCTTTTGAAACAGTGGTTTTAACCGATACTCTTACGTCTAATACCCCTTCCTTAAACTATGAAGAAAGTCAATCTCTTTATAAATCAGTTCAAGAAGATTATAAAAATGAAAAATCTTCCTACAAAAAATTTTTAAAGGTTAAAAACAACCCTTATTTTAATGCTTTACAAGTAAAATATTCATATTCAATAACATGCCATAAATCCCAGGGAGGTCAATGGGATAGAGTTTTTGTAGAATATCCGTATTTACCAGATGGACCAAATAAAGACTTTTTCAGATGGTTGTATACTGCAATTACTAGAGCAAAGAAGGGATTGTATTTGGTGGGTTTTCCAAAAGAGTATTTTAATTAATGATTTATTAAAATTTGCATCTTTGTGTTATAATAATAAAAAAATGAAAATTATTGCAGTTATTCCAGCTAGATATGAAGCAAAAAGGTTTCCAGGGAAGCTTTTAAAAAAATTAGGTAATAAAACTATTATTGAACAAACTTATTTGGCTGCATTATCAACAGGTCTTTTTGATGATATCTATGTGGTAACTGATGATGAAAAAATTTTATCACTAATTGATAAAGTTGGTGGAAAAGCCATAATGAGTAAAGGGAATTTTGATTGTGGAAGTGATCGAATTGCTTCAGCTGTAATTGATATGGATGTTGATATTGTTTTGAATATTCAAGGTGATGAACCCTTTATAAATAAAAGTTCATTATCTGCTCTTATTGATGTTTTAATAAACGATAAAAATAATGAAATTTCATTAGCTTCCTTAATGACAAAAATTACTGATCCAAAATTAATTGATGACCCCAATACTGTTAAGGTTATATTTGATAATGAAAACTTTGCAATATATTTTTCTCGTTTTGGACTTCCTTTTAAAAGAGATAAACTTTTACCTCTGAAAAGTTATAAGCATATTGGAGTATATGCTTTTAGGAAAAATGCTTTAATTGAATTTTATAATCAGGATATGACTCCATTAGAAAAGTCTGAAAAAATTGAATGTCTCAGATATATTGAAAATCGAAAAAAAATTAAAATGATTTTAACAGAGTTTGAGGGGATTTCAATAGATACACCAGCAGATTTAGAATTTGCAAAATTAATATGGAATAACAATGAATAGTTTTTTTAAATGGATTTATTTTAACGTTTTAAAATGGAAGTTGGTTGGGGAAATGCCTAAAATCAACAAAATGGTTTTGCCAGTTGTTTCACACACTCATTGGAATGATTTTTTAATGGGAATTTTAATTCGAAATGTAATTAATGAACAAATTAATTTTGTTGGAAAAAAAGAAATCTTTGGACCACTAACAGGTTGGTTTTTTAAAATGATGGGTGGGACTCCAGTCGATAGAGGAAGTAATTCTAATACAGTTAGTGCTATCACTGAAATTTTTAAACAAAAAAATATATTTAGACTAGCTTTAGCTCCCGAAGGAACCAGAAAAAAAGTAAAAGACTGGAAAACAGGGTTTTATCACATAGCTAAAGCGGCTAAAGTCCCAATTTGTCTAGTAGCCTTTGATTATGGAAAAAAACAAATAGTTTTTCACCCACCTTATTATCCTTCTAATAGCTTAGAGAAAGATATGAGTTTTTTAAAAAAACAATTTAAAGGTGTTGTTGGAAAAATCCCTCAATATTCATGGGTCAATGATGATTGAAATTAAGAAAGATTCATAGAGTGATATACGTTTTGAACATCATCATCTTCTTCAATATTTTCAATTAATTTCTCTACTTCTTCTTGTTCTTCTTTTTTTATTTTTTTTATCGATGTTGGGATTCTTTCGAAACCAGAAGATAAAATTTCAATATTTCGATTTTCTAATTCCTTTTGTATTTTTCCATAGTTTTCAAATGGACCGTATAGTAATATACCATCTTCATCTATGAAAACTTCTTCAACCCCATGATCTATAAATTCTAACTCAAGCTCTTCAGGATCAAAAATATTTTTATCTAACCTGAAGTTGCAAGTTCGTTCAAACATAAATTCTACAGACCCTGAGGTACCAAGATTTCCATTTGCTTTATTAAAATAACTCCTAATGTTTGCAACCGTTCTATTATTATTATTACTTGTTGTTTCAACAAGAATAGCAACTCCGTGAGGGCCATAACCTTCAAAAAGAATCTCTTTATAATTTTCTGTGCTTTTGTCTGAAGCTTTTTTTATTGCTCTTTCAACATTATCTTTTGGCATATTAGCCGCTTTCGCATTTTGTATTACAGCTCTGAGTCTTGAATTGTTTATAGGGTCAGGGCCTCCATCTTTAACAGCCATGACAATATCTTTTCCAATTCGTGTAAAAGTCTTAGCCATAGCTGACCATCGCTTCATTTTTCTTGCTTTTCTAAATTCAAAAGCTCTTCCCATTATTTTATTTTAGGTACAAATATAAATAAATAAGGCCTTTAGATTCTTTTATGTATTAATTCTAAGTCATTCAGCCCTTCCTCAATACTATAATACAGATGAGGTGGTAGTTTGTTTTTTTTATTGAGCAGTGCTAAATATCCAATTTCATTTGACGAGTAAACTCTTTTATATATTGGTTTAATAAAATATCTAGAATCAACAATTTTTTCAATCAATTCAGAATGAGTTGTTAAATCATTGGATCCAAGATGAAAGATTCCACTTAAATTATGATTAATTATGTAATGAATTTGTTGAGTTAATCTCCAAAGACTACTAAAATTAATTATTGCATTTGGGAAAATTTCTATTGGAGTTCTTTTTTGAATACAAACATCGATTTCTTTAATTCTAGGAGATTTAGAGCCAAATATAATTGCTGATCTAATTATCACGCATTTTGTATAAGGTAATTTCAGTGTTAGGTTTTCTAACTTAATTTGTAATTTACCATATATGCTTTCTGATAAAGTTTTATCACATTCATAGGATGGATAGTTATGAAACGCATCAAAAACATTAGATCCAGACATTAACATTAACCTACAATTATTCCTAAGACAATATTTCACTAATTTCTTATGCACTTTGATTAAACTCTCATCTCCTCCTCTTAAAACATTAATAATTAATTTTGGTTTAGTTTTTTTTAAAATCGATTTTAATAAATTATAAGTCAAATTAAAATAGAAAAAATTATTATTTACAAAAGAATCATTTTTATAAAAAGTTGCATAAGTATTATAATAAGGGGCAAGTTCTTTATATAAAGAATTACCAACTGTTCCGGTCCCTCCAAGTATTAGAATATTTTTCAAAAACCACTATTTTATAAAAGGCAACTTTACTATTGACGCTTTTATTTTTTTATTTCTTATTTCAACATACAATTCGGTTCCAATGGATGAATATTTAGAATCAATATATCCTAGTCCAATACCTATCTCTAAAGATGGAGAATGAGTCCCTGAACTTATAAAACCAATTTCAATATTAAAATTGTTAAAAATTTTATACCCTGATCTTGGAATTCCCCTTTCTGACATTTTGAGTCCAATTAATTTTTTATTTGTTCCATTTATTTTTTCATTTTCAAACTGCTTATTGTTTATGCATCCAGAAGATGGCTTTGTTATCCAACCTAGGCCCGCTGCGATTGGAGATGTTTGATCATTTATTTCGTTTCCATATAAACAATATCCCATTTCTGTTCTAAGCGTATCTCTTGCAGCTAATCCAACTGGAATTATATTAAATTTTTGTCCGGCCTCAAAAACTAGTTTCCATATTTCTATAGTATCTTCATTTTTACAATAAACTTCAACACCTCCTGATCCAGTATAACCTGTAGTGGCTACTATCACATTTTTTTTACCTGCAAAGGTTGTAGTTATATGACTATAATACGATAAAGAGTTTAAATCAGCTTTTGATAAACGTTGAGCTACCTCAATAGCTTTAGGACCTTGAATTGCTAATAAAGAGATTTGACTAGAAATATTATTGATTTTAGCTTTGAATTGTTTATTCCATTTACTAATCCATTTCCAGTCTTTATCTATGTTTGAGGCATTTACAACTAAAAAATATTTATATTTTTCAATTCGATAAATAATTAAATCATCAACAACTCCACCCTTCTCATTTGGCAAACAATTATATTGTGCTTTTCCAATTTTAATTTTTTCAATGTCATTACTACAAATTTTTTGTAATAAGCTTAATGAATTCGATCCTTCAACTGTAAACTCCCCCATATGGGAAACATCAAATACACCAACACTATTTCTGACTGCCAAATGTTCTTTTTTTATACCTGTATATTGAATTGGCATTTCATATCCTCCAAATGGCGCCATTTTGGCTCCCAAATTTTTATGAATACTATTTAAAATTGTTTTTGTCATTTTTAAATTTTAAAAATATTAATTTTATAATTATAATTATTCAAAATTAAATTCATTTTTACACATGACAACTAAAACACTTTATAAATTTTTAATTATTTATTCATTGCTTTTACATGTGGATTTAATTGCGCAGGATAAGTATGGAATCTCAAATGAATTTCATTTAAAAAATAGAAATAATTTAAGAGATCAAATGCCAGATAATAGCGTCTCTGTTCTGTTTTCAAATCCAGTTAGAAATAGATCAAACGACGTTTACTATTCTTATCATCCTGACCCTAATTACTACTATCTTTCTGGGTGGAGAGAGCCTCACTCTGTTTTAGTGATATTTAAAAATAACATAAAAGACAGTATAGGGAGTTATAATGAAATTTTATTTGTTAGAGAAAGAAATCCTGATGATGAACAGTGGAATGGAAAAAGAAAAGGGGTAGAAGGAGCAAGAAAATTAGGTTTTGATAGAGTTTTAAGTAAAAAAAGTTTTTCAAAAATGAATTTCAATTTTGATAATTTTAATAAAGTTTTATTAAACCCATTTCAAACTGATGTAAAAGATATAATTGCAGATGAAAGTGATCTTTTTGACCTTCAAAATCAATTAAAAAATAAAATAAATTATCCAAATGATTTTAATCCCGAAGTTTTCAAATGGTATAATTTAATTTATTCAGTAAATAATAAAGATATTGAGAGATTAAAAAAACAACTTCGTTTTTTTTCGAATAGAAATAAACACTTATTAAATGATAAAATAATTCAAAAATTCATATCAATAAATACTGAAGACTTCATGAAAGAGGTAAATAGTGATTCATCATTTTTTATTCCAGAGTTTAATTTTGATTTTGATTTATTAGATAAGTATTTAACCAATCAAAGAGAAATTAAATCTACTGAAGAGGTTGATTTGATAAGAAAAGCAGTTGCAATCTCTTCAATCGGTCAATCAGAGGTGATGAAGGCTGTTAAGCCTGGGATGAGTGAAAGAGAAATTCAAGGACTACATCAGTATATATATAAGCGTTATGGAGCAGCTCATGAAGGATACCCCTCTATTGTAGGCTCAGGTGAAAACGCATGTATTTTACACTATATAACTAATGATAAAACCAATATTAAAAATCAATTAGTTTTGATGGATCTTGGAGCAGAATATGGAGGTTATACAGCTGATGTTACAAGGACAATTCCAGTAAATGGTAAATTTACAGATGAACAAAGACTTATATATAAAATAGTTTACGATGCTCAAGAGGCTGGAATTGAAATGGCTAAAAAAGGTAATTCATTTTCACAAATATATGAAGCAACCAAAATGGTTGCTCTTGATGGTTTAATAGAATTAGAAATAATAAAAGATGAAAAAGAACTAAGAACTTATTATCCTCATGGAGTAGCTCATCATATTGGTTTAGACGTTCATGATCCAGGAAATTATGGCTTACTATCAGAAAATATGGTTATTACTGTTGAACCTGGCATATATATTCCTGAAGGAAGTAACTGTGATCCTAAATGGTGGTCAATAGGTATAAGAATTGAAGATGATATATTAATTACAAATACCGGTAATGAGAATCTATCTAAGTTTGCACCTAGAAAATGGGATTTGATTGAAAAGACAATGATTTTAAAAAGTCCATTAGATAATTTTAATTTACCTAATCTTTCAAATTAACCTCCTAACAAGTATTCTTTAAGCTGACTGTAATCTGAAATTTTTATTGAATTCTTAACGCCTTTAAGGGTTTTATTTAATTTTTTTGGAATATCAATTTTTTCATTGATAGTTTTCTCAACAATTTCAGCAAATTTACAAGGATGAGCAGTTTCCATAAATATTCCAATTTGATTAGGGTTTTTTTTAAAATATTTTTTCAACCCTAAATAGCCTATAGCACCATGAGGATCAAGTATATATTTAGTTTTTTTATAAATATTTTTAATACATTTTTTTGTTTCATTATCATTAAAACTATAACCAGTCACATTTTTTTTAAGCTTATGAATATCATTATTAAAAATCTTTTGAACTCTAATAAAATTACTTGGGTTTCCAACATCCATAGCATTAGAAATTGTTTGAATTGTTGGTTTTGGAGTGTAAACTCCAGATTTCAAGTATCTAGGGATAGCATTGTTAAGGTTTGTGCATGCTAAAAAATGATTAATTGGTAATCCTAATTTTTGTGCAATTAATCCTGCGCAAATATTTCCAAAATTTCCACTTGGAACTGAAAAATTTATTGGAAGATTAAACTTACTTGCTTTTTGATATCCCGCAAAATAATAAAACATTTGAGGGAGCCATCTTGCTATATTTATTGAGTTTGCAGAAGTGAGTCTAATTTTTTCATTTATTTGAGTATCCATAAAAGCTTTTTTAACCATATCCTGACAATCATCAAAAACTCCTTCGACTTCCAGAGATATGATATTTTTCCCAAGAGTAGTCATTTGTTTTTCTTGAACTTCACTCACTTTCCCCTTGGGATATAATATTATAACTTCAACCCCCGGAACATTATAAAATCCGTCTGCAACGGCTCCACCAGTGTCTCCAGACGTAGCGACTAGTACAGTAATTTTTTCTTTAGAATTTTCATTAAAATAACCTAAACATCGAGCCATAAACCTTGCGCCCACATCTTTAAAAGCTAAAGTAGGTCCATGAAATAGTTCAAGAGAAAAAATATTTTCATCAACTTCAATTAAGGGAAAGTCAAAATTGAGTGTTTCTTCAATTATTGATTTGAGTTTTTTTTCAGGAATTGTATTCCCAACAAACTGATATATTGCTTCAAAAGCAATATTATGTATGGTATATTTATCTAAATTTTTTATTATTTTTTTTGATAATGATTTTATTTCGTTAGGATAGTAAAGTCCTTTATCTGGCGCAATTCCTTTAATTACAGCTTCTTTGAATGATTCTGATTTAGATAGATTATTTAAGCTGTTGTATAACATTATGTCAGTTTTCTAACTCCTTTAGAGTTTATTTTTGATATATATATATCAAAATCTATATTCAATTTTGAAATAATATTTTTAAAACTATTAGCGACTTCCTTTGCTATAATATAGCCTCTTGATAGTGCGAAAATTGATGGGCCAGAACCAGATATTCCACAACCTAAAGCTCCGGCCTCTAGAGCTGAATTTTTTAATGAGTAATATTTAGGTATTAATAAAGATCTTTCTTTCTCAACTATCTCATCGTTTAAGCTTCTAGATATTAAATTATAATCATTTGAATATAATCCACTTATTAATCCAGCAATATTTGCTGTTTGTTTTACCACGTTTTTTAAAGGAACTTGTGTTTTTAAAATTGCTCTTGCATGAGAAGTTTTTAATTCAATTTTAGGATGAATAATTGTAACAACAAGTTCTGATGGTGAAGGAAGTTTTATGATATCCAAAGACTTAAGATCTCTAATCAATGTGAAGCCTCCAAGCATTGCTGGAGCAATATTATCAGCATGAGCTTCCCCACTAGCTAACTTTTCTCCTTCTAAAGCAAAAGGAATAAGATCAATCTTTTTAATATCTCTTTCTAATAATTCATTAATTCCAAAAACTGCTCCAACTGCACTAGCAGCACTACTTCCAATTCCACTTCCCGCTTTAATTTTTTTATATATTTCTATTTCTATTCCAATTTCTGTAGGAAACTTGTTTAGATAAGATTTTGCAGCAACTCCAGCTACATTTTTTTCAATAGAAAGTGGTAGATTTTCACCTTCAATTTTTATTATACGTACTCCTGGTTTTTTTGATTTTTTTATAATCATTTCATCTCCAATCGTATCTAAACAAAGTCCAAGCACATCGAAACCACATGAAAGATTTGCTACACTTGAAGGAGAAAATATTTTGATTGAGTCCATGATTATTTTTTCCCTATTCTTATGATGTCTGCAAAAATACCAGCGGCTGTAACCTCTGAACCAGCTCCAGCTCCCTTAATCACGAGGGGTTGATCAGCATAACGATTAGTATAAAATAAAATTATATTATCACTCCCTTCGAGATTATAAAAATCATGACCTTGATTAATATGCTTTAAACCAACACTTGCTATTCCATTTTCTAACTCAGCTACGTATTTTAGTTTGCATTTTTTAGCCTCTGCATCTTTTAATATTTTATTAAAGTGATTTGAGTTGTTTTCTAAACTACTATAAAATTCTGCTTTAGAAAAGGAATTAATAGATTCTTCTGGCAAAAAAGAATTATTTTCCACTTGATCCATTTCAATATCTAAACCTGATTCTCTTGCCAAAATCAAAATTTTTCTAGCAACATCAACTCCACTTAAATCGTTTTTTGGATCGGGTTCGGTAAAGCCCAGTTTCTCTGCTTTCAAAACTACATCTGAAAAAGAAACTCCATTTTTAAAATTGTTGAAAATAAAGTTTAAACTACCAGATAAAACTGCTTGAATTTTTAATATTCGATCACCTGATGCAACTAAGTTGTTTAAAGTGTTAATAATAGGAAGACCTGCACCAACATTTGTTTCAAATAAAAATGGACTATTAAATTTTCTTGAAATAGATTTTAATTTCTTATAATTTTTTAAATCATCAGCACAAGCAATTTTATTACAAGTTACAACACCAATACTGCTATTTAAATATTTAGAATATTCTTTTGATATTGATTGACTAGCAGTGTTGTCAATAAAAATAGAATTTCTTAAGTTTTTTGATTTTATATGTTTAAAAAATAAAGTCCTATCTGCCTTAACACCATTTTCTAGAGAAAGTTTCCAATTTTTTAAAGCTATAGGGTTGTCGCTCAAAATCATTTTTTTTGAATTTGAAATGCCCATTACTCTTATTTTTAAATGAAGATTTATATAAAGATATTTTTCTTGACTACATATTTGCTCTAATAATTTTCCACCAACATTACCTACACCAGTTACGTATAGGTTTAATTCTTTAATTTGAGATTCAAAAAAGCTTTCATGTAATGTGTTTAATGCTTTTTCAATATTTACTTTATTAATAACAATTGAAATATTTCTTTCAGAGGCACCTTGAGCTATTGCTCTTATATTAATATTATTTGATCCTAGACTGCTAAATAGTTTTCCGCTAATACCTTGGTGATCTTTCATTTTATCTCCAACAACAGCTAGGTTGACCATGTTAGTTTCTATTTTTGAGGGACTAACTTTACCTAGGCTTATTTCAAACTCAAACTCTTCATCAATCGATTGTTTTGCTATTTCTGAATCTTCACTTCTTAATCCCAGACAAATTGAATATTCAGATGATGCTTGAGTAATCATTATGATATTAATATTTTTTTTTGAAATTGCTTTAAAAAGTCTATTTGAAAATCCGGGAACTCCCATCATGCCATTTCCTTCTAATGTTACAAGAGCTACATTGTCAATGTGACTAATACCTTTGACAATTTGACCATTAGTGTTATTAGTATTATTTATTAATGTCCCTTGATCATTTGGTTTAAAAGTGTTTTTTATAATCATTGGTATTTGTTTATCAATGATTGGATGAAGTGTAGGAGGGTAAATTACTTTAGCGCCAAAGTGGGACATTTCCATTGCTTCTAAATAAGATAGATTTTTTATTGGCATGGCTTGACTTACTATTTTTGGGTTTGCCGTATACATTCCACTTACGTCTGTCCAAATTTCTAAAATATCAGCATCTAAAATATTTGCTAAAAGTGCAGCTGAATAATCTGAACCACCTCTTCCCAATGTTGTTGGATCTCCATCTTTATTTGATGAAATAAATCCCGAAATTAATGTAACTCTATATTTGTTTTTTTTAAAAAAGTCAAGTACTTTATTTTTTGTATTGACTAGGTTAACAATTTCTTGATCATTCTTTTTTTTAGTCTCAATTAATTTTCTTGCATCAGCATAAACTATATCAATACTTTGACTTTTTAATATTTCAAATAAAATTGAGCAAGAAAGAACTTCTCCAAAACTTGTAATAGTTGCAGACGATTTTAGTGTTATTTCTTTTAATGAGAAAATAGAGTCAAGAAGACTTTCAAGAGAGTTAAGTTGATTTTTAACAAAGCTAATTACATTACTCTGCTTGTTAATAGGAATTCTGTTCTTAATAATTTCTATATGTCTTTGCTCTAAATCGTTGATTTTATTCTTATAACTTAAATCTCCGCTTCCAGCTTTTTTTAGCATCAGAGACAGAATGTCTGTAACACCACCTAGAGCAGAAACAACAACAGTGATTTTATTTGTGCCTTTTTTAATAATTTCTGAAACACAATCTATAGATTTTGCATTTGAAACTGATGTTCCTCCAAATTTTAAAATTTTCATTACTATTGAATATTAATATGTTTTTTGTACCCTTTATCGTAATTCAAAAAGCATTTTATCATGAGATGATAAATAAAAACCTATTACAGGTTGATGTTAAATTATATGTAAAGAAAACCTAAGAAATTAACTTTAACTAAAAATAGTCTAAAATGTTTTGTTCATGTTAATAATGGAAAATGTTTTTTCAAGAAGTTGTTGCTTTTACCTTAGAAATAGTAAGTTCCTTGTCATCACTTAAATGATCAATAGTGATGGAGTCACCATCATTTATTGAGTTACTAACTATTTGCTCAGCAATTAGATCCTCAACATATTTTTGAAGTGCTCTTTTAAGTGGTCTAGCTCCATATTTAGTATCGTAACCCTTTTCAACTATAAAACTTTTTGCAGACTTAGTTAGTGATATTGAATAGCCTAGTTTTTCAACGCGAGTCATTAATTTTTTTAATTCTATTTCAACAATTTTAGATATTGCTTTTTTATCCAATGAATTAAATATAATAAAGTCATCTATTCTATTAAGAAATTCTGGAGCAAATGTTTTCTTTAAAGCACTTTCAATTACCCCCTTTTGAAGATCGTCAGATTGAGCTTTTTGGGATGATGTTTCAAAACCAACTCCTGTTCCAAAATCTTTTAATTGTCGGGCTCCAATATTTGAAGTCATTATAATTATTGTGTTCTGAAAGTTAACTTTTCTTCCCAAACTATCGGTTAAAAACCCATCATCTAAAACCTGAAGTAACATATTGAAAACATCAGGGTGAGCCTTTTCTACTTCATCTAAAAGTATAACTGAATATGGACGTCTTCTAACCTTTTCGCTTAACTGCCCACCTTCTTCATAGCCAACATATCCAGGAGGAGCTCCAATTAATCTTGAAATAGCAAATTTTTCCATATACTCACTCATGTCTATTCGAATCAAATTTTCTTCAGATTCGAAAATTTCCTCAGCTAATATCTTAGCAAGTTGAGTTTTGCCAACTCCAGTCTGGCCAAGAAAAATAAATGATCCAATAGGTTTATCAGGGGCTTTAAGACCTGATCTGTTTCTCTGAATTGATTTAACTACTTTCTCAACAGCCTCTTTTTGACCAATAAGTTTTTCAGATATAGTTGAGCTTAGTTTGGAAAGCTTATTTTTTTCTGATTTTACAATTTTGTTTACAGGAATATTAGTCATCATAGAAACAACATCAGCAATATGTGTTTCATCAACTAATATTCTATTTTTCTTAGATGTTTCATTCCATTCTTCTTGAGCTGCTAATAAGTTTCGTTCAACCTTTTTTTCGTCGTCACGAAGTTTTGCTGCTTCTTCATATTTCTGTTTTTTTACTACAGCAGTTTTTTGCGCTCTAATTTTTTCTAACTCATCTTCAAGCTCAACAACTTCTTTGGGAACATTCATGTTTTGAATGTGTACCCGAGAACCTGCCTCGTCAAGAGCATCAATTGCTTTGTCTGGTAAAAAGCGATCAGATATATATCTGAAGCTAAGATCTACACAAGCTTTAAGCGCTTCATCTGTATATGTAACACTGTGATGGTTTTCATATTTATCCTTTATGTTTTTTAATATTTCAAGAGTTTCTTCAATTGAAGTCTCTTCTACTAATATTTTTTGAAAACGTCTTTCAAGAGCCCCATCTTTCTCTATGCTCTGTCTATACTCGTCTAACGTTGTTGCGCCAATACATTGAATTTCTCCTCTGGCAAGCGCTGGCTTAAACATGTTGGATGCGTCAAGACTTCCGGTAGCTCCTCCTGCCCCTACAATTGTATGAATTTCGTCAATAAAAAGAATAATATTATTATTTTTCTCTAATTCATTCATCACAGCCTTCATTCTCTCTTCAAATTGACCTCTATATTTTGTTCCAGCAACAAGACTAGCAAGATCTAAAGTCACAACTCTTTTGTTGTACAAAATTCTTGAAACTCTTTTCTGAATTATTCTTAACGCCAACCCTTCTGCTATAGCAGATTTTCCAACTCCAGGTTCTCCAATTAAGAGAGGATTGTTTTTTTTACGGCGACTCAAAATCTGAGAAACTCTTTCTATTTCTTTCTCTCTTCCAACTACAGGGTCTAGTTTGTCATTTAACGCCATATGAGTTAAATCTCTTCCAAAGTTATCTAAAACAGGGGTTTTAGATTTTTTATTAGACTTTGATTCTGATTTAGGAATAAAAGGGTTTTCTTTTTTTATTGAATCTTCATCATCATTTTCTTTTTCGTCAGGAAATGACGCACTCTCAGCTAAGTCTTGATATTCATTATTGTCATTAGAAATCAGAAGTTTAAATTGTTCTTTTACTGATTCATAGTCTATACTTAAATTTTGTAAAAGTTTAGTAGTTGGATCATTTTCATTTCTAAGAATGCATAATAATAAGTGAACAGTATTAATTAAATCACTTTGAAAAAGCTTTGCTTCTAAAAAAGTAGTTTTTAATGCTCTTTCAGCCTGCCGTGTTAGATGAAGGTTCTTTTTTTCATTAATTGAAAAGTTGGTTTCTATAACTGCTGGATTCAAAATTTCAACTTTTTTTCTCAATGAATCTAAATTAATCTCCATTGAGGTTAAAATTGAGATAGCTTTTCCTCCACCATCTCTTAATATACCGAGCATTAAATGCTCAGTTCCAATAAAATTATGTCCCAACCTTACAGCTTCTTCTTTGCTAAAAGCTATTACATCTTTAACACGTGGTGAAAAATTATCATCCATAAAATAAAATTATCTTTTAAATATATAGTGCAATAAATGTTCCAATATATATATACATGTTAAAAAGACAAAAAAAAATCCATTTATCAAAACTCTTGTCGTGTAAAATTATGATTAATTTTCATTAATTGAATGTTAATAAATTTCAAAATAAAACACCTTTATTTAGACATTAATTAAGACTCTTATAGCTATTTTCGTAAATACTGTAAAAAAAACATAAAATGGCTTCAGAAGAAAAATTGATTCCAATCAATATTGAGGATGAAATGAAATCGGCTTACATAGATTATTCTATGTCTGTCATTGTGTCGCGAGCTCTGCCAGATGTTCGAGATGGTCTAAAGCCTGTTCATAGAAGAGTTCTTTATGGCATGCATGAATTAGGTATACGAGCAACAACTGGTTACAAAAAATCAGCTCGTATAGTTGGAGAAGTTCTGGGTAAATTCCATCCTCATGGTGACACTTCTGTTTATGACACTATGGTTCGTATGGCTCAAGAGTGGAGCTTGAGATACCTACTTGTTGATGGTCAAGGTAATTTTGGTTCTGTTGACGGTGATAGCCCTGCTGCAATGAGGTATACTGAGGCAAGAATGAAAAAAATGTCTGAGGATATGCTTGCAGATATTGAAAAAGACACTGTTGATCATCAACTCAATTTTGATGACACACTGAAGGAGCCAACTGTTTTGCCAACCAGAATCCCTAATTTATTAGTTAATGGTGCTTCTGGAATTGCTGTGGGTATGGCCACTAATATGCCACCTCATAATTTAACTGAAATTATTAATGGTACCATCTTATTCATAAACAAAACTTTTATTGAAAAAACTGGTCTTTCTGAAGAAGTTGAGGTTGATGAAAACGAAGCTATTGATTCATTAATAGAAAAAGTGACAACTGAAAACTATTCTCCTACAAAAGAAGAAATCATTTCAGAGCAGAAACTTTTAAAAATAAACAAACAAAACAAAAGTGACATAGATGCTCTAATGCAACATGTTAAAGCCCCTGATTTCCCAACTGGAGGTGTTATATATGGTTATGAGGGAGTACGTGATGCATTTCACACAGGACGAGGTAGAATAGTTGTAAGAGCTAAGGCGATAATTGAGGAAGTTAATGGTAGAGAATGTATTATAGTTACTGAGATTCCATTTCAAGTAAATAAGGCTGAAATGATTAAAAAAACAGCTGAATTAGTTAATGATAAAAAAATAGAGGGAATTTCTAATATCAGAGATGAATCTGACAGAAAAGGTATGCGGGTTGTATACATTCTAAAACGTGACGCTATTCCTAATATAGTTTTAAATAAACTATATAAGTATACTGCTTTGCAATCCTCTTTTAGTGTAAACAATATAGCTCTTGTTAAAGGAAGACCTCAGATGTTAAATCTAAAGGACATGATTTTGCATTTTGTAGATCATCGACATGAGGTTGTTGTTAGAAGGACAAAGTTTGAATTGAAAAAGGCTGAGGAACGTTCACATGTTTTAGAGGGTTTGATAATAGCTTCAGATAACATTGATGAAGTAATAGCTCTTATAAGAGGATCAAAAAGTCCAGATGAAGCTAGGGAGAAACTCAAGAATAAATTTAAATTATCTGAAATTCAAGCTAAGGCCATAGTTGAAATGAGGCTTCGACAACTCACGGGACTAGAACAAGATAAATTACGTTCTGAATTTGATGAGCTACAAAAAATGATTACTGGTTTAAATAACATACTTGACGACAAAGATCTTCGAATGGAGATCATTAAAACTGAACTTGAAGAAGTAAAGGAAAAGTATGGAGATGATAGGCGTTCAGAAATTGAATATGCTGGAGGAAATTTCAGTATTGAAGATATGATACCTGATGAAAAAGTAGTCATTACAATATCCCATGCTGGTTATATTAAAAGAACTCCATTATCTGAATATAAAACACAAAATAGAGGCGGTGTTGGACAAAAAGCTTCTACAACAAGAAATGAAGATTTTTTAGAAAATCTTTTTGTAGGGACTAACCATCAATATATGTTGTTTTTTACTCAAAAGGGTAAATGTTTTTGGATGCGTGTATATGAAATACCAGAAGGATCAAAAACATCTAAAGGAAGAGCCATGCAAAACCTTGTAAGCATTGAGCAAGATGATAAGGTTAAAGCGTTTATTTGTACTCAAGATCTTAAAGATGAAGCCTATATAAATAGTCATTATGTTATCATGGCTACAAAGAAGGGTCAAGTTAAAAAAACATCTTTAGAAAAGTACTCTAGGCCAAGAGCAAATGGTATTAATGCAATAACTATAAAAGAAGGAGATGAACTATTAGAAGCAAAATTAACTAATGGTTCTAGTCAAATTGTTATAGCCGTTAAGTCAGGTAAAGCAATAAGATTCGAAGAAAGTAAAACTAGGCCAATGGGAAGAGGTGCTTCTGGTGTTCGAGGAATTAGGCTTAAGAATGAAATGGATGAGGTTGTAGGAATGATTTCTGTTAATGACATGGACACTAGCGTTCTAGTTGTTTCTGAAAATGGTTATGGAAAAAGATCTAGTTTGGACGATTATAGGATTACTAATAGAGGAGGTAAAGGAGTAAAAACTATTTCTATCACAGAAAAAACTGGAGATTTAGTTTCTATTAAAGATGTAACTGATTCAGATGATTTAATGATTATTAATAAATCTGGTATAGCAATAAGAATGGAAGTCTTAAATCTTAGAGTAATGGGTAGAGCAACTCAAGGTGTAAAACTCATTAATTTAAAAGGTCGTGATCAAATTGCAGCTGTGGCAAAAGTTATGAAAGATGATGATGCTATTGAAGATTTAGATAATATTGATATAAGTGAAGGTCCTATAATTGAATAAAATCTATTAATTTTACAAAAAATAATAAGTAATGAAAAAAATAACAACTGTTTTTTTTGTATTAGTAAGTATTACAATTTTTGCTCAAAAAAAACAATATAAATCGGCTGAAAAAGCATTTAAAAAAGGGGATGTTAGCTTATCATATTCAATAATTTCTGATAATGTTGCTCTTTTTGATAGTGCAGATGATAAAATAAAAAATCAAGTAAAGTTTTTGTCTGCAAGGATTGATCATCATAACAAAAACTTTTCGTTGGCTCTTAAAAGTTATAAGGCATTAAAAGATAATCCTAATTTTAAAGTCTTAGTAGAAGAGCGTTTAAAAGTGTTATCCGGGGATATTATTACTGCAGCTATTGAAGAAAGTGAAGCAAAAGAATTTATTGAATCTTCAAAAAAATTATATATGGCTTATACCATTGATAATGATGCTGGCATGGATTTTCTTTATTATGCTTCACAAAATGCGATTAATGGTCTAGATTATAATATGGCTTTAGACTATTTATTACAATTAAAAGAAAAGCAATATTCAGGTTCTGTTACAAATTATTTTGCAAAAGAAGTTGCCACAGGAAATGAAATCCCTGTAGATGCAACTCAATATAAATTTTTTCAAAAATCCGATGAATATTCTGACTTTAGAGAAGAAGAAACACCTTCCAAATATCCGGAAATTGTTAAGAATATTGCTTTAATATATGCTAAGCAAGATAAGACTGATAAAGCTCTTGAAGCTGTAAAGGAAGCGCGTTTAGCAAACCCAGAGGATTTAAACTTAATACTTACTGCTGCTGAAATTTATATCGAATTAGGTGAAAAGGAGAAATTTAAAGAATTAATATCTCAAGCTATTGAAAAGGATCCAAACAACGCAATATTATACTTCAACTTAGGCGTAGTAAATAATGATCTTGGTGATAGTGAATCAGCTAGAGGATTTTATGAAAAAGCTATTGAAATTGATCCTAGTTATGAGACTGCTTATTTTAATTTAACATCACTAATCTTATCTGGAGAATCTGCAATTGTAGACGAAATGAATTCGTTAGGTACTTCAAGAGCTGATAATGCAAGGTATGATACTTTGAAATCAAATAGACAGGCTTTATATTTAGAATGTGTTCCATTTCTCAATAAACTAATAGATCTAAATAAAAATGTTGAAGCAATTCAAACATTAATGAACATATATGGAACAATTGGAGATAATGTCGGTTACATGAAAATGAAAAAATTACTTGAGTAAATTAAATTTTAATATTTTTAAATAATAATTAAACTCCTTTTGTTTCTTAAAGGAGTTTTTTATCTTATTTAAGAGAGTTAAATACATTTAGTATTTTTAAAACAAATAAATAGTTTGAAAAATTTATACAGTTATTTTATTTTAAAACAATCACTGTTTTATAAATTACTTCTCTTTATAAGCTGTAGTGTTTTTGTAGTTTACATTTTTCCCCGAGGAGGGCAATTTAAGTATGAGTATCAAAAAGGAAAAATATGGCAACATCCTACACTATACGCTCCCTTTAATTTTACTATTCTAAAATCTGAACAAGAGCTTGCTGAGGAAAAACAAACTATTGAGATTCAACAACCTAAATATTATAGATATGACTCATCTATTTATGAGAATGTTATTTTAAAATATAATGAGAAGTTCAAGTTGGTTTTTTTAGAGAATAAATCAAGTGATCAATTGATTTTATTTGGAAGAGAATTAATTAATGAAATTTATAAATACGGTGTTTTACCCATTAACTTCCAATCAAATAATAAAAATTTATATCTGATTAAAAATACAGAAGAAACTTCTTTAAGTTTTGATCAACTTTTTAGACTAAAAAATCTAAATGAATTTATTTTGGAAGAGACCAGTACCTCTTCTTTAAATGAATATAATGATCAATACTATAATCTTTTCTTTGATTTGATTCAGCCAAATATATTTTTAGATGAAGGCTTTACAAAGCAAGCCTTACAAGCATCATTAGGTGATATTTCTCCTACAAGAGATTATATTCGAGAAGGAAAACTCATAATTGCCCAAGGTGAAATTGCAGAGGGAGAGAATTTCCTTCAGTTAGAATCACTAAAGAAAGAATACATGTCTTTAAACATTTCTTCTAGACAAGAGTACACAATTATATTCGGGTATTCAATTTTGATTAGCTCTGTGTTTTTAATGCTTTTTTTATTCATTAAAAACTACAGGCCTGAGATTTATCAGAATAATAAAGATTTAACTTTTATCGTTTTTAATATTCTTTTTTTATTAGGTTTTACAACTTTAATATTGAGTTTTAATGGTGACTTTTATTATGCAATACCATTATGCATTCTCCCTATTACAATAAAGACATTTTATGATGCAAGGCTGGGCCTTTTTGCTCATGTTCTAACAGTTTTACTATTAGGTTTTGTAGTTCCTAATGGGTTTGAATTTGTGTTTCTTCAAATTATTGCGGGAATGGTAATTATTCAAACACAAACTGAGTTACATAAAAGAGCAAGTATTTTTATCTCAGTTAGCCAAATAGTACTTGTTTATTTGTTGGGTTATTTTTCTTTCTCAATAATACATGAAGGAAGCTTCAATTCTCTAAATATTAATATTATAGTATATTTTATAATTAATGGCTTGCTTACTCTTTTTGTTCAGCCATTAATTTATGTATTTGAAAAATTATTTGGTTTAGTTTCAGACATTACATTACTTGAGTTTTCTGATACAAATTCAAAATTATTGAAACAACTATCTGAAAAAGCTCCCGGAACTTTTAATCATTCATTACAAGTTGCAAATCTAGCTGAAGCCGCTGCAAACGAAATAGGAGCAAATAGTCTATTAGTTAGAGTAGGGAGCTTATATCATGATATTGGAAAGATTAATGCTCCTACTTTTTATTCAGAAAATCAAAATTCACCTGTCTCTCCTCATGACGATTTGACTCCTGAACAGAGTGCTGAAATAATTATTAATCATGTAAATGAGGGGATTAAAATTGCTAAAAAAAATAATATTCCAGATAGAGTCATTGACTTTATTAGAACTCATCATGGTACAAATACAGTCTATTATTTTTATCAAAAGGCAATAGAACAATATGGTAAGGATAATGTGAATGTGAAAAGTTTTAAATATACGGGACCAACACCCTTTTCAAAAGAAACTGCAATTTTAATGATGGCTGATTCTGTAGAAGCTGCCTCTAAAAGTTTAAGAACTCCAACGTTTGAAAAAATCCAAGACTTTGTAAATCAAATAATTGATAATCATATGTTTGGTAAACAGTTTGAATATTCAAATATTACTTTATACGAAATTGAACTTGTTAAAAAAGTATTAATTAAAAGATTGGTAAATATTTATCATTTGAGAATTGAATATCCTGAGTGATGTTTTATTAAAAAACATTTGTTGTTATCAGCTTAAACTTTAGATTTGCAAAATCTTTATCAGATACTAAAGAAGGAGGGGTGCCAGAGTGGTAATGGAGCAGTTTGCTAAACTGTCAACGGGCAACCGTTGCCAGGGTTCGAATCCCTGTCCCTCCGCAATAAAGGTCGCGTAGCTCAGCTGGATAGAGCATCTGCCTTCTAAGCAGACGGTCACAGGTTCGAATCCTGTCGCGATCACAACAAAGATCCGTAAAGTGTTTAATTATAATACTTTACGGATTTTTTCATTTTTATGTGAGTCGATATGTGGATCGTAAGTAGAAAGTTAGCGTCAAAATATATGGCTGATTCTAGCAATTCGATCATGTGTTTTTCAAGAATTAATACCTTTGATACTTGAAGAACTGTTGAAAAAGAAGCTAAATTTATTGCAAATCAAATGCGGTAGTTTCTTTAATTATATCGACAGAAACAGAAGAACGGATTTTAGAAATTCCTTCAATAGAGGCTAGTTTCTTGTTAATAAAATTGTGGAGGTCTGAAATAGTATTTACAGTAATTTTTATGATATAGTCATAATCGCCTGTAACTTGGTAACATTCCATAACTTCGGGTAAATTACTAATGTTATTTCTAAAATTATTCAATTTTTTTATGCTGTGTATTGCTAAAGATATTTGGCAAAAAGCGATTACCTGTTTACCAACCTTATCTAGATCCAAAAGTGCTACATAGGATTTAATCACACCTTGTTTTTCAAACTTTTTTATTCGTTCATAAGTAGGTGTAATACTTAAACCAACCCTATTAGCAATTTCTTTGGTATTAAGCTTTGAGTTGCGTTGCAATTGATACAAAATAGCCTTATCGATTTTATCCATTTTAGATTTTAATGTTAAGCAAAGATATTTTTTTATTAAAAAAAAGATTTAATTTCTATTATTTCAAATATAATAAATTTATTTTCTAAATAATATATATATTATAAAATATAAAACCATATTTATTAAATTTATAGAATAATATATTTAATATGAAAACTGGTTTTACGAATCGAAAGAGTTTAAAGAAATTAATGAATGCCCTAAAAAACGCTAATGAACTCATGATAGGTTACCCTGTAGCCAAAGATTTTGATTTTTCTGAGCTATACCCTTCATTAAAATATGTAATTAACAATGTGGGTGACCCTTTTATAGAAAGCACATATAAGGTACAAACCCATAAAACTGAAAGAAAAGTTATTGATTTCTTTGCTCAATTGCTTCGTGCTAATCCAAAAGATTATTGGGGATATGTAACCACAGGTGGTTCCGAAGGAAACCTATACGGTCTTTACGTGGCAAGAGAACGCTACCCAAATGCAATGGTATATTATTCAGAAACAACCCATTACAGTATTAAGAAGAACATACATCTTCTAAATATTCCCAGTATCGTTATTAGATCTCAAGAAAACGGGGAAATCGATTACGAAGATTTACAAAATACCCTTCTAAACAATAGACATATTCCACCTATTATCATGGCCAATTTTGGTACAACAATGAAAGAAGCTAAAGATGATGTATCTAAAATAAAGTCGATTTTAAAAATATTAGCTATAAAAAGTTTTCATATCCACTTAGATGGTGCATTGTCAGCTTCTTATGGGAATTTTATTGAGCCTAGAATACCATATGATTTACAAGATGGGACAGATAGTATTTCACTTAGCGGACACAAATTTATTGGGTCACCTTTTCCTTGTGGGATAGTGATTACAAAGCGTTCTTTTAGGGATCGCATTGCAAATGATGTTGCCTACATTGGCTCCTTAGATACAACAATTGCAGGTTCACGTAATGGTCATGCAGTATTATTTATGTGGTATGCAATAAATAAAATGGGAGTTGAAGGCTTACGTAAACGTTATGAGGATAGTTTAAAAATGGCGTCATATTGTAAGGAAGAATTAAAAAAATCAGGAATCAGTGCTTGGTCGAATCCTGGAGCTATAACGATTGTTTTCCCGAAAACTTCAGAAAAACTAACACATAAATGGGGATTGGCAGCTGAAGGAGATATTACCCATATTATTTGTATGCCAAGCATTTCAAAAGAGCAAATTGATAATTTTATCATTGACCTACTAGAAGAAAAAAATGTTAATATTTCTTAGATTAAAGACTAACTTTTTAAATTATATTCATTAAAATTTATGATTAATGTTTCAAAATTTTAAAAAACAAATATTTTCTTATAACTCCATTTCAATTAATTATGTGATGGGGGGGTCAGGCCCTCCATTATTATTGCTGCATGGATATCCTCAGACTTATTTTATTTGGCATAAAATAGCATCTGAATTGAGTAAAAAATATACAGTTGTAGCCAGTGATCTCAGAGGTTACGGTGACAGCAGTAAACCTAACTCAGATAAAAAGCATGAATCTTATTCCAAGAGAGCAATGGCTAAAGACCAAGTAAAATTAATGAAGCATTTAGGTTTTGATAGTTTTTTAGTGGCTGGACATGACAGAGGAGGGAGAGTGGGACATCGCATGGCATTAGATTACTCAGGCGTTGTGGAAAAATTAGTAGTGATGGATATTGCACCGACCTATACTATGTACAAAACAACTGATATGGATTTTGCAAAGTCTTATTATCATTGGTTTTTTTTAATTCAACCCGCAAATATTCCAGAAAAGATGATAGGAGCAGACCCTGAATTTTATTTAAATAAAAAAATTAGACAATGGGGAAAAGATAGCGATGCATTCACAAAAACTGCATTTTCTGAATATCTTCGCTGTTTTACACCGGAGACAATCAGAGCAAGCTGTGAAGATTATCGTGCTTCGGCTTCCATTGACTTAGAACATGATCAAATTGACATAGACAATAATCATAAAATAACTTGTCCGATCATCGTTATTTGGGGGGCTAAGGGTTATGTTGGAAATAAATACGATATTGTTGCTGAATGGAAAAAATTTGCAACAGAGGTAGTTGGATACGGTCTACCTTGCGGTCATTATTTACCAGAGGAAGCACCAAATGAAACTTTGGATGCATTAGTCTCTTTTCTTTAGTTTAAAATTAAAAGATGAATAAATGAATACATATCAAATTGCTACTATTCCTGGAGACGGAATAGGCAAAGAAGTAGTTCCGGAATCAGTAAAAGTTTTAGATATAGTTGCTGCTAAATGTGGCTTTAAATTAAAATATAAAAATTACAACTATTCCTGTGAATATTTTAAGTTACATGGAAAAATGATGCCAGAAAATGGTTTAGATAGATTAAGGGACAGTGATGGTATTTTTTTAGGGGCAGTTGGCTATCCAGGAGTGCCTGACCATATATCATTATGGGGCTTGTTAATTCCAATCAGACGAAATTTTCAACAATATGTTAATTTAAGACCTGTTAAGCTATTAAAAGGAATAGAATCCCCTTTAAAAGCCCCAGGAATAATAGACTTTTATATTGTTCGAGAAAATAATGAAGGAGAATATTCATCTATTGGAGGGCGATTAAATGAAGGGTCACCTCATGAATTAGTAGTTCAGGAAAGTATCTTCACAAGAAGAGGTGTAGATCGAGTTATGAAGTATGCCTTTGAACTTGCGAGCAAAAGAGATTTTAAATTAACTAGCGCAACTAAATCTAATGGTATAATCCATACTATGCCTTATTGGGACGAAAGATTCAAGGCAATGAGTAAAAATTATCCTAAAGTAGCGATTGATCAATTTCATATTGATATACTAGCAGCACATTTTGTTCAGAATCCTGATAGGTTTGATGTGGTTGTGGCAAGTAATTTATTCGGTGATATATTATCAGACCTTGGACCTGCTGTGGTAGGCGGAATGGGTATTGCTCCAGGCGCTAATATTAATCCAGAAAAAGAGTTCCCAAGCATGTTTGAGCCTGTTCATGGAAGTGCCCCTGATATAGCAGGAAAAAAATTAGCAAATCCAATTGCTTGTATTTGGACCGCTTCGATGATGTTAGATCATTTAGGAGAAATAGAAGGAGCTAAATTAATAGTAAATGCAATTGAAGAAATTATTTCAAGTGGTAAGGTTCTAACTAAAGATTTAGGTGGAAATGCCAATACTGAGGGAGTTACTAATGCAATTATTGAAAAAATAAAAAGGCTTTGATTATTTTCTTTTAGTATGTGATAAAAAAAACATAAGTGGGTCGATATGTGGGTCGAAACTATTGATTAAATATGTATTTATTTGCTTATTTATGACAACAATACCGCCAAAACATACAGAATTGATCAGTATTTAACAAAATGGCCGAAAGCTGTCGCGATCAAATCAAAACTTACCTTAATAGTCAGGGTTTTTTGTTAAATAGCTGTTTTTACATATTATTTTAATTTAAGAAAATCCTATTTATAAACTTCAGAATAAAATTCATCTACTTGTCTTACTTCTTTTATTATAGTATTCATTCTCAACAATGTGAAGAAATGGTTAATAAGATTTATTATTTTTTTATAGTATAAATCTTGATTGATTTCTTTTACTTTATTTTAATAATCTTTTAAATTTTTATATACTTTTA
>CAJJCT010000014.1 GCA_905182735.1 Candidatus Marivariicella framensis
AATTATATACATTTAAAAAAAATATTTATATGAAAAAGACTCCCATAGAAGTTTTTAGTGATTGGGTTGAAAATGGTAAAGATTTAGGAATGGAAAGCGGACACAGTAAGTCTGTAAATAATATGGTCGATTATGCAACTAAGGATCAAGAAAACTTCAGTTTTATAGATGCTGGATGTGGAAATGGTTGGGTTGTACGAAATATTTCTAAATCCTCTAAGTGCTCAAGCGCAATAGGGATTGACGGATCATTAAAAATGATAACTAAAGCAAAAAAATTAGATGCGTTTAATAATTATGTATGTGAAGACTTAAATAGTTGGGTGCCTAAAAATAAGGTAGATATAGTTCATTCAATGGAAGTTTTTTATTATTTCGAAAGACCTGATAAATTAATCAGTTATATTTATTCAAATTGGTTAAAAGACAATGGGAGGTTAATCATTGGAATAGACTTCTATTTTGAAAATACTATTTCACATTCTTGGCCTGATGAATGCGGAGTCTCAATTATGAAACTATTTACAGAAAATGAGTGGATAAAATTTTTTAATCAAGCTGGCTTCAAAAATGTTACTTCATGGAGGTTTGGTAAAAAAAGGGGATGGGCTGGAACACTTATTATAACAGGAATTAAATAATTTAGAAAATATGAATAACTGGATAATAAAAGACAATAAGCTTGTAAAAGAATTCAAGTTTAAAGATTTTAACGAATCGTTAATTTTTATAAATAAAATAGGTCATGAAGCAGAGTCATTAAATCATCACCCAACAATTATTAACACATACAACTCAGTTGTTATTGAGCTGTGGACACATTCAGAAAACAAAGTAACTGAGCTTGATCATCTTTTAAAAGAAAAAATTGATCAAATACGTTCCTCAATTATAAAATGAAAAATCATTATTCTAAATTATCCTTATTATTTTTTTTATTACTGGTAAACTCAGGTTGTTCTGACAATTCTAATAAAATAAAATACCTTGCACTAGGAGATAGCTATACAATTGGTGAGGGGGTTGAGGTAGGTGAAAGATGGCCAAATCAATTAGCTTTGAGGCTTGAAGAGAAATATAATTCTCTAGTAGATCTTGAAATAATAGCTAAAACAGGTTTTACATCAGCTGAATTATTAGATACAATTAATAAGATAAATATTTCAAAAGATCATGACTTTGTCTCCCTTTTGATAGGAGTTAATAATCAGTACAGAAATTTAGACATGGTACTTTTTCAAAAAGAATTAAATATTTTAATGGATAAGGCAATCAGCTTTGCAAGTGGCAATAATGAAAAAGTATTTGTTTTATCAATTCCTGATTGGGGAATTACTCCATTTGGATTAATTAAAAAAAGAAGTAATATCAGTGAGGAAATTGATGCTTATAATAAGTTGGTATGCGAAATAAGTTCTTATAAAGAGATACAATATTTCAATATTACAGATATCTCGAGAAAAGTTAATGAGATTGACAATTTATTAACTGGTGACGGGCTCCATCCAAGTCCATTAATGTATTCCATGTGGGTTGACAAAGTCATTGATTTTTTTGATTAAAATTATAAAATGAAAAGAGTGTTTTTTGGATATTTATCTAATAAAAATAAAATTATTGTAAGAATCCTATCCATTATTTTTATAATTACTTCCCCTGTTTTTTATTATAAAACTACTGATGGAATATTTATTGAAGATATTTTGGCTATGTATTATTATGGCTCAAGTTTAGAGGTGTTCTATTTTTGGGGATGCAGTTTTATTATTATAGTTTTGATTAGTCTCCTTTTTTCTATAAGTAAACAATATGAAAATTAATACTATGCTCTTTTTACTTATCCTTATTTTTAATGTTAACTGCACAAAAGATTCCATTAATATTGATGGTTCTTATTTGTCTGAAAATGATATTACTTTAGCTTTAAAAATTCATAATGATGCAAGGTCAGATTTAGGAGTGTCTAATCTTACTTGGTCAAATAGTTTATCTGAAGATGCCTTAGAGTGGGCCATAATAATGGCTGAAAAAGAGGACATGTTTCACTCATCTAATGACAGCAGACCTGGTCAAGGAGAAAATTTATATTATTGGTGTTGTAGTACTGGTGAAGTTGCATCTTTTAGCCCTACTCCCGGGGGAAATGCATCACAGTTGTGGTATAACGAAATCTCTGATTATACTTATGCAGAAACTGGATCTCCCTTAAACGCTAATGTAATGATAGGCCATTATACTCAAATGATATGGAATTCAACAACTGAGTTAGGAATGGCTCAGGCCAAAAGCAAATCCGGTAAACTTTTTGTGGTTGCAAGATATAGTCCTGCTGGAAATTGGGTTGGAATATTTCCTTATTAAATTATGTTATAATTTATAACATAATAAAATTAATACATAAAATAAATATATCTTTAAATTGTTATAATTTATAACACTTAATTAGCACACTATAAAAATATTACGTATATTTTTATAGTGTGCTAATTTATTATATCTTTAAATAAATAAAATCTCAATTTGAAAGTAGCAAAATATATCAAACTTGAAATTTCTGACCCCAACAGCTCTAGACAAACAATAAAACATACTCCTGAGGGTGTTAGATATTTAGAGGTTGTAGATAAATGCAGTAGCAGGAGAGCTTTTCAGGACAGAGAGTTTGGTAAAAACATCATTAGACTTGGATCCTCAGGAGAAATTGATACTCTTTTGGTGAACTCAATTACCTATCTAGGGAAAAATGGTCTTGATATTTTAAAAACAATAAAAATATTAACTGATCTTAATGTTAATGTTAAAGCTGAAAAAGAAAATTTAGAAACAATAAACAAAGATGGTAGTAAAAATACTACTTTGCTTGCTCTGGTTAATATGATGGCTTCCATCTATCAACATGAAGAAAAAATAAAACTTGAAAAACAAAAACAAGGCATCCATTCTGCTAAATCAAAAGGAGTTTATAAAAAAAATGGGGGGAATAAGCCAAAATTAAATTATGGTGATTTTATTAACAAAGAGAAAAATAAAAATTGTCTTTTGGAGCTAAAAAAAGGAGAAAGCATACGTAAATCCGCCGAGCTATCAGGTGTATCTCTTGGTACAGCTGTAAAGGTTAAAAAACTTGCCGAAACAAATGGAGACCTTTTTTAAATGACAATAAATTAGTTAGAATCATAAAACATAACCTGTGAAGCTTATCGTTTTGACACCTTATTATTTGAAATAGATCTTTGTCGAGAACATTTAAATCGGTCAGTATTAGCTTCTCTCATTTTAAGATGCTTGGTTTTTCTTCCCTGAACCCTTTCACGCCATAACCTAAAACTCTTTGGTTTTAATTCGTTGCGCATTAGCTTAATTACATCTTGTTCTTTTAGTCCAAACTGAGACAAAATAGCATCAAAAGGTGTTCTGTCTTCCCATGCCATTTCTATAATTCTATCAATTTGTTCAATAGACATCTCTTTTAATTCTTTTTTCATTTAGCTAACATTATAAATAAAATGTTCATTTTAAAATTTACTTCTTATTATCAATGAAATATGAACCTCCAATTAAGATTATTCCTATCACAAAAATATTTCTTTGTTCTCTAATAAAAAATCAAATAACGCTAAAACTACACTTATTACAACAAGCGAAACACCAACATACTTTAAAACATACTTCATGAAGTTTTTTTTAAACTAAAACTTAATAGTTACAAGTAACCTGTACACAACATAGACGGCAACTAAAGTCCAAATTATCCACCTATTTTTAATATACCATTCCATTATATCAAATTCTATTTAGAGTTATTATGAATATTGAAAATTACAGCAAATAATACAGAAACTGCAAAAATAAGTAGTCCAATAATGTAAAAATTATCAGAAGATATAGCTCCCTCATCAAAATCTTGACTTAATTTTGAATATCATAACACTTTAAAATATTAAATCTAATCAGAGCTCTTACTTTAACAATGAAAAAATTTAGCTTAACCGCCTGTTTCTGTTTAATTACAATGTTTTACTTTCAAATAAAAGCTCAAGAGCGACAGGACAACGCTTGGAAAGCATTGTTTTCGGACTACACTCTTACTTCTAGTAAAACTATTCGCTTAGAATCACATGTAAGAACAAAAAAATTCTTTGCTGAAAAAGATCAGTATTTAATTCGACCTTCAATCATTTTTAAGCTCAATCAATATTCAAATTTTTCTTCAGGCGTATCCTTTCTTTCAACTAATGTGGCAGGTGGTCGTTTGATTGAAAATAATATTTGGCAACAGTTTAGTTTTTCATTTCCTGTTAAGCAAAGTAAGTATTTTGGATGGGTTAGGCTTGAACAACGATGGAAAAAAAGAAAAAATATATCAAAAGAATTTGGATCAAGGATACGTTTTCGGGCCGGTTTTCAGCTACCACTAACATCAGAAACTAGTTCACTTTCTTCAAGTTTTATAGTTTTTAATGAAGTCTTCTTGTTAATTGAAAAAAGCTTCCCATATCAATATAATCAAAATTGGACATTTTTTGGTTTTCAACAAAAAATATCAAATAAATTAAATTTACTAAGTGGCTTTCAGCGAAATTCTATTGTGAAAGAAAACAGCTTCTTACACAAGAATATTTGGTCAACTGTTCTTTTTTACAAATTATAATTAAGAGTTGAATCATAAATCTAAATATTTAAGAATAATGTTTGTTTATGAATTATATTCACAAAAATATTAATGAATAGCTTGCTAATTATCTTGTCTTTAGAACTATGTGCCTTTACTGTTTAAAAAATTAGAAACCTAGTTGATCCTGCACTAACGATAGCCTTAATGATTGTAATATTTCTTATAAATGGAGGGGTTTTATATGGCTTTCACCAATTAGAAGCTAGTAATAAATAATAATGTTTTATTTACGGTAATACTTTTACGGATTATTCCAAAGATAAATAGCAAGCGCTATAAGGCTTATAATGTTTATAGCCATAGAGCTGCATAAAAAACTTTCGGAGGGTTTCAACTTGGTTATTTTATCTTAATAAAATAAATTTATATCAAGTCATAACTTGAAAGTTTAGCAAAGGAATATACTATTTTAATCAATTTTAAAAAATTCTTTAAGGATTCTTTTTATTTTAGAAAAAGACTAACAATAAACAACCAAACACTTTTCCAGATTAAGTATAATAAATGCCCTGAAATTAAACCTATTGTAAGTATTTTTTGAGTTTTCCTGCCGCCTCCAAAAAAATTAAGTTTTTGAACAAAAAAATAAGACAATACAATACTGATTAAAATCCACAAAGCAAAAGCAGCGTAATCAATTCCAGTAAAAAAGAAGATCATTTAACTAAAATAGTCAATTAAAGACAAGCATTTTTATAATTTTTTGCATAAAATTACTAACAAAATTAAAAAGTTCTATATTTGCAGTTCATAAAATAAAATATATAATAATGAATAACGGAACAGTAAAATTTTTTAACAACAATAAAGGCTTTGGATTCATCACTCCTGATTCAGGAGAAAAAGATGTTTTTGTGCATGCAAACAATCTAATTGATGACATCACAGAAGGAGACAAAGTAAGTTACGAACTAGAGTCAACTGAAAAAGGACCTAGCGCAATAAACGTGAAAGTAGCATAATAAATTGCTAAACATGCCTTTACAAAAAAAGCCTATCATTTAAATGATAGGCTTTTTTTGTAAACATTAAAATTATTTGTAATTCTTGACTTTAGTAATAGATAAACTATTTTTTCTTTCTTCTATTAGCAATTTTATCTCCTTTTCTTTTAGGTTTACTATACTTCTTGGCAATCTTAAATTTATAAGATCCACCTAGATTAATTTTCTTGTTTTTAGCTTTTTTTTCTTCCATTAAACATTAGAAAGATATAAAATTGAATGTGATGAAATGAAGAAGTGATCAATAATTATTAGTTGATTTACTATCCAACCCGTAAAACTAAAAAATTATTTTAGATATTGTTGATCAGAAATACTTAAACTAACTTAAGAACATGCGCCTATTTTTATATCTTTTACCTTGAAAGATTGAATTAAATAATATTTGCACATACCATTAGTAAAACAAAGAAATGGGGAAATACGATTACATCATTATAGGTGCCGGTTCAGCAGGATGTGTATTAGCAAATAGACTTTCTAAAAATCCTGCTAATGAAGTTTTATTAATAGAAGCAGGAGGACCTGACAGCAAAATGGAAATAGGGATTCCTGCGGGCTATGGTAATCTTCATCGCTCAAAAGTTGATTGGGGTTTCTCAACTGAACCACAAAAACATGTCAACAACAGAAAACTTTATTTACCAAGAGGAAAGACTCTAGGAGGCTCTAGCTCAACTAATGCAATGGCATATGTCAGAGGAAATAAAGCAGATTATGACCAATGGGAAGGTTTGGGAAATAAAGGGTGGTCCTATGATCAAGTTCTTCCTTATTTTAAAAAGTCTGAATACAATGAAGATATTAATAATATTTACCATGGAAAAAGCGGCTTGTTAAATGTCTCTTTCGCAAAAGCTTTTCAAACACCTTATGCTCAAGCTTTTTTAGATGCATGTGTTGAAATGGAGATTCCGAGAACAAAAGACTATAATGGTAAAAAACAGAAAGGTGCCAGTCTATTACAGTTTACTATAAAAAACGGGAAACGCCATAGTACTGCAACTGCATTTTTAAAACCTGCAATGAAGCGCTCTAATCTAAAAGTTCTAACATGGACTCGTGCTAAACAAATATTAATAAAAGGAAATAGAGCTGTTGGAGTTGAGTATCAAACTAAAAGAGGTGAAATTCAAAAAGAGTTTGCCAAAAAAGAAGTAATTCTATCTGCGGGGGCTTTTCAATCCCCTCAAACACTAATGTTATCAGGTATTGGAGACGTCCAAGAGTTAAAAGTTCATGGAATCCAAGTCAAAAAGGAACTTCCTGGTGTTGGAAAAAATTTACAAGATCATCTAATCGTTTTGGTTTCAAGTATTTCCAAAAAACAACAAGGATTTAATCATCACTTAAAACCACTTTATCAGTTTATTGATATGGCAAATTATTTAATTAATAGAAAGGGTCCTATGACATGCAGTATACTAGAAGCAGCAGCCTTTTTTTCAGTACATGATTCGATTACCCCAAATCTTCAATTTCATTTTTCCCCCCTTCATGTCGGAAATGATTATGAAACAGATGTATATAATCCAAAAACATATCCCAAAATAGATGGATACACAGTTGCACCTACATTACTTAAGCCAAAAAGTCGAGGGTATGTGAGTCTTAAATCTAAAAACTTTAGTGATGACCCTGTAATTCAACCCAATTTTCTTTCAAATGAAGAGGATTTAAAAATCTTAGTAGCTGGAACCAAAAAGGCACTTGATGTATTAAGCTCCAAAGCCTTTAGTCCTTATAGAAAAGAAAATAACCTTCCTAAGGATAAATCAGAAAATGGTATTGTAGAACATATAAAAAAATCTCTAGAAACAGTATATCATCCAGTAGGCACATGTAAAATGGGTGTTGATAAGATGGCTGTTGTAGACAACGAATTAAAAGTTCATGGTTTACGAGGACTCAGGGTTGTAGATGCCTCAATAATGCCAACAATTGTGTCTGGCAACACAAATGCTGCTTCAATAATGATTGCAGAAAAGGCTGCAGATATGATATTAAAATTAAAAAATTAAAACTAATTCAAGAGATTTTGCTTCAATAGGATGATTAAAATTAATTGAAATAATAAACCGCAAATATAAAAAAGTAGACTAACAAGTATGCCCTATAGTAATTTCTAATTTTTATATATTCTTTGTTTTCTGGATATAGATTTAAAAACAACCCTATAATTTCTTTTTTAAATAAAGGTTTGATATTGATTTTCCAATCATTTGTTTCATAAATGATTTTTCTAAATTTACTTCTAAAATAGGTGCTTGGAATCCCCCAAAAAAATAAAATAATTATTAAAACTGTTTTTGTACTCAAAGTTGATGTTTATGATAAAATAGTTGCAAGCTATCTAAGATGTTTCATCACCTGGACGCCCATCATTAAATCCAGAATAATCATTTTTTACCTTCTTTCTTATTCTTTAAACAGAAAAACATATTAGGCAAACTATTATCGACGTAAATAGCCTACCAACAATGTTTCAAATAAAACTATTTTCTATTTAACCAAATTATAAAATAATCTATTGATTTACAAATCAACATGAACGCTAAGAGCCTGTTTTAATATTCAGTTGACTTTATAATATTTCAATTCCGGGATTTTGTTTAAATTGATTACTAACTGTGACATTATTTTTCTTAGTTGTTAGTATTTCAAAAATACAACTTGTATGCATTTCTTGATTTTCAATTTCAAGATGATATTCTTTTATGATTCGCATAACCGAATTCATTAAAGGATACTCAAACTTAATCTTGATTGGAATAGTGATTTCTTTTGTAATAATTTTATTTGCCACTATGGTCAATTTTGCACATTCTTTATATGCTGAAACTAGCCCTCCAACTCCTAATTTAGTTCCTCCAAAATACCTTACTACAACAATTAGAATGTTTGTAAGGTCAAATGATTGTATTTGCCCATATATTGGCAGTCCAGCAGTATTTCGAGGTTCTCCATCATCATTTAAGCGATAGATCGTTTTTGTAATTCCAATTTGGTATGCATAGCAAAAATGCCTAGCCGTGTGATGTATTTTCTTGAGTTTATCTATGTGTTTTTTAATGGCTTGAATTTCTGAGACGGGAAATGCAAAGCCAAAAAACTTACTTTGTTTTTCTTTAAATAAAGACTCAGAGTTTATATTAATAGTACGGTATGTCTTTTTCATAGCTCTACATATAAAAATACTAAAAAAGATTTGCTTGATCTTTAAGTCTTTCAATTGCTAAACTCACAATTCGTTTGTTGAGCGCAGAAGTGTTTTGACTGTAGCTGAGATATTCATCTGTTGTAAAGTGACCGATGATTATTCCTTTTATATAATTTTGAAATTTTTGATCCTTGAATAAAGCTTTTTCGATATAATCCAAGCGATTTTCATTACTCAATTCGAGAAAAACTCCTTTGTGTGTGTCAATGTATTTTCGAAAAACTTCTACTAATAGAGGGTTTTGTAATTTCAAAATAGGACGAAGGGTTTCGTTTTGAAAATGTTCTTGCTCACTTATTTTATCAAAGTTTTTTGTCTTTTTGATATCAGGACGAATTCGAATTAAATCATTTGCACGATTGTTCATTTTTTTATTTCAAGAGTAATTTGTAATCCCCCGCAACTTCTATTGCAGCGGATGAGCCTGTATCGTTTAGTAATGTTTTGTTAGTTTTTTTATCTAAAAGATGTATGTGGATTTTAGAATTCATGCTTTCTTCTATGCGCCCACTCATAAAGCCTGATATTGGAGCCGCCAAAGAGGTTGTTTTTTCTCTTTGTGCATTTATCTTTAATATATATGTAGAGTTTTCCATCTCAATTTTAACATTTTTTTGAGTGACTTTACAACTTGTTAATTTTGTTCTATTATAAGTTGTGAATTCGATGAGTTGATCATTGAATAGTAAGCCTGCTATATGACCAATGAAAGCACTTTTTAAAAATGGTATTTTAGCTACAGAAGCTTTGATAGATATTTCATTTTGTGAAAAATGATTGCTCTGCATCCAAATATAACCTTCCGGAAAAGAATGTCCCCAATCTTTTTCCATATACCCTTTTCCTTTATTGAAAGAGAGGCTTTCACCGTTTAAATATAATTTTCCTTTAACGCTATGATTCATGCTTAAAACACCGTGATAACATTCCATAAAAGGGATAAAAGAAAAGGGGCCCATGATGCCAGGTGAAAAAAAACTATTTGACCATGGTGTTAAATTTTCAAAAAAAAGTTCTCCTTTAATATTTGGTAAATCAAGAACTAATTTGTTTTCACTAAAAAAATTATTTTGAATTTTTAATGCATGTTTTTTTGGAGTAGGTTGAAATTTATTTGCTTCAAATTTGTGATACGCTCCTTTTAAATTCTTTCCATCTAATACTTGAATAAATGCTTGTTTTTGTCCATTTTCATCCATAGCAATACCTGGAATAATAGCTAATGCTTGACGCTGATTATGACTAACAAGTTTATAGTACCAGCCTTCAAAAAAACGCTTTGTTCTTCCCCATCCATGATAACACTCTGGGTTCCATAGCGCGTGAATTTTATTAAGCATACTAATTATATTTAGGAAGTTTCTTCTTTTTTCAAAGGCCCTCTTAAATGAATTATCAAACCATTTAAGAAATTACGTAAAACCTGATCACCGCATTCCATATACTTTGTGTGATTTTCTTTTCTGAAAAACGCGCCAAGTTCAGATTTGGAAATTCTAAAATCAACTAATTTACAAATTTCAACAATTTGATCATCACGTAGCTTATGAGCTACACGAAGTTTTTTAAAAATATCATTATTTGTTAATCCCATATTCAAAGATAATTATAATATTGGTGAGTCTTATCTGAATTACAACAACCCTGATGGTGAAGTTAATATTTCATTAGGTGAAAATTAATCTGAATTTTATTAAGACTCATATCTTCTTCATTAATTTTTTTGGGTGGGTTGTGTCTTAAGTGGATGAATGGAAAAAAACTTGAAAGTTTTATTTAAGAATCTCAATAGTATTTTTTAATAGGAATTCATTTAAGTCAAATATAAAAATTGTTTAATAGTCCCTTCTTTCTTGTTATATTTAAATTTTACAAGAAAATGATGATGAAAAAATCAACTCAACTATTCCTTGAAGACATAGGTGCAAAAATACCTATAGTT
>CAJJCT010000015.1 GCA_905182735.1 Candidatus Marivariicella framensis
AACAAAGTTTGCCGATAAAACTTGATCAGCCATTACCGTAACAGTAATTGGGTTTTGTGTTGATCCGTTGGACCAGTTTACAAACTGATATTCTGGATTTGCAGTAGCGGTTATGGTAACGGATTTACCTTCTGCATAATCACCTCCAGTTGTGCTTACCGCACCACCAAGACTAGCAGATACCGATAATAAATAACGAGGCGGTTCATCCTTGGAACAAGAAAAAACTATTAGTAAAGCTAAAAGGAGAATCCTGCGCACAGTGCAAATTTAGATGATTTTATAATTATATTTACTATAAAATTACTTTTATGAAATATTTAATTATTCTTTTTTTTATTCCAATTAATATCTTTTCTCAAGATTTTATTCAACGTTTAGAAGATTCTCCGCGTCATCATGAATGGAAAAAGCTAGTTAATAACAATAGGGAAGAGATTAATACATTCATAGTATTTCCTGAAGTAGCCAAAAAAGTTCCAGTAATTATTTTAATTCATGAGAATAGAGGTCTTAATTATTGGGCAAGAAGTATGGCTGATCAGATTGCAGAAATGGGATATATCGTATTAGCTCCTGATTTATTATCAGGCACTGCTCCAGATGGAGGAGGAACCACAAGTTTTAAAAACTCAGATCAAGCTAGGACAGCAATCTATGACCTTTCTCCTGAAAAAGTGACATCAGATTTAGATGTTGTTTTTAAGTATGGAAAAAATATTGATTCAGCCAATGGTAAAGTTGCTGTTATCGGATTTTGTTGGGGAGGCAGTCAAACATTTAAATACGCAACTAACAATTCATCAATTTCAGCGGCTTTTGTTTGTTATGGAACTGGACCAAAAAATGAAATTGATTATAAAAATATAACTGCTCCTATATATGGTTTCTATGGTGGTAATGATAATCGGGTAAATGCAACAATAGAAAATAGTGTTTCTGCCATGAAGAAAGCTAAAAGCTTTTACGAGCCCGTGATTTATGATGGAGCTGGGCATGGGTTTTTTAGAGCAGGAGAAAACATTGATGCTTCTGAACTAAATAAGAACGCAAGAACTCAAGGTTTAAACCGCTTAAAAAAATTACTATCTAAACTATAAATTCATCATTATAGATTTGTTTATATTTGTCAAAAACGAATAAATTTCGATGGATAAATTTAGAGTGTTTGGTGGTATTTTTTCCTTATTATCAGTTATTTTTGGTGCTTTTGGAAGTCACTTGTTGAAAAAGTATTTAGAAGAATCTGCTCTTCAATCTTTTGAAGTAGGTGTAAGATATTTAATGTATCACGGTCTTGCAATATTAATTATATCGGCACTGCCAATGGAAGGTAAAAAATGGATTTATAGATTTTTTATAAGTGGAACTTTACTTTTTTCATTTAGTATTTTTTTACTATCACTTCAATCATTAATAAAATTTAATTTAAAATGGTTAGGTCCTATAACGCCTATTGGTGGAACACTTTTAATTATTGGTTGGATTATTTTTATAATTAACGCTTTTAAATCCTAATTAATTTAAAATTATGAATAGACATCTTTCCTATAGATCAGGTAATCCAGTATTAAAGAAAAGCTCATTTAACTCTACTAGTTTATCTTCAGAAACAATGACCATTGAAGGTACTGTTAATAAGACTGCTTTGAGTTTAATTCTTTTAGTTGGTTCCGGATATTATACATTCACTAGTATTAGCTCTGCAATGCTAATTTTATTTGGAATAGGAGGTTTGATTACTGGGATAATTACAATTTTTAAAAAAGAATGGGCTCCTATAACAGTTCCAATTTATGCGATTTTAGAAGGTGGTTTGTTAGGAGGTATTTCTTACATGTATAATAGCGTTTATGATGGAATTGTAACAAATGCTATATTTATAACAGTTGGAATACTCTTATCTTTATTAATGGCATACAAATCAGGTTTAATTAAACCAACAGAGAATTTTAAGCTAGGAGTAGCTGCTGCAACTGGAGGAATTATGATCGTTTATTTTGTAAATATGATTATGAGTTTTTTTGGCTCAAGCATGCGAGTTATGGATCCAACTAACGCTTCACTTATGAGTATTGGGTTTAGTTTAATAATAATTGTAATTGCTTCACTTAATTTAGTTTTAGATTTTGATTTTATTGAAGAAGCAGCTGAAAAAAATGCTCCGAAATATATGGAATGGTATGGAGCTTTTGGACTCTTAGTAACTCTAATTTGGCTTTATTTAGAGATTCTTAGGCTATTATCAAAACTAAATTCAAGACGGTAATTTAATTAATCAACTTGTATTTAACCTGACCAGGAGTTTCAGTTTTATTCAAATCCAATTTACTCTTCCAGATATAATATAATTCATCTAAATCATATTCTAAAGCTGTAGGTTGTTCAACTAATTTACCTGAAGAAAAAGCCCGAAGTAAAATATCTTCAATTAAATAATCTTGATAATTTTCTTTTGGATCGTACGTTTCCTTTAGTGATAGTTTAAAAAAAGAAGCTGTTGCCTGATATATTGTTGCTCTCCACCCATTCCTTAGTTCTTTGATTAATTTATGAGTGGTCTCACCTGTTTGTCGATGAACCAATTTAATTAATATTTTACCCTGCGATCGTGAAAGTTTTTTTAAATCCTGCTCAAATTCTTCATAAATAAATTTTTCTAAACGCTTTAAATACTTTCTCTTTCTACCTTTATTATTAATATTTTCAAGTCTACTATTTAAAACCTGAAGACGTTCACTAGCTAGTTTAGCATAGGGATAAACTTTATAAGTTCTGTTTCGTAATATTGCATACTTTTTTGCAGCATCATAGGAGTTAAACGTAAGGGGTTGGTAAACAATCACTTCCTTTAAGTTTATTGATGAGCTCGGAATAGAATCTTCTCCGACTACAAATAATGATTTTTCAATTTCAGTGGATTGTGACCAACAAATTGTTACATGTAATATATATATATATATAATCTTATTATTCATAAATTCCAAAGGTATAAAAACTGATATTTTCAAACAGTTTAATGATCATTAATTATTATTTTAGTCGTCAATTAAAATATACATAAATGAAAGTTTTAAATCAGAAGTCAATTGATTTTTTAGAAAAATATTTAAACAACTCAGCTCCTACAGGTTATGAAGCTAATGGTCAAAAAATATGGATGGAGTATCTAAAACCATATGTAGATGATTTTATTACTGATGTTTATGGAACAGCTGTTGGTGTTATTAATCCTGAGGCTAAATACAAAGTAGTAATTGAGGGTCATTCTGATGAAATATCATGGTATGTTAATTATATATCTGATAATGGATTAATTTATGTTATTAGAAATGGCGGGAGTGATCATCAAATTGCTCCATCTAAATGGGTTAATATTCATACTGATAATGGAATTATAAAAGGAGTATTTGGATGGCCTGCAATACACACTCGTAAAGTTGGAAAAGAAGAAGTGCCGAAATTGGATAATATATTTATTGATATTGGAGCAAAAGACAAAAAAGAAGTTGCAAAAATGGGAGTGCATGTCGGATGTGTAATAACTTACCCTGATACTTTTCAAATATTGAATAAAAACAAGTTTGTATGTAGAGCTATTGACAATAGAGCTGGAGGTTTTATGATAGCCGAGGTTGCTAGATTACTTAAAGAAAATAAAATAAAATTGCCATTTGGTTTATATATAACAAATTCAGTTCAAGAAGAAGTTGGGCTTCGTGGTGCAGAAATGATTACTCAAACGATTAAACCTAATGTTGCAATTGTTACTGATGTTTGTCATGATACAACAACCCCAATGATAAATCAAAAAGAACAAGGTGAAATTCAAATTGGTAATGGTCCTGTAATTTCATATGCTCCTGCCGTTCACAATAAATTGAGAGAACGAATTATTTCTGTTGCACAAAAAAATAAAATCCCATTCCAAAGGCTTGCATCATCAAGATATACAGGTACTGACACCGATGCTTTTGCTTACAGCAATGGTGGGGTGGCTTCAGCTTTAATATCGTTGCCCTTAAGGTATATGCACACTACAGTTGAAATGGTTCAAAAAGAGGATGTTGAAAATGTAATAAAATTAATTTATGAAACTATTCAAAAAATAAAACCAGGAGAAAGTTTTAATTATTTTGAATAAGGGACTTATTTATTTTTTTTACTATTCCTGGTCCTTCATATATGAAGCCAGTGTAAAGCTGAATTAAATCAGCTCCAGCATTTATTTTTTCATGAGCGTCCTCAGGAGTATGTATCCCCCCTACACCAATAATCGGAAAACTTTTTTTACTGTTTTCTGATAAAAATCGTATAATTTTAGTACTTTTTTCAGCTAAAGGTTTTCCACTAAGACCACCCGATTCATCTTTATTATTTGATGTTAATCCATTTCTGTCTAACGTTGTATTTGAAGCAATAACTCCATCAATCTTAGTTAGATTAATAATATCAATAATATCAATCAACTGGCTTTCATTAAGGTCAGGGGATATTTTTAATAAAATAGGTTTTCTATTCTTTTTTTGACTATTTAAATTTTGTAAACCATTCAAAATATTTGTTAATGGTTCTTTAGCTTGAAGAGCTCTCAGGTTTGGAGTATTTGGCGAGCTAACATTAACAACGAAATAATCTACATATTCAAAAAGAATTTCAAAACAATATATATAATCATCTATTGCTTTATTATTAGGTGTGTTTTTATTTTTACCAATGTTACCTCCTATTAATACATTTTTATTTGTCTTTAGTCTACTAACTGCGGCTTTAACTCCCTCATTATTAAAGCCCATTCTGTTAATAAGCCCATTGTCTTCAGACAATCTATACAACCTTTTTTTTGGATTACCTGATTGACCTTTTGGTGTTACAGTTCCAATTTCTATAAATCCAAAACCAAAGTTATTTAATTCTTTATATAGTTTAGCATCCTTATCAAAGCCGGCTGCTAAACCTACTGGACTTTTAAAATTTAAACCAAAAACATTACGATTTAACTTAGGGTGGTTTATTACATAGACCCATCTAATTATTATACCAACTAATGGGATAAAATGAACCACTTTAATTAATTTAAAGACAAAGTGGTGAACCCATTCTGGGTCAAATAAAAACAAAAAAGGTTTTAGGATATTCTTATACATAAGACATCAATCCTGATTTTAAAAAACTCCTAAAAACAGGAGTTTAACTACTTTTTTGATAAACTTTTTGTAAGCTTAGCACTCATTTCTAATGAAATTGAAGAGCGCTCAACTTTAAGTTTACCTGCCTGGGTTTCTATAGTACAAGTATTGTCTTTGTCATTTAACTCAACAACCTTAGCGTGAATTCCACTTTTAGTAATAATACGATCACCTTTTTTAAGGTTGTTCATAAAGTTTTTTTCTTTTTTTTGTCTTCTTGTTTGAGGCAAGATGATAAAAAAGAAAAAAACTACTAGCATTAATAGTAAAAAGGGTAATTGTTCTGAAAATCCTCCCTGCATTTATTAATTTTGAGCTTGACGTGCCTTGGCTTGAGCTTGTCTTTGTTGTTCTTTAATTGGATCTGGAGTAACCATTGCTTTAATCCTTAGCATCTCTCTTCCACTTTCAGTGTTAGCAGATATAGTAACGGCTTTTTGCTGTAAACTGGGTTTGTTACTTGAATCAAAACTAACTAAAATTTCACCTTTAGCTCCTGGAGCAATTGGTACATTTTTAGGATATTGAGGGACAGTACAACCACAACTTCCACGAGCATCAACAATTATAAGATCACTCTTACCGGTATTAGTAAATGAAAATGTTGTTGTAACGACATCTCCTTCATTTATATTCCCAAAATCATGTGACAAATTACTAAAAGTCATTACTGGGGAGTTTGAAGTGTTAGCCTGAGCTTGAACCTCAGTAGCCTGAACGTTATCTTGATTAACTTTTTTGGCAGCACTTTCACCACAAGATGTAGTTATAAAAGATATTGCTAAGATTGAGTAAAAAATATTTTTCATGAGTTATAAATTAAGTATTTCTAAATCAAAAGTAAATAAAATTCCTTACAATAAACCTCTACCCGCTTTGTTTAATCTCCCCTTTTTATCAAAATCTTTAGAAATGTTGTCAAGTACACCATTAATAAAAATATTACTTTTTGGTGTTGAATAATCTTTAGCTATTTCTAAATATTCGTTAATTGTTACCCTAACAGGTATTTCTTCAAAATATAAAAGTTCTGAAATAGCCATTTTTAATAATATAAAATCTATATCTGCAATCCTGTCAGAGTCCCAGTTAGGAGTTTTTCCTTTAATTTCAGATTCTAATAAATCACTCATTGAGATTACTTTATTTAACATATCAATGCCAAAAGTAGTTTCCTCTGATTGAAGATTAAAAAATGGGAAATTCATTTTTTTGGATTTTTCAATGTCTAAAGATTTAATTTGTTTTAGAATGTATGTGTTAACTACTGGAAAGTCATCGATCCATGTCAATTGTTTATCCTCTAAATAGTCATATAATTTATCTGATTGAGCTACACACTCTTTGAAAAAATTTACACAAAACAAACTATCGTCCTCATTGTTTAAGCCTGGAAAGTAATCTACAAACAAAGGTCTAGATGTTAAATCAATATAAAATTGATTTATATATTCTGAGTCTAAATTCCAATTATTTATTTTTCTCTTTTTAATATAATCTGAAATGTTTTTATGTTCACAAAGAAATTTAAAATATGGATTATTAACAATTTTTTCTGCTATTGGATCAGGTAGTTCATATTGCAGCTTTTTTTCAAGCTCAATATTATTTTGAGCATAAACATAAATATTTTTGTAAATAGATATTAATAAATAGTAGAGGTCAAAAGACTTTTTGACGCTTTCAGTATAAAAATTTAATTGATCATTAAGGTTTTGCTTCCCTTCATGTGAAATCGAATATAACGATTGCATTACTTTAATGCGTATGTGTCTTCTAGTTAACATCTTTTAAAGAACTTTAAGATGCCAAAATTAATATTTTTATTATTAATTATCCATTAATTAAAGAAATTAATCTTTCAAAAACTTCATTTTCAGTCAAGTTTGAAGTTTCGACTATAATTGCATCTTTAGCTGGCTTTAAAGGAGAAACTAATCTAGACGAATCCTCATAATCTCTTATTTTAACATTTTCTAATACTTTTGAATAAATAATAGTTTCATTACTAGATTTTAATTCTTCAAATCTTCGTTTTGCTCTAATTTCAAGAGAAGCAGTTAAAAAAAATTTGTTTTTAGCATTTGGAAAAACAACTGTTCCTATATCACGACCATCCATTACAACATTATTTTTTATTGCAATTTGTCTCTGAATTTTAACTAAAAAAGATCTGACTTCAGGAATTCCAGCTATTTTACTTACATTCTCTGCAACATCCATTTTCCTTATAAAGGGTTCAACATCATTGCCATTTAATAATATTATCTGAGATTTATTTGAAATTTTAAATTCAATATTAATCTTATTAAGTCTTTCTATAATAGTTCTAACATTAATGGGCTCACTTAACAAATCACTAATGATACAATAATAAGTAACTGCCCTATACATAGCCCCCGTATCGATGTAATTATAACCAAAAAAATTTGCAATTTTTTTTGCTTGACTACTTTTACCAGTAGCAGCATGCCCGTCAATTGCAATTATTTTTTTCATTTTTTAATTTCTAATAATCTTTTAGCATTAACTACTGATTTATCAGTGATTGCAATAAGTAAAACATCAATCATGTCTTTAACGTAATGAAATTTTAAACCTTTTAAATAACTTGGTTTAATTTCATCAATATCTTTTTTATTTTGTTCACACAAAATTATTTCTTTAATTTTTGATCGTTTAGCTGCTAATATTTTCTCCTTTATACCCCCTACAGGTAAAACCTTACCTCTTAGAGTTATTTCACCGGTCATTGCTAAACTTTTCTTGACACGTTTTTGGGTAAACAAAGACATTAAAGAGGTCAACATTGTGATTCCTGCACTAGGACCGTCCTTAGGTGTTGCTCCTTCTGGAACGTGGATATGTATATTATATTTATCAAAAGGAAAATGATCAATTCCAAGTCTTTGAGAATTTGATTTTATAAATTCCAAAGCAATAGTAGAAGATTCTTTCATTACTTTTCCCAAGTTTCCAGTTATTCCAAGATTTCCTTTTCCTTTAGAAATAGAAGATTCTATGAAAAGAATATCACCACCAACTGCTGTCCAAGCTAGTCCGGTTACCACTCCTGCAACATGATTGTTTTCGGCAAGATCACGATTAACTTTTTCTGTTCCTAGTATCTTTGAAAGATCAGCTAAAGCAGGAGAAGCATTATAATCTTCCTCTAAAGCAATTGATTTAGCAACATATCTTGTCATTTTCGCCATCTGCTTATCTAATCCTCTTACTCCTGACTCTCTTGTATAGCTCTCTACTATTTTTGAAATAACTGTCCTTTTTAAATTCAAATGATTTTTACTTAAACCATGCTCATTTAACTGTTTAGGTAAAAGATGTTTGTGTGCTATTTCAATCTTTTCCTCAATAGTGTAGCCACTAACATTTATACTCTCCATTCGATCTCTAAGAGCTGGATGAACAGAAGCCATACTATTAGCAGTGGCAATAAACATAACTTTAGATAAGTCATATCCCATTTCTAAAAAATTATCATAAAATGAATTATTTTGCTCAGGATCTAGAACTTCTAATAGTGCAGCAGATGGATCTCCTTGAGATCCTTGAGTTAATTTATCAATTTCATCCAAAACAAAAACTGGATTAGATTTTTTTGCTTTTTTTAAACTCTGAATTATTCTTCCTGGCATAGCGCCTATATATGTTTTCCTGTGCCCTCTTATTTCAGACTCATCTCGCATTCCTCCTAATGAAATTCTTACATATGACCTGCCTAGAGATTCTGCAATTGATTTCCCCAACGAGGTTTTACCTACTCCTGGAGGACCAAAAAGACATAAAATAGGAGACTTCATGTCATTTCTTAGCTTAAGTACTGCTAAATATTCTATAATACGTTTTTTTACTTCATCAAGACCATAATGATCTCTATCTAAGATTCTTTGTGCTTTTTTAAGGTCAAATTTATCTATTGAAAATTCATCCCATGGTAAATCTAAGATAAGCTCTAAATAGTTTCTCTGAACTGAATATTCAGCAACCTGAGGGCTCATTCTTTGTAATTTACCCCACTCTTTGTTAAAATGTTCATTTACATCTTTGCTCCATTTTTTAGTTTTAGAACGTTCTTTCAACTCATCTACCTCCTCTTCATATGAAATACCACCTAACTCTTCCTGAATAGTTTTTAATTGTTGATTTAAATAGTATTCTCTTTGCTGTTGATCCATATCTAAACGAACCCTTGATCTTATATCATTTTTTAATGCAAGTTTCTGATATTCACTATTCATGAATTTTAAACATATTAAGGCTCTTTCGTTCAAACTTGTTAGTGATAATATTTCTTGTTTATCACTTACCGAAAGGTTCATGTTAGAGGAAACAAAATTTATTAAAAAAGAATTACTATTAATATTTTTTATTGCAAATGATGCTTCAGATGGAATATTTGGATTTTCCTGAATTATTTGAAGGGCAAGATCACGAATTGAATCAACTACGGCCAAAAACTCCTTATTATTAGAGCTATTTGATATATCCTCTACAGATTTAATCTTAGCTTTAAAATAAGGTTTGTCAGTAATGATTTCATCAATCTGAAATCTTTTTTTACCCTGAATAATGACTGTGGTATTACCGTCAGGCATTTTCAACACTCTTAAAATTTGAGCTACGGTTCCAAGATCATAAATATCTTTTAATTCAGGGTTTTCTGTAGATTGATCTTTTTGAGCTACCACACCAATGACTTTATCTCCTTTATTAGCATCTTTGATTAATTCAATTGACTTGTCTCTGCTTGCTGTAATTGGAATTACAACACCCGGAAACAAAACAGTGTTTTTTAAAGGTAAAATTGGAATTGAACTTGGTAAAGCTTCTTTATTTAATGCCTCCTCATCTTCTGCAGTCATAAGAGGAATTAGTTCTGCTTCTGATTCTATTTCACGAAGAGAAAAACTGTCAAAACTTGTATAAGGTGATTTTGCCATATTAATTTAGTGTCAATGTGTCATTTAAATTACTAATCATCATAGATTGAATATAGCCTATCATATAATAACCAGTCTTATTAAATACAATTTCAATAGTTGTGCCAAGAACTTAAATAAAAAAATTTTTATATAATTTAAAATTAATCTTGAAGCTTGGGAACTCGAAGAAGAAGGATAACTCCAGCAATAAAAAATAGTGCAAAAAACAATATACTATTTCTCATGCTCCCAGTTATTTGGTCAACAGCTCCAAACATTATCATTCCAATTATTATAGCAACTTTTTCAGTTACTGAATAAAAACTAAAAAAAGATGCAGTGTCTTTTGTGGATGGAATATACTTTGAATAAGTGGCTCTTGAAAGTGATTGTAACCCACCCATAACCATACCCACAAAACCAGCTATCAAATAAAAATCAGCAGGAGTATGGATATAAAAAGCTCTAATACAAAGAAGTGCCCAAATTATATTAATAACAATTAAAACAGGAAGGTTTCCGAAACGTTCAGATGCTCTTGCTGTAATTATTGCACCAAATATTGCAACAATTTGAATTAATAATATACTAACAATTAATCCTATAGTTTTTTCGGTAGAATTAGCCCATTGAATCTCTGCTTCGCCAAAATAAGTAGCAATTAATAAAACAGTCTGAAGAGACATGCTATAAAGAAAAAAAGCAATTAAAAACCGCTTTAACCTTAAATTGTCCATTAGTTGATCTAAAACTATTTTCAACTCTTTGAATCCATTCCAAAAAACATCTTTACTTATTTTATTACTGTGATTACCCTTTGGAAGGTAAAAAAATGAAATTTGACTAAAAAGAGCCCACCAAATTCCTACAGAAATAAAAGAATATTTCATTGCAATCATTGAAGCTTCAGTTTTTGTTCCAGTTATCCCGTAAAAGTCTGGATTCATAACCATAGATAGGTTAAAGAGCAATAAAATAACACTACCTATGTAACCCATCGAATATCCTCTAGCACTAGCTCTGTTTTGTTGACCAGGATAAGCTATATCAGGCAAGTATGAATTGTAAAAAGTTACACTTGTCCAAAAACCAATCAAAGTCAAAAAATAAAAGGTTAAACCTAAGTATATCGTGTTTAGATCAAACCAATACAATCCGATGCATGAAATTGATCCTAAAAAAACAAAAAACCTCATAAATTTCTTCTTGTCACCAATATAATCAGCAACGCCAGAAAGAATAGGGGTAATAACTGAAATTACTATGAATGCAAAAGCTGTAATAAAGCTAATCATAGCTGAATACTTTATTTGAGATCCGAAAAAACTTATGGTTTTAATCTCACTAAATAAAGAGCCGTAATATATTGGAAAAATTGCTGAAGAAATCACAAGAGAGTAGGCTGAATTAGCCCAGTCATATGAAGCCCAGGCGTTTATAAGCTTCTTACTTCCTTTTTCTAACGGAATTGTTTTTGAAAACATTTTTTGTTAGTTAATTTCTCACAAAGTAATGTTTTAAAATTAAAGAAATAGTTTTAAATTTTAGGTTTAGTTTTCTAAAATTAGAAAATAAATAAATTAAATGATTGAAAAAATTACTATAAAGATTAGTTTTGAAAAAAAAGTTTTGAAAAAATATTTTGTTCTTTTTGTATTAATTATTGGAGTTAGCTGTAACTCTCAAACAGCTACTAAAAAAAGTAATGATTCTTCAATTGTCAAATATAAAATTGATAAAACGGATGAACAATGGAAAGATGAATTAACCTCACTCCAATATTTCGTTCTAAGACAATCTGGAACAGAAAGAGCGTTTTCAGGAAAGCACGATAAAAATTATGATAATGGATTATATATTTGTGCCGCATGTAAAGCCCCTTTATATGAATCAAATTATAAATACGATTCAAAATCTGGTTGGCCAAGCTTTGATAGAGGAATAAAAAAAAACATAGAGTTTGATGTTGATTATAAGCTAGGTTATCCAAGATCAGAACTAAAATGTTCATCATGTGGAGGTCACCTAGGCCATCTTTTTAATGATGGTCCTAAAAAAACTACCGGTAAAAGACACTGTATAAACTCAGCGGCACTAACCTTTATTCCAAATAAATGATCAATAAAAAGTATTCCTTTGAAAGAAGTAATGAAGATTGGAAAAAAATACTATCTCCTGAAGAGTATAAAATAATGCGAGAAAAAGGCACTGAAAATCCTTTTAGTGGAAAATACAATACTCATTTTGAGAAGGGAGTTTATCTATGTAAAAGCTGTAAACAAGAATTATATAAAAGTAAATCTAAATTCGAAAGTGGGTGTGGTTGGCCAAGCTATGATAGTTCTTTGCCTGACTCAATAGAGTATATAAAAGACACAACACATGGTATGATTCGAACTGAAATCCTTTGTTCGACTTGCGGATCACATCAAGGTCATGTTTTTGAAGATGGTCCAACAAATTCAGGAAAAAGGTACTGTGTTAATTCTGCAAGTATAGAATTTAAACCTGATTCAAAGCTCAAGTAAAAGAAACTATTTTTAAGTACATTTGTTTAAAATTATTTTATGGAAGCTATAGGTGTTATTGGATTTGTTTTTGGTTTAGGTGCTCTGAGTATGGTAATACAATTAAAGGCAACTGTGGAAGGCTTAAAAAATGATATTGAAAAAATAAAAAATAAAACATGAAATCATACGATATAATCGTATTAGGTAGTGGTCCTGGAGGTTATGTAACTGCGATTAGAGCTTCTCAGCTTGGTTTTAAAACTGCTATTGTAGAAAAAGAAAGTCTTGGAGGAGTATGTTTAAACTGGGGTTGTATACCAACAAAAGCTCTAATTAAATCTGCACAAGTTTTTGACTATTTAAAACATGCTAAGGACTATGGGTTAATTATCAAAGACTATGATAAAGATTTTAATGCTGTTGTAAATAGAAGTCGAAATGTTGCATCTGGCATGAGTAAAGGTGTGAGTTTTTTAATGAAAAAGAATAAAATTGATGTAATTGAAGGTTATGGAAAGATAAATACAGGAAAAAAAGTTTCTGTAGAGAAAAAAAACGGGGAAACTATTAATTTACAGGGTAATCATATAATAATTGCTACTGGTGCCAAATCTAGAGTTCTTCCTGCCCTACCTCAGGATGGAAAAAAAATAATTGGGTATAGACAAGCAATGACATTAAAAACACAGCCAAAAAAAATAATAATAGTTGGATCAGGAGCTATCGGAATTGAATTTGCTTATTTTTATAATGCCATGGGTTCAGAAGTTACTATTGTTGAATACTTAGATAGAATTGTTCCTGTTGAAGATGAAGAAATATCGAAAGCTTTGGAAGTAAATTTTAAAAAAAATGGAATAAAAATATTAACTAGCTCAGAATTAATTAAAGCTGACACAAAAGGCAAGCTTGTAAGTGCAACTATTAAAAATGGAAAAGAAGAACAAGTTTTAAAAGCAGATATTATTCTATCAGCAGTTGGAATTAAATCTAATATTGAAAATATCGGTCTAGAAGATGTTGGAATAGTTACAGATAAAGATAAGATTTTGGTTGATGATTTTTATCAAACAAACATACCAGATCATTATGCAATTGGAGATATAACTAAAGGACAAGCCCTTGCACATGTTGCCTCTGCAGAAGGAATACTATGTGTTGAAAAAATTGCTGGTCAAAATGTTGAACCTTTAGATTACGGAAATATTCCTGGATGTACTTATTCTTATCCAGAAATTGCATCAGTTGGTTTAACTGAAGCCCAAGCCAGGGATAAAGGACATGAAATTAAGGTTGGAAAATTTCCTTTCTCAGCATCTGGAAAAGCTCAAGCAAGTGGTAGCACTGAGGGATTTGTAAAAGTCATTTTTGATGCTAAATATGGTGAATGGTTAGGATGCCATATGATTGGTGCTGGAGTGACTGATATGATAGCTGAAGCTGTTTTGGCGAGAAAACTTGAAACTACTGGTCACGAAGTACTAAAAACAGTCCATCCCCATCCAACTATGAGTGAGGCAGTAATGGAATCTGTAGCAGCAGCTTATGGAGAAGTTATTCACCTTTAGTAAGGTTTTAAATACAACCTATAAATGGAATTAATAATACTTTTCATAATTACATTTATAATGTCAACTATGATTTTTTATAAAATTTCAATAAAATATTTTAAAGAGACAACAATTGATAAAATGTGGAAAATATGGGGAATAAGATCTTCGTATTGGGAAGGACTTCTTATAATTAGCTTTGCAATCAGTAGTACTGTTGTTTTTATTACTAAAGCTATTTTGTTTTAACTTGATTTATTAGACTTAATATTCCTAGTCTATAGCTATCTATTCCAAAACCTATAATCAATCCCTTAGCAACAGGAGTTATGAATGACTGATGTCTGAAATCTTCTCTTGAAAAAGTATTTGAAATATGTATTTCAATAACTGGTGTGTCAATTGCTTTAATTGCATCTCCTATAGCAACTGAGGTGTGAGTATATGCAGCTGCATTTAATAATACAGAATCACTTGAAAAACCAACTTTTTGAAGCTGATCAATGATTTCTCCTTCAATATTAGATTGAAAATAATCGAATTCTATATTAGAAAACTCTTTTTTTAAGGATTTTAAATATTCCTCAAAAGTTACAGAACCATAGATATTTGGTTCTCTTTTACCTAATAAGTTTAAATTAGGACCATTAATAATTGAGATTTTCATTGAATTCCTTTTTACAAAAATACTACATTTAACTTTCTTTACTAAACCCATTAATTTTAAATAAATTTAATGATCTGGAAATCAGCAATAAAAAACTATAAGAGCTATCTTAAGATTGAAAGAGGTTTGTCAAGTAATTCTATAATAAATTATCTATTTGATATAGATGCTTTTATAGAATATTATGAGATAGATATAGATAAAAAAAAACCTGAAAACATAAAAAGCGATGAAATACAAGCCTTCATATATGAGGAGGCTAAATATAAAAGCTCTCACTCCATGGCAAGAAGAATTTCTGGATTAAAAAGTTTTTTTAATTATTTGAATTTTGAAAATATTAGAAAAGATGATCCTACAGATTTAATCGAAACTCCAAAATTAGGAAGAAAATTACCTGAAGTTTTATCTGTACTTGAGGTTGAAAAATTATTCTCTACAATAAGTGTTTCTGAACCACAAGGTCATAGAAATATTGCAATAGCAGAAACACTTTATGGATCTGGACTGAGAGTAAGCGAGCTAGTTAACTTAACAATATCAAGTTTGTTTTTTAAAGAAAATATTATAAAGGTAATAGGAAAAGGTAATAAACAAAGACTTGTGCCCCTGGGAGAATATGCGAAAAGATGTATTGAGGTTTATTTAAAAAAACACAGGTCTATTGGGAAAATTCACCCATTACATTCTGATGTTTTGTTCTTGAATAGGAATGGAAAACAACTAACAAGAGCCATGATTTTTACTTTAATTAAAAAATACGGTAAGCAAGCTCAAATTAATAAAACTATTAGCCCTCACACTTTAAGACACTCTTTTGCAACTCACTTGCTTGAAAATGGAGCAGATTTAAGAACTATACAAGTTATGATGGGACATGAAAGTATAACAACAACTGAAATTTATACACATATGGATACTAAATATTTGAAATCAGTGATGAAAAACTTCCATCCTAGAAAAAATTAATCTTTAACTAACAAACGAAAACCTTCACCATGAATATTAACAATTTCAATTTTAGAGTCACTACTTAAATATTTTCTAAGTTTTGCTATATAAACATCCATACTTCTTGAAGTAAAATAGTTGTCATCTCTCCAAATTTTATTTAAAGCAACTTCTCTGGGCATTAAATCATTTAAGTATAGAACTAAGAGTCTTAGTAATTGATTTTCTTTAGGCGATAATTTAATATTATTATGATCTTTGAAAGATAATAATCTAAGTTTTGAATTAAAATGAAAATCGCTTATTGAAAATTGAAATTCTTCCGAATTAGGGGTGTCTACAACTTTTTGTCTATTTAAAATTGCTTTGATTTTTGCTAAGAGGACATCAGAATCAAAAGGTTTTGACAAATAATCGTCTCCGCCTACTTTAAAGCCTTTTAAAACATCCTCTTTAAGAGTTTTAGCCGTTAAGAATATTATAGGGACCTGGCTACTTTTCTCTCTTATCTCTTTAGCTAAAGTAAACCCATCTTTATATGGCATCATAACGTCAAGAATACATAAGTCAAAATTATCTTTTTTAAATTTCTCAAAACCTTCAATTCCGTTTTTAGCAAGTGAAATTTTATAGCTATTCAAAGAAAGGTAATCTCTTAAAACACTTCCAAAGTTTGGGTCATCCTCAACAATTAAAATTTTTTTGTTTTCCATTTTTTGTTTTTTATTTTAAATCAAGGGAATAGATATTTCAAATGTTGTACCAATCCCTTTTTTACTTTTAAGATTTATTTGCCCTTGATGAACCTGAATGATTTTTTTGACATAAGTTAAACCAAGTCCATGACCTTTGATGTCATGAATGTTTCCCGTTTGGACTCTATAAAACTTTTGAAAAATTAATTTTTGTGAATTTAAATCCATCCCTATTCCGTTATCCTTAATAGTTATCATTATTATTTTTTTATCAATAAAGCTATTTATTTTAATCAATGGAGAATTTGTTGAATATTTAATGGCATTATCTAGAATATTAACAAATACATTAGTTAAATGATTAATGTTTCCATAAATAATGTTCAAATCAGAATTTAAATTAATATCAATTTTACCATTTCTACTTTTTATTATAAGAGAAACATGACTAATAGCATTTCTTATAACTTCATTAATGTTAATTTCTTTTTTTTCAATTTGAAGGGTTCCTCTTTCTAATTGAGAAATTCTTAAAACATCTTCGACTTGTTTTAACATTCTATTATTTTCTTCTTTAATCATTTTTGTGTATTCCTGAATTTTTTTTGGCTTATTTATTGTTTTTACATTTAATATTGAATCAATTGCTAAACCTATTGTTGCTATTGGAGTTTTGAATTCATGAGACATATTATTAATGAAATCAGTTTTCATTACAGCAATTTTCTTTTGTTGTATTATTTGATACAATGCACTAAATGAAACTAAAACAATAAATAAAGTTAGTATTATAGACAGTCCTGCTACTCCAATTAAAGATGAAAGAACAAAATTTTCTTTTTTGGGGAAAAATACAACTAACTCATAAGGACTTTTACCTATGTCATCAACTAATATTGGAGTTGCATAACGAGGACCTTTATCTTCTTCCGAATAGCTATTTAATTTAACTCTAGTAGCCAATTTATTATTATAAACGCCAAACTCAAAAGGAGTTTTTATATTTTTATCATTGAGACCTTTATTTAACAAAAGTAAAATCTCTTGAGTGCTAACTCTTTTATGTATGGGTAAGTTTGCCATGTATTGCATAAATATAGATCTGTATTTTGCAACTTCAAAAGGGTTTCTTCTTTCAACTGATTTTAATTTTGAAACCGAAGTTATCATGTTATTTTCGCGACCAAAGACGTCGTTACTTATTATAGCTGTTGTATTTACATTTTTGTAATCAGATAAATTAGCTAGTTGCGCAAATCTAGGATCAAGACTCGAACCATCAATATTATAATCTTCTTGTAAGATTCCATATGCAAAAAAAGTTGACAAGCTAGTTGTGTTTTCTTCAGGAAGGAACAAAAAAACATCTGTAAAATTTGAATCATCTGGTTTACCAACAGAATCAATTAAGCGTTCATAAGCCAAAATATAATCATTAAGCTCTCTATTTTGAACTTCGAGAGATACAGACTCAAGCACTTGATTGACGGCTAAAGAGAATGCCTCCTCCTTGTTGTTCCAGGATGTTTTAATCCAATAAGCTTGAACTGCAATAACTCCAATTATTGAGAGCAACATCAGTGAAACTAAAACTATAAAGTAATCTTTCTTCAAATTAATTCAGATATTATTTACAAAAGTCACTAAAAAAATAGAAATTATATCCTAATGTATTGTTAATCTAAAATATTAAATTGATTTTTTATTTCAATTAACAACTTTTCAAGTAATAAAACTGTTTTACTCCATTCTATATTTGGAATTATTTTATTTGCTAATAAAGATTTTTTTTCATCAGACCATTGATTAGAAATTCTTAATTTAACTTGATCTATATTAATTAAATCTCTTTTAACAACTCTTTCAATCCTTATTTTAACTGGTGCTGTTATTAAAATAGTATAATCACATGAAAGATGGCTCTCTGATTCAAATAAAATAGCAGACTCTTTAAATATTATTGAAGATTTATTATTATTTGTGTATTTAATAAAATCATTAGCAACAACTGGATGAATAATTGAATTTAATAATTTGAGATTCTCTGGATTATTAAAAACTTTATTTGATAAAGCTTTGGAGTCTAATTTGTCAAAACAATATATTTCATCACCAAAACATTTTTTTATTTCACTTTTAAGCTTTAAATCTGTATTAACTAAAACTTTAGCTTGTTTATCTGAATTATAACAAGGAATGCCTTTGTTATGAAAAAAAGTTAAAACCTTAGATTTTCCACTTCCTATCCCACCCGTTAAGCCAATAATTTTCATTTTTTAATGAGGTAAGAGATTGTCTTGGGAATCCAGCGAACATTTCTAGAAAACTCAGGAGTATTAATTAGATCAATCGGAACGCTTTCAAACTTTCCGCTCTCAGTTGATAAATAATCAAAAACTAGTTCAAAATTTTCTTTTTTAACTTTTTCAATTAAATCAATTGGAAAAGAAGCTGTAAGTTTTACTTTTTCAGGAAATAATTTAATTTCTATACTATCAGGTACATTAATTAAATTTATAAAAATTTCAAAATCTTTTTCTGTAAATCTTTTGATTGATTCTTGAAAAAGAACTTTATTAGGTCTTATTTTAACAAGTGAATCTTTGTTTTCAAGAGATACAATCGTTTTTATGTTATTTGATATGTTTTCTTTTTTAATAAGGATAGTGCTTATGAAATTTAGATTATTAATAATTGATTCTGGACCTGAAACATAAACAGAATCTGGCTCGACTCTAGCATCATTCATATTATTATATCCTAAAGAATAAATGAAATCTGTATTAACACTAACCTTTACTTTTTTGTTTGTAAGTTTAGAATAATTGAAAAATAATCGATCATTTTCAAAACTAAGAAAGCTTCCTGATATTTGATCATCAAGTGATCTTCTTTGAGATGTTAAATCTAGTATTCCTTTTGATTCTTTAAAATTTGCAAGTGAAATGTCAACTTTTATTTTTTTTGGAATTAATCTGTAAAGAAGTAATTGAAACCCCGAAGTGTTTATATAACCTTCGATGATCTTATAACTTGACTCAACAACTATTAAATCTGGAGTATTAACATATTTAACATCAAAAAAAACAAGTGCAGAATAATTTTTAGAAAACTTCGTGATACCCCAAAACAAAAAAGAGATTAAAATAAAAATTAAGAACACCTTGGTTTTTTGTTTTCTAGCTAAAGGGTTTGATAAACTATTTTTAAAAATATTAAGGTCCATTAAATAACATTTTAATCAATCAAGAGAGTCTATAATGTCTTGACTTACTCCCACATTTGAAAAACCTCCATCATGAAATAAATTTTGTAATGTGACTTTCTTAGAGTAATCAGAAAACATCATTACAGTGTATTTAGCACAATCCTCAGCAGATGCATTACCTAATGGTGACATCTTCTCAGCATATTTCAAAAACCCTTCTAACCCCTTCACGCCTTCTCCTGCTTTAGTTAATGTTGGTGATTGAGAAATAGTATTTACTCTAACTTTTTTTTCCTTTCCAAAAAAATATCCAAAACTACGGGCTATAGATTCTAAATATGCTTTATTATCAGCCATATCATTATAATTCGGAAAAGTTCTCTGAGCAGCTATATAAGTCAATGCTATAATACTTCCCCATTCATTCATTGCATTCATTTTAAATAAGGTTTGCATAAGTTTATGAAAGGATACTGCTGATATATCCCAACCTTTAGTCATCCAGTCGTGATTTAAATCAGTGTAATGTTTGCCTTTTCTTACATTAACAGACATTCCAATTGAGTGAAGAACAAAGTCTATTTTTCCCCCAAAATGACTAATTGATTTTTTAATTAAATTTTCAAGATCCGATATAGAAGTTGCGTCAGCTGATATTAAGGGAGCATTTATTTTTTCAGCAAGCTCATTTACAGTTCCCATTCTAAGAGCAACAGGAGCGTTTGTTAGCACAATTTCACCACCTGCCTCTATAATAGCTTCAGCAGTCTTCCATGCAATTGAATTTTGATCTAAAGCACCAAAAACAATTCCTTTCTTTCCTTCTAAAATTTTATAAGACATATTAAAATTATTTATCTAAAGATAGATTAATCTAGTAACTCCCGGGCATGTTCTTGCGCACTGATTGTCATTTTCTTTCCGGAAAGCATTAAAGCAATTTCATCTTCCCTTTCCATTCTGTTTAACTCTTTTAGATTAGTAATAGTCTCAGATTTAATAGTTTGTTTAAAAACTTTAATATGATTCTTACCTCTAGCCGCTACTTGAGGTATATGAGTAATTGTAAAAACTTGAGTTGATTTAGACATATCCTTCATTAACATTCCTATTTCATTAGCAACAGAACCAGATACGCCAGCATCTATCTCGTCAAAAATTATTGTAGGAAGATTGTGAAACTTAGAAGTCAAGTATTTAATTGAAAGCATAATTCTTGACAGTTCTCCTCCTGATGCAGTTTTTTTTAATGGCTTGTGATTTGACCCCATATTAGAAGAAAATAAAAGTTCTAATTTTTCTTTTCCAAATTCATTGAATTCATTAACCTCGATTAAATTCAATTTAAAACTAGCATTTTTCATTCCTAGCTTTAAAACAAGGGATTTTAATTCATTCTCAATCTTAGGAATTGCCTTAATCCTATTACTATGAATTTTTTTGGAAAAAATTAACAACGATTCTTTTTTAAGATCAATTAGTTTTTTTATTTCATTGATTTTTTTTGATAATGAATTTGAATCAAAAAATACTGTGGCTAAACTGTTTTTTATCACGATTAAGTCCTCTATTGTTGAAACATTATGTTTTTTTAAAATTAAATATAAGTTGTCTAGTTCTAAGTTCTTTTCATTTAATAATTCCGGGTTAGGCTCTAAAGAAGTCAAGTGACTTTCAAAGTCATTTAAAATATCTCTTAACTCTGTATACAAAGAGTCAATCCTATAATTATAATCTTTGAATTTTAGCGAAAACTTTTCAATTGATTTAATGTTATGTAAAATATCAGATAACCTACTTAGTATACCATCTTCATCTGAATTAATTGATTCAACAGATGAAGAGAGTTTGTTCTCTATTAAATTAATATTACTTAATTCAGCTACTTCTGCTTCTATTCTACTTAAAGTATTAGTTTCTAAATTTAAAGTTTCTAACTCGTTAAACAAAAACTTTTGATAATCTAATTCTTTTGAACCAACTTCTTTACTATTCAAGAGCTTTTTGAATAATGTAATTAATGAATTGTATTCTAGAAACTGAATTCTAAAATTCTTCATATTATGAATATTATTAGATAATGAGTCTAGAAATTTAAACTGAAAATAATTTGAAAAAAGTGTCTGGGTTTCATTTTGAGAATGAATATCAATTAAACTAGTGCTAATTTTATTTAATACATCAAGGTTAACTGGAGTATCATTTATAAAAGCTCTTGATTTTCCAGATGGAATTAATTCTCTTCTTAAAATAGTTTCTTTATCATAGTCTATATTTTCAGAATCAAAAAAATCTTTCAAATTATAAAGGGAAATATCAAATGAAGCTTCAATAATACATTTTTTTGCAGAGTTTTTTAAACAACTTAGATCTGCACGCTTCCCTAAAACTAAAGACAAAGCACCTAGGATTATAGATTTACCTGCACCTGTTTCGCCTGTAACTGAGGTCATTCCACTTGAAAATGAAACCTTCAAAGTGTCGATTATTGCAAAGTTTGATATAAAAAGTTTTTTTAACAAAACAAAAAATTATACTTTAAATATATGTTAGATAATGAGTAAATTAAAATTTAGCTCTTTATTTCCTTCCATTTATTATTAAAAAAAGGTGCAACCCTTCTCAATAATTGCTTTGTAGCATCTAACTCAATCTTAATGCCATCAGAAAAAATATTAACTATTTCTTGAGATTTAGCATCGAAAAACAATTGAATTAAAAAGGAATTAGGACGACGTTTATTTAATTCACTTAAATTTGATAGGCTATTAGCAATATTAGTTTTAGCTGTAAATTGATCTGAAGTCATTAAGTCAAGTCCTTTTCTATGATATTGATAATTGGTAGTTCTAAATTCTTTAAAAGCATTGGAAAGAATTGAATCAACTAACCAGTATCTGTTTTTTCTATTACCTGTAGAAATCCAACCATCATTTTTACTTTGTTGAGCCAAATTTGATATTTTTTGAGCATATGAATAAAACAGTTGACCTCCCTGGAGCTTAAAAGTGTCTGAATCTAAACCAATAATCATGTACGCATAAAAACTTAAAATAGAAATTAAATTTGAATCATATTTATTTGAATTATAAAATAGAGGTTGAAACTCTTGATATGAAAAACTTATATCAATGTCTTGAAAATTTAAAATCGGACTATTGTAATTAGAAGCATAAATTGGTCTTTGAGATTGAACCTGAAGGGTGCCTTCAAAATTATTGTCGCTATACCTTGTAAGGTTTAAAATTAAACTACAATTAATTCTCTCTTCTGAATTCCATTTCTGAGACGTCCATACTTGGGAATTCATAAACTCCTGAATTGATTTTTGGAGAGTGGAAAATACTTGTTGGTTAGTTTGGTTAACTAAATCAGAATTAACAACTACTTCACATCTAAGCTCTTGAGTAAAAACACTAACTGAAAAAATAAATAAAACACAAAAAGAAAAAAATCTATTCATTTATATTAATAATTTCATTAAATATGTCAGCTGCCACATCTGATTTGCTTTTTAATTTGAAGGGTTTTGAAGTACCATTTTTTTTAATAAAGGTTATTTTATTTGTATCAAACCCAAAACCTGTTGCTTTATCATTTAAAGAATTTAAAATAATTGCATCAAGATTTTTAGTTTTTAACTTCTCACGAGCATTATTTATTTCATCATTAGACTCTAACGCAAATCCAACTAAGAGTTGATCTTTCTTTATTCTGCCCATTTCAAACAATATGTCTTTTGTTGGAATTAAATTAATCTTACTTAATTTGTCTTCTTTTTTAATTTTTGATGATAATTTGTTTTTTGGAGTAAAATCAGCTACTGCAGCAGCAGCTATTACAATTGTGGATTCTTCAAAATTAGAAATAGCTTGTTCAAACATTTCAGAGGCAGTAACAACCTTGATTAAGTCACCTTCAAAACTTTCTAGATCAAGGCTATTTGGGCCCATTATTAATTTAACCTTTCCTCCTAACCTAATAGCTTCTTTGGCTAACTCGTAACCCATTTTTCCAGATGAGTAATTTCCAACATAACGAACTGGGTCAATAGGTTCAAAAGTTGGACCGGCTGTTATAAGAATTTTTTTTCCTGATAATGGTTTTGATCCATTGAAATAAGAAATCACATTCTTTAATAGCTGTTCAGGTTCTATCATTCTCCCCTTACCGTGCAAGCCACTTGCTAAAAACCCTTCACCAACAGGAAGAATGATATTTCCGTATGAAGATAATTTTTTAATATTTTTTTTTGTTGCTGGATGGTTATACATGTCTAAATCCATAGCCGGCGCAATTAGAACAGGACAAGATGTAGATAAATATGTGGCAATAAGTAAATTGTTACATTTAGCATTTGCCATAGAAGACAAACTGTTTGAGGTTGCGGGTGCAATAAGAAAAATGTCTGCCCAATTACCTAGTTCTACATGATTATTCCATTGAGGATTATCATGTTCTTCATTAGTGAAATTTGATAAAACAGGGTTTTGAGAGAGTACTTGAAGTGTTAAAGGTGAAACAAAGTCTTTTGCTGAACTCGTTAAAATTACACGAATATCTGCACCAGCTTTTTTTAAAAGTCTAACTAAAATAGGTATTTTATATGCTGCTATACCTCCCGTAACCCCTAAAAGGATTTTTTTGGATTCTAGCGACAACATACTAAACTGACGGTTCGTCTGTATTACGATAATAAATATTATCATTTAACCATTCCTCAACAGCAATAGCATGAGGCTTAGGCAGTCTTTCGTAAAAACGAGAAACTTCAATCTGCTCTTTATTTTCAAAAATCTCCTCTAAACTATCATTATGGGTAGCAAACTCCTCTAATTTTTCATGTAATTCTTTTTTAATATCAAGGTTTATTTGAGATGATCTTTTCGCAATAATTGATAAAGCTTCGTAGATGTTTTCAGTAACTGATTCAATTGATTCTCTATTATAGGTCTTTGAAGTTAATGCTGCTTTAGAATTTCTATATTTAGTCATAATTTTATTTAGTTGTTTTATTTTGAATTGACTTCAAAATATCATTTATATTATTGTGTTTTTGATTTAAATCTTCTTCATAAATTGTCTCAGGGTAGTAACGAAAGATATTGTCATAAAGAACTATCAAATCATTTAAACGCTCTTCTTGTTTGTTTATAACGCTGTTAATTGCTATTTCATATGTAGCTAAAAACTCATAATACATAGCACCTTCTCTATATGATGTTCCAGGATATTCCGCAATGAAATTGTCTAGTGATCTAATTGCAGACTTGTAGTCTCTAATTGTATAATATTGTTTTGAAACTTCAAAGTCTTTTTTCTCTAATTTAGTTTGAAGTTCTACTACTAAAACATTCGCCTCACTTAAGTACTCTGATTTAGGAAACTTATTAATAAATATTTGGAATTTCTCAAGTGCTGTTTTAGTATCATCTTGATCTAAACTATATTCAGGAGACAAATGATAATAGGATTTTGCTTCTAAAAAAAGTGCCTGTTGTATTCTCCCACTTTTTGGATATGATTTTGTAAAGTCTTCAAACTTGTATGCAGACAGCAAATAACTCTTAGTTTGAAAATAAGAATCTGCAAGAAAGAAAATTACTCTTTCTGCTTGAGGCTTACCTCTGTATTTCGGTTCAATTTGATCAAGAAGTCGATTAGCTCTTCTATACTCACCCTCATTATAATATTTTTCGGCAGCACGGTACTTTTCAGTAATATCTTCACTATTTAATATTTTCTGATAATCATTACAACCAAAAAAAGTAAATACTGAAATTAGAAAACTATATTTTATATGTTTTTTTAGACTAATCATTATGCGAAATTAACAAAACTCTAGTTATAAAAGAATAAAAAGAAAATCTAATATATGTTTAATTTTAGGTTAAAGAATTTAATTGAAACTTAATTGCTTCAAGTAAGTTAAATGATACTGGCACGAGAGGAAGCCTTAAATTATTCTCACAAACACCTAATTCACTCATTAAAGCCTTAATTCCAGATGGACTTCCCTCCTCAAAAATTAAACTCATAAGCATTCTTAATTCATTATGCTTTTGTAAGGCATATCTTGTTTCGTTATTGAGGGCATGCTTAACCACTTCATTTATTTTAGATGGGAAAGCATTGCCTATAACCGAAACAACTCCTACGGCGCCTTTTAAGATAGAATCAACAGCTGTAATATCATCTCCAGAAACAATTTGAAAATTATTTGGAGAAAAATGCAATAATTCATCAATTTGATTATTGCTACTGTTAGCTTCTTTAATTCCAATAATATTATTATGCTTTTTTAATAATTGAAATACAGTGCTTGGTTTTATGTTTGAACCTGTTCTTGAAGGAACATTATAAATTACTACTGGAATTGAACATTTGGTTGATATTTGACTAAAATGCTCAAATAACCCAATTTGACTTGGTGAATTATAGTAGGGACATACAGATAAAACCGATTGAAAGCTTGAAAGTTTGAATTTGTTTAATTTATGAGATATGGACAACGTATCATTTCCTCCAACTCCAATTACCAGAGGAAGTCTATTATTATTTATTCTAACTGTAAATTCAGAGATTTCAATTTGTTCTAAAATAGATAAAGTAGAAATCTCAGATGTCGTCCCGAGAATAACTAAATAATCAACATTAGATGAAATAAGTTTATTTAGATGTTTTTCAAGAGCAAAAAAATCAATACATCCCTTTTTATCAAAAGGTGTAATAACAGCAACACCATGACCTTGTAAATTCATTATTTAGATATTATTTTTAAATATTTAGACAGCTCAACACTAAATACTTTAACATTTTGTGGGCTAAAATCAAAAACTATGTCATTTAATTCATTATCAACAGGAGTAAAGCCAATTGAAAAATCATGTTTTACCTTAAGACTTAATAATTTCATAATAACATTATCTTTTTGATAAACATTAATTAACACGTCATATTTTCGATCAAAAAACAAATTATAATCTTTGTTAATTTTACCTATAAAATTAATATCATTATCATCAATTCTTATATGGCTTGAACAATCATGAAGAATGAATGATTTATACCATAAAAAACTTATGTTTTGATCAGAAGTTGAAAAAACATCAGTTAAAAAATTGAAATCATTTATCTTCATGTTCAAACTTGAATCAATAATAACAGCAATTGAAAATGGTTTATTGAAAAGTTTAATAAACTTTTTTTTAGGTTTACTTTTTAATACTCTTTTGTAAACTAAATTAAGAATAAAATTTTTTGTATAATTTTTAACTAAATTAATCATTAATCATTTGGATAAATTGTGTTTCATTTATAATTGGAATATTGAGAATTTGAGCTTTTTGTAATTTGGAAGGCCCCATGTTTTTTCCAGCAATAATATAACTTGTTTTATTAGAAATACTAGAAACAATTTGTCCGTCATTTTCAATTACAAACTGCTTTAGTTGATCACGAGTAAAATCTTTAAAAACTCCAGAAACTATAAACTTATATCCGTTAAGTTTTTTTGAATTAAGTTTTTGTTTTTTAGAACTTGAATTAAACTGAAGCCCAGAATTTCTTAACCTCTTGATAAGATTTAATTTTTTATCACTTTTAAAATAATTAATTATGCTTTCTGCAATTCTCTCACCTATTTCATCAATTAAAATCAACTCATCAAAAGAGGAGTTCTTTAATTCATCAATACTGTTTATTGAGGTTGTTATTTTTTTAGCAACAGTGTTTCCTACAAAACGAATGCCTAGACCAAACAAAACTTTATTAAATGGTTGTTTTTTTGATTTTTCTAACCCTTTCAAAATATTAGAGGTAGCTTTCTCAGCCATCCTATCAAGAGGAAGAAGATCTCGCTCAGTCAAATCATACAAATCTGCAATTGATTTAATTAACCCTGACTCAAACAATAACAGAATTGTTTCTCCCCCAAGCCCCTCAACATCCATTGCATTTCTAGAAATAAAATGCTGAATAGAACCAATGATTTGTTGTTTACAACTATCTGAGTTTAAACAATAATGATTTGCCTCTCCGTCTTCTCTAACTAGAGGCGTTTTACAATCTGGACAATTTTTAATAAAGGAAATTTTTGAAGATTCTTTAACTCTTCGACCCTTATCAACTCCAATAATTTTTGGAATAATTTCTCCACCTTTTTCAACTTTCACAAAATCACCTATCCTAATGTTTAACTTTTCAATTTGATCGGCATTATGCAAAGAAGCACGTTTAACAATTGTTCCGGATATTAGAATTGGCTCTAGCTCTGCAACTGGTGTAACTGATCCTGTCCTTCCAACTTGATAACTAACTCCATTAAGTCTAGTTGTAATTTGTTCAGCTTTAAACTTGTAAGCTATAGCCCATCTTGGATATTTAGAAGTATAACCCAACTGATTTTGAAGATCAATATCATTAACTTTTATAACTACACCGTCTATTTCGTAAGGTAATTCATGACGGACTTTATTCCATTTTTCTAGGAAAACAAAAATAGAATCTAAATCATCAGCGAGTGTTGCTTCTTCTGAAACATTAAAACCCCATAATCTAGCTTTTGAAAGAGATTGAAACTGTGAAGAAAATTCATTTTTTTTTGATATTACACTATATAAAAAGCAAATTAATTTTCTTTTTGCAACAACTCTACTGTCCTGAATTTTTAATGATCCTGAAGCAGTATTTCTTGGATTCATAAAAGAAGGTAAACCTTGTAATTCTCGAAGTTTATTCAATTCTTTAAATACTTTTTTAGGCATTAGTATTTCGCCTCTAATTTCAAAAAATTTAGGATAATCTCCATTTAAAACTAGTGGTATTGTGTTGATGGTTCTTACATTATTAATTATGTCATCTCCTTGAACTCCATCTCCTCTTGTCAAAGCTTGAATTAAAATTCCATTTTGATATGTTAAACTAATAGAAGCGCCATCATATTTTAATTCACAGGCATAATTTAACGGAATATCATCTCCTAATATTTTTTTAACCTTAGTTATCCAACTTTTCACTTCTTCTCTGGAGTAAGTGTTGTCGAGTGAATACATAGGATAACTATGTTTTTTTGTGTCGAAACTTTTTGAAACACTTCCACCTACTCTTTTGGTTGGCGAATTTGGATCATCAAGTTCCGGGTAGAGATTTTCAAGAAATTCTAGTCTTTTTAATTTTTGATCAAAATCAAAATCAGATATAACTGGACTGTCTTTTATATAATAAAGATAATTATCATGATGAATTTCTTCTCTAAGGGTAAATATTTGGTTTTTAATCTCTTTGTTCATTTTTTTTCTGAACTTAACATTCTTTTT
>CAJJCT010000016.1 GCA_905182735.1 Candidatus Marivariicella framensis
TCCATGCAACTTACATTTAAGCCCTGGTAAGGTTCCTCGCGTATCATCGAATTAAACCACATGCTCCACCGCTTGTGCGGGCCCCCGTCAATTCCTTTGAGTTTCAGTCTTGCGACCGTACTCCCCAGGTGGGTCACTTATCACTTTCGCTTAGCCACTCAACTAACCAATGTTAGTCAAACAGCTAGTGACCATCGTTTACGGCGTGGACTACCAGGGTATCTAATCCTGTTCGCTACCCACGCTTTCGTCCCTCAGCGTCAGTGTATTGTTAGTAATCTGCCTTCGCAATTGGTATTCTGTGTAATATCTATGCATTTCACCGCTACACTACACATTCTAACTACTTCACAATAACTCAAGTCTATCAGTATCAAAGGCCATTCTACCGTTGAGCGGCAGGATTTCACCTCTGACTTAATAGACCGCCTACGGACCCTTTAAACCCAATGATTCCGGATAACGCTTGGATCCTCCGTATTACCGCGGCTGCTGGCACGGAGTTAGCCGATCCTTATTCGTACAGTACCGTCAACTACCCACACGTGGATAGATTTCTTCCTGTATAAAAGCAGTTTACAACCCATAGGGCCGTCTTCCTGCACGCTGCATGGCTGGATCAGAGTTTCCTCCATTGTCCAATATTCCTTACTGCTGCCTCCCGTAGGAGTCTGGTCCGTGTCTCAGTACCAGTGTGGGGGGTCTCCCTCTCAGGACCCCTACCTATCGTAGTCTTGGTAAGCCGTTACCTTACCAACAAACTAATAGGACGCATGCCCATCTTTTACCACCGGAGTTTTCCTCTATTTAAAATGCTATAAATAGAGCTTATGAGGTATTATTCAAAATTTCTCTTGGGTATCCCTCTGTAAAAGGTAGGTTGCATACGCGTTACTCACCCGTGCGCCGGTCGTCAGCAGAGTGCAAGCACTCTCTGTTACCCCTCGACTTGCATGTATTAAGCCTGCAGCTAGCGTTCATCCTGAGCCAGGATCAAACTCTTCGTTGTAGTTCTTTAAAAAAAATTTAACAACTTAGTAATTGACTTCGTCTCAAAATGGTTATTTCTTCGCTTTGTATCTTTCGATACGCGCTGTCATATTATCAATTTATCAATGAACTTTTAAGCTTTAAAGTAACATACTTTGTCCCTTAAGCGGCTGCAAATATAAAACGGTTTTTATATAAACCAACACCGTTTCCTGTTTTTTTTTATTTTTTTTTTAAAACCCAGAAATTACACTATAATATAATAAATTTTATATAGTTTTTGAAATTTAAAAAGCTTGTTTATTTTATGATTTAAAAAAGGGGTTTATCACAAATGAATAGTTTTTAAAATACTGTTTGTCAGATCTATTGAAACATGTTCCAAACCAAACCAAACCTTATCACACCATCTCTATAGGGAACAAATGGAGAAGAATAATAATCATAACCTGTCCTGTCACTATTAAAGTGTTCATACTTTAAAAAAATTCGTGTTTGTTGAATTTTTGCATTTAAAAAAAGATCAACTCTTGGAAAATTTCCAATTTGAGTGTGATTTTGAGACACAAACTCTCCAAGAACAGGATGATATTGATCAGCATAATATTTTGAAAAATATTGAAATGTAGCGCCTGTTTGAATAAATAATGCTTTTTTGAATACGAAAGTTTCTAAAAAAAAGGAGGTTCGGGTTATCCATTCAGGAACATTTAACGGCGTAAAACCTATATCTTGTTCATTAGATAATATTTTTTGAAATTGGACAGTATTAACTAATCCAAACTTCCAGAATTTAATATGTTGGAAAAATCTTGCTTTAAAATAATCTATCCTATTTTTTGACTGAGTTGGTGATATTGTAAACATTTTATTTATTTGATCTGTCGGAGTTATATCTTTAAAAAATAAATAATCATCTATCCCCTGAAGGTTTACTGACAAAACACCCCATTTTGGGTGACCAATCTCAGCGTTTAAGGCACTTGTTTTTTGCAATAGCCAATCATTATTATTCCAATTATAGTCAGCATAACTACTTCTAAAAAGATAATAATTAAAATTAGGGGATTCTGTTCTGTATTGAAATTCAGCATTTATGTATAATTCATTTTTATATTTCTTTTCTATTTGAAAATTAAATACTGAGTTGCCAAAATCATTTTTTAATGTTTTTTGAACTTTAAGCACAAGCAAATAGCCTGATATTGATTTGTTCCACCCCGCACTAATTGTTTGTTGATTTACGCTAAGCTCCTGAGTGCTATTAAAATTAATTTCGTCTGATTGAGCATTCTCCTTAAAATAAGTCCATTTATCAAACTGTAATCCAAAATCAAAAGACCCAATTATACCCGTGTTGTAACTAGAATAAAATTTATTTTCAATCGCCCTTAATTTATGAACGTCTTGAATGTTGTTAGAAACAGGTTTTCCATCGGAAGTAACAATTAAGTTTTCACCTAGAAAATCATTCGACTTATTTTGACTAAATACATGATTTTTTGTTTCATACACAAAATCATGACCAATTGTTAAGTTATATTTCAAAGAATCTTTTGATGAAGGAATTAATTTATAGCTTTGACTTGTATAATATCTTTTACCTTGAATTGTATTTTGCGCCTCAAGGTTAGTAACTAACCGTGCGCGATCAAGAAAACCATCGTATTCAAGCTCCTCTACAGCCTTTTCAAAAAAATAAACTGATAAACTGTCTATACCTCCATTTTCTTGTGCACTTAATTTCTGAGTTACAATATGTGTCCTTAATTGGTACCTTTCGTTGAAATTTTTATATTGAGTTGAAAGCCTAAGGTTAGTTGCATTAGTTCTTGAATTTACATAATTACCAAGAGACCTTAATCCTTTATGAGCAATAGTTAAATTGAAGTTTGGAGAAGTATTAACTGAAATTAAAGCATCAAGTAATTGACCTTGGTCAAAAGTAGTTTTAAAAAATAATTCAGTTAAAGGAGTTGGCACTTCGTAATACTGAACATCTTCCCTTTCAATATAACCGTAATTTCTTCCAATAGCCCCAAGTTGAGGATTGACTTTTTCTTCTGTAAAATCATATCCCATCCTATTAAATCCCTGCCCAACATTTAACATTGGTAATAATTCGAAGTAATCTTTTCTTAAATAATTAAATTTATATTCCTTAAGTATATTTAACGTCGTGTCAATAAACTCTGTAGATCCATCCTCATAAAAAACTTTATAATTCTTAATTAATAGTGTATCCATAATTATTTTTCTGTAGCGAACAATTTTACTTTTTTTAGAAGCTTCTAACAAGCTCTCTTTTTTCGCTAGATCTTCTTTTGTTTTAACCTTGAAAGTAGGTGTTTCTTCTAGCATAGCTATTGAGTCAAAAGAAGAGTTTCTTGAAACCTCAATTGATAAAGAATCTGTTTTAGTGGTAGAATTTATTTTTGAAATTGAATCAGCTATTCGCAACTCTAAGTCTTGGGCCTTCAAAAAGCCACCTATCATAAAAATAATTAGGAAAATTAAACGCATAGTATTAATTTCTAATCAAAGTTAAAGGTTCTATCTCTTTTTAGCTTTAATTTTAATAAATTAAAGTTTACTTTAAAATTGATGAGTTTAACTCTGTGTCTTTTTGAATCACTTGAAGCAGGTGTTGACGAAGCAGGAAGAGGAAGTCTTGCTGGCCCGGTTACTGCTGCTGCAGTTATTCTTCCTTTGGGCGCAAACATACCTGGCTTAAATGACTCGAAAAAGCTATCAAAGCTTAAACGTGAAAAACTTCGAGTCGAAATAGAGAATAAAGCATTAGCCTACTCAGTTGTTAATATAGACTCAAGGGTCATTGATAAAATCAATATCTTAAATGCAACCATTAAAGCAATGCATGAAGCAATTAAACTATTGAAGATTATTCCCGACCATCTTTTGATTGATGGAAATTATTTTAATAAATATCAAAATATTCCTCACAAATGTATAGTTAGAGGGGATAGTAAATATCAAAATATAGCAGCTGCATCTATACTTGCTAAAACATATCGAGATGAACTTATGTTAAATTTAGATCAAAATTTCAAAAACTATAGATGGAATAAAAATAAAGGATACGGAACAAAGGAACACAGGGAGGCAATATTAAAGCATGGAGCTACAAAACATCATAGAAAATCATTTCGATTATTAAACAAACAGTTGGCCCTAAATTTATAAGTCTTTACTTTTATAGAATATGAAATATGTAAAAATTTTATTTATTAGTTTATTATCTATTTTAGGCTGTGAATCGGATCAAAAAAAGGAACAAAACCTTTATCAATTTATTCCACAAAACACGCAGGCAATAATAATAATAAATGAAGGTTCTTTATTTAAAGAAGTATGGCATAACAGTTCTTCCATTAAATCTTTAAGCCCAGAGGAAGAAGAAACCAAAGTGTTAATGTCATTAATAAAAAACACCTCTGAAACTAGTTCAATCTTATGTTTTTCACCAACAGGAAAGGAAAAGTTTTCCTCTATACTAATTCAAAGAAACAAAAAAGATACACTCCAATCCGATTCTAAATATTCTAATTACTCAGGTATTAATATTAAAAAAACTCAAATTGAAGGAATTATTTTTTTTAAAATACAAATTAACGAAAGTGAAATAATTTCTGACTCCAAGTTAATAATAGAAAATATAATTAGAAATTATCAATCAAAACAACTTGGAATTTATGATAAAGATTTTTATCAATTAATCGATAATCTTGAAGCTAAATCTGTATTCAATATCTTAATAAATAAAAAGTCTAATTCCTTTTTAAATAGATTTTTACCAAAACCATATTTGTTTCCAAATTTTAATGAAACCTGGATTGCATTTGACGGCAACTTTAATTCACCATTACTTGGCCTTGACGGAATAACCATTACAAGAGACTCCATCCCTTCTATGTTAGGTGTTTTTAAAAGTTTAAATCCAAACAAAATTAAAAGTGTCAAAATAATTCCTAATACTTTTAGCTCATTTGTTAGCTTTCCAATAGGAAACATGCCTCAACTTAGCGATCAAATTAAAACATACGCTAAACATTATAATACTGCTTTAAACACTAAGGCTTTGAAAAAATTTAGTTCTATTGATGAAATAACAATAATGGAACATAAGGATGGAAATGCTGTAATTCTCCATAGATCAAACATAAATCAGTCTAATATTAACTCAGTTACTGAAGAAAGTTCATATAGAAACATTTCATATGGAAGAATTAATAAATCTCCTGAAGCTTTAAACACAATTTTGGATTTATTTAAAATTGAATTTAAAGTTGAGTTCGCTGCTATAATTGACGACTTTTATGTTCTTAGTAATCAAGAATCTTTAATGAAAACAATTATAAGTAGTGTCAAAGATGATTCAACAATAAATAGTAATGAAAACTTTATTTCACTTATTAAAAGTTTGTCTGATTTAAATTCTGGAATATGGGTTAGTAAAACGGGTTTGTTTAATTCCAAAAAATCTCTACTAGATTTCAACTCAAAACAATTCCCGCTAATTGCAATGCAATGGGTTAGTGATAGAGAAATTTCCCATCTCCATATTCGTTTTGGAGCTGAGGTTCCAAAGAATAAAAAAAATACTGTAGTGAATCAAGTAAGTATTAATTCTGAATCAACCATAGTTTCACCTCCTAAGTGGATTAAGAATCATAGATCAAATGGATACGATATTGTTTTTCAGGATGACAACAATGTATTATACCTTTATTCTAATACCGGAAATCTTTTCTGGAAAAAAAAGCTTAAAGAAAAAATTATTGGTGAGATAACTCAGGTAGATTTATATAAAAATAAAAAACTGCAAATGGCATTTAGAACTAAAAGTCATTTTATGATTTTAGATCGAAATGGTAAAATTGTTAAACCTTTTGATAAAATTATAAAGTCAAATTCTAATACTCTTCCACTTTCTGTTTTTGATTATGATGAAAATAGAAATTACAGGTTTTTATTAGCCCAAGGCAAAAACATACTTATGTTAGATTCCAAAGGAGAAAAAGTTAATGGTTTTAAATTTTCTAAAACTCGTAGTTCAATTATTAATCCTGTTAAGCATATTAAAATAAAAGAAAAAGATTTTATAGTAGTTCAAGAAGAAAATGGTAAGATAAATATTTTAAACAGAAGAGGAGAAAGTATAGTTAATGTTGATTCAAACTTATCTCTCAGTAAAAACCCAATATGGTCCTATCTTAATACTTTCACAACTTCTGATATTAAAGGAAATATGGTTCAAATAGACACAAAAGGAAATGTTATAAAAACTCCAGAGGAGTGGGCTTCTAATCATTTATTGGAAATGACAACTAAAACATTGGTTAGTATATCAGAAAACATAATTACTATCAAAGGTATTCCTGTAAAACTTCCTTATGGAAATTACACGAGACCTAAAATATTTTATATTAATAACACCATTTATATAGCTACAACTGACTTAGATTCACAAAAAGTTTATTTTTTTCTAAGTAATGGGAGTTCAGTTAAAGGGTTTCCTGTATATGGAACAGGCGTTGTTGATGTTATAAATGCAGATAATGATGAGTCACTTGAGATGATAGTTCAATCAGAAGCTGACGGAATAATTATTTATCAAGTTAATTAGTCCGTTAACTTTGCTTCAAAAATATTTCCAAAATAAAATTTAATTTTTGAAACAACTTCTTCAAAAGGAATTTGTTTTCCAATTTCTTTTTGCATTGAAGTAACTCCTTTCCCTTTTATTCCGCAAGGGATTATATTGTCAAAATAATTGAGGTCTGTATTAATATTTAATGCAAAGCCATGCATTGTAACCCATCTACTTGCTCTAATTCCCATTGCGCATATTTTTCTCGAAAAAGGAGTTCCAACATCTAACCAAACACCGGTCTCACCAGGACTTCTTTGTCCTTTAATCCCAAAATCATTTAATGTTTGAATTATTATATCTTCTAATTTTCTGAGATATTTGTGAATATCAGTAAAAAAATTTTCCAAATCTAAAATTGGATAAACAACTAATTGTCCTGGACCATGAAATGTAATATCTCCCCCACGATTAGACTTAACAAAATCAACACCCTTTTTACTAAGAATTGATTTATCAATTAATAAATTATGTTGATCTCCACTTTTACCTATAGTATAGACAGGTTGGTGTTCTAAGAAAATTAAATAGTTAGGAGTTTTTATTGATTTTTTTGATGATCTATTATGTTTTTTAATTTCAATGATTGACTTGAGCAACTTTTCCTGTTTGTTCCACGCAAAAGTATATTTTTGTTTTCCCCAGTTTTCAGTTTGTACATTTTTATTTCTATACTCAATCATTATGTATTCGTTTTATTTAAAATTACCAAAGCAGCAATTACACCTGGAACCCAACCACATATTGTAAGAATAAAAACAATTAAAATAGAACCACAACCTTTGTCAAATACTGAAAGAGGAGGGAATAAAATTGATAAAAGAACTCTAGTTATGGACATACTTAATTACATCGAATCAAAGATACAAATTTTGACAGCTCAGTAAATAACATTAGTTATCTTTACATAAATGAAATTTTACTATGTCATCTCTATCAGAACAAGAACAAATTAGACGTGAAAAACTTGAGGATCTCAAAAAGTTAGGAATAAATCCTTATCCTGCAGCTTTATATCCAATTAATAACAATTCGAAAAGCATTAAACAAAATTACAAGGAGGGTCATGCTGTTATAATAGCAGGTAGGATTATGTCTAGGAGGATCCAGGGTAAAGCAAGCTTTGCAGAGATACAAGATAGTATGGGTAGGGTTCAAGTGTATTTTAACAGGGATGAATTATGTCCTGGTGAGGATAAAAAACTATATAATAATATTTATAAAAAACTTTTAGACATAGGTGATATAATTGGAATTGAAGGGGTTCTCTTTACAACTCAAGTTGGTGAAAAAACAGTTATGGTAAAAAACTTTACAGTCCTCAACAAATCTTTAAGACCACTCCCATTACCTAAAGTAGATAGCCAAGGGAATGCCTATGATGAGTTTACTGATACTGAATTAAGATACAGACAAAGGTATGTTGATTTAATAGTTAACCAAGAGGTGAAAAATACTTTTATTAAAAGAACTAAAATAACTAATAGTATTAGAAACTTTTTAAATGAAAAAAGTTACTTAGAGGTAGAAACACCTATACTACAACCAATTCCTGGAGGAGCAGCAGCAAGACCATTTACTACTCATCACAACGCGCATAATGTTCCATTATATCTTAGAGTCGCGAACGAACTTTACCTAAAAAGACTTATTGTAGGAGGGTTTGATGGTGTTTATGAGTTTTCAAAAGACTTTAGAAATGAAGGAATGGATCGAACACACAATCCAGAGTTTACTATTATGGAGCTATATGTAGCTTATAAAGACTATTTATGGATGATGGAAACAACCGAAGAGTTATTAGAAAAAGTAGCAATTGATTCAACTGGAAATTCAATTGTTGAGGTTGGAGAAACTAAAATTAATTTTAAAGCTCCTTATCCTCGAATTCCAATTTTAGAGGCAATTAAAATTCATACGGGATATGATGTCTCTGACATGAGTGAGTCTGAACTTATAAATACTGCAAAAAAAATAGGGATAGACATAGACCAATCAATGGGAATTGGAAAAATTATTGATGAGATTTTCAGTAAGAAGTGTGAACATAAATATATTCAACCAACTTTTATAATAGATTATCCCAAAGAAATGAGTCCTTTAACTAAAGAGCATCGTGATAATAAAAAATTGACAGAAAGATTTGAATTGATGGTGAATGGAAATGAGTTAGCTAATGCTTATTCGGAATTAAATGATCCAATAGATCAAAAAAAACGTTTTGAAGAACAATTAAAACTAAGTGAAAAAGGAGATGACGAGGCAATGTTTATAGATCAAGATTTCTTAAGAGCTCTTGAATATGGTATGCCTCCAACTTCCGGAATTGGAATTGGAATTGATAGACTTGTAATGTTGTTAACCAATAACACTTCAATTCAAGAGGTTTTGTTTTTTCCTCAAATGAAACCTGAAAAAAAACAAACAGAATTAACCGATAGTGAAAAAGTAATTTTCAATATTCTTAAAAATGAAAAAAATCTTGACTTATCAGATCTTAAAGAAAAATGCGAACTAAGCAATAAGGCCTGGGATAAAGGTGTTAAGAGTTTAGTTAAGAACGGCCTTGCTAAGGTCGCCAGACAAGACAATATTTTAACTATTGAAATAAAAGAGTGAAACTTAGTTCATGAATAAGTTTTTTTACATCAATTATTAAAACTCTTTAAAAAGTATCTATAACTTTATTAAAAGCGTTTAGGGTAAATTCGATGTCATCATATGATAGTGCATCATTTAAAAAATAGCTTTCATATGCACTTGGAGGAAGATATATTCCTTTAGCTAACATTCCATGAAAATATTTTTTAAAAAACTTATTATCTCCCCTTGATGATGAGCTAAAATCAACAACCTTAGAATCAGTAAAATGTAATGAAATCATCGAACCAAATCGATTAATTCGAAATGGTATAGATTTCTTATTTAAACATTTTTTCATTCCTTCATGGAGAGCTTTTGTTTTATCTTCTAAGCGAGTATATATATCTAGATCATTTCTTAATGCTTTAATTGTCGTTAATCCAGCAGACATAGCTAACGGGTTTCCACTTAAGGTTCCAGCTTGATAAACTGATCCCTCAGGAGCCAGCTTTTTCATAATATCATTATTTGATGCAAAAGCTCCTACAGGAAGACCTCCTCCAATTACTTTTCCATAAGTGACAATATCCGCCTTAACGCCCAAAACCTCCTGTGCTCCTCCTAAAGAAAGTCTAAATCCAGTCATAACTTCATCAAAAATCAAAAGTGATTGATTTTCATTACAAATTTCTCTAATTGATTCTAAAAAACCTGTAACCGGGGGAATACAACCCATATTTCCTGCTACAGGCTCAATAATCACTGCTGCAATTTTATTAGGATGCATTTTAAAATGCAACTTAACACTATCAATATCATTATAATTAGCTATTAAAGTGTCTTTAGCAGTACCCTTTGTTACACCAGGACTGTTTGGACTTCCAAAAGTAACAGCTCCACTTCCTGCTTCTATCAAAAAAGAGTCGGAATGTCCATGATAACATCCAGAAAATTTAATTATTTTATCTCTGTTAGTGTATCCTCTTGCTAGTCTTATAGCGCTCATACATGCCTCAGTTCCTGAATTAACAAATCGAACTTTATCAATATTTGGAACAGATGAAATAACTAATTCAGCAATTTCAGTCTCTATAGCTGTAGGCATTCCAAATGAAGTTCCATTTTTAGCAATGTTTGAAATACTATTAACTACGGGTTCATAAGCATGTCCAAGAATCATAGGCCCCCAACTCGAAATAAAGTCTATATATCTATTATCGTCTTCATCAAATAAATATGCTCCTTTAGCCTTCTTAACAAAAATTGGAGATCCACCAACAGCTTTGAATGCTCTAACTGGAGAATTAACCCCTCCAGGTATACTTAATTTCGCATACTCAAATAATTCACTACTCCTTTTATATTGCATTTATTTATTTTGAGTATTTATATTTAGCTCTTGACCCAAATATATTGTATTGTTTTTTAGATTATTATTTTTAACCAGCTCTTTAATTGATATATCGTATTTCTTAGAAATTGAATACAATGTATCTCCATTTTTCACTTTATAATAAGTTATTTTTTTAGTCTTATTTTTATTAATTAAAAATCTACGTTTATCAAAACGATACAATTCATAGCGCTCAATTAAGTCTATTAATTTTTGTGGATATTTTGGATCAGTCGCATATCCAGCCTTTTTGAGCCCTTTTGCCCAAGCCTTGTAATTATTTAGTTTGTATTTAAACAAGAAACTATACCTACCTCGCTTAGATAAAAAAATAGAATGGTCTCGGTATGATTTTTTTGCATTTTTATATACTCTAAAACACTCACCTTTTTCATCGTCATCATGATATATTTTTTTTCCTTTCCATCCTTTATGACATTTAATACCAAAGTGATTATTAGCTTTCTGTGCTAACGTTCCATATCCAAGACCTGACTCCAGCATACCTTGGGCTAGGGTAATACTTGCTGGGATTTTAAATTTTTTCATTTCTTCTTTAGCAACTGGAGAAAATTTTAATATGTAATCTTTAGCTTTATCAGAACTTGATTTTCTTTTTAAAGCAATCTTTTTTTTAGAAAGACTTTTTAGCTTTTCAGTAGAGCGTGTGTTTTTAAGATTTGATACTTTTCGATTATTTAATTTTCTAAATGACCCACATCCAGATAAAAGAACAAAAGCCAATAAAAGAACTACAGGCTTTAAATTGATATACATGTTAAACCTTTTTGAGATTGTCTTAAATTGAATCCTTCTATAGATTGAAGACCTCCAGTATGAAAAGCTAAAATATTTTTTCCCCAAATCCATTTACCTCTTTTTATTTTATCAAAAATACCAAAAAGCATTTTGCCCGAGTAGATTGGATCTAACTGAATAGAGTATTTTTCTTTAAAATTGTTAATAAAAGAAATTAATTCAGGTTTAGTTTTGGCATACCCGCCAAAAGTATAATTATCAATAAGATCCCAGTTATTATCTTTAACCAAGTTATTTACTTCATTTTTTAATTCTTGATTATTTAAAGATGAATATCCTATAACTTTTTGATTAGAGTTCGAACTCTTTATTAATCCAGCTATTGTACCACCAGTTCCTACAGGACAACATAAAGAGTCATAAATTCCATCTTCTTCCTGAAGCATTTCAGAGGTTCCTCGAATTGCCAATTCATTTGTACCTCCTTCTGGAATAATATATAAATCTTTGGGGGAAAAGTCTATTAAACTCCAAAACTTAGAAGAAGACTTTTGTTTATAAATTTTTCTTGAGACATATAACAGCTTCATTCCGTTATCGATACAATTAGTAAGTGTTGGATTCTCTTTTACCTTATAACTCCACTCGTCTCCTCTTACGATTCCAAAAGTTTTTATTCCATTTATTTTACCTGCTAGTGCTGTGGCAAATAAATGATTAGAAAAGGCTCCACCAAAAGTTATTATTCCTTTTGAATTATTAGTTTTAGCTTTTAATATATTGTATTTGAGTTTACGATATTTATTTCCTTTTATTCCTTCACCAAATTCATCTTCTCTTCTAATCCAAATCTTACAGCCATTAATTTCTGTTATAAAATTTGTTGCTACCTTCATTAGTTGAAATAAATTTACAAAATTACTAAAGGTAAGATTTAGCCATTTTTAGCGCTTCTTCAATACCATTAACGTCTTTACCTCCCGCTGTAGCATAAAACTCCTGTCCACCTCCACTTCCTTGAATATAACTCCCTAAACCTTTTACTACATCGGAAGCATTATAATTTTGAGACTTTACAAGGCTTTTAGAAATAAAACAGCTAAGTAATGGCTTATTGTTTTTTCTTGATGCTAAAACCAAAAATAAATTTTCCATTTCATTCCCTATTTCAAATGCTAAATCTTTTAGGTTCTTAGCATCCAAATCAACCTCATGAGCAGCGAAATTTATTTTATTTTTTGAAATAATATTTCTTTTAATATCTGACTTTAAAGCCTTTAACTTTAATTTACTTAAATCAGATATTTCCTTTTTAAGATTATTATTTTCATTCATCAAACTTGTGTAAACTTGAACAGGATCTTTTTGCTGCTTCATTACAACTTTAAGATCATTTAACACTTGACTTTGTTCTTCAAAGCATGAAATCACTGCATCTCCAGTAATTGCTTCAATTCTTCTAATTCCTGAGGCTACCGCAGTTTCACTTGTAATTTTAAAATACCATATTTCAGAAGTGTTTTTAACATGGCATCCTCCACAAAGTTCAATTGATTTTCCAAAACGAATGGTTCTTACTGTATCTCCATATTTTTCACCAAAGAGAGCCATTGCCCCTTGTTCAACTGCAGATTTAAATGGAATATTTCTAGCTTCATCTAGAGGCAATTGCTCTTTAATACGCGAATTAACAAAATTTTCAACTTGCTGAATTTGATCATCATTTAACTTTAAGAAATGAGAAAAATCAAATCTAAACATCCCAGAATTTACCATTGAACCTTTTTGTTCAACATGGTCTCCTAAAATGTTTCTTAATGCCTGATGCATTAAATGAGTTGCTGTATGATTTGAAGATGATCTGGCTCGTTCTTTTTTATCTACAACTGCCCTGTAAATCTCTTTAATACCATTAGGAATGGTTTTTGAGAAATGTATTATGAGGTTGTTTTCCTTTTTAGTATCAGTTATATAATGAATAGTTCCATTGTTTTCTTGAAGAAGTCCTTTGTCTCCAACTTGCCCCCCTCCCTCAGGGTAAAAGGGAGTCAAATTAAAAACTATTTGGTAAAAGTCTCCATCTTTTTGATTGTTTAGTTTTCGATAACGAGTGATTTTGACATCAGTTTCCAAAATATCATATCCCACAAATTCTTTAACATCATCATCTAAAATAATTTTCCAATCTCCAGATGAAGATGCAGCATCAGCTCTTGATCTTTTTTTTTGTTTTTTCATTTCATCATTGAATCCTTCCTCATCAATTTTAAACTTCTTTTCTCTTGCTATTAAAGCAGTTAAATCTAATGGAAATCCAAAAGTGTCGTATAATTCAAATATTTTCTTTCCGCTTAAAATTTCATTATCTGATGTAATTAATAGAGAATTTAGCATAACTAAGCCTTGATCAAGGGTTTTTAGGAATGATGTCTCTTCTTCTCTTATTACATTTTCAGCCAATTTTTGTTGTTTATTAAGTTCTGGGAAAACTAGACTCATTTGTTTACTTAAAGTATCAACCAACTTATTTATAAATGGTTGTTTCTGATTTAAAAAAGTAAACCCATAACGAATTGCTCTTCTAAGTATTCTTCGAATCACATAACCCGCACCAGTATTACTTGGTAATTGTCCGTCGGCAATTGAAAAATAAACAGTTCTTATATGGTCAGCAATTACTCTTATGGCTCTATCAATCTTTTTATTTCTACCATAAGTGGTGTTAGTGAGAGTTTCTATTTCAATGATTAGAGGTTTAAAAATATCTGTATCATAATTAGAAGTTACTCCCTGAAGAACCATACAAAGCCTCTCAAACCCCATACCTGTATCTACATGTTTAGCGGGGAGTTTTTCTAAAGATCCATCTGATTTTCTATTAAATTCCATAAAAACCAAATTCCAAACCTCTATAACTTGAGGGTGATCTTTGTTTACTAACTGGCTTCCAGAAACCGAATTCTTTTCAGACTTTGAACGAATATCTATATGAATTTCAGAACAAGGACCGCATGGACCTTGAGCACCCATTTCCCAAAAATTATCCTTTTTATTTCCATTAAGAATTCTTTCTTCAGGTAAAATAGCTCTCCAGTATTTAAAAGCCTCATTATCTCTATCAAGATGCTCAGATTTATCACCCTCAAAAATAGTGACGTATATATTATCTTTATCTATTTTATAAACCTCGGTAAGAAGTTCCCATGCCCAATTAATTGCCTCTTTTTTAAAATAATCCCCAAAACTCCAGTTCCCTAGCATTTCAAAAAAAGTATGATGATAAGTGTCTATTCCAACTTCTTCAAGATCATTATGCTTCCCAGAAACTCTAAGACACTTTTGAGTATCTGCAATTCTTGAATTTTTAGAATTATTATTACCTAAAAAAAATTCTTTAAATTGATTCATTCCAGCATTAGTGAACATTAACGTTGGATCGTTTTTAATTACCATTGGAGCAGAAGAAACTATTTCATGTTGCTTAGAAGCAAAAAAATCTAAAAACTTTTTACGTACTAATTCAGATTTCATAAAAGATATTATAAATAAATTTCATACAAAGATAAGTATCTGAATGGAAATGACTATTAGGGAAAAGAAAGGATTTAGTATGCTTTTGTTATATTTGCATATTATTATATTCTATAATCTTTAATAGCTTGAATTTATATGGCTAAAGTTAAATACTATTTTGATTACAAAACATTATCCTATATACCTATAATAAAATCAAGAACACTTCAAGTTTCTAATTTTATTCTTTTTATACTGTCTGCAATTATTTTTGGAATATTTTCTTTATTCATTCTATTAAACTCTAATATTATATCAACACCAAAAGAAATAATTCAAGATAGAGAATTGGAAAATTATGCACTACAGTATGATTTAATGAATTTAAAGCTCAACCAAATTGAAAATGTTCTTGAAAACGTTCAGGAAAGAGATAATAATCTATACAGAGTATATTTTGAAGCTAGTCCAATACCTCAATCACAAAGAATTGTTGGTTTTGGAGGAATTAATAGATATAAAAATCTAGAAGGGTTTGAAAATTCAGAAATTATAGTTGATGCCAGCAAAAGGCTTGACATTTTAAGTAAACAATTAGTTGTCCAGTCTAAGTCACTTGATGAGATTGAATATTTAGCATCGAATAAGGTAGATTTATTATCGGCAATTCCATCAATTCAACCAATTAGAAATAAAGATCTTAAACGTCTTGCGTCTGGCTACGGATACAGAAGTGATCCTTTTACCAAAAAACCAAGAATGCATTGGGGAATGGATTTTACAGCACCCAAAGGAACTCCTGTTTATGCTACTGGAGATGGTCTTGTAAAAAGGGCTGATAATAGAGCTTCAGGTTATGGAAAGCACATAAGGGTTGATCATGGATTTGGATATGTTAGCTTATATGCACACATGAACAAGTTTCAAGTCAAAAGAGGTCAAAAAGTAAAAAGAGGTGAAATTATTGGGTATGTTGGAAATACTGGCCGTTCAGCAGGACCCCATCTTCACTACGAGGTTTTTAAGGATGGAGAAAAAATTAATCCCATTAATTTTTATTACGGGAATTTATCTTCTGAAGAATTTGATATTCTATTAAATTTAGCTAGTCAAGAAAATCAATCCCTTGATTAATGTTAGTTAACCTTCCAGAAAAACTTTATTACAATATAGGAGAAGTTGCTAATGCATTTAACGTAAAACCATCTTTATTACGTTTTTGGGAAAATGAATTTGATGAAATCAAGCCAAAGAAAAAAGAATCTGGCACAAGGAAATATACACCAGAAGATATTCAATTAATTCAACTTATTTTCCACCTGGTTAAAGAAAAAGGAATGACTTTAGATGGAGCAAAAAAGCAGTTAAAACAAAAAAAAGGAACAGCAGCTCAACAAGGTATTCTAATAAGGCTTGAGAAAATTAAATATGAACTAAAACAGATTTTAGATCAAATTTAATTACTTTTTTCTAATAAATATTGTGATTGGAACTCCTTTAAAATCAAGATTCTTTCGAAGTTGATTTTCAAGAAATCTTTTGTAGGGGTCTTTAACCAGTTTAGGATGATTACAGAAAAAAGCAAACTGTGGATAAGAAGTTGGTAGTTGAGTACAAAACTTAATCTTTACAAATTTTCCTTTTATTGCTGGAGGAGGATAATTTTCTATAATTGGAAGCATTAAGTCGTTAAGCTTTCTAGTTACTATTTTATTTGAACGGTTTTTATAAACATTAACAGCAAGCTCAATTGCTTTGTAAATTCTCTGTTTATTAAGCGTAGAAATGAATAAAATAGGAACATCTTCAAATGGAGAAATTTCTTTTCTAATTAAAGCTTCGTATTCTTTTACAGAATTTGTTGATTTTTCAACTAAGTCCCACTTATTGACTAATATAACAATGCCTTTATTATTTCTTTGAGCCAACCAAAAGATGTTCTGTACTTGACCATCAAATCCTCTTTTAGCATCCAAAAGAAGTATACAAACATCACTGTTTTCGATAGCTCTTACTGAGCGCATAACAGAATAAAACTCAATATCTTCCTTTACCTTTGACTTTTTTCTAATTCCCGCTGTATCAATCAAATTAAATTCAAAACCAAAGCGGTTATATTTCGTATCTATACTATCTCTGGTTGTTCCGGCAACATCAGTAACTATATAACGTTCCTCTCCAATTAATGCATTAATAAATGAAGACTTACCAGAATTTGGTCTACCCACAACTGCAAATCTTGGTAATAAACTTTGCTCTTCCTGTAAATGATCTGGAAATGTTTCAATCAATTTATCCAAAAGTTCTCCACTTCCACTTCCATTTATAGCTGAAATAGGGAAAATATGTTCAAACCCTAAAGCGTAAAACTCTAGAGAATTATCAAGTCTTTTTCCATTATCAGTTTTATTTACAGCAATAAGAACAGGTTTTTGGGACCTTCTAAGTAATTTAGATATAACCTCATCCATCCCTGTTATACCATCTTCAATATCAACCATGAAAATAATATTATCTGCTTCTTCTATTGCGAGAGTAACTTGTTTATCAATTTCTTTTTGAAAAACATCATCACTGTTTTCAACATAACCGCCAGTATCTATTAGAGTAAAATCTCTTCCATTCCAATCTGATTTACCATAATGACGATCTCGTGTAACTCCACTTTGTGCATCTACAATAGCTTCACGCCTTTGTATCATTCTATTAAAGAATGTTGATTTGCCAACATTTGGCCTACCTACTATAGCTACAATATTTCCCAATTTTTCTGGATTTTGAGCAAAAGTAACCCTTTTTATTTCAACAAAAGTATATGACTAATTTTAGTAACCAAAACGTTTCAATTGCTGAATATTAGATCTCCAGTTTTTTGAAACCTTAACATAAGTTTCAAGATGTATTTTTTTTCCAAAAAAGGCTTGTAAAGATTTTCTTGCACCCGTTCCAACTGTCTTTAATTTTTTTCCTTTGTGTCCTATTAATATTCCTTTTTGACTTTCTCTTTCTACAAGAATTACAGATCTAATTCTTATGATTTTTTCATCTTCAAAAAACTCCTCAGTTTCAACTTCTACAGAATAAGGAATTTCTTTTGTATAATGTTCTAAAATCTGAGATCGTATTGCTTCATTAACAAAAAAACGCTCTGGTTTATCGGTAATTTGATCTTTTGGAAAATATTCAGGTCCTTCAGGTAAAAGACCTTTTAAAATATTTAAAAGTTCAGGAATAAAAAATCCCGTTAAAGCTGAAATAGAATAAATAGAAGCTTTTGGAATTAGTTCCTCCCAGTGCTTCAAGGATGATTCAACTTCATCTTGATTAGACGTGTCTATTTTATTTATTAATACAACCACCGGCAGCTTACTATTTTGAATTTTCTTAAAAAGAGACTCATCTTTAATCTTTGTTTCGCCAATTGAAATCATATATATTAATATATCGGCATCATCCAGAGCTTCTTTAACAAAATTCATCATTGAATTTTGCATTTCATATGCTGGTTTTATAATTCCTGGGGTGTCAGATAAAACAATTTGATAATCTTCTCCATTAACAATTCCTAAAATTCTATGTCTAGTAGTTTGAGCTTTATGAGTTATAATAGACAGATCAAGACCCATAAGCGCATTCATTAGTGTTGATTTTCCAACATTTGGATTGCCTATAATTGTTATAAAGCCAGAACGGTGTGTTATATCTTTCACAAATCAAAGATAGCTTAAGCATCTCAATTTTGTCTAAAAAAATAATTGATGTATATGAATAATTGATGTATATTTGGCGTCCACATCGCGAGGTAGAGCAGTAGGTAGCTCGTTGGGCTCATAACCCAAAGGTCGCAGGTTCGAGTCCTGCCCTCGCTACTAAAACAATAAAACGGTTATACTTTTATAAAGTGTAACCGTTTTTTTATTATTAACGAGGGCTATTCATTTAAGGAAGTATGAACAAATCTTCAACTGAACAATTTAAAGTCTTTGAAATTTTCAATGCTAATACGGTAGATGGGACATACACTCCATTTTCAATGGCATTAATACTCTTCCTTGAAACCTCCGCTCTTACAGATAATTCTTGTTGAGTTAAACCACAAGACTTCCTCAGTTGTTCTAAATTATTTAAAAGTTTTATATGGTTTTTGCCCATAGTTATTCCTTTTCATATTTTTCAACGGCATCAGTTAATTCTTTTCCAGTATTTGGATAGAGATATCCTGCGATCATTGTTCCAATTCCAATTAATCCAACCAAAGCACCAACACCTTTTAGTATATCTCCAATTGCATAATATCCAAGAAGGTATAGACCAATACCAACAAAAATTGTGATGACTCCGTTTCTACGATAATCTATTGGTTCCTTTTTTCTTTCATCAAAAATTCTCAGCAATTCTTCTAATTTTGAAGAGTCATCTAAATGTTTTGAAATTTCTATTATAGTTTTATTTTTGTCTTTACCTTCTTTGTATTGCCAGTAAAATACGGATACAGGTATTATTACTCCAATTAGCATTCCAAAAAGCGGTATAATATTTTCCATAATTTTATATATTTTATTAATGTAACGCAAACGTAACATTTATTATTATGATACGCAAACGTTACATTTAATAATTTGGTAATTTTTAAGAATCAGTAATTCTATCTGATTTGCAGTATCGTTAAAATCTCTTGGTGTAAAACTAATGTTCGATATTTCATCAGAGTTATCTACTAAAACAATAAAACGGTTATACTTTTATAGTGTAACCGTTTTTTTATGACAAAATATTTAATGTAAACAAAACCTTACATTTATAAATTATTTTATATATTTGTAAAGTAAACATTACAAATTTAAATAAACAAATATGGAAGATCAAAAAAAACAAACAAAAATTATGCTGGCATGGACACTAGCATGGGTAGTAAGTTTAGGAGTTTTAACATTTGCGGAAAACGCTCTTTGGGAAAATAAAACATATACTACAATAGGATTAATAATAAATTTTGCTATTGGAATAGGTATGATAATCGCTAATAAAAATTTATTTAAGACTTATGACGAATTACAAAAGAGAATTCAATTTGAAGCAATGGCCATTACATTGGGCTTAGCAGTAGTAGTTGGTCTTACATATGAAGTCTCTTTTGATTTTGGAATTATTGGGAAGGAACCTGAATTCGAATATCTAATGATGTTTATTTCACTTTCATACATTATTGCCAATATCGTTAATTATAGAAGATTTCGATGAAAAATAAACTAAGGGAATTAAGAAAAAATCAAAAATTGACACAGGAAGAATTAGCCAACTTAATTGGTATTTCACGTCAAGCGATAAATGCGATTGAAAAGGAAAAATTTGATCCAAGTTTACCCACTGCATTTAAGATGTCAAAGTTGTTTGAGATAGCTATTGAAGAACTGTTCTTTTTTGAGGGATCTAAATAATTAATTGTATGACTGAAAATAGAATAGAAAGTTGAGACTTTTTTTATAAGAATTTACATATACTACAATGCTGTATAAATTAAAATTTATGATGAATTCTAAAAATTAACACCACGTCTATTATTTTAAGAACTCATTTAGAACACTTTTAAAGAGAAGGTTTTTTATATATTATTCACTTTCAATTTAAAATTGATAACTTTAAATAATGAAAAATCTTTTATCTTTTATTTTTTTTATTTCAAGTATTTCATTCTCCCAAACAATTAAAAAGGAGATTCAGAGAGACAGTCAGAAGACTAACAATAAAGAAATTGAGAACTTTAAAAATTTAACCGGAATCAATCTTGATGAAGTAATTGTAATAGAAGACTCTTTAGTTTCTATTACAATTAAAAGTAAAGGAAATGAATATATTTTTAACCCTAAAGAATATAGTGATTTTGAAATTGATTCAATTAGACAAAGTATTCGTTGGCAAAAAATGGGCCTTAATAAATATGGGATAAACACTAAAGCATTTAACCTTATAGCAGCTATACGAAATCGTCTAACAGGAGTTCAGATAGCTAGTCCTTCTACCGGTATAATTCGTCTAAGAAGCTCGAATTCGATTAATAATTCTAAAACTATTCCTGCATTTGTTGTAGATGATCAATTGTTTGTCATTCCAGGCGAAATAGTTCAAAATGCCATTCAAAAAGGTATTCCTTTATGGAGTTTCTATCCAAACATTCCACTTGACGATATAGTTGATGTAGAAGTTTTGAGATCACTAGCTCAAACAAATAAATATGGGTTATTGGGAAATGCAGGGATTATTAAAATAACAACTAAAAATGGGCGTAAACGTAAGAATATGAAATCGAGAAAAATAGTATCAAATACAAATTCTTTATTCTTTGATAGTCCAGAATTAATTGCTCCTGTTTTTCCTGGTTGCGAAAATTCAAAAAATAAAAAAAAATGCTTTAAAATAGAACTGGACAATTTCATCCATTCTAATATTATATATCCTTCTAATTTTAATCAAAAAACAATCAGTCGTGTTTATGTTAGAATTTATATTGACAAATATGGAAACATATCTAAATATAAAGCCAGAACTACTGAAGGACAAGAAGTGTTTGCAAAAGAAGCATTAAGAGTTGTTAAAACGCTGCCAAAGTTCAAGCCTGCCACTTCATCTGATAAAAACCAAGGTGTTTATTATTCATTTCTAACTCTTTTTAAAAATGAATAACTAAATTAATGAAGACTTAACTTTAAAATTTATAATTAGCACCAAAAATAAAACTTCTTCCCAAATCATGAGCGTAATATCTTAGTCGGTTAAGATAATTTCGATATTCTTTATTAAATAAATTTCTTATGCTAAAACTTAAGGAGAGACTATAATTTTGTTTGGTGATGATACCAATACTTGAATTAAAATTAAATATTTGATAAGCATCAGGCGGAGTACTTAAATCGAGTGTTTCTGTAGTTTCTGATAATGCAACAAATACATCAAAGTTATTGTCAGGATACTCATTTTGACGAAATGTATACTCACTCTTTAATGACAGTGTTATGTTATTAGCTTTTTGATTTTGATATACTATTTCATTATTTATATTTACCGGAGGCATACTTATGAGAGGCTCATTTTTTAAAAGATCACGGCCCTTGATAATTGATAATTGATTGTCTAAATAAAAATTTTTATTTAAAACTACTAAGGCATCAATATCTAAGCCTAAAATCTGGGCATTAGTTTGTCTATACTCCCAAACCTGAAAATTTCCTCTTATAGTAGTTTGAACACTAGTTGGTTCAATTAATATAAAATCATTGATTGAATTTATATAAGGATTAACCGATAAGTTTATATTTTTATTTTGAAATATATAATTTAAAGTTATTTTATGACCGACCTCTGAATTAAATCTTAAATCGCCTAGTTCAATTCGAGCTGATGAATGATGAAGGCCTTCACTAAACAGTTCTGAAGGATTAGGCATTCTTGAAGCGATTGAATAGTTAAAATTTATTGAATGATTCTTATCAAAATTATATCTAGAACCAAAAGTTGTTGAATAGTTTGTGAAAATCAATTTTGTTTTAATTAGCGTCTGACTACTAATTTCATTAATGATCAAATCAGAAAACAAATCTTGGTAGTTTCGAGATTCCCAAAAGGATGTTCTGTAATACTTTGAAACATCCATAGATGAAAAATCAAAACGACCTCCAGCTTCCAAAAGGAACTTGTCATTAATTTTTAAGTCAAAAATTGAGTATATTCCTAAATCATATTTATTATAATCAGGAATAATTCTTCTAACTCCTGTTTCTGGATCTGGAAAATTCTTTTGATATCTTCCTATTGCCCCTAGTTTTATATTTAATAAATTTGAAACTTGAGATTTTAAATCTACCTTAATACTGTGGGTTTTAAGTTCTAAATCAATTGAAGGTTTAAACTTATCATCTCCCCTTCGTATATCAAATTCTAAACGATTGTTTTGTTGATAGTCATATTGGAAACTTATTTTGCCTAGACGTTTAAATCTATTAAATCCTTTAAACCTAAAAGTACGGTGATTAAGATCTTGTTTAGGAACATTAATTTTATAAGAAAAATCATTAACTATAAAGGGGCGCTCACTATTTATTGCTCTAATTTGATCTTGAGCACCTCCTATATGGGAAGCTCTTAAAATTCCTAATTCATTATTAAAAATAGAATAATACAATTCCAATCCATACTTGAATCGGTTTAGACCAAATCTAAAAGAAGCATTTTGTTCTTCAACTCCGGTATTATTCAAATTATATTTTGGTGATTCAAAATCTCCAAAACGCTTAAAAGTAACTTGAACTGAGGAATATAACCCATTTTCATTAGTCTTAATTAAATTTGAGGTTGTAGTTAATCCTCTTCCATTTGTTTCCCCTTTTACTAAAATTTTACCGTATAGGGTGTCCTTTACTTCAAAATTTGATGTTTCTGCAACTATAACTCCGCCTAGAGCACTTCCTGAATATTGCAAAGCTCCAGCGCCCTTAATCAATGTGATTTTATCAAGTGAATTAACATCAATATTCGGTGAGTGCTCTTCACCCCATTCTTGATCTTCCATTCGAACTCCGTTGTTTATAATCACAACACGACTACTGTGTAATCCATTAATAACTGGTTTAACAACTGAATTTCCAGTTTTAAATGATGACACTCCTGATAAATTACTTAAAATTTCACCTAAAGGTGAACTAATGCTTTTTTCCAAAACCTTACTTGAAATTTTATTTTCAATTAATGTTTTGGATTTTTCTATGAAAGAATTACCGTATACAATAATCTCATTTAATTCTTCTATGTGATGTTCTAACCTTAGGATCCTATTGATGTTTTGAGAAACTCTTATAGTTTCTATTTTAGTTTTACACTGTGGATGTGATACTTCAAAAACATAAAATTTGTTGCAAAGATTTGAAATACTAAAGGCTCCATTAGAATCAGTTATGATTTGTTCATTAAGTCCTTCAGCATCTATAATAGCTCCAATTAAAACTTTTCCATCATGTAAATCAACAACTTTCCCAGAAAATATATTATCACAATTCTGAGAAAAAAGACAAAAAGAGTTAAATAGAGTTCCTATAAGCAGCAATCTAAACATTTAAATGTTTGATTAAAATTAACGTATAAGTAAAATTGAGGATAATAAAAGTATTATCCTCAATTTACATTAATAAAAATTTAATTATCTAAAATTTTATAGATAACGGTAATTATTCAATTGTAATATTAAAAATAGCCTGAATATCTGTTTCCCCCCCAGCACTTGCTAAACCAGTATTTGGTTTTGTTGGTTCATGTACTAGTGAAAAAGTAAGACTACCACTACTTGCTGACCCAGCAGTTAAGTTGAATTTAGTTCCTAAATTATTTCCTGCTGAATCAAAATTAGAATATTCAGTTGTAAGATCAAGTCCACTGCCTACAGTGTAGAAAAATTGATGATCTAAATCTTCTTCTTCAACTTCTTCAGTGATGTCTTCAGCTGGAGACTCAAGTTCATTTAGTACTCTAATGAGTCCAACGTAAGTAGTTCCTGAGGTTAAATTTCCTGATATAGTAATAACTGGTTCATTAGGACCATCCGAATCCAAGTCCTGATATTTCATAATAATAGTTGAACTACCAGAGTTTAAAGTTACCTCCAAAGTAGTTATTACTTCTTCTTCATTGACTACTTCTGGTGCTGGATCGTCATCTTTTGAACAGGATGTAAATGATAATATAAGAGCTAGTATAAAAGGTGAAAAATTATTTGTTTTCATGCTTATTTTTTTAAGTTATTAATTAATTATTTGCGCAGATCTATTAGTTTAGACCGCACAGGAGATTTTACTTATTATATAAATCAAGTTAATTAACTAAACCTTGGGGGGCCTCTTGGAGAGTACTTTTCATTAGGAAAGGAAAAAAAAATATCTAAATAAATTGATAGATTTTTTTTAAATAAAATATTATTTGCAATGTAAAATTCTGAATCTAGGTTTAATTCAAAACCTGATAGACTAAAATCACACAAAGAACAAGGATCATATTCTTGATGAAAATGAGTTGAAGTTTCAGTGCAAGAATTATGCTTATGTTTTTCAACAGATTTGATCGATTCAATTCCCGTTGGAGCTAAAAAAACTAATAGCAATATCCATGATGTAATCACTCTAATAAAATAATTTTCTTTTTTCAATTTGATGATTTACTATTCAAATGTAAAAAAAAAATTATATTAGTCAATATTAATATTACGTTAAGTTAAAAATGGGCAAAGACAATTTAATTGAAGAATTAAAGTCAATATTAAAAGAAAATCAATTACTTATTAAGGATGATGTCTTAACAAGATTCTCTCATATTTGGAAAACTAATGAGCCCCTTCAGGCCATTGCAGTCACCCTTCCTAGAACAACAAAAGAAGTCAGTGAGATAGTTAGGTTGTGTAGCAAATATGACCAACAAATAATTATTCATGGTGGTTTAACTAATTTAGTTGGGGGAACAGAAACACAAAAAAATCAATTAGTTATTTCATTAGAAAAAATGAATTTAATTGAAGAAATCGATTCGCAAAGTAAAACTATAACTGCACAATCTGGAGTTATTGTTGAAAATTTGATTAATGCTGCAGCTGAAAAAGAGTTATTATTGCCATTAAATTTTGGTGCTAAAGGCTCTGCTCAGATAGGGGGTGCAGTTTCGGCAAATGCTGGAGGTTTAAGAGTCTTTCGTTATGGCATGACCAGGCAAATGGTTTTAGGTTTAGAAGTTGTGTTGCCTGACGGTACAATTATCTCTTCTTTAAAGAAGATAATTAAAGATAATTCAGGGTATGATTTGAAACAGCTTTTTATAGGCAGCGAAGGAACGTTAGGAATCGTAACTAGAGTTGTTCTTCGGCTTCAAGAAGCACCAAAGAGTCGTTCATCTGCTTTTGTTGCTGTAAAATCATATGAAAAAGTAGTTAAGCTACTTAAATATCTTGAATCTGAATTGAGTGGAAATCTTAGTGGTTTTGAATTAATTTGGAAAAGAACATATAAAGCCATGACCGAATCTACTGAACTAATTAAGCCTCTGTCAGATGATTATGAGTATTATGTGCTTATTGAGAGTCTTGGAAGTCAGCCGAAAGAAGATTATGAGTTGTTAGAGCTTCATATTGAAAAGTCATTAGAAAAAGAAATAATTGAGGATGCAGTAATGGCAAAAACAGAAAAAGAGCTTCATCAAATATGGCAGATTCGAGAAGATGTAGCAATATTAGCATCTAAAGCAAAATTTGATCAGCATTTTGATATTAGTATACCAATTTCTCTAATTGGAAAAATTATAAATTCAATAATTACAGAGCTTGAGAATATCAAAGAAGTCAAAACAATTTTTCCTTTTGGACATGTAGCTGATGGAAATATTCATTTTATTATAGGAAGAGACATTGATAATTCTGAAATTATTGATATTATTAATTCTATTGTTTATTCTCCACTAAAAAAACATAAAGGTTCATTATCTGCTGAACATGGAGTTGGATTACATAAAAAAAAATATTTACAAACCAGTAGATCTGAAGAAGAAATCAAACTAATGGAGCAGATCAAAATTATGTTTGACCCGAAAAATATTCTTAATCCAGGTCGAATAGTATTCTAATTTTTATATTCTAAAAGAGAATCAGTTAAAGAAATATCCCAAAATGAGGGAAGAACAAAATACACCATTAATGTAATCACAATTATTGAAATAATATTTAGCCAAAACCCCTTATTTACCATATCTGGAATCCTAAGATAACCAGCTCCAAAAACTACTGCATTTGGAGGAGTCGCAACTGGCAACATGAACGCACAGGAGGCAGCAACTGTAGCTCCAACCATTAAAATAAATGGGTGAATATTAACTTGTGAACTCATCGTTGCCAAAACAGGAAGTAGCATTGCTGTGGTTGCTAGGTTAGATGTTATTTCAGTCAAAAAATTAACTACAGTAACTAAACATAGGATTAAAATAATTAGAGGTAAATCTTTAAGTATTGTTAGCTTGCTTCCAATCCAAATAGCCAGCCCAGTGTCAACAAATCCTTTAGCTAAAGCCATTCCTCCTCCAAATAAAATTATAACTCCCCAAGGAAGCTTAACAGCCTCTTTCCACGTAATAAGAGCTCTTTTATTATCACTTGACGGAATAACAAACAGAATTAATCCAAATGATATAGCAATAATAGTATCATCTATATTTGGAATAAATTTTTGCAATAAAAATGATCTAGAAATCCAACACAGAGCAGTAAGAAAAAATATAAATGCTACCCTTTTTTCTTCTACAGACATTTTACCTAGATTATTTTTTAATCGATTTATTTCATGTTTACCACCTGGAAATTCATTTTGATCAAATTTAAAGGCCTTCTTAGTTAGATATTGCCAACATATAAATAACATCATCATAGAAATAGGAAATCCAAAGACAAACCATTTGAAAAAAGATATTTCATATCCAAAATTTGATTCTACAACACCTGCTAAGACAAGATTTGGAGGAGTTCCAATAATAGTTGCAATGCCACCTATAGAAGCACTATATGCAATTGAAAGTAATAAAGCTTTTCCAAACTGCTTATTCTCATTAACAGAGGTTGAAGGATTGTCTTCTAGCTGTTTTATAATTGCAAGTGCAATTGGAAGCATCATTACTGATGTAGCTGTATTTGATATCCACATCGATAAAAATGCAGTAGCCACCATAAAGCCTAAAATTATTAGATTAATCTTGGTTCCTATAGCTGAAATGATATTTAAAGCAATTCTTTTATGAAGGTTCCATCTTTCTATTGCTATAGCAATTAGAAAGCCCCCCAAGTATAAAAAAACATACTTATGTCCATATGCTGCCGTAGTGTTCGAAATAGAAACAGCATTAGTTACAGGGAATAATACAATTGGAAGTAAAGCGGTTGCAGCTATAGGTATCGCTTCTAGTATCCACCATATTGCCATCCAACTAGTCGTAGCAAGAACGTTTCTACCCTCTTCACTAAGATCACTGAAAGAAATAAATTGTATAACAATAAAAGATAACGGTCCTAATAAAAGTCCTAAACGTTGTTTTGAAAACATAATTAGTTGCTGCTTGAAGTATGGTCACTCAAAATTAACCAACCATTCTCATTTTTCAACCATATTAAAGAAAAATATCCACTTAATTCTTTATCAGGATAACATAAAAAAAACTGCCCTAACAACTGTGCTACATTTTCAGATACAGATGAAATATTTAAAATTTTAAACTTTAATTGACCCATTTTTTCCTTTGTTGGATAAGAATTTAAATATCTGTCTCTTACAGAATTCCAACCATAAAAAGGTCCACTAGATCCATTAAAAACCAAGTTCTCTGATTTAAGATATCCTTGCATAAAAGCATTAATATCTCCATCATTCCAAGCCTTTTCTTGTTTTTCTATAACACTTATTATAGAATTCTTATCTTGTTCTTTTAATACATCTTGAGCCATTGATTTAGATAGAAACAAACAACTTACTGAGAATACAATTATATATCTTATCATCTGAAAAATTAATTAATTTTAAAAATTAGAATGAAAATACAATTTGATATTAGATTGCTTTTGATATTTAGTATAATTTTTTTGAATAAAGTATCATCGCAAGATGAAAAAATTAAAGAAATTCTCTTAAAATCTATAAATGCACATGGAGGCGAAGTAAACCTCAATAAAATAAAAAAAATTAAATATCTAAAAACCACATTTACTTATGATAAAATGGGTGATGTTGAAAACCAAATTAGACAAAAGATAACTCATGAACTTCATCCTTACTCAACTGAAATAGAATCAAATAATACACTTTTTAAAACAAACGGAATTGTTACTGAAATAATTGAAGACGGGAACAATGTAAGTGATCTAAAATCTTTAAATAAAGCTAAATCAAATCTTGATGGTGCTTTTTATGTTTTTTGGCAACCCATGAAATTAAAAGACACAGGTACGATAATAAAATATATGGGTGTAACTAGTTTACCTAACAAAAAAAATGTACACTCCTTAGAAGTGAGCTATCTTGATGGATCTGACATATGGAATTTTTATTTTGACACAAGCACATATTTACTTATTGGAACTGAAGTAAATCATAATAATAAAGTGAGTTTAATATATACAACAGCTTTTAATACTACCGATTACGGTGTGTTTCATCATAAGAGAGAAAGCTATAAATTGACTGAAAATAGATCAAAATTAAGCATTCAAGCAAGTTATATTTATAATATTTTAGATGTTGTAAAAGAATAATTTATTAACACATAACGAATACTTATTACAAACACTTATTTAGTTAACCATTAAATTTTACATTTGAAATCAATTCAAATTTAAATATTTTCATGGACATTATAGAAACGTTAATTATTGGAAGTGGTCCTGCTGGATATACAGCTGCCATATATGCTGCTCGGGCTGACCTTAAGCCAATTATGTATACTGGAATGGAGCCTGGAGGTCAATTAACAACAACGACTGAAGTTGATAATTTTCCTGGCTATCCCAATGGAATTGATGGGCCAACTATGATGGTTCAACTTCAACAACAAGCTGAACGATTTGGAACTGAAGTTAGAATTGGACATGTTTCTAAAGTAGAACTTGCCTCAAATAAAGGAGGAATTCACAAAGCATGGGTAGATGAAAGAACAGAGCTACACGCAAAGACTATTATCATAAGTACAGGAGCTACGGCAAAATATCTTGGAATTGAAAGTGAACAAAGACTAAGAGGTGGCGGAGTTTCAGCATGTGCAGTTTGTGATGGCTTTTTTTATAAAGGACAGGATGTTGCAATTGTTGGTGGAGGAGACACAGCGGCAGAGGAAGCTACATATCTATCTAATATTTGCAATAAGGTAACTATGCTTGTTAGAAAAGGTGAAATGAAAGCGTCTAAAGCTATGCAACACAGAGTTACTAATACAGAAAACATAGACTTGAGATATTTTTCTGAAATTGATGAAGTCTTGGGGAATCAAGTTGTTGAGGGACTTCGTATTCTAAATAATAAAACTGGTGAAAAAGAAGAGATTGAAATAACAGGACTTTTTATTGCAATTGGACATAAGCCTAATACTGAAATTTTTCAGCATCAGTTAGAAATGGATGAAGGAGGATACTTAATAACTGAAGGAAAAAACACTAAAACGAATAAGCCTGGTGTTTTTGCCTCTGGAGATGTTCAAGACAAGGAATATCGACAAGCTGTAACTGCTGCTGGAACTGGATGCATGGCAGCACTAGATGCCGAAAGATATATTAATAGTTTGAAAAACTAATTGCCTATTAAATATTGGAATTTTAAATAGAGTTGGGCTGATTCAGAAGTAAATTTTTTATTAGCCTCTGCTCTACTATATCCAATGTTTCCTCCAATATAAAACAAAGTGAATGGATTTGGGTTCCATTTAATTAATGGTTGAGAGAAAAAGGTTTTATCAAAATCATCATATTCTGTAATTAATCTTATTGAAAAATCTCTATTAAATTGATAATTGAAGTTAATTCGAGTAATGTATCCTTTATAATATAATGCTCCATCTACCTTATTTCTTAATTCACTATATCTTAAAATTGGACTAATTCGAAACTTATCTGATAATTGGAAGGAATTAAAGGTTCTAATATTTAATTCATCTCCTAGGGCTAATTCATCTAGATTATAGCCTATTTGATCGCCCATTCCAATTCCAAATCTTAATGTTACAATCTCTGATGGACTGTAATTGACCATCCAGCCTATAGAATTTAAGTTTTTTGGATTAAAACCTTCAAATTCATTGTTAAATTGATGATTAAATTTAAATCCCGTCCGTAAATTATTCTTCATAATCAATTCCCCTCTTAGCTCAATTCCAGAACTTTTTTGAAAATTATCATAATTAAATTGTCCCCACAACGCTGTCCCTATATTAGCTTGCTGAATAAAATTATTTCCATAATAAATATAGTTTTGACTAAATTCTATTTCTCTGTAAGAATTTTTGGTTACAAAACCAAGTGGAGTTCTGTATAAAGGAGATAATTGTTTGTAGCCAATAGAGGACTCCCAATTTTGTGTAGTTCGACTTAAATCAAAAAGGACTGCATCTCCACTATAAGACTCACCGTCTAACCTTAATGATCTACTCTTTATAAAACCATCCTGTTCAATCCAATCGTTTTCAGGTTCATTGGTAATACTTTTATTTAATTCAAAATTAACAGTATATGATTTTAAAAATTGATGCCGGCCTGACAAACCAAATGTATGATCACTTCCACCACCTTTCAAAATTCGATTTGTTATTAACGCACCAAAATTTGATCCTTTGCTATAATTTCTTTGATACCTTAAAATATTTGAAAAATTTTCTCTCCCCTCTCCACTATATGACTGGTTTTCTCCTCCAATTATGTAAGCAGTTTTAGTATCATATGCCGCTAACCAATATATACGTTGTTTTTCATCCTGATGAATCAACTTAGTAGAAAGAATAGGTTGATTTATCATTCGAGTATGAACTGTATTAAGCTCAGTACTAACTAAATCAGCTCCTTCATTAAAAAAAGGTCTTCTCTCAGGGTAAAAAATAGCAAAAGTAGCATTTACATTAATTTGAGATACATCAGCCTCAACTTGAGAAAAATCAGGATTAATAGTATACTCTAAAGATGTTGAATAACTTAAATCTGCTCTTCCACTTAATCCAAAACTAAATTTTGGTTTCCCATATCTGATAGAGTTTTCATCTGCATTTCCTTCGACTCCACTATAAACATAAGGCAATAAGTTAAGTCTTAGCTTTGGTTTAATGTTTTTAAAAACAAGTTCATTTTTGGCTTGACATGTAATACAAGGATTGTTTCTGTCAATTGGAAAATCCATATTCTGACTTTCAACTCCATTTGCAAAAATTTTACGATAAAAAGAAGTTTTCCACTTTAATATAGATTTATTTTTAAATTGAAAAGTAGAAAAAGGAACTTTCAATTCTACTTGATACCCGTTATCAAATATCTGTGCTTTATTTTCAAACATAACATCAAAGGAAGGGTCTCCATCATTCCTATTAAATTTCATGTCCATTTGACTTCCATCAGCATTACTTCCTAAGCATATCATATATCTACCATCACCAAATGTATCAATACAAATCATTACAAAATCATCTTGCCAAGCTTCATCACGATTTCGAATCGAACTTCTCAACTTGTCTTTTGGAATATCAGCTAAAAATCCAATATACATATGAGTTGATGAATATGCGACATAAGCCTTTGTTTTATAAAAAGAAGGAGTGTTATTTCCAGGCTCAATTTCATAAGAAATATCAAAAGAAGGGAAATTAGACCACTCATCAGTGTTTACGACACCGTCAAAGTTTATTGGATCTAGATTTTGACCATAAATTTGTAATGAAATTAAAATTAATAATAAGCGTGCTTTTTTCATATTACTAAATAAGTTTTTATGTCCATACTATAATTTGTTGAAAGAAGGTAATTAAATGTTTACTTTTAAAATAAAATTAAATATTTTACGAATGTAATATATAAAATGGTACTATGCAATACATAGTAAGTAATTTAATTATTGCTCTATAGATGACGCATTAAAAAACTTAAGTATCTCTGAATGGAAAGAAAATTTAATTAAAATAGGATTGCAACACACTTCACAGTCTTCTATATACTCACTTTGACTTAAAGATGAATCAATCAACATTGATATTTGTTTCCAACAATGGGGACATTGAAAAAATTGTTCAATCATTGTTTTTGATTATTTTTTCTAACTTTTTATGTTCTAATTCCCAAATATCAATATTATCTTGAAGTTCTTTTTTTTGTGCATGATATTTATCAAAAAAATCAGTAGAAGCAATAGTTTTTTCATAATTAATTTCCAACTCCAGATCAATAGCTTTAATTTTTTTTTCAAGCATATCAATTTTATTTTCTAACTTATTAATCCTACTCTTTGTATTGTTAATTTTTTTTTGATTTAAATAATCACCTGCATTATTTTTGTTTTCAGAAGGGTTAGTCTCTGTATTTTTATGATTACTTATTTCTGTAAAATTTTTAATATTTTTCTCTTCTAAATATGATTTTACTCCCCCTAAATGCATTTTTACTTTTTGATCTTTGAATTCAAGAACAAGATCACATAACTCATCAAGAAAATCTCTATCATGAGAAACAAGAATTAAAGTGCCTTGAAATTTATTCAAGGCTTGTTTAAGTATGTCTTTTGAAGCTATGTCAAGATGATTAGTTGGCTCATCCATAACTAGAACATTAAAAGGTTGAAGAAGTAATTTGCAAAGAGCTAATCTATTTCTCTCACCTCCTGATAAAACACTAACTTTTTTATCTACATCATCTCCTCTAAAAAGGAAAGCTCCTAAAATATCTCTTACAGAACTTCTATTTTTTTCAGTAGCCGCTTCTTGAACCGTCTCCAAAATTGTTAATTGACCATCTAAATACTCTGATTGATTTTGAGCAAAATATCCTATTTCAACATTATGCCCCAACTTAAGGTTTCCTTGATATTTTATTTCTCCTACTATTATTTTTGCTAAAGTAGATTTCCCTTGGCCATTTTGACCTACAAATGCAATTTTAGATCCACGTTCAAGAAGTAAATCAACATTTTTAAAGACAATATTTTCTCCATATTGCTTGGACACTCTTTCTGATTCCAATATTGTCTTTCCCGGTTGCTTACTAACTGGAAAATTCAATTTCATGGTTTGTGTTTCTTCTTGATCTACTTCAATTCTATCAATTTTATCAAGCTTTTTGATTAAGGATTGTGCCATACTAGCCTTAGAAGCTTTAGCTCTAAATCGTTCAATTAACTTTTCTGTATCCTGAATCTGTTTGTCTTGATTTTTTTTAGCTGATTTTTGTTGTTCAATTATCTCTTGGCGAAGCTTAAGATATTCTGAATAAGACTTTTTAAAATCATAAATGTGTTTTTGAATAATCTCAATAGTTCTGTTAGTAACATTGTCTAAAAATATTCTATCATGAGATACTAATAAAACAGCTCCTTTATATTTCATTAAAAATTGCTCTAGCCAAATAATTGAGTCAATATCTAAATGATTAGTAGGCTCATCCAATAATAAAATATCATTTTCTCTAAGTAAAAGTTTAGCTAACTCAATTCTCATTCTCCACCCTCCAGAAAACTCTTCTGTTGGTTTATCAAATTCAATGCTTTTAAAACCCAATCCTAGTAGAATTCTTTCTGTCTTCGCTTTGTAATGGTAACCTCCTAATAGTTCATAATTAGATGTAGATTCTGTCAACTCTATTATTAAACCTGAATACTCTTCACTCTCATAATCATTTCTAATTTCTAACTGGTGATTTATAAAGTCTTGTCTTTTTTCAATTTCTAATATTTCTTTAAAAGCTTTATAAGCCTCTTCAAGAACACTCCCAGTATTATGAAAGTCTAAGTCTTGCGGTAAATATCCTATTTTGCATTGTTTTTCTATTGCAAAACTTCCACTGGTTGGAGTTTGTTCTTGAGCTATAAGTTTTAAAAGTGTTGACTTTCCTGCTCCATTTTTTCCAATTAATGCTACTCTATCTCCTTGACCAAGTCTAAAATTTAGATTATCAAATAAAGTAAAACCTCCAAAGGAAACTCCTATATTTTGTGCACTTAACATAAATTTATACTTCTTTTTTTTTGAGTGTAAATCTGCGAATATCTATTGAGGTAGACAAAGCTTTATCCAAAAAAATATAATTATAAAGAAACTCAGATAGTCGAGGAGCTATAAGAGAACCTCTAGTTCCTAAACCATTGAAAATATAGATGTTATCAAATTCCAGATGTGACCCTAATAATGGTCTACGATCTATAACTGTTGGTCGAATTTGAGCATCATGACTAATAACTTCAAAAGGAATATTTAATTTTTCTTGTAGTTCAGATAAAAGCTCATTTTTAGCAGACAAAGATTTTTCAGCAGTTTTATCATTATTATTAAATGTTGCTCCAATCCAAAAAAGACTTTGCCCTAGAGGAACTATGAAAAACTTACCTTTCCATATGGCTTTTTCAGAAAGTTTGTAAGATCTGATAACAAGCATTTCGCCTTTATTACCGACTAAAGGAAGGTAACTAAAAAAGGGATTGTTTTTCATACCATAGCCCTCACAAAAAATTATATTTTTATATGAATTATCATTATAAGTGACTTCACCTCTTTTAAATTTTAAATTTGAGTAATTAAAAACTTCTCTTTTGTAGTTACCCTTCAAAACATATTGATATTTTTTTATTATCTCTTTAAAATTCAACCTGCCAACATTTTTTAGTGTTCCAAAACCATTAGGTGTGTTTATCTCATCTACATTTTTTAAAACTATCTTTTTATTTAAAAAAAATTTCAAATTGTTTTTGTCGAAAGCCTCAGACCATTTATTGTGTTCGCTTAAGCTTGAGAAAATTCTATTAATACCTGTTTTATTGTAAACATTATATCCTAAGAGGTTTGATATTTCTTTATAAAAGGGTAAAGCATATTCAAAAAAATCTTTTCCTTCCCATGACATATTATATCGTTTTAAAACGGTTGGATTCAAAACGCCACCAGCAACAAGACTAGAACTGTTTTCTGAAGAATCAATTACGTGAAAAGATATTTTATTTCTTCGCAATTGATGGGCTATAGAAAGGCCAGCAATTCCAAATCCTACAATTAAAGTATTCATTATTATTTAGCTTTTGTTCAAAAAAAAAGCGTCTCATTCTGAGACGCTTTTTTTTTAATATGATTTCTATTAGTTATTCCACATGTCTTGTTCATAATCACGAATTACATTTTTAATTCTTTCAGACTCTAAAAGTTGACGAAGAGCATCTTCGTATATGTAGTCCTTAATTTCTCTATCATTATATGGATTTTCTTCCTTATAAATTACAGAGTTAAAACGTCTTGTGTTGAGCATTAAGTCAAAAGTTATTGGTTGAGAGGCATTTCTAGAATTAAATATTTCTGAACCATTTAATGCTAGTCTTGCATTTGGAAACCAAACCCAGAATAGAGGAACTGCATCCAAATCTTTAATATCTTTCGGAAAATCTTGAGCATCATTATTTGCCCTTGTACTCGCAACAACTGCTGTAGGAGCAATACCTAATAATCTATATTTAAGTTCTCCCAATCGTTTATCAAAATACCAAGTTCCCTTAATCAGGTAGGAGTCTATCTCCTCTTTTCCAATTTCATAAGTAGAATATTCTTGAGATTCAGGAGATTCGTCATTGGGTACGCCAGCATTAAAATTCTTTCTTCCTAGTTTGTTAAGCTCCCTACTTTTTAAATACCCTTTAATGACATCTGGAGAACGTTTTGTAGTGAAATATCCATCTTCATATACTTCAGTTATATTACCATTCAATATATTTTCCCAAAGAACATCAAAAAGAGGTTTTCTTGTAGGGTCAACATTAGCTACTGGATAATAAAATGGGAAATTGATGCGTTCATCTAAATCAATTTTTTCCCAAACAGTCTTAGACCACATAACATCTCTATCGTCTACATAACCATAAGCCAAAGGCTCATTGTCGCTTGTTAATAATTGTTGTTCATTTAATTTTCCTATTTCTTGAGGAATAACAGCGTTGAGTAAGTTAGACTGACCATAAAAAACAGTAGGGCTACCTATAATTAGAAATATTAAAATAAATGACAACTTTCTCATAATTTTATCTTATTACAATACGAATACCTGCAACTCTTTCAAAAAGATACTTTGGGTTTTGTGGGTTTCTAACTTTAATATCAAAAATCTCAATAACCTGACCTTTTCTTGCAGATTTAAGAGCTGATTTAGCATTTGCATTTAATCTATTACCATTAACTGAAACAGGAGCCTTTCCAGGCACTTGAAATTGAAAACTTAGTACTTGAAGTTTTATATCGAAATCAAAATCTATTATGGATGCTCCTACATTTGAATTTTCAACATCAGATTTACTCAAACTAATTCTCCCAACTTCTCCTCTAATTATTGCAGATGGAGCAGGAATATCTTTTATTCGGTATTTGGTTGATGTTGATACCGGTTGACCATCAGGTAAAGTAGCGCTTGCCCTTATAGACACTTCAAATCCTTTTTGAGGAATCATAACATATTTAGAACCTTTAACTTTTCTAAGTCCAGGTGCTCTTGCTGTAATTTTATTATTAGCAATACCTGCTATAGAAATTGTCATAGGGTTTGGTATTCCTCGATAGACTACATTCATTTTATCAGCTGAAATAACTGCAGAACTAGGTTTAGCTATTACAGGAAAAGATTGTTTTACTGCAATATTAGATTCAATTCCATCATTTAAAAAGACAAGATCTCCAAGAATTTCATGGTCTCCAGGTTTACCCGTTATGATGTTTAATTTTACTCCACCAGGAATAAGTGTATAATCTCCTTCTTTTAATTTTACTCCATCAATAGTTAAATTCACAGAATTAGGATTTTGAGCTCCACCTTTTCTTCCTAAAATAACACTACCATCAAAAGTTTCACCTTGATAATAAGCACCTTTTTCAGTTTTTAAAAGTGTTATATAGTTTGACTCAGTAACACCAGACTCTAGCTCTAGCTCTTTACCTAAAAGGGTCTGTAAAACATCATGTTCCGTTGCTTTAATATCTCCTTGAATCATAGTTAGCTTAGCTAAAGAAGAAACTAAAGGAAAACCTTCATAATTTGCAGCTAACCAGGGCTGGGTTGTTCCATCTTTGTTTACTATTTGATTTTCCTGATCCTTTATATAATCTCCTGTATAAAAACGCTCTTCTACAAGGCCAATATATTCAGAATATTGACTTCCAAAAACTTGAATAACAGTAGCCTTATAATTTATCATACTTTGTATAAAATCTTCACCTTCTTCAGAAACACCGCCAGAATCAAAGAAAATAAGATCTAAAGCCTCACCCTTATCCATTTCTGAATATTTTTCAAGTTCTGGATCTTTAATTCTTTGTTTTTCTGTTATTCTACTTTTAATTTCTTTTATTTTATCATAAAACGCATCAGACTCATTTTTTATTTCTTTTGATGTTCTATCGTGACCTATCCACTTTCCTTCTTTTTCAGCTGCATTTGTACTTATTTTATCATAATAAACATCATTACTTTGGTCTAACCGAATATTAGCCGATTGTATCTTTTTAAACATTTGTCCAAACCCATCTAATACTTCTTTACCCACATTTAATGCAAGCATAGTAATAAATACTAAATACATTAAGCTAATAAGCTTCTGCCTGGGTGTTTCTTTTGCTCCTGCCATTTTCTATGCTTTAAGTTTTAGTTATTTATTTTTTCATCACAGAAAGCATTCCACCATAAACATCATTTAAAGATGCTAAATTTGCAGAAAGTGATTCCATTTGTTTTTTTAACTGAGCTACATCTGCCTCCATTTGATCTCGAATAACAGTATCTTTTCCAGCTCTTGATTCAGTAGATTTAACCTGAACTGCATATAATTTATTCAACTCGTCTAATTGCGAAGCAGCTTTATCTAATTGCTCAGAGTATTGAGAAGATGATGATATAGCAGTTGAAGCAGGTTCTAATGCTTTAGCAGATGATTCTAATTTTTTGATACTAGAAGTTAGGTTGTTCATAAGGCTTACATCTAACTTAGCTTCTTTCATTAGAGTGTCAATTTTAGAAGAAAGTCCCTCATCACCTGATTTACCTGATGCTTTAACTGGACCTGCTCCATTAATTTTTTTTACAAACTCTTCATGTTCTTCTTTAATTTCTCCAGTATTTAAGGCTGATACAGCAAAAATCAAAGCTTCAGTTCCTAACCCTATACCTAATACTAGTCCTCCTGTAATTGGTCCAATTTCAAGGTGGAGAATTTTAAAAAGGGCACCTACTATCACAACAGCTCCTCCTAATCCGAATAACATATGCATTGCTACTTTACTTCTTAATCTTTTGTTTAACGCTTTATCATCCATTTTAATAATTATTTATTGTTAATACTAAATATACTAATTTATCTTATTTTAACCTTCGGTGTTCCCAAATAATCTTGAACTGTTCTAAACCCTATATAGCTTCTTGAAGTATCTGCATACTCAAAATCCCTAGAGCTTACTCGTAAAAAATATGCAACATCTTTCCATGAGCCACCTCTTACCACTTTTCGTTGTTCTTCTTTCAATGACATATTTGGACTTAGTGATGCAACGTAATCATACGCTCCAGTATCATAAGATGAATTTGTCCATTCAGCAACATTTCCAGCCATATTATATAAATTGTAATCATTAGGAAGATATGATTTAGCTTCTACTGTATAAACTGCTTGATCAACTGCATAATCTCCCCTAAGAGGTTTAAAATTTGCTAAAAAACATCCACGATCGTTCATTAAATAAGGCCCTCCCCACGGGTAGGTTCCTGAAGGAATACCACCACGTGCTGCATACTCCCATTCAGCCTCGGTAGGTAATCTAAAGTTACTAACCAATGGATCTCCTTTAGATTTTTGATAACTGTTTTTATAGTGGGTTCTCCAATTACAAAATGCCATTGCTTGTTTCCAAGAAATTCCAATAACTGGATAATCTTGGAATGCAGGATGTGAAAAATAATCGTTGTGCATTGGCTCATTATATGAATACATGAAATCTTTAATCCAAACTGTAGTATCAGGATATATTTGAACATCCTCATCTTTTATGAATGGTTTGCGATCAATAAATTGTTCTCGAGTTCTTTTTGACTCTCTTGCCGCTGCTTCAGCATCAAACCACTTATATTTATATCTAATTTTTTCAACGTCTATTTTCATTTCACCATCATACCAATATTCTGGAGGCAAATAAAGCTCATCCATAACTTCTGCATAGGTTTGATCAGGATAATCTCCTGTTCCCCATTCTATATCTTCATCCCAATTAAGTGGGCGACCAGAGTATGGGTCTGGCGAACCGTCACTTAAAGTATCTTGACCAGAATAATTTTCTAGCATATACTTTTGAAATTCATTTAATTTAGAAGTGTCTGCATCTTGAAAAGCCCATCTTCCTACCCCATCTTTATTATCAGGAGTTAATTCATCTTCAGCTGCCCTTCTGGCCATCATGGCAAGTGCAATAGAATCTTTTACCCAATAAACGAATTGTCTGTATTCACCATTAGTTATTTCAGTTTCATCCATATAAAAAGATGGAACAGTAACTGTCCTGGCTTGTGCATTTTGAAGTTGAGCAACATCTTCGTCAGACTTACCCATTATATAAGCACCACCCTCTATTAGTGTCATTCCAAAAGGTTTCTCAGGAAACCATTTTTTTTGTTTAACACCTACTAGTTCTCCCTTATCACGTTTACCACAACTTATTGCAGCTAGAACGATAACAATAATTAAAACAATTTTTTTCATAAGCTATTCAAGCTCTTTATTGTTCGATTTCTTTGCAAAATTATTATTTCATTGCAAAGTACCACCAAAACTGATGGTTTTTTTTTATTTTTTTTATCCTCGCTTTGATGCTTTCCACCATCGCTCAGGTAATTCATCATCACATGCAGCTTTATAATCTTGCTGTGTGCAAGGTAATAACGTTGATCTTTTTAATTTATTATCTATATAATTTTCATTTAACAATTCTACCCACCATCTTTTACTTGTTTCACTTTTGTGAAAAACTAATTCTCTATCTGATAAAGTTACAATATACTTTATAAATCCTTCACTAATTGACACTGGATACTCATTAAATCTATTTGAATAACCTTCAATAAAATACCAAATTATTTGAGATAAGAGTTGATGAAAAATAGGGCTACTTGGTAATTCAAATAAACCAAAACTCGTTACTCTATCACTAATACCAGAATAACGAGCAAGAGAGCAAATACTTCTACTATCTATTCCATTAGGCTGACCCAAGACGTTTGTTCCTGTAGCTGTCCATGATAATGATTTCATGTCAATACCCACAATATCTGCATCCCTAAAATAGGGCTCAGTTTGAGTTATATCATCAAGAACTTTTCCAAGACGCATAGATTCAAAATATAATTTTTCCATTAAATTGAGTTCTTCTTGAGCAATGAAAAAACTTTGATAGCCTAAATTAGTGAAATTATGGAGATAATTAGGCTCCTCCATTATAATTTGACTCATATAAGACCTCCCTGATATCAACTCTTCATCTTGTGAAAAATCAAATTGATTATCAATCGAAATAATGTTAGTTAATTGATTTTTTAATGAATATGACTTGTATATTGGGTAAATCATATCATGACTTCCTCCTATTAAAATTGGAATAATATTGCTTTTATGTAATTCATAACAAATCTCTGTGATTGCAAAATAAGTGTCATTTACTCCATTACCATTGGGTAAATTTCCTAAATCTGCTATTTTGAAATTCCAATTACCTGGAAAAAGATTATAAAAAGCACTTCGAAATGAATCTAAGTCATAATCCAAAGTTGGAAAGAAAGCATTTCGATTTTCAGTAATACCAATTATTCCTATTTTAACTTCATCCAAAGATGGAAGTCCAGAGCTTTGAGTATGAATATCAATAGTCTTGCCAATAACTTGATCAGGAGCAAGAACCAAACTATTCATAGAAGCTTGAGAAACAGGATGAAGCGACTTTAAACTCATTATTTCTTTTTTGTAGTAACTTTTTTCTTTTTACTTTTTATTGCAGCAATTCGATCCTGGGCTTCTTCGAGGGATATCTTTGAAGCATCAACAGTTTTAGGCAACTCTATTTTTAACTTCCCTTTTATTATATTGGATCTTCCCCATCTAGCTTTTTCTACTCTTATTCCTTCTTCAACCCAATTATTAATAATTTTATCCTTTTCCTTTTGTATTTTTTCCTCAATTAATTTTATAATATCAGAATCATTTAAGTTGTCAAAATTATAATTTTTGTTAACATTAATAAATAAATTATTCCATTTTATAAAAGGACCAAAACGACCTTTTCCCTTAGTAACAGGCATTCCATTATAATCATAAATTGGTGCATCAGCTTTTTTCTTTTCTTCAATAAGATCAACTGCTGTTTGATAATCAACTTCAGAAGCAATCACACCTTTAGTTAGTGACACAAACAATTTTCCGAATTTAACATATGGACCAAAACGACCATTGTTTACGGTAATTATTTCACCCTCATAATCTCCAAGATCTTTAGGTAACTGAAAAAGAACCAAAACTTCTTCTAAAGTGATAGTCTCTAATTTTTGATCAGGACTAAGACTAGCATATTGGGGCTTATCATCATCATCCATGTTTCCGATTTGGGCTAATGGCCCAAACTTTCCGAGCCTAACTTTAACAACTCTTCCATTTTGAGGATGATCTCCTAGTATTCTCTCCCCTGATTCACGTTGAGCGTTTTCCTTAACATGGTCAACTACATTATGAAATTCTGAATAAAAGGTTTTTAACATCCCTTTCCATTCCTGATTTCCATCAGCTATCCTATCAAAACTTTGCTCCACTTCTGCTGTAAAATTATAATCTAAAATGTTTTTAAAATTATTTACCAAAAAGTCATTAACAATCTTACCAATATCTGTGGGTATAAGTTTTCCTTTGTTAGATCCAACTTTTTCAGAAAGAGTTTTCTCGATAACATTGTTTTCAATAAATGATAAGTGAGTATAATTTCTTTCCAAGCCTTCATCCAAGCCTTTAGATACATATCCTCTGTTTTGAACAGTTGAAATTGTTGGAGCATAAGTAGAAGGCCTGCCTATTCCCAATTCCTCTAACCTTTTAACAAGAGCTGCCTCTGAAAAACGAGCTGGTGGCCTTGAAAAGCGCTGCACACTGCGTAGTTCTTTCAAATCCAATCTTTCATCTTTTGATATTTGAGGTAAAATTCCTTGATCTTCTTCCAAATCATCATCAGTGCCTTCAAGATAAACTTTCAAAAACCCCTCAAAAAGCAATACCTCTCCGTTAGCGACAAATATTTCATTATAATTAGAAGACTTTATTTTAAACTGTGTTCTTTCTAATTTTGCATCACTCATTTGAGAAGAGATAGTTCGTTTCCATATCAATTCATAAAGACGAATTTGATCAAAATCTCCTGCAGTAGTATTTTTACTTAAATCTGTGGGTCGAATTGCCTCATGTGCCTCTTGAGCTCCTTTGTTTTTGTTTTTATAATTCCTTGCCTGCACGAATTCTTCACCATAACGACTTTTAATTTCATTGATTGCAGCACCCTGCGCCTCCTTTGACAAGTTTACACTATCAGTTCGCATATAAGTTATTAATCCAGATTCATATAATCTTTGGGCAACAACCATAGTTTTAGTTACTGAGAAGTATAATTTTCTTGATGCTTCTTGCTGGAGAGTTGAAGTTGTAAAAGGAGCTGTTGGACTTTTCTTGCCAGGGTTTTTCTCAACAGAATCTATATGGTATTCACAATTCATATTGTTTTTCAAAAAAGTCAATGCACTCTCTTTGTTGTTAAGATTTTTTTGAAGTTGAGCTTTTATTTTTTTTCCGTCCTTGGTTACAAAAACTGCTTGAGATTTAAATAATCCTTTAGGATTAAATTCCTGAATCTCCCTTTCCTTTTCAACTATTAATCTTACTGCTACTGATTGAACTCTACCTGCAGACAACCCTCCCTTTACTTTACTCCATAATACCGGAGAAAGTTCGTAACCTACAAGACGGTCTAAAATTCTTCTAGCTTGTTGGGCATTTACTAAATTTTCATCAATCAATCTTGGATTTTCAATTGCTTTTAAAATTGCACTTTTTGTTATTTCATGAAAGACAATTCTTTTTGTGTTGTTTATGTCTAAATTTAATTGTTGTAATAAATGCCATGCTATAGCCTCCCCTTCTCTATCCTCATCCGAAGCTAGCCAAACTGTTGTTGCCTTTTTGGCGAGACTTTTTAATTCTCTAACAACTTTCTTTTTGTCTTCTGTGACTATATACTTAGGGGAAAAATCTGATTCAACGGCAACACCTAATTCATTTGAAGGTAGATCAGCAATATGACCAAAACTTGATGCAACTTTAAATTCCTTACCTAGAAACTTTTCTATAGTTTTTGCTTTTGCAGGAGATTCTACAATAACTAAATTTTTGGCCATGGGATTCAAATTTTGAGAACAAAAGTATATAGTTTTTTTTATTATCAATTTAATTATTCAATAAAAGAGATTTTTTTTAATCAAATTATTAAAGGTTTCATAAAATAAAAGAAGATTAGAAAATTTTGAAATTGTTTTTTTTGAATTTATTTTTATATGACAAAATGACATAAAATCATTATATTTGTGGTTGAATTGAGACTGGGATAAAGTGATTTGGTGGGAACTAATAATTAAAATTTTTCACACCACACTTCTCACAAAAAGAAATTAGATGAAAGGATTAACTACAAAGGAACTAAAGAGAAACCCAAACCAATACAATGGTGAAGTGTTAGAATCCCACCAAAGTTCCCACCATACAAATTCATCTCAATCATCTAAGGATAAGGTGGTTACGAAAAGTAAGAGGTTCTATATAGAAAGCTACGGATGTCAGATGAACTTTTCTGACAGTGAAATTGTTGCCTCAATTTTACAAAATGAAGGCTATTCTATAACTAATTTGATTAATGATGCTGACCTTATACTCGTAAACACATGTTCAATTAGAGAAAAAGCTGAATTGACGGTTAGAAAACGATTGGAATTTTTTCAATCAATAAAAAAAAATAATAAAAGCTTAAAAGTTGGTGTTTTAGGCTGCATGGCTGAAAGACTTAAGCACAAGTTTTTAGAGGAGGAGAAAATAGTAGATATGGTTGTAGGTCCTGACGCATACAAAGATATTCCAAATCTATTAGAAGAAGTAGCTGATGAAAAAAAAGCAATTAACATAATTCTTTCAAAAGACGAAACTTATGGTGACATTTCACCTGTTCGTCTAAGCTCAAATGGAGTTTCTGCCTTTGTTTCAATAACAAGAGGCTGTGACAACATGTGTACTTTTTGTGTAGTTCCATTTACCCGGGGACGCGAGAGAAGTAGAGACCCAAAAAGTATTCTTGAAGAAATAGATGATTTAGTAATTAAAAATTATAAAGAAATAACACTCTTAGGTCAAAACGTGGATAGTTATTTATGGTATGGTGGTGGAATGAAAAAAGATTTTTTAAAATCAAGTGAATTACAGCAAAAAACCTCTATCAATTTTGCGAAATTATTAAATTTAGTAGCTGAAAATTATCCAAAAGTTAGAATTCGTTTTTCAACATCAAATCCACAAGACATGTCCGTTGATGTTCTTCATATAATGGCTAAGCATAATAATATATGTAAACATATTCACCTTCCAGTTCAGTCAGGAAGTAATACTGTTCTAAAGAAAATGAATCGCTTACATACTAGAGAACAATATTTTAACCTCATAGATAATATTCGTGAAATAATCCCTAATTGTGGCATTTCTCAGGATATGATTGCTGGTTTTCCAACAGAAACAGAAAAAGATCATACTGACACCCTATCTCTAATGGATTATGTGAAATATGATTTTGGCTTTATGTTTTCATATTCAGAACGTCCCGGAACTTTAGCTGCCAGAAAAACAATAAACGATATACCTGAGAAAATAAAAAAAAGACGACTTCAAGAAATAATATCTCTTCAACTAAAACATAGTAAATTCAGAACACAGCAATATGTCAATAAAGCTTTATGTGTTCTAGTTGAAAAAGAATCTAAAAAAAGTAATTTAGAATGGAGCGGAAGAACAACCCAAAACACGGTAGTTGTTTTTCCCAAGGAAAATTACAACATTGGAGATTTTGTTGATGTTAAAATTGAAAGCGTAACTTCAGCAACCCTTAAAGGCTATGCTGTTGATTATTCAAAAGCAATATAGTATATGGAAATTTTACAATCAATTAAGCAACGGTTTGGAATTATTGGAAATAATGAAGGATTAAATAGATCTCTAGAAAAGGCATTAAGGGTTTCAGCTACTGACATCTCAGTTTTAGTGACCGGAGAAAGTGGAGTTGGAAAAGAAAGTATTCCGAAAATAATTCATCAAAATTCGCCAAGAAAGCACTTTAAATATATAGCTGTAAATTGTGGAGCAATTCCAGACGGAACAATAGATAGTGAGCTTTTTGGTCACGAAAAAGGAGCTTTTACAGGCGCCACATCTAATCGAAGTGGATACTTTGAAGTTGCAGATGGAGGGACAATTTTTTTAGATGAAATAGGAGAATTACCCCTACAAACTCAAGTTAGACTTTTAAGGGTGTTAGAAAATGGTGAATTTATTAAAGTAGGTTCTTCTAGGGTCCAAAAAACAAACGTAAGGATAGTGGCTGCGACAAATTTAAAAATGGATGAAGCTATTGCAAAAGAGAAATTTAGAGAAGACTTGTATTACCGGCTTAGTACTGTTGAAATTAACTTACCTCCTCTTCGGGAAAGAAAAGAAGATATCCCTTTATTGTTTAGGAAATTTGCGGCAGACTTTGCTCAAAAATATAAAATGCCGACACTAAGACTAGATGAGGGTGCACAAAAAATATTACAAAATTATTATTGGAATGGAAATATTCGACAACTAAGAAATGTTGCTGAACAACTTTCTGTTTTAGAGAAAGATCGTCTTCTGTCATCAAGTACTTTAAATAATTATTTACCAAAAAGCCTAAATCGACTACCTGCTTTAATTGAAAGAAAAAAATCAAATTCAGATTTTTCATCTGAAAGAGAGATTTTATACAAAGTTTTATTTGACATGAAGGGAGACTTAAATGATTTGAAAAAACTGACATTAGAACTAATGCAAAGTGGAAATTCTTCAGAGACTCAAGAAAAAAATCATAATTTAATTCAAAAAATATATCAAAACGAAGATGACAAATCAGATTTAAAAACTATTGAAAATCATTCAGTTAATCTTGAGGACTCAAACAATATTGAAAAAAACTCTGTGAACGAACTAAAATACGATTATGCTGAAACGGTTATTGAGGAGGAACCTCTATCTTTACTTGAAAGAGAAATAGAGATGATTAAAAAAGCTTTAATTCGAAGTAAAGGAAAACGAAAAAATGCTGCAAAAGAGCTTGGTATTTCTGAACGAACTTTATACAGAAAAATAAAACAACACAATCTTAATGAATTGGAAGAATAATTTATACTTTTTTTTAATATTATTGATTTTTTCTATCTTAAATGGATGTAAATTTTATTCATTTACTGGTGCTTCAATTCCAGCTGGAACTAAAACATTTCAAGTTAATTTTTTTGAAAACTTAGCTGGTAATCGTCCTGGGTCTATCGTTGAACCTGGATTAGATCAAGAATTTACAATAGCACTTCAAGATCTTTTTTTAAATCAAACTAATTTATCCATAGTTAATAAAGGAGGAGACCTTTTATACGAAGGGGAAATAGTAGAATTCAGTGTAACGCCAATGTCAGCTACTTCTCAGATAAAAGCTGCACAAAACAGACTAACAATGGAAATAAATCTTAGATACTTCAATAAAAAAAATAAAGATGATGATTTTGAAAAAAGATTTTCTCATTTCTATGACTTTTCAGCTAATCAGCAAGTTTATGATGTAAGAGATATAGCTCTTGACGAAATATTTGAGAGAATAACTCAAAATATTTTTAATGAAACACTAGCAAAGTGGTAAGAATATGAATAATAAAGAATTTACAACTTTACTAAGAGATTTTAATCCAAGTTCTTCAAAATCATCTAATGAGTTAGAAACAATAACAAAAATATATCCTTACTTTCAAACTGCCCATTTCTTATACGTGAAGTCTTTACGAAATCAAGAAAAAATAAATTTTAATTCTGTTTTAGAGAAAACTGCTACAATCACATACGACAGAAGTTTATTAATGAATTGGATAAATGAAAAGTATGAAATTAGATCTAATGAATTCAAAACCAAGATAGAGAAAAACACTTTTAAAGTTAAGTCAAAAAACAAGTCAATACTAAAAGAGAATGAAAAAGAAAAGGAAAAACTCTCTAGTTTTAGATCAAAAAAATTAAGCTTTACTGAATGGATTTCAATATCAAATAATAAGTCCTTGAATAATATTGATTTCACAGATAGTGACAATAATGATAATTGGAAAATAATTAATTCTTTCTTAAAAAAAGATCCGAAGGTGTCTCAGTCCAAAAACATTAACTCTAATTCAATGATTGACTTAAGTTCTAAAAGTGATTTTTCTAATGAAGAACTTATGACAGAAACACTAGCAAAGATATTTATTAAGCAAGAAAAATATGATAAAGCTTATCAAGCATACAAAATATTAAGTTTGAAATATCCAGAAAAAAATGCTTTATTTGCAATCCAAATAAATGAAATCAAAAAACTAATAAATAAAATCAATAAATAATGAATACTTTTTACGTTTTTATTGCCTTAATTATATTTTTCTGTTTTTTATTAATCCTTGTTGTTATGGTCCAGAATCCAAAAGGAGGTGGTTTGTCTTCTTCATTTGGTGGTGGTGGAGTTCAACAAATGGGAGGAGTTCAAAAAACAACTGATTTTTTAGATCGTAGTACTTGGATTTTAGGAGCCGTACTCTTAATATTGATTTTATTATCTAATGTTGCTTTAGAAAGAGGAAATACAGCTTCGGATTCAAAATTAATTCAGGGAGATAATATAGAAGAAGTTATTCCTGAGGAAGTTATTCCAAGCAGCACAATACCAGAGGTAAAAGATTAAATATTACATTAATTTCAAGAATCTAATCATGACAGTCTGACATTTATTTTGTCAATTATCTTTTTATTTTTATTTGGCATAGTTTATGAAAATAATAATTTTTAATTAATAAATTTTTAATTATGAGTAAAATCAATATTAAACCACTAGCTGATAGAGTTCTTATTAAGGCTCTAGATGCAGAAACAAAAACAGCTTCAGGTATTTATATTCCTGACAGCGCAAAAGAAAAACCACAAAAAGGAACTGTAATAGCCGTTGGACCTGGTACATCTGAAAACCCAATAACTGTAAAAATTGGTGATCAAGTATTATACGGTAAATATTCTGGAACTGAATTAAACCATGAAGGAACTGACTACCTTATGATGAAGGAAAGTGACCTAATGGCAATTGTTTAAACTTATAAATAAATCATGGCAAAAAAAATAATATTTGATATAGACGCAAGAGACGGTGTCAAAAGAGGAGTTGATGCTCTAGCTAATGCAGTTAAAGTTACTTTAGGTCCAAAAGGACGAAATGTAATAATTGGAAAGGCTTTTGGATCTCCACAAGTAACTAAAGATGGTGTTACTGTTGCTAAAGAAATTGAACTAGAAGATCCTCTTGAAAACATGGGAGCGCAGATGGTAAAAGAAGTTGCCTCTAAAACTAATGATTTAGCGGGTGACGGAACAACTACAGCTACTATTTTAGCTCAGGCTATTGTAAAAGAAGGTTTAAAAAATGTTGCTGCTGGAGCAAATCCATTAGACCTTAAAAAAGGTATAGATAAATCCGTAGCTGCAATTGTCTCTAATCTCGAGAAACAATCTGTTGAAGTTGGAAATTCCTCAGAAAAAATAAAACAAGTTGCAAGTATTTCAGCTAATAATGACGAAAATATTGGAAGCTTAATCACTGAAGCGTTTGAAAAAGTAGGCAAAGAAGGTGTAATTACCGTAGAAGAAGCAAAAGGAACCGAAACTTACGTTGACATTGTAGAAGGAATGCAATTTGACAGAGGTTACCTTTCTCCTTATTTTGTAACTGACTCAGAGAAAATGTTAACCGATTTAGAGACACCATACATATTATTGTATGATAAGAAAATTTCTTCAATGAAAGATCTTCTTCCAGTTCTAGAACCTGTAGCACAGACTGGTAAGCCTTTATTAGTTATCGCTGAAGATGTTGATGGAGAAGCATTGGCTACATTGGTAGTAAATAAGCTTAGAGGATCTCTCAAAATTGCTGCAGTAAAAGCACCTGGTTTTGGTGATAGACGTAAAGCAATGCTTGAAGATCTTGCTATTTTAACTGGAGGAACAGTGATTTCTGAAGAAAGAGGTTTTACTCTTGAAACTACTACTATCGAAATGTTAGGAACTGCAGAAAAAGTAACCATTGACAAAGACAACACAACAGTTGTTAATGGAGCTGGAGATGGTAAAGCTATTAAAGATAGAGTAAACCAAATAAAAGCTCAAATTGAATCTTCAACTTCAGATTATGATAAAGAAAAACTTCAAGAACGACTAGCTAAACTTTCAGGAGGTGTTGCTGTTCTTTATGTTGGAGCTCCATCTGAGGTAGAGATGAAAGAGAAGAAAGATCGTGTAGATGATGCTCTCCATGCAACTCGAGCTGCTGTTGAAGAAGGAATTGTTGCAGGAGGGGGAGTTGCTTTATTAAACACAAAGAAAACGTTAGATAAGTTAAAGTCAGACAACGCTGATGAAGCTACTGGAATTCAAATTGTTTATAAAGCAATAGAATCTCCTTTAAGAACAATAGTAGAGAATTCAGGAGGAGAAGGATCAGTTGTGATTTCTAAAGTTTTAGAAGGTGAACCAAATTTTGGATATAATGCAAAAAGCGGAACTTTTGTTGACATGCTTAAAGAAGGAATAATTGACCCAAAAAAGGTTACAAGAGTTGCGCTTGAAAACGCAGCTAGTGTCGCTGGAATGATTCTGACAACCGAATGCGCTTTGGTTGATATTAAAGAGGATTCTCCTGCTGGAGGAGCTGGTATGCCTCCAATGGGCGGAGGAATGCCGGGAATGATGTAAATTTAATTATCAGATTAACTTAACAAAGCCTCATTTTATTTAAATGGGGCTTTACTTTTTTCTTCTCTAACATATAAACAGCATATTGGCAGATCATTGTAAGTGTCTGTAGGGGCATCTTTAACAGAAGTATCATGACCACTGAGCGCAATTGAATTATGAATTTCTAATAATTTTACCCTATTTGAGTTATAAACCAAAGTAAGTTGATTCTCCGGTATACTCCATTTAGCAAACTTAACGCCGCTAACAGAAAGAGTAGCTTTTTCAATTCTCATTTTACACATTTCACAATTACCAGAAACCCTAAAAGTAGTTTTTTCATTTTTAGAATTCTTTTGGGCATTTGATATTGAAACGATTACTAAAAAGACTATATAAATATATTTTTTCATTTTATTAAAAAGTTTTAAAGTTTATAACGAAATCCTCCATAAATCATTCTTCCAAAAACAGGAGCCCAAACTTGGGAGGAATCAAAGTTAGCATTAAATGGTTGTTCACTAGATATTATCGGGTTTATTTGGGTGTAATTTCCAAAATTTTCTATTCCCATATAAATTTCTGAAAAATTTGAAAACACTCTGGTTAGTTGCATATTTAAAATAGAATATGATGGACTTTGAGTCGTGTTAGGTAGTGTACTGTTTTCAACTAACCTTTGATTTCCCAGGTGATGAAGTGTAACATCATATAGCCATTGTTTATCCTTGGTATTTTTAATAGATTTCCAACTTAAATTGGCAAAAACTCTATTCTTTGGTACTAATTGTTTTTGTTTTGTTCCACTCCTATAATCTATAGAAACATTATCATTTTTATAAGCTGATTTAAATTGTAATTGTGTTGTCAAGTCAATGTCAAATGTTACTTGAAGGCTTTTGGCTGAACTGTTTCCGTTTAAATTATAAAATGAAACTCTCCCTTCCTTTTCAAGATCAACAATAACTTGGTTACTAAATCGAGTGTTGTAATAATCAAAAACGAGATTTGTATTTTTATTAAGTAATTGTAAACTTTTACTTATGCTTACTCCAAAATTCCATGCCCTTTCTGGTGATAATCCATAAAATGGATTAGTTCCTTTATCAATATATATTCTTCTGTTTGAGCCAAAAATAGGCTGATTCTCAGCAAAAATGTTTGCAGCTTTTCTTCCAGTTCCAGAGGAAAGTCTAATAATAGTTGTTGTATTAAAAGCATATCTAAAATGAAGTCTTGGCGTAACAAAAGTTCCTATATTATTGTTAAAATCAACTCGTATGCCAGCTGTCCAGCTTAACTTTTCTAAATCATCATGACTCCATTCAAAAAAAGCACCTAAATTTTTATCTGTTCTTGAGAAGTCTTTACTATCGATATTTTCTACATATCTATCTAATGAAAAATTCAATCCAGACTTAAATTTATTATTTGTGTTATTTAATATGGAATTATACAACAAGTTGCTGTAGAAACTTTCATGAAAAATATCATAATTTCTTAAACCATAATAAGCTTTTTGATCATGATTACTATATGCGGTTTGGAGACCAAAACTCTTGTATGGATATTCTGGATAAACATATCCGACTTTTAACGCCGTGTCAAATCGTTTTGTTTCGATTTCACTTCCCCATATTATACTTGAGTTTTTATCAGTATCAGGGCTAAATAAAATTTGTCCAGTTTGTTTTTGATCATTTAGAAATCGCAAATTATAAAAAACCACCCATCCTTTTAAAGGATCCATATACTGAAAACGGTTTAGAATATTCACCTGATTTGATAAAGGCACATCTAAGAAATTATCAGAGTTTTTATCAATCTTTTGATTTCTTTGGTTTAAATGAATGAATAAACCTGTACTCCACTTATCTGTAATCTTTTTGTTAAGATGAGTGTTTAACTCTAACCTTCCGTTTTTTGATCCAAATAGGTTTAAAAAAAATGGATTATCTGTAAATGGTTTTTTTAATTCGGTGTTAATTTGTCCTGCAATACTCTCGAACCCGTTAACAACACTACCTGTTCCTTTTGAAATTTGTATACTCTCAACCCACGTGCCTGGTGTGAATGTTAATCCATATGCCTGTGAAGCCCCTCTGACCATTGGAATATTTTCCTCTGAGATAAGAATATAAGGGCTTTTAAGACCAAGCATGTTAATTTGTTTAGTTCCTGTTAGAGCATCTGAAAAATTTACATCAATTGAAGGATTGGTTTCAAAACTCTCAGAAAGGTTACAACACGCAGCCTTGAGAAGTTCATTTGCATCTACAAGAATTGTGTTTTGAGTTTTAGTAAAGGAAAGTTTTGAGGTTTTTTTTCTTTCAATCAAAGATACTTCGTCAAGGTTTGTACTCAAATCTTCCTTTAAAAAGTGAATAATTTTTTTATTGGATACTACTTTTAAGGTGTCAGGGTGGAACCCTAAGTAGCTAATTACAAGTCTATCAGATTTTTTAGATAATTTTAAATTAAAATCACCTAATTCATCTGTGGTAGTACCTTGATTAGTGTCTAGCCAATATACATTTGCTCCTTCTAGAGCTAATGTTTCTCTCTCTTGTTTGTAAACTACTTTTCCTTTAAGAGTCTCTTGAGACTTCAAAATATTTGTGCAAAAAAGAAAAATAAAAATATAATATTTAATATTCATTTAAATTAAGTTGGGTTAGGTTAAAAATTAGTTTCAAATTTCAACTCAACTTAACTAAGCATAATATATTAACTGAACAAATAATAAATACTTTTTATTTTTATTTATTGGGGGTGGTTTCTCAAATAAAAATTTCCATGTTGGAAATAATTTAGCTTCATTCAGGTTTTGATGTATAAAGCTTGAATTTGACAATTCTTGTTTGTTTATTTTAAAAACTGACTCAACTTGAACATCAATTAAATCTGTATTTAATTGACTATCGCTACAACACGATTTTGAAATGTCCGAGAAGATGTCATTGTTTGATTTATCGACTTCCTCTTGATGCATTCCACAATTTTTAGATTGATTAAGAAAAGAAATTGAGGAAAAGCTATCACCACAATAATGTAGATTGAAATCAAAACCTAACTGATTAAAAATCAATAACAATGAAACTATTAAGTGGGAAGAATTTTTAAAGAAATTCATGTAACAAAAATACACTAATTAAATTAAAAGACTAATTGCCATAGAAATCATAATTAAATTTTCAACAAGAGTAGCTTCAGTCATTGGTAAGTTCATTGATGTCCCTAAACAAGCACATTCAATTTCACTTTTATTAAAAAGTATTTTTATTACACCAAAAGTCGTAATACTTAGAATGCATAGAGTTACTATAGAAGCTATTTGAATTTTCCAGTTAAATAAAAAACAAACACCCAAAAACAACTCTAAAAAAGGATATAATCTAGCATATATAATTGATTTTTTTGCTAATGGATCATATTTTGAAAAACTCAAAGGAAAAGTAGAATAATCTAAAAATTTGAAAAAACTGAAAATCAAGAAAAATAAACCCATAAAATCAACCATAACTTTCTCGAGGCTAAAATCATTTTTATTTAGATAATAGGTTCCAAAAAATAAATATGCAAATATTAATAATAATGGCTTTAGTTGCCAAATTTTACTTTCTTTCTTACTCTGTTCCAAATCACTAATTGAGTATTTAGCTCCTATTGCCTCTTGAATGTTTTCGTTATTTATAATATTTTTTGAGTTTATAATTGCATTTTGATTTTTCAAACTAACTACAACCTTATTTACTCCGGCTAATGATGTTATTTTTTCATGAATTGATTTCTCACAATTTATACATGTCATTCCAGAAATTGATATAGTTTTAATCATATCATAAAATTAATTTAATTATTGTATTTTTTGTTAAAAAAAAGAGATAATAGCCTTAATATATTTGATATTTTAGCTAAAAAAAAATTGATTGCCTTTTCAGACATATTAACTAGAGTTAAAACCATCTTAAATAAAGATTCGATCACTTTTAAAGATTCTTTATTTAAAATCTGTAAACTCCTTAAATCAGAGTCACCTTCCTATGATTGGGTTGGGTTTTATTTTGCTAATCATAAAGAAAAAGTCCTTATTCTTGAATCTTACGCAGGAAATCCTACAGATCATATAAAAATTCCTTTTGGAAAAGGTATCTGTGGTCAAGTTGCAGTTTCAAACAAAAATTTTATTGTTCCTAATGTATGCGATCAACAAAACTATATTTCATGTAATATTAATGTTAAGTCTGAAGTTGTAGTGCCAATATTTTTAAAAGGAAGTAATATTGGGCAAATTGATGTTGATTCAAATTCACTCAACTCTTTTAGCGAAAGAGATGTTAAATTATTAGAATCAGTGTGTGAATTAATCTCAGTAAAAATGAAAAAAAGTAAAATTACAATGTATGAATTCAATTAAAATATCTTCTGCCTTAATATCAGTCTATGACAAAAAAGGGTTAGAACCTATATTAGAAAATCTAATTAAAAGTGATGTTAAGATATATTCGACTGGAGGAACTGAAAAATATATTCGTTCACTTGGACATCCTGTAATCCCTGTTGAGGACATAACAAGTTACCCATCTATTTTGGGAGGAAGAGTCAAAACTTTACATCCCAAAATATTTGGTGGTATTTTGAATAGACAAGATAGTAATTCTGATATTGAGGAATTAAAAAAATTTAATGTTCCACAGATTGATTTAGTAATTGTAGATCTTTATCCTTTCCAAGAAACAGTTAATTCTGGAGCAAATCAAGATGAAATAATCGAAAAAATTGATATTGGAGGGGTCGCTTTAATAAGAGCGGCAGCTAAGAATTTCAAAAATGTTTTTTGTGTATCTAATAAGTCTAGTTATGGAAGCTTTCTCAAAATATTAAATGAAAGTAACTGTTATACTTCATTGGATGAAAGAAAGTATTTTGCTTCTATGGCTTTCAACGTATCTTCTGACTATGACACAAGTATTTTCAAATACTTTAATAATGATGAAAAAGTTTTAAAAATAAGTGAGAATAGTCATAAAAAGCTTCGCTATGGCGAGAATCCACATCAGGAAGGTAGTTTTTATGGTAAACTAAATGAGTTAATCGAACAAATTAATGGTAAGGAAATATCGTATAATAATTTGCTTGATATTGATTCAGCGATTCACCTAATGAATGAGTTTAAAGAATGTTTGCCGACTTTTGCAATTCTAAAACATAATAATGCTTGTGGTATAGCCACAAGGTTTGATTTGTTTAATGCTTATTCAGATGCTTTAGCAGGGGATCCTGTTTCTGCGTTTGGAGGCGTTTTAATTAGCAATAAGGAAATAGATGCCAAAACAGCTAAATTAATGAATGATTTGTTTTTTGAAGTTATTATAGCTCCTAGTTATAATTCAGAAGCACTAGAGACGCTTCAGACCAAAAAAAATAGAATAATTTTAATTCAAAAATATAGTTGTTTGCCAGAATCTAGTATTAGAACATGTTTAAATGGATTTCTGGTTCAGGATAAAGACCTAAAAACTGATAGTGAACAAATTTTAAAAAGTGTTACAAACACCTCACCAAGTGATAATAAAGTAGTAGATCTTATTTTTGCATCCAAAATATGTAAACATACTAAGTCTAACACTATTGTTTTGGTGAAAAATCAACAATTATATTCCTCAGGAACTGGACAAACATCTAGGATAGATGCTCTAAAACAAGCAATAAATAAAGCTATTAATTTTGGATTTGATTTGTCAGGAGTAGTAATGGCAAGTGATGCTTTTCTCCCATTTCCTGATTGTGTTGAAATTGCAAATAATGCCGGTATTGATTCAGTAATTCAACCAGGAGGATCAATAAAAGATGAATTATCAATTAATTATTGCAATGAAAATAATATGACAATGGTATTTACAGGAGTACGTCATTTTAAGCATTAATTTATATACCTTTAAACTAATTAACTTAATCTAATCTATGGGTTTTTTTACTGAAGAAATTGCAATTGATCTAGGCACAGCCAATACTCTTATTATTCATAATGATAAAGTAGTAGTCGATAGTCCATCGATTGTAGCCATAGACAGAACAACTAATAAAATTATTGCAATTGGAAAAGAAGCTAGCATGATGCAGGGAAAAACTCATGAAAACATTAGAACAATCAGGCCTCTAAAAGATGGGGTTATTGCAGATTTTAATGCATCTGAGCAAATGATAAGTCAACTAATTAAAAGTATTCCTAGTTTAAAAAATCGTTTTATAACTCCTTCTTTGAGGATGGTTATTTGTATTCCTTCAGGAATAACAGAAGTTGAAATGAGAGCAGTTAAAGAGTCAGCAGAAAGAGTTAATGGAAAAGAAGTGTATTTAATTCACGAACCAATGGCTGCTGCTATAGGTATTGGGATTGATATTATGCAACCCAAAGGGAATATGGTTGTTGATATTGGGGGAGGAACTACTGAAATTGCTGTAATTGCTTTATCCGGAATAGTTTGTGATAAATCTATTAAAATTGCTGGAGATGTTTTTACAAATGATATTGTTTACTATATGAGAAGCAAACATAATCTTTATGTCGGTGAACGTACAGCAGAAAAAATTAAAATAATGATTGGTGCTGTAATAGAAGATCTTGAAAATCCTCCAGATGAAATGTCAGTTCAAGGAAGAGACCTTTTAACAGGAAAACCTAAGCAATCAATGATTTCTTACACTGAAATATCAAAAGCCCTAGATAAATCAATAATTAGAATAGAAGACGCTATTATGGAAGCTTTAGCTCAAACTCCTCCAGAATTAGCAGCTGACATTTACAATACGGGCATTTATCTTGCGGGTGGAGGGGCACTTCTTCGAGGTTTAGATAAAAGATTGTCTAGAAAAACTGACCTACCTGTATACGTTGCAGAAGATCCACTACAAGCTGTGGTTAGGGGTACTGGAATCGCTTTAAAAAATCTTGATATATACAAAACAGTATTGATTAAATAATGTAATGCAACAAATTATCAATGCGCTTATAAAGAACAAAGTATTTATTCTTTTTTTAGCTCTATTGCTTTTTTCATTTAAGTTCATTAGTAATAGGAGTTTTTATCATCATTCTAAATTTGATAAAATAGCAATTGGACTTACTGGTGGAATCTTTAATATAAAACATTCAGTAAATGAATACTTTAATCTAAAGAAAATAAATAATGAGCTTTTAATTGAAAATAAAAAGCTTCTTAAACGTGAAATTAATAAGAATGAAAATAAGCTTTTCAATAAATCAAATATTCCTTTTGATGTGTTTCAAGCAAAAGTTATAAAAAATAGCATCAAATCATCTAGAAATTATTTAATAGTTAACAAAGGGACAAAAGACAGTATAACAAGAGAAATGGGTGTAATATCATCTAAAGGAATTATAGGAATAATTTATAAAGTTTCTGAAAATTATTCTAGTGTTATTTCTATTTTAAATAGAGATTTACAAATAAATGCGAAATTTAAAAAAAATAATGCTTTTGGATCATTAAACTGGAATGGTATAAACACTAATAAAGTTAAACTTAGTGATATTCCAGTGATTAATGATGTGAAAATTGGAGACTCTATTGTCACTGGAGGTATGTCAACATATTTTCCCGATGGTATTCTAATTGGAGTTGTTAGTGATTATGAAATTGATCTAGGAAGAGGATACTATGAAATTGACGTGGAATTGAATAATATAATAGGAAATGAAATAAATGTATTTATTTTGAAAAATAAATATCAAGCAAAGATTAAAAGTCTAGAATAATGTTACATGAAAATATAAAATTAGTAAAATATTTTATTTTAGGAGTATTACTTCAGGTTTTGGTTTTTGAGTCATGGAATTTTCTTGGATTTATAGACCCTATATTCTATATAATATTTATTCTTATATATAAGTTTGACGGATCTCAAATACAATTTATTTTATTAAGCTTCACTTTAGGGCTAGTTATAGATTTACTAACTCAGAATCCTGGTTCAAACACAATTTCATGTATTGTAATAAGTTACATAAGACCTTTTTTGATTAACTTCTCATTTGGAGTTAATGCTGACATATCAAATGGAATGGTAAGTGGAACTAGACTTGAAAACAGAATTTTATTTGTAGGATTAATTATTTTTATTCATCATCTAGTTTATTTCTCAGTTTCTTATTTTAGTTTTTCAGCATACATTGATATTTTAAAAAATACAATCCTAACAGGTCTATTAACTTCAATTTTAATTGCAATTACCCTAGGTTTTATCTCTAAAAGATGACACGAAATTACTTTTTACAAACTTTTACTTTTATCATAGCACTTGCTTTTACTGCAAAACTTATTGAACTTCAGTTAATTAGTTCAAATTATAAATCACTATCAGAAAATAACGCTGTGCTAGAGAGTCCAGTTTTTCCAGAAAGAGGCTTTGTTTACGATAGAAATAATAAAGTTTTGGTTGCTAATCAACCTGGATATGATTTAATGGTTATTCCTGAAAGCACAACAAAATTTGACACATTAGAGTTAAGTTCTTTATTAAATTTAAGTATTGAGAGGTTTAATTTAAAAATCAGAAAAGCAATACGATATTCTATTAAAATTCCATCAATAATTTCTAGTGAGATTTCAAAAGAAACACATGCTATTATTCAAGAAAAATTATGGAAATATCCTGGGTTTTATTTACAAAAAAAATCAATTAGAAAATACTATTACAAGGTGGGATCAAACATTCTTGGCTATATAAGTGAAGTGAATGAAAATGATATGTTAATGGATTCTTATTATCAATCGGGAGAACTTCTAGGAAGGCAGGGAATAGAAAAATATTATGAAAAAATTTTAAGAGGTGAAAAAGGAAAGGCTTTTTATCAAAAGGATAGGTACAATCGAATTATAGGACCTTACGAAGATGGAAAGTTTGATATAGCTCCAATTCCAGCAAATAATATTAATTTAACCATAGATATTGAACTTCAAAAATACGGAGAAGCACTTTTGAAAAATAAAAGAGGTGGAATTGTCGCAATTGAACCTGAGACAGGGGAGATTTTAGCACTTATCTCTTCTCCTGGCTATGATCCAAATTTATTAGTTGGTAAAGAAAGATCTTCAAACTACAGAAAGCTTGCAAATGACACCATTTCAAAACCTTTATTCGATAGAGGCTTACAGGCTCAATACTCTCCAGGCTCTCCTTTCAAGGTTTTAAATGCTCTTATAGCTCTTCAGGAGGGAGTTATAAATAAAGAGACTAAATTCACTTGTAATAAAGGTCATTTCTATGCTAGAGGTGCTTTTATGGAATGTCACTGTAAAATTGGTACAAAAAATAATCTTACAAGTGCAATCTATAAATCATGTAATACCTATTTTGCAAATACCTATAAAAATATAATTAATTCAAAAGACTCTCCAAGTGATGGATTAAATAATTGGAAAAATCATCTTTCTAGTTTTGGTCTAGGTAAATATTTAGGATATGACCTGGCTACGGGTCAACCAGGATTTATTCCAGACGCCAACTATTATAACAAATGGTATAAAAAAGGAGGATGGAAAGCCCCAACTATAATCTCTAATTCAATAGGTCAAGGTGAAATATTAACTACTCCTATTCAAATGGCAAATTTCACAGCAGCTATAGCAAATCGAGGTTTTTATATCACTCCCCACTTTATAAAATCAATAAATGGAGATAAGAAAACTAAGAAATTTGAAAAAAAAAGAACAACAATAGATTCAATTTATTTTGAACCAGTAATTGATGGAATGGAAAAAGTGATTCAAAATGGAACTGCTAAAATTGCAAGAATTAAAGGAATTGAGGTGTGCGGTAAAACAGGAACAATTGAGAATTTTATTAGATTGAATGGAAAGAAAACACAATTAACAGATCATTCAATGTTTATTGCTTTTGCTCCAAAAGACAATCCTAAAATTGCTTTAGCTGTTTTCGTAGAAAATGGATATTGGGGATCAAGATGGGCTGCACCTATTGCTAGTCTTATGATAGAAAAATATATAAATAAAAATATTAAAAAAAAGTGGCTGGAGAACCGAATGTTAAATGGAGGTCTTAATGATGAATATTTTAAGCCTCTTTCAGGAAAACCATTCAGAATAAATGAATAAAACACTCATATATCGTATTGATTGGATAATTATTTTTTGCTATTTAATACTTGTCGTTTTTGGACTTATTAACATTTATTCTTCCACCTATGATAATGAGACCTCAAGTAATTTAAATAGTTTAATTGGCAAACAAATTATATTTCTTTTAATAAGTATCTCTTTTGGAATTTTTATTTTAGGAATTCGAACTCGGTTTTTTCAGCAATTTTCATTTATAATATATATGATAAGTCTTTTGTCTTTAATTGGACTTTTTATTTTTGGCCAAACCGTTAATGGTGCAAACTCATGGTATTTTTTGGGAGGAATTAGCGTTCAACCATCTGAATTTGCAAAAATCGCTACTACCTTTATGATTGCAAAACACTTAAGTGGTTTTCAAACAAATATTAAAAATAAAAAATCTTTAATCATGGGAGTATTTATTATCTTACTACCAGTATCTTTAATTATCATGCAACCTGATCCAGGTTCTGCCATCATTTTTTGTTCTTTTTTTTTAATTTTTTTTAGAGAAGGCTTATCCTTCAATTATTTAATTCTGACATTTTCGGCTATAGGTTTATTTTTAGTTACTCTTTTAGCTCCAATAAATTTTATAATTTATTCTATTGTATTAATTAGTCTATTTTTTATTTTTTATATAAAAAATAAAAATCCTAAATCAAAAATTTTTCCAACTATATTAATAGGAATTTCTTCTATAGTGTTTATACTTTCAGTAAATTTTATATTCTATTCAGTATTTGAGCAGCGTCATCGTGATAGGTTTAATATAATGCTTGGAATAATTGAAGACACAAAAGGACTTGGGTACAATGTCAATCAATCGAAAATAGCTATAGGTTCGGGAGGATTAACTGGAAAAGGATTTTTACAAGGCACACAGACAAAAGGTAATTTTGTTCCAGAACAACAAACAGATTATATTTTTAGTACCGTTGGTGAAGAATGGGGTTTTCTTGGTAGTTTTGGATTAATAACTGTTTTTGTAGTCCTAATTATTCGAATGCTTAATCAGGCAGAAAAACAAACAAATATATTTAGGAGAACTTTTATTTACGGTATTTCTTCCTTGATTTTCACACACTTTGTAATAAACATAGGAATGTCACTTGGCTTATTACCTAGTATCGGGATACCCCTGCCTTTTATAAGTTATGGAGGCTCAAGTCTTTTAACTTTTAGTTTATTAATTTTTATTTATTTGAATTTTGACTCAAACAGGCTAAATGATTGGTAAAATCAAATTATTAAAATTTCTAATCATTTAATTTTACTTTTTTTTGACTAAGAGAAATCTTTTCATTAAAGTTTTGATTTAAATCATTTAAAATGTTTACCGCCTCTTCAATATACATGTCTTTTTTTAATCCCTTTACCCACCTATCACGTCTATCTTTCAGGTCTTTTGTAGAGCTAATTAATTCGAATGAATCTGGAACCCATTTAATTGATAATCCAGAATTAAAGTCTTCTAAAACTTTAAAACGATCAGAATAGGATTTGTCTTTATCTCTTTCACTAATATAGCTTTCATAGTCTAAATCATAATTAAAGTCATTTTGTTTAAGCTTAATCCATTCTCCTTGTTCCAGAATTAATTTAATCAAAGGATTATTCTTGATTCGATCTTTACTTTTTGATATTATATAATTATACTGAATGTTTTTGTTCCAAGATGAGTAGTTTGCCGGACTTATTCTATCCCAAGCTAATGGATTTGACTGATCTTTTTCTCCAATCTCAATAGAGTTATATCTACTTGGAAAAACTATATCACTTTTTACACCTTCAAGCTGTGTAGATCCCCCATTTATTCTATAAAACTTATCTGTTGTCATTTTTAAAGCTCCTAAATCTCCATATTGATTTACACTAATTATTCTATTTAAATCAATCACATTTTGAACAGTTCCCTTTCCATAGGTTTGATTACTTCCTAATATAATCGCTCTACGATAGTCTTGAAGAGCAGCAGCTAAAATTTCAGAGGCAGAGGCAGAAAACTCATTAACTAAAACAACTAAAGGTCCATCCCATATTAAAGATGGGTCAGTATCTTCTAGAACTTCTTTTCTTCCTCCAGTACTTTTAACTTGAACGACTGGACCCTTTTCAATAAAATACCCAGTCATGTCTACAACTGTTTTTAGGGATCCCCCTCCATTATTTCTTAAATCAATAACTATTCCGTCTACAGAACTACTTTTAAATTGTTCTAGTACTTTTTTTACATCAGTAGCGGCATTTCGTTCTCCATAATCTTTAAAATCGACATAAAATTTTGGCAATTCAATTAGCCCATATTTCTTTTGATCTTTATTTATTATTGCACTTTTTGCATATGATTCTTCCAAAATAACCACATCTCTTTCAATAGTTACATCCTCAACAACTCCATTGACTCTTTTTATAGTTAAGATTACATTTGTTCCTTTCGGGCCTTTTATTAGTTTTATGGAATCATCCAATCTCATTCCAGATATATCAATCGGTTCTTCATTGGGTTGAGCAACCATTAAAATTTCATCACCCGCTTGTAATAAGTCATTTTTCCAAACAGGTCCTCCTGATATAACTTCAACAATCTTCACTTTTTCTTGTCTTTTAGATAAGCGTGCCCCAATACCTTCAAACTTACCAGACATATTTGTATCAAATAATTCTTTTTCTTTAGGAGGAAAATAATATGTATGAGGATCAAATTCTGTAACAACAGAATTAACGAATAGACTAAAATAATCTTTACGGACTACTTCACCTACCATTTCAAAGTAATCATCTATATTTTGGAGTGTTAAAAGTCTTGCTTCTTTCTCAAGAATGATCTCAGGCTTTATTAGATAAGATGAATCTTTATCTTTTTTTGATAACTCCTGTTCTTTTTTGGTCACAAAACGATCAAGAGTTGAAAGTTTAAACCTTTTTCTCCATCTTTCTTTTAATTCAGATAAATTCTTTGCATATGGGGTTTCTTTAAAATTTAATGATGTAGACTCCTTTACTGAAAAATCAAAAGGCTTTTCCAATAAACTAGGATAGAAATCCCTCACTTGCTCAATCCGAATTTCAGATTGATCATACGTTAGATTGAAAAAATCAATTTTAGCTGACTTTAATTGATCATCAATTTCTGTCTTATACCTACTGAAATTATTAATATCTGATTTTAAAAAAAACCTATGTTGTCCGTCTAGAGTTTCCAAATATGAATTAAAAACATTTTTAGAAAAATCGTCATTCATTTCCTTAGGATTATAGTGACCTTTATCTATTACATAGGATATTATCTCAATCAATAATTTGTCTTTGTCAGAAGTATTAAAATTAGGAAGAGAGGATCCATATAAAATATTAATTATAAAAATAAAAGAAAATACAAAATCAAAAATTCGCATGTAAGGATTATAAATTAGACTATAAAAGTAGCTAAAATGGTATATCTTATAGCTTCTTAAGACAAAAGTTTTTGTTAAAATAATTCTATCATTTAAGACCTTAAAATTTTAGTAATTTTACATCAAAATAAAATAAATGTCAAAAAGACCTCTAATACTGATAACAAACGATGACGGAATAACTGCTCCTGGTATTAGATCATTAATAAATGTGATGAATCAAATTGGAGAAGTTGTTGTTGTAGCACCAGACAGTCCTCAATCTGCAATGGGACATGCAATAACTATAAGCTCAACTCTTCATTGTTCTGAAATTAAGATAGACAACGGACCTCAAAAAGAATACAGTTGCTCTGGAACTCCTGCAGATTGTGTAAAACTTGCTGTTAATGAATTATTAGACAGAAAGCCAGACATTTGTGTTTCGGGAATAAATCATGGATCAAATTCATCAATTAATGTAATTTATTCTGGAACCATGAGTGCTGCTTTAGAAGCCGGAATAGCTGGAATTCCTGCTATAGGATTTTCATTATTAGATTATAGTTTGGGAGCCAACTTTGAACCACTAAAGCCAATAATACAGAGTATTACTGAAAATGCTTTAAAAAATGGAATTCCAAAGAATGTAGTATTAAACGTAAACATGCCTAAGGTCAATTCTCCAGAAAGCTTAAAAGGTGTTAAAATTTGTAGACAAGCAAAAGCTCATTGGATAGAAAAGTTTGACAAGAGAACAAACCCTATGGGTAAAGAATATTATTGGCTTACAGGTGAATTCATCAATGATGATAAAGGTGAAGATACAGATGAGTGGGCACTAAATAAAAATTTTGTATCAATTGTTCCAGTTCAATACGATTTTACTGCTCATCATGTAATTCAAGAATTAAATATTTGGGATTTTGGATAAAAAAGAAATTTTTATTGGTTTTATAACAGGGGCTTTAGCCACTTCTTCATTGATAATATTTTTAACATTAATTTTATCTGATTTACCTGTTGAAGATAGTTGGAAGGAAATGTATCATCAAGAAAAGCTTGGAGGTTTAATTAGCTTAGGCGCCATAGTTAATCTATTTATTTTTTTATTAGCAATAAAAAAAAATAAAATTTCATTCGCTACTGGATTGGTAATAATATCATTGTTTATAGTTCTATTAATCGTTGGTATAAAAATATTATAAAATGAAATATTATATTATTGCTGGAGAAGCTTCTGGAGACCTTCACGGAGCCTCATTAATTAAAGCAATTAAATCATCCGATAAGAATGCTAATATTCGCTGTTGGGGTGGGGATTTAATGAAAAATGCAGGTGGAAACTTAATAAAACATTACAAAGAATTGTCTTTCATGGGGTTTTGGGAAGTTTTAATAAATATTTTAAAAATTTTTAAAAATTTGAAATTCTGTAAAATTGATATAAATAATTTTAAACCAGATGTTATTGTTTATATAGATTATCCTGGGTTCAATTTGCGAATTGCTAAATGGGCAAGAAAAAATGGTTATAAAAATCATTATTATATAAGTCCTCAAGTATGGGCTTGGCAGGAAAGCAGAGTAAATTCAATGAAGAAAAATATTGACTCTTTATATGTTATTTTACCCTTTGAAAAAGCTTTTTTTGAAGAAAAACATAACTATCGAGTTAACTACGTTGGACATCCACTAATGGAGCATATTCCAAAGATAACTTTAGAATATGGAATTATTAGTAAAATTGGACTAGCTTCAAATAAGCCTATAATCACATTTTTACCTGGTAGTAGAAAACAAGAAATAAATAAAATTTTACCAGAATTAATTAAAATTCGAAATCAATTTCCAAAATACCAATTTGTCATTGCTGGAGCTCCTGGAAGAGAAATGAAAGACTATGATGAAATTCTTAAAAACTGTTCAATACCTGTAATTTTTAATGAAACATATAATCTTATAAAACTTTCTAAAGCATGTGTCGTTACTAGTGGAACTGCTACTTTAGAAACGGCTCTGCTAAGAACACCTCAAATTGTTTGTTATAAGAGCAGCTTTATAAGTTATTTTATTGCTAGAAAGATAGTTAAACTGAAATATATTTCATTAGTAAATATTATCATGAATAAGGAGGTGGTTGAAGAACTTATTCAGAGTAATTGTAATTCTAAGAAAATTGCTAATTCTCTTAATAAAATTTTAGCTACATCAAATGCTAATCAAATTAAAAATGATTACGAAAAATTGTATCAAATTCTAGATAAAGGTGGAGCAAGTAAAATAACCTCTAATTTAATATTTGAAAGTATATCTAAATAGACATATCACCCTTTAATTCTAAATTTATAACGGAAGTACTTCTTATAATTTTCAAAATCTTGAGCAGTAGAAAAAACCTGATAGTCTCCCTGCTTAATCATCTTTAAATATAATTCCATTTGATGAGTATTTAAATACCCTACAACAGGTGTTATTAAGTCTCCTTGTTCGCTTAGAAAAACAGTAGTTGGGTATCCTTTTACTCCTAAAAACTGAGTAAATTGATGAGTACTGTTTCTTCTTGATTTTCTTGTTTCATCATAGTTTGGGTTTTGAAAAATATTATCAAAAAAACTAATTTTTTCATTTCCCTCAGCATTAAACTTAACAGCATAATAATATTGATTTACATATGTCACAAGATCTGAATTAGTAAAAGTTTTTTTATCCATTAACTTACAAGGCCCACACCAAACAGTATAAACATCCATTAATATTTTTTTAGGCTCATTTTTTTGAGCAATTAATGCTTCATCCAAACTCATCCAATTAATCTTCTGTCCAATTAAAATAGATTGGAAACAAAAAAAAGAAATAAATAAAAAAATTTTTTTTAAAACCATTTGATTAACCTTATTTGACTCCGTGCATCATTTTAACTATTTTTTTATTTGCTATGAGCATAACTATTCCTGCTGCAGTTGGTATTATTGTGAAAATTAAGAAAAAAATACTCATTCCATAAACTTCAACAATTGGATCTATAAAACTTCCAGTAAACCCTGCGGCCGTATTTGCTATAAAGTTTGCCACAAACCAAACTCCAAACATTAATCCTACAAGATTTTTTGGCGCCAACTTACTCACATATGATAGCCCAACTGGTGAAACGCATAACTCTCCCATAGTATGAAAAAAGTAAGCTAGAATTAAAAAAATCATACTTACAGATGCTGTTTTTGCGCCCAATGGAATATTAATTGAACCATATGCTAAAATTGCAAATCCAATTGCTAATGAAATAAGTCCAAAACCAAACTTAAAAGGTCCAGACACATTATACTTACTTTGCCAAATTTTAGAAACAAGAGGAGCAAACACTATAATATAAAACGAATTTAAAATCCCATACCAAGAAGCTGGAACCTCAGTAGATTGATTGTTAAATTCCCTATCTAGCATCCAAATTATAATAAACCAAATAATTAAAAAACTTGAAATTAAAAAAACACTAGATAGTTTGTAAGTAGAATAGGTGTTCAAGCTAAGTAAATAAATAATATAGCTTATTATCATCATTGGAACTATAGTAATTACTGAATTAAAAATTTTAAAAATAAAAGCTCCATTACCTTCTAAAGTTCTATCTGTATAATCAGCTGCAAAAATTGTCATTGATCCACCAGCTTGTTCAAAGGCCCACCAAAAAAAGATTACACAAAAAGAGAAAATAATAATGACTAAAAGTCTATCGAATATAATATTTGAAGAAACTTTTTCATCAATTTCTGAAAGATTATCAATAGAGTCATCGGATGAGTTAGACTTATTAAGAACACCTATTGAACCAAATATCTTTTGAGCATAATAAAATTGTAACATGCCCAAAAACATAAAAATCCCAGCTAATCCAAACCCATAATGCCAGCCAATATTTTCTCCAATATACCCACAAAGTAAAATTCCTAAAAATGCCCCTGAATTAATCCCCATATAAAAAATTGTATACCCAGCGTCCTTATCTTGGCCTTCCGTTTTATACAATTGTCCTACAATTGAACTTATATTTGGTTTAAAAAGACCATTACCTATTATTAAACAAATTAAACCGAGGTATAGAAAGAAGTCATTAAAAATTTCTAACGCCATAGCTGCATGTCCCAGAGTCATAACAAATGCACCCATGATTACAGCTTTTCTATAGCCTAAAAGCTTGTCAGCTATTAGACCGCCAAAAATTGGTGTAATATATACAAGTCCAGTGTATACCCCGTATAACGCTAGCGCTTCACTCCTCTCCCACCCCCATCCTCCATCGGTAAAAGATGAAACTAAAAAAAGCACCAAAATGGCTCTCATTCCATAGTATGAAAATCTTTCCCACATCTCAGTAAAGAATAATACATACAACCCAGATGGGTGTCCAAGAATTGTTTTTTGATTTAGCTCACTACCATTGTATGTATAATCCATATTATAAATTATTTAAAATAAAATTAGTCATTTTTGAATAGAGATGGTTTTGCGTATTTCCCCCATAAATTCCATGGTTTTTATCAGGATAAATCATCCATTCAAATTGTTTATCAGCATCAATAAGAGCTTGAATCATTCTCATAGAGTTTTGAACATGAACATTATCATCTCCTGAGCCATGAATTAATAAATATTTTCCTTTTAATCTATCTGCATAGTTAATTGGTGAGTTTAAGTCATAACCATCAGGATTTTCCTGAGGAGTTCTCATAAAGCGTTCAGTATATATAGTATCATAGAATCGCCAATTAGTAACAGGCGCAACAGCAATAGCCATTTCAAAAACATCATTACCTAATAACAATGAATTTGTAGCCATATGTCCTCCATAACTCCACCCCCATATTCCGGTTCTATTTTCATCTATGTATGGAAGTAAAGACAGTTTTTTTGCAACAGATATTTGATCTTGAGTTTCTAATTCACCTAACTTCATATATGTCATTTTTTTAAAGTATTCTCCCTTAAAACCTGTTCCTCTTGCGTCAACACAAGCAATAACATAACCTTTTTGAGTTAGCATTTTATGCCACAAGTCTCTATTGTTTCCCCACCTATTAGTTACTTGTTGTGATCCCGGTCCAGAATATTGAAAAAGTAACAAAGGATATTTTTTTGATGGATCAAACTCTTTAGGTTTTATAAAATACGTATTAAGGTCCTGACCATTAATACTTAATTTTGTAAATTCTTTATTTGGAAGGTTATATTCCTTTAATTTATTCTTTAAATCTATATTATCTAAAAGAACTCTAATTATGGATCCATTTTCAGATGACCTCAAAGAATATATGGGTGGAGTATTTTCATCAGAATAGGTGTGAATAAATTTACTTCCATCAGAACTGAAAGTAGCCCCATTATACCCTGATTCTTGAGTAAGTGTTCTTAGATTTTTCCCATTGACATCAACAGAATAAACACCTCTTTCAATTGATGATGATTTTGCAGCTCCAAAATAAATTTCTTTTGTTTTAGGATTATATTTATATAAAGTTGTAACCTCCCAGTTTCCTCCAGTAATTTGATTAAGAAGATTTCCTTTATTATTGTAATGGTAAATATGATTATAACCATTCCTCTCACTCAACCAAAAGAAGTTGTTATTATCTAAAAAATTTAAGTCATTTTTTACATCAACATATGTTTTAGATTTTTCTTCAATTAAAATCTTACTGGTATTCGTTTTGAAATTAAATAAATGAAGTTTCAAATGATTTTGTTTTCTATTAACAGTTTGAATAGTTAAAAGGAATGGATCATTTGTAAACTTAATTCTTGGAATATAATATGGATTTAAATTTTCATTTAATACAATTGAAGTTTTTTTGTTGTTTTTTAAATCAAATAGATGAAGTGATATTTTTGAATTTGACTCCCCTGCTTTTGGATATCTAAATTTATAGGGGTATTGATATAAATCTTTTCCATATATATCCATTGAAAACAAGGGAACATTAGATTCATCAAAGCGCATAAAAACTATTTTTGAACTATCAGAATTCCATTCAAATGCTTTCACAAATCCAAACTCTTCTTCATAAACCCAATCTGTTATTCCATTAATGGTTTGTCCGTCACCATCATGGGTTATTTGAATAATAGTGTTATTTATTAAGTTTTTAATAAAAAGATTTCTATTAAAAACAAAAGCGACTTTCTCACCATCAGGAGAGAAATGAGGTTCTTGAATTTTTTTATTGTAAATCATTTTTAATGATTTATCTAGTCTATTAAAGACCCAGAAAACACCTCTTTTTGAACGCCTATATATTTTATCCTCTTGAGTTGTTATTAATATCTTTTGCTCATCATTAGAAAATTTATAATTAGTAAAAAAAGGAATTAGTAATTCATTCTTGGAACTAAGTATTATTTCTTCATTTTTAGAAGAATCGTAATGACGTGAAATTATTTTAGATTCACTATTGTTCATGTCAATATCAATAATAGTGTATTGATTTCCATCTTTCATTGATTTTAAAGATTCCATTCGATTTGGAGAAAATTCATCTTCCCAAATTTCATTCACATGTAACTGTTTCTGAGCCGATAATAAGAAGGTGATAAAAATAAATACAGCAAGTAATTGTTTTTTCATTTATTAAATTTAAATAAATAATGTTTCTATGATTTAATATCCGAAAATAAGGAAAATTAGATGGTTTTTAAAAATCATTTCAAAAATATTAGAAATCAAAATACATATCTTTGAATATTAAAACGAGAAAATGAAAAAAGAGGTCTCTGGGTTTTCTAAACTAAGTAAAAGTGAAAAAATACAGTGGATAACTGAATCTTTTTTTAAAGACCCTAATAAAGCTAAATTAGAACTCAGTAAATACTGGAATTCAAATCATAAAATTCAACAAAAACATGATGAATTTATTGAAAACACATTAAGTAACTTTTATATGCCTTTGGGTGTTGCTCCTAATTTTGTAATAAATAATAAAAGTGTAACTATACCAATGGTTATTGAAGAAAGCTCAGTTGTTGCTGCAGCTGCAAATTCTGCAAAATATTGGTCAAAACGAGGGGGGTTTCATGCTGAAGTTCTAGATGTTGAAAAAGTTGGTCACATTCATTTTTTACATAAGGGTAAAAAGAAAAATTTACATACTTTTTTTGAAGAAAATAAAAATACTTTTTTAAAATCATGTGATGAAATTACTTCTAATATGAGAATTAGAGGAGGAGGGATATTGTCAATTCAATTAAATGATAAAACAAATGACCTAGAGAATTATTTTCAGATTGACATAAGGTTTAATACTGTTGATTCAATGGGTGCAAACTTTATAAATTCATGTCTGGAAAAGATAGCCAACTCCATGAAAAAATTATCCTTAAAATCTAATTTAATTGATGAAAATGATTTAGATATTATAATGAGTATTTTATCTAATTATGTCCCTAATTGCTTAGTTAAAGTCTGGGTGAGTTGCCCTGTAAGTGATCTTGATGAGAACAGTGGCTTTTCAGCAAATGAGTTTGCGAAAAAATTTATTCAAGCAGTTAAGATTTCAGAAATAGATCCATATAGAGCGGTTACTCACAATAAAGGAATAATGAATGGAATAGATTCATTAGCCATAGCTACAGGGAATGATTTTCGTGCTATTGAAGCGGGGGTTCATGCGTATGCCTCGAGAAATGGAACTTACAGCGGTCTTACCAAGGCTAGTATTAAAAACAACATCTTTACCTTAGAAATGACAATACCTTTGTCAGTTGGAACTGTAGGAGGTTTAACTAACCTACATCCTCTTGTTAAATGGTCCTTAGAGCTTTTAAAAAATCCTAATTCAAAAGAATTAATGAAAATTATTGGAGTTGCTGGGCTTGCACAAAATTTTGCGGCTATTCGCTCATTGATAACTTCTGGTATTCAAAAAGGCCATATGAAAATGCATTTATTGAATATTTTAAATCAAATGGAAGTTAAAGAAGATGAAAAGATAAAAGCAATCGAATACTTCAAAAAAAATACAGTAAGCCATAATGAAGTTGAAAAATTTTTAAAATCATTATAAATGACTAATTTTTATAGTAATGGTAAAGTTTTACTTAGTGGAGAGTATGTTGTTCTTTACGGAGCAGAGGCTATTGGTCTTCCAACAAAAATGGGACAAAGCTTAACAGTTCATAATCGAGATGATAATTTTATAGAATGGATTAGCTTTAATATTAACAAAAAAATTTGGTTCAATTGTATATTTAAAAATGCTTCTTTAACTATTTTAAAAACTAATGAACCTAAAATTGCGAAAAGACTTCAAGGAATATTAAAAATTGTGAGAGAATTAAATCCAGAGTTTTTGCTTTCGGGAAAAACAATAAAAACAACTCTTGATTTTGATTTTAGATGGGGCTTAGGCAGTTCTTCAACTTTAATAAACAACATAGCTCAATGGGCAAAAATTAATCCATACGATCTTTTAAAAAAAACATTTGGGGGCAGTGGCTATGATATTGCTTGTGCATCAAATAATTCTCCAATATTATTTTCATCAAATTCTAATAAGCAAGTAATTAAACCAGTAAATTTTAATCCAAAATTTAAAGATAATTTATTTTTTATTTATCAAAATAAAATGCAAAACAGTCAAAAATCAATACTTGACTTCCAAAATAAAGCATATATTGGATCATCAATTATAGATGAAGTTTCAATGATTAGTAATAAATTATTGCTTTGCTCAAGTATAGATGAGTTTTCTAAATTAATTAATACTCATGAAGCAATTATAAGTAAATTATTAAAAACAAATCCACTCATTAAAAACTTTCCTGATTACAATGGTGTTATTAAAAGTCTTGGTGCGTGGGGTGGTGATTTTTTTTTAGCAATAGGACCAGAAAATTCAATGGAATACTTCAAAAAAAAAGGGATGAATATTAGCTTCAGCTTTGATGATTTTTTACTATAAACTAATAATAAAGTGGTCTATTGTCTTCAATTGAAGCAGCTGATTTTAATGCTTCAAAAATTGCTGAGTTTATTCTGGAATTTTCAGCATTCTTAAGTGAAAGAGAGTAAGCAGAATAATTTGCTAAATCAACGGCAATATTTTTATTCATCAATTTTATCTTGTACAGACCCATTAAGCCATTAATTAGACCAGATGTTTGTTTATCATCAAGGGAGAAAGCAGCTCCAATAACATATGGTTCCTGACCTGCTCCAACTAAAACTGCATTTAATTGAGTAAGGGCAGAAGCCGATTGAATTTCAGTGTTTGATGTTTGAGAAAGCTCCTCAATAGAACCTAAACTATTATATTGAGTTTTTAACAATTCGGCTTTTTTCTCATTTTTTAATTTCTCAAAAACATCTACCCTAACCTCTTCAATATCAGCAATATTTTTATCTCTTGCTTTTGAAATTTGAACTACAGCATAACCACCTCCTGAAGAAAGATTAAATTTTTTAATATCACCCACCTTAGAATCTGAATTAAATGCCCATTGAACTATTTGTCTTTGGCTGAATAAACCTGGGAGATTTTCATCAAGCATGTTAACATAATCTATTGGTTTTACGATAAATTTCTGCGATTCAGCTATCGATAAAAAATCATTTTTATCAGCCTTTATTGTCTCCATTTCAAATGTTGTTGCTGACTTAAAAATATCATTAGAAGTTGATTCAGAAGGTATGATTGGTTGAACAATATCAGCTGTTAAAAGAATATCTTGTTTTTCTGTAATCTTTATAACGTGAAAACCAAATTCAGTTTCAACTAAGCCAATCTTTCCTACTCTGTTTCTATTTGCAAAATCATAAAATTCCTGAGCCATATAACCTTCTTGAAAAAAACCTACATCACCACCTAAAACATTTGATGGTCCATCTGAATTATCATTAACTAATTTTTCAAAAAGCTTTGGGTTTCTTCGTATTCTTTTATAAAGAGTATTGGCTTTCTTTTTAGCTTCATCTTTACTTCTACCAATTGAAGAATTAGATCTTTCAGCTCCTTGATAAGCAATAAGAATATGACTTGCTCGAATTGAACCTCCCTTTTTTCTGTCTATTATTCTGGAAATTTTTAAATTCTCCCCATCTTTATATGGACCAAAAACTTCTCCCTCTGAAAGGTTAAATAAAATTTCTGAATATTCAGATGATAACTGTCCTTTTGGTTTATATACCGAATCAAAAACCTCAGAAGAATATTGAGCTACAAAATCAGAAACATCAACAACCTTTTTAAAGCCAATTATAGTGTCATTTAGCTTTGAAACATCATTATATTCTATTTTATTTTCAATAATAGACTCTAGGTTCATTCTTTGATTTAGTAAATCCTGCTCAGTTGCTTCTTCATTAAATAAAACATACCTGATTGATCTGCTTGGATTTCTTTTATATTTATCTGAATTATTGGATATGTATTTTTTTATTTCTCTATCAGAAATTATAATTAAACTATCTGGTATTAGAGAATAAGGAAGTTGAACATATTCAATAGAAACTTGGTCATTTTCAATGTGATAAGCAGCTTTTCCTTCATAGTCAGTAAAACCTGCACTTGATCTAACTAAATCAAGATAAATTTTTTCTTTTGCTAAAGCAATTAAATTAGTCTCTTGAGACTTCCAGTTTTCATAACCTTCAGGATTATTAGTTTTCATAGAAATTATGAAATTTGTAAATAATCCAAAATCAAAGAAACCTGATTCATTTAAGAATCGACTATCATTCAAAAAAGCATTGTTTGAACTGATTATTTCTTCTAATTGAGCTTTCCCAGCATCAATTCCAAGAATTTTGTATTCTTGATTCAAAATAGTGTTTCTTATTGTTTGATCCCAAACTGCTGAAACTGCTTGAAGAGTTGTATAGTTATAACTTCGCTCCGTTTGTTCAACATTAAATCTAAAAAGTTCTATATCAACTTCTGTGTCGTTAACAATAGCAATAGGCTCTGAAGGCGATGAATTATCAAGACTACTTGTGAAAACGCCTGAGATAACGAAAGCAAAAAGAGCCATCCCTATTACAATGATTAAAAAAAATGATCTTTGCCTGATTTGTCCTAGTACAGCCATAATAATGTTTTAATTTTAGATCGATTGCGAATTTACGATATCCATAGGGTTTTAAAAAATTTAAAATATTAAAAATACCAATCCAAGTGATAAATTAAATATCTTCATTAAACTCTAAATATATCTTTTCGATTTTAGTAGAAGAGGCCTCTAATATTGTTATTTTAAAATTATCTATATTAATTATCTCTTGCTCGTCTGGGATGTCTGCAGTATTAAAAACAATCCACCCTCCTAGGGTTTCGTATAATTCATTTTCAATAATATTTAATTGGTAATTCTGATTAATATAATCAACTTCAAGTCTTGTGGAAAACTCAAATTTATTTTTTGAAATGATTCTTTCAATATGATCAGTTTGGTCGTGTTCATCTTCAATCTCTCCAAACAATTCTTCTACAATATCTTCAACTGTTATCAATCCAGATGTTCCTCCATATTCATCTAAAACTATTGCCATACTACTTCTTTGCTTAGAAAGAAGCTCTAAAACCTTATTTATCTTCATAGGTTCAGGAATAAATGAAACAGGTAATATTATATCTTCAATTTTTTTAGGGTGTTTAAACATTTCAAATGCATGAATATAACCAACAATATTATCTATCGTCCCTCTATAAACTGGTATTTTGGAATACCCTGTTTTGATAAATATTTCTTTTAGCTCGTTTGATTTGGTAGAGATATCAACTGCTATTATTTCTGTTCTGGGAACCATAGTCTCCCTAGATCTTAAATCAGAAAAATCTAAAGCATTTTGAAAAATTTGAATTTCAGGATCAATACAATTATTATTTTTGGAGTTTTCCATTTGAGTTTCAATGTAATCTCCTAATTCTAGTTTCGAAAAAGATAATTGAACCTTATCCGTTTTAGTTTTGAAAATATTTTTAAGTATCCAGTCAGTCATATTCATTATAGAAGAAGTAATTGGACTAAATAAATAAAAAAAACTTGCTGCTGGAATTGCAAAAAATGTAATTAGCTTATGAGCGTATAATCTAAAAAAAACTTTAGGTAAAAATTCGGCTGTAATTAATATAATAAAAGTGGAAATTATGGTTTGATATAATAAAACGTCTGGTCTAATATTATCTTGACTATTAATTTGTGGAAATAAAATACTTACTATCCTCTCTCCCATAAAAATCCCATAAATAACTAACGATATATTATTTCCAACTAACATAGTGGCAATAAATTTTGAAGGATTTTTTGTACATTTTTTTAATAACAATGAACTAAAGCCTTTTTGTTTTTTTTGAATTTCTAAAAACAATCTATTGGATGAAACAAAAGCAATTTCTAATCCAGAAAAAAAAGCTGAAAGTAATAATGAAAAAATAATTATTAAATCGGTTATGATCATTAGATTTAATCCGGTTTATTTTTTGAATACTTATTACGAAAATACCTACGAAAAAAAGCCATAAACACAGAAACAACAGCGAAAAAAATAAATATATAAGCTTTTTGTTTATTAAAATTCCAATTTTGAATTATTTGAAAAATAGACATTAAGGCTATTATCCAATATATAATTTCAGATACTAGAAGTCGTTTCATTTTTAAATTTTTATTTTACGGAATCCTTAACTACTATTGTTCCAGTAAGCTCTCCAGTTTTAAATTTACTAAATTCTTTATTTGTGTCCAATCTAGTTGCTGAAATTTCATAATCTGAATCTTTAAAATCAAATGGACGCTCTGTAAAAATCCAATCATTACTTGAGTCCCAGAAAATTTGATCTGAAGTTAATTCTGCTCCATTATTTGATTTTATCAAAACATTGCCCTGTAAATCAATTAATTTTGTTGAATCATACAAAATAGCATAATCAGCAGTAACTACATTTTCATTTTCATATTGATCATAAAATACTACCTTAACTCCCTCAGGAAATTCAGAATACTTAAAAGATAAATTGGTGTAGTCTATATGTTTACTAGCAGTCAATATAGCCGAAACTCTCATTGAGTCTGTATATACCATTCTAATATCATAAGCTGTTCCAATTGGTTCTTGCTCAAATAAATTAATATCTTTAAGTGCTTGATTATTATCTAAACAAGAATAAAAAAGGGTTATTGACAAAACAATAACCCTTTTTATTTTTTTAAAAAACTTTTTAATCATTACAATTTTGGGACAGTTACACTAGCTCCAACCCAACAGTTAAAAGTAATTTTAGCTCCTTGGTTTGCTTGTGAAAAAATATCAGTTTTGCTCGGCGCTCTACCCATATAACTCAAGGCAGTTTTATTAGCTAATTTCTTTATTGAGCCATCTACACGACCAGCTTTTGTTGCTATATCTGCTGCTAACCAATAAATTGCTCTTTTATTAAACTGATTATCACCACAATCATTGGCACTTGACGCATACAGACTAGCTATAAGAAGGAGAGCACGACCCATTGAAGGCTGATTTTTTAAAGCTTTTTGCGCATACCTTCTGGAAGATTGTTTACGTCCACTATTTTTAAATTTGACAGCAATTTTATATAAAATTTTTGCTTTTTTATATTGGTCTGCTTCTAATGAAATTGATTCTTCATAATATTTTAAAGCTTCAGAACTTTTACCTCTCTTATCATTTAATAAACCTAAATAATAAGCTGAATCAGCAGATGGATCAAGAGTATGAAGAGCCTCAACAAGAGTGACAAATAATGGGTCATCTGAACACTCTTTACTATCCATTCTACTTGCAGCGCGCTTTAACCAAATTGGATCAGATTTATTTTCTTCAAAATTTCTTTTATATAGAGGAATTAAGTTTTCACATGAAGCCTCAATAGCAATTATTGCATCCAAATTTGATAATAATATACCTATAGCCCTTGAGTTTACATTATATACTCTTTTATTCTTTATTTCTCTTTTAGTAAGTGGCTCGCCATTATCTTCTTTAATTAAAATTTTATCTAATTTTTTTGCTAAACTAGTAGACTCAAACTCAAATTTTTCTGAAATTTCTTCATACTTATTAAACAAATGTTCTGTTGAAACAACTAGGTTTGAAACCTTATACTGCTTGTATAAAGTATCAAAATAATTATATAATCCCTTGGGGTTTGTAAAACTTGCAGAATCTTTTGTATAAGCTTCATCAAATACAGCATAAACAGAAGCATCATCAGCCATTTTATAATCAATTAATGCTTGAGCTTTTGTACTTAGTATACTACCAATTTTACTTACACCTTTTCTCTTTGGAAAATTAATTATCCATTGATCATATAACCCTATAAGATCTTCTTTGAAAGATTGCTGTTCAGTGCCAGATGAATTTTTAATTTTATGCTTTAAAATTCTTTCTCCGTAAGAGTATATAGCTAAATTTAATTTTGGACATTCATTAAGCACCAACAACCATGTATCGTATGCTACGTCATAATTTTTAATTTTTGCTGATTCTGCAAAAATTGATAAATTATTTGAACATTCTTCATTTGATTGGCCATTAGCAAAATTAAAAGTTAACGAAAATATTATTAAAAAGCATCTCAAAGTTTTCATGTCTTTTTTTAGATTAATTGTACTTTCTTTTTATAAACCAAACATCATTTAGCGAAAAGCCTATCCTAATTGCCCAATAATTTTCTTCTATTAAGTTATTGTTTTTTGTGCCAAGCTTTCCTATTTCAAAAGTAACATTTGTATTCGAATAACCAGCCATAGGTAAACCAAACCCAAATGTAATACCATTTTCTTTAATTGACTGATTATTTAATTGATAACCTTTGCTTTCGGACCTATAACCAAATCGATAAACTATCCTTTTCCAGTAGGAAGTTATAGAACTGAATTCAGGAATATAAAAACCACCAATTCCAAATCTTGATGCATCTTCATAAGTTATGCTTGCTTGGTTAATGAATTCATTTATGAAACGGCTATTATTTGTTTTATTATACTGGGCACCAAAAAACCATTTTTTATCTTTTCCAACACCCAGCCCTAAAGATGAAGTTGTTGGAAGTCTAAATTTAGTTTTATCAAGACCACTTGAAGCTAAATCAGTTTCTTCAAAATCTCCCAACTGATCTCCATTTAATAAAGATCTTGTATAAACAATCTGTACATTTTGAGAGGTAAGTTCTGATTCTGGACTGAAACTAATCAACCCATGAAGTTCTAATTCTTTAACCGGAAGGGTGAAACTAGCAGAGGCTTTAAATTTTATTCCTGACAAACTTGAATTACTCTCCAGATATGTGCCATTTTCAATACCATCAATTACTTGAGTTTTTCTATAGGTTATATCACCAAATCCGTAATTTGTAGTAAAGCCAATATTCAAACCTTTGAGTGCTTTAAATCCAAAACTTAAAAAAGCATTATTTATTCCACCTTCACCTGTAAATCTGTTTATAGCATCTATTTGATTTGTTTGGGTTACTTCTTGAAGTAAATATCCCACTGAGCTAAAAGGTAGGATGCCAAAACCAAAACCAAAACGTTTTGTAGGAATTGAAACTCCGATGTAATCAATAGAAGCAGTTGTGACTTTTTGAGACTCTGAATTATTAGATAAAATATTATTTCGATAATTAACTCCAACAGAATATGTTGTAGCCTTAAGCTTACCATAGCTTGCAGGGTTATTTATATTTGGGTGAATAGAGTCTATATACACGTCAATACCTCCCATAGCTCTATTTAAGTGATTTCCTCTGAAATTTGTTTCACCAAAGCCAACAAAAGAATAGGGAGAGCCTGTTCCAACTTGAGCAAAAGATGAAAGACTTATTAGAGATAAAAAAATATAAATTATTTTTTTCAAAATTCGTCTGTATTCAATTGTAAAACAGTGTGTAATCCCTTAGCTATAAAATTGTGATTGGCAAATATGACATTTTTTATTTGGTTTGCCAACTTATCAGCATCCCCTCCTGTTAAAATAACTGTTAAATTTTCAAGTTTTTCTTTATAATGACTTACTTGATTTTTAACTTCTGCTAGTATTCCATAGTATATTCCTGAATGAATGCTGTTATCAGTTGAATTTCCTGAGATATTATCTGGCCTATTGAATTCTAATTGGGGTAGTTTTGATGTAAAAGTATTCAAGCTATTATATCTCAATGAAAAACCTGGACTTATTGAACCACCTAAGTATTCACCAAATTCATTGACAAAATCATAAGTAATACATGTGCCCAAATCAATTATCAAACAATTCTTTTTTGAATATTTAATAGCTGCTGACGCTATAAGACTAATCCTGTCAGAACCAAGTGTTTCGGGTGTTTTATAATTTATTTTGAATGGCAAACTTATATTGCTGGAAACCCAAACCAGCCTGCACTTAGCTATAGATTCAAAAATAGAATTATCAACACCGTAAACATCAGAGACAATTATCGACTGACACTCTGGATTAATTTTATTCCAAGTTTTAAATTTTTCAATAATATTTAAACTTTGCCAAGTACCTTGATCAATAATTTTATCTGATACAAAAACAGAATATTTTGACAAGGTATTTCCTATATCTAAAACTAAGTTCATAATTGTTATTTAAACAATATTCAAAAATACCAAAAGATTTTTATAAGGAATGATTTGTTCTAGTCTAAAAAGCATTTTATATTTGCTGCACTTTAAAATCCGGTACCTTAGCTCAGTTGGTAGAGCAAAGGACTGAAAATCCTTGTGTCCCTGGTTCGATTCCTGGAGGTACCACATTTTAAAAAAAAGCCTTGATTAGATTCTAATCAAGGCTTTTTACTTGTTTCATCCCAAGACGAAACCATTTTTCCTTTATAATTTGTATACAATATAAATATTGCTAAAATTATAAATCCAATTCCAATTAAATCAAATCCTTTTTGAATATTAAGTGAAAATCCATACGCAATAAAGTAAAAGCCATAAAAATACCACCACTTTTTTCTCAAATTATTTTTAGCAACTTTGGAAAGCTTATATGTTTTTAGTGATATAAAATGAATTATTATAATTACAATAAAAACACAAATCATTATAAATAGGCCTTTCTCCATCTATTAAAAATTATATGCTAATCTAGCGAAAACTCCAATACCCATAGGGTTAATTTTACTATTCAGGTTGTTATATATAAATTGTCCTAATAACATTGAATCTATATTTTCTTTTATTTCATAGGTTATGGAGGGCATTAGTAACATCATTTCTTCACCCTTCATATAGAAAGCAGTAAAGGAGCTTGTTATTGCCGGAGTGAAATTTCCGCTAATTTGAGAAAAGTATGTAAACTTGGATGGCATTAAATTTTTAGCTGATACATCACTTAGAAAAGATCCAAATAAATTATCAGAACTTGAATTTCTATTATTACCACTACTATTATATAAAATTGATGAATTAAAATAAATACCTTTTTTGGTAGAGTAATCAAATGAAATAGATGTACTTAAAACATTAGAGGAATCATTAATATCTTTTTTGGGAATAAAATAAGTGCTTTCAAATTTAAAGCCTGCATTTTTTAAACTTCCAGCCCAACCTAACCCTAAAGCAAGGTCTGTATAATAATTACCTAGAAGAAGCTGAATATCGTTCCCAGATAAATTAAACCTCCATAAACCAGCAAAAATTGATCTATCCATATCACTTCCTGGCTGAAAAGCAAATTCTAAACTTGACATATCGCCTGTATAATATTGAAATCTTATGGCGTCAACTCCTGAACGTTCCTGATAATCAAAGTCTATTAAACTATATGCGTTAAATAAATCATTTGGGTTCCAAGCTAAATTAACTCCCCAATTAATTCTTTGTCTTCCTATTCTCAACTCCCATTTTTCAGATGAATATTTAATATATGCTCTATCAAATATTGAATTCACTACAAGAGTTCTAGAATTATGAGGAATAAAGGATAAGTCAAGGTTTCCAATGTCATTATTCAATATTTCACCTAAAGCAGGATTTAAATTGGTTGCTTCACCAAAAAAAACTCTATTCCTGACCTCAACAACTCCTGTTAGATTGGAATTGAAGTCCATTTTAAATCTCAAACGATTATGAATTAAATTATCAGCAATAATTGAATCCGAATTAATTACCGAAGAAGATTTCATATAGCGAACGTATCCCGAAAAACTCAAATTATTTTTCCAATTTTTTTCATCCTTTTTCTGAGCTTTAAGAGATGAAGTAGTGATGAATAAAAGAGAAATAAATAGTAGATATTTCAAGATGAAAATTATTTAACATTTATATCCGAAAGAATCTTTCCGTCTTCTAGGGTAATTATTCGATTAGCTCTATCAATCACCCTTTGATCATGGGTGGAAAAAATAAAAGTCATCCTTTCTTCTTCATTAAGTCTACTCATAATATCTAATAAGTTTGCAGTCGATGATGAATCTAAATTAGCTGTTGGCTCATCAGCAAGAATAAATTTTGGTTTTGATGCCAAGGCTCGAGCTACTGCAACTCTTTGTTGCTGGCCTCCTGATAATTGATTCGGCCTTCTGTTTAGTTGCTCTTTTAAACCAACTGCTTCTAACAATTCTAATGCGCGCTTATCTCTTTTAGACTTTGAAGCCCCTTGCATTAACATTATGAACTCTACATTTTCTTTAGCAGTTAAAACAGGAATTAAATTATAAGATTGGAAAACAAAACCAATATTTGTTAGTCTAAAGTCAATAAGCTGATTTGAATTTAATTTGGTTATATCCTTGTTGTCAATTAAAACTTGACCTTTAGTTGGAGAGTCAAGTCCACCAATAGAGTTTAAAAAAGTTGTTTTACCTGAACCAGATGGACCAACAATTGCTGTAAACTCTCCTTGTTTAAAATTAATTGTCACATTATCTAAAGCCCTGATTTCCTGATCTGCCTGTTTGTATAGTTTAGAAATATTTTTAGTCTCAATTACATTCATAATAATAAGTTATAGTGATCTAACAGCTTCAGCTGGATCCAGTTTAAGTGCTCTCCTTGCTGGAAAAAGAGAAGAAATAAGTGTTACAAACAAAGTAAGAATCGTTATTTTAATATAATAATCATATGGGAGATGAGTATAAACCATTGACTTCATTCCAAAAGCTTCTAAACCTTCAGAAACAATTGACAAATCTATTCCAACTTGGCCGTAATAGGAAATCATTATATATGATAATATAATTCCTGCAGGTAAAGAAATAAAAGAAATAAAAATAGTTTCAAAAAGAATCATTAAAAAAATCTTTGTCTTATTAAGTCCAACCGACATCAACATTCCTAACTCTCTTTTTCTTTCTAATACAGCCATAAGCATAATATTGGCTATCCCAAATGAAAGAGCCAGAAGAATAATACTCATGAAAATTATAAAAAACCAAACCATTAATCCCTGAGCAGCTCCCAATTCTGGTGATATATCTTTCCAAGTTTCTACTTTGCTTTTTGGAAAAAGGCTTTGAAGCTGATGCTTTAAAACATCTGAATCATCAATATTATTAGATAATATGGCCACTTCGTGAATAATCGAATTATCAATTAATAGTTGATTTAAATCTTCTTTTTTAACATAAATATTTCCATTGTCATGAATAGAATTTGCAGTTTTAAAAATTCCTTCAACTTTAAATTTAATTCTTTGAAGATCTCCTTTATCATCGACAAATGTAAATGACAGTTTTTTCTTTATGTCTAACTTTAAATTATCTGCAAGTTTTTGTCCAATTAAGGCTGGCTTGCTTTTGATTTTAGAAAAATAATTTCCTTTTATTATATTTTTACTTATATCAGAAAATTGATTTTCATTTTTAGAATCAACTCCAATAACTCTAACACCTTCTGCTCCATGGGCTGTTGAAGCCATTGCTGAAATAATTATTCTACTGCTATATCCTTTGACTAAATTATTATTCTCCAATTCTTTTACAATTATGAGTGGATTTTTAATAGAACTGTTTATATCAAAATTATATTCAAAAGAAGGATTGTGAATTTGAACATGATGTAAATAAGTATCAATTGCACTTTTTACTCTTTGATCATTTATACCTTTACTCATTGCTACTGTAAACAGTCCAGACCATAATCCTAAAACCATTGATGTAATTACCACGAAACTTCTTAGTTTATTTCTCCATACATTTCGCCAAGCAATTTTTACTATTGTTCCCATATTATCTATTCATTGCTTTTATAGGCTTTAGTTTTGAAATTATTATTATTGGATAAATACATGTAATTAAAGAGATTAATATAATTATAAATCCATGTACTAAAGGAATATCATAAGTGTTCATAAATGGTATAATAGGTTCAAAACCAGCACTTTCCAGCTGGTCTGCAGCTGCTCCAAATAATTTTAAGGGATTATAATGAAAATAATTTACAATTGGCCAGGATATCACAAACCCAACAAGAACACCCACAAATGTTAAAAATATAGTTTCATAAATTAATATGATCATTAATTTAGATTTTTTCATGCCTATTGAAATTAACACCCCAAACTCATAGAGTCTCTCTTGAGTCATCATTAAAACAGTCCCAAATATCCCAAAACCAACTATCATATATAGTATAATTATGATTAAAATCCCACCAGCATTGTCAGCTTCAATAAGTTGATCTAATTGTGGGGTCATTTCTTTCCATGTCATAACATCTCTGGACTGAATATCAATTTTAGATTTGACTTTTTCTGCTATTTTAACTTCATTAAAATACTGTTCTTTATCAATTACTAGATTAGTTATTCTGTTTTTAGCTGAAACAAAATCTTGTGCTGATTTAAGTGACATAAAGACACTCATGTTATTAAGGTTTGGATTTTTCATATCAATCACGCCTTGAATAGGATAGATTCCAACAGCCTGCATTCCATGATAACCTTGACCAATAAAAATAAGTGAATCCCCAACTTTAGCATCATAATATTTTGCAACACCTTTAGCTACAATTATTGATTGACCATTATCATCTAAAAGAGTTCCATCAATTAATCTTTTATTCCAGTCTGTAAGTTTTTCCTCAGCCTCTTGTTCTATTCCAGTTACATATAAAAATTTAGATAATTTATTATTAGATGAGAGCACTCCAGTCTGTACTCTTTTTATAATATTTGAAACTCCTTCAATTTTATTAATACTATTTAAAACTGACTCACTAACCTCGAAGGAGTTATTAATATTTTTATCTTCCCAATAACCTTTTGAATGTATTTGAACATATCCACTAAAAGACCCAACAACATTTTTAATCATATTTTCATACATGCCTAATTGAAGTGACCGCATAAGTATTGCTAAAAAAACAGCAATAAAAATTGCTGCTATAGTTATAAAGCTTCTTCGCTTATTCCTCCATACGTTTCTCCAGGCAATTTTTATTAACATATTCTATTTTAATCTTGAAACATATTGAGTAGAAAAATAATTTTCAGGTATTGAAACATCAAAATTCCATACCTTATATTCTATAACAGTTTTATTTCCTTCATCATCTAAAGGGTAATACTCCAATCTTGAAGGGAGCTTTTTACCATTATATTCATTTATTTTAGAACCTACCATTCTATTTACTATTTCTAAATCCTCATCATAAAATTCAATTTTTAGTTGCATGTAGTCTTTTTTGTCAATCCAAACATTCAATTTACCCCAAACAACAGAAGCATTTTCTGTTGGAATCAATTCTAATTTCCAACAATTTAGGTTTTCGATTATTTCTGTCCCAACAATTTTATGAGTATAGTCAACTACCATTGACGACTGTTTTATTAAATCATCATTTGTAAAATCAGTACCCATCCAGTTTTGTGTCATCATCGATGGAGGAAGTTTAATTGTTCTTTCAATGGTTGGTAAATAATTCCATGCCTCTTTTTTTCTTTTTAAAAACACGGAACCTTTTTCTTTGGCAGGACTGGTCACAAGAGAAACGGAATAATCAGTTCCCTTAGACCAACTCTTGAGAGCCATTTTCTTTTCCCATTTTGGTCTAACAATAGTAATAGTCATTTCTGCATAAGATGAATCCCCTCTTAATCTACTATCAGTAATTTTGATGATTTCCAATGCACTTTGGGAATAGATACTTGAAAAAGTAAATGCAAAAACAATTAAAAAATACTTATTCATAATTTAAATTTCAGATTTAGGTTTATCTAGTGTGTCAGTTTGAACATTTATTTGAGAGTTTCCTGATGAAATTTTTACCACATCTTTATCTATTTTTTTAAACTCTTTTGAACTTTCGTTATAATGATTTACAGCTGTCCCTAAGGTATTTCCTAATTTTTCATGATAAATTTTATAAGCATTCAAATGGTTTGATAATTTTTCTACGTTTTTCAAAACATCATTAATAGAATCCTCAATTTTCATATTATTCAGTGCCTTATTTGTAACCTGTAACATAGGGAATAAGCTCATTGGAGATACAATCATGACTTTTTTTCGAAAAGCATATGAAACTAAATCTTGTTGATTAATCTTTAATGATCCTACTCTACTATTTAGTAGATCTTGATACAATCCATCTGCAGGTATGAACATATAGGCATAATCGACTGTCCCTTCATTTGGTCTAATATACTTGGATGTTTCGTCTATTCTATTTTGTATATCCCTCTTGAATTTTTTTTCAAGATCATCCAGTTCATCTTTATTGGATGATTCAATCATTTTATTATAATTATCCAGGGAGAATTTTGCATCAATAGGTATTATATAGTCATTTACCTTCACGATAGCATCAACAGTTTCATTGTTTTTAAAGGAATACTGCATTTGATAAAGTCCCGGAGGAAGAACATTCGCCAAAAGATTTTCTAGTTGAATTTCACCAAAAATTCCTCTTTGCTTTTGATTTCCAAGAATTTTCTCCAAAGTCTTCATTTGATTTGCAAAACTAAGCACCTGTTCATTTGTTCCTTTTATTTTCTCTAACTCAGAAGTGACTTCTTTTATAACTTGACTTGATTGTTTAAACTGATTAGTCATATTGGCAGTTGATGACTTTGTGAAATCATTCATTTGCTTATTAATCTCATTTAGTTTTGACTCAATATCAACTCTACTATCTTTTGAGTTTTTATCGATTTCTTTTCTAACTTCTTGAATTTGGCTAGTTAAAGATTCTGAAAAATGAATTAAATCAGCTGTTTTAGTTGAGTTAGTATTGTTTTTTAAATTGTATACTAAATAGGCTAAAACCATGACTAAAAAACCTAAAAAAGTAATAATAATTTCCATAATTATTTTTTAATAAATGAGTTAAATTATTCATATAAAAATAAGTATAATTTAATACTTTCAGACCTAAAATCAAATTCATCTTTTAACATAAAATATCGATTCCACCGGGAATTACTGAAATATCTAATTCATTCTTACTAATGAATTCAAATTCTCCATCAATTTGAAAATTGATATAATAATTTTTTGAAATGATTTTTAAATCTTTTAGTTCAATGTATTGAACATTCTTTTTTTTTTCAATTGAAAGACCCAACAACACCAAAACAATTAAGTAGTTGAGATAGAAAATATTAGTTTTATTTATTATAATCATATTTAAAATACCATCATCGGTTTTAGCATTGGGGTATAAACCTACTCCATAACCCTGCTTATTAGTATTAGCAATCATTAAAACATGAGGTTTAATTGATATGTTTTTATTTTCAACTTTAATATCAAAAAAAGGTGGTTTGTAGGAAGCAAATGATTTTAAAAATGAGGCTAAATACCCAAACAAACCATGAGTTTTACTTTGAGCATAATGCCTAATAAATTCAACTTCAATTCCAAAGCCAATATTGCTAAAGAAATATCTATTGTCAACTTTACCTACATCCATTTTCTTACTTGATTCACCAATAATTACTTCAAGTGCTTTTATAAAATTGTTAGGAATTTTAAAATGACCAGATATTCCATTTCCTGATCCAATTGGAATTATTCCAAGTTTAATTTTTTTATTAATTAAAACTTGACCAATTTCACTAACGGTTCCATCGCCTCCACAAGCAATAATGACATCTACTTTCTGATCAACAGCATCAGTAGCCAACTTTTTTAAGTGCATTGAATTGTTAGAAAAACTAATTTGGTATTCATCTTTTCTGTATGAAAAAAAGGAATGGATTTCTATCTCTAAAGAATTTGCTTTAGCCTTATTTACTGGATTAATAATGAAGTAATATTTATTCATTGCCAGAGTTATAAAACATATCCCCTTCAACTATTCGGTTCATATAATCTTGAAGAAAGACCTTAAATTTATATTGCAAATCATTCATTTTTTTATTCGAACCATCTATTAAGTTGTTTTCAAGGTCATGATCATTTGAATCATAAAATCCTGTTATTTTCTCACCATTTGAAACAACAATAAATTCGTCATCCATCATAAAATAACTTCCTCCACCGAAAAAATTTACAACAAATGAGTCCGTTTCATCATCAGAAATTAAGCTTTTACCCCAACTTCTAAATGGCTTGTCATAACCTATTAATTCCGCTATAGTTGGAAAAATATCCATATGCTGTCCAAGACTAGTAGAAACACCCTTTAAATTTTTCTTAGGCCAATAAATCATTAAAGGATTTGCAAAACGATTAATTATTTTCTCATAATAAGGGTAGTACGTCTGGTTTCCATGATCTGCTGTAAAAATAAAAATAGTATTATCAAACCAAGGTTCATTTTTTGCTTCATTAAAAAACTTATTAATTGCGAAATCAGTATACCCAACTGCTTCATGCATCGGAACATACCCTTTATCAAAAACACCTTCATACTTTTTAGGGATAATATATGGATCATGTGAGGTCACTGTATACACGGTGCTCAAAAATGGTTGCTTAGTCTTGTCAAGAATTTCTTTTGTGAAGTGAAGGAATGGCTCATCCCAAATTCCCCAATATCCATCAAAATCATAGTCATTATTATACTCATCTTTTCCATAATAATTATCAAATCCTAATGTTTTTGAAAAACCTAAAAAACCCATTGAACCGTTACTAGCTCCATGAAAAAAGGATGTATTGTACCCCAAATTATTCGCAATTGAAACAACTGATTCAATTGGTTGATTTGAATAAGGTGATGATGTGTATGCAATTTCAAAAGATGGAATTCCAGCCAATATTGCAGGCATCCCATGAATAGATTTCCTGCTATTTGCATAAAAGTTTGGAAAAATAAGACTGTGATTAGCTAACGAGTCTAGAAAGGGGGTATAACCTTTATAATTTGGGATTTTATCTTCTGAATTTAAACTTCCCCAATACTCCCTACCCATACTCTCCAAAATAATTATCATAACATTTGGTCTAAGGCTATCATGTTCTTTTTTTGAATATTTTTTTATTGGATGAACAACACTCTTTATTTGATTTTTAGTGTAAAAATTATTTATTTTAAACCCTGTCTTTCCAATGGTTCGAATTACAGTAAAAGGAGTATTTAAAACTAAATCAGCATGCTGAGGGTTATTAACATTTTCCATAGCATGAATTAAGGTGATCGGGCGTGTGCTTTTTTTAAAATCTCCTCTGATTCCTCCCACACATAAAACAACTACAATTAAAAAAATTAAAATTGATTTTATAAAACTTGAAGCTCTATATTTTCTTTTGACAGAAATAATTTTAATTGATTTATATATGTAAATCCAAATACCTGATATAAGGAGGTAGAGCAAAACAAGATGAATGTAGTCAAGGAAAAAGTGATAAAGTAGGTTGAATTTATTATTTTCATTCTGTATACCCTCAAAAAACTGTGCATTAATTCGCATTAAATTAAATCTGTAATATCCTAAATCAATAAAATTTAGAAGAAGACCTGCTAGACCTCCAAAAAAATAAAAAAAATTTAAGAGTTTATTATACCAATAATTAGAGTAAGGTCTTCCTGGAAGGAAAAATAATATAATAAATATAGCCTCTAAGTATATTATAGCTGCTAAGTCAAATTTTAATCCATAATAACTTAATAGAATTATTTCTGATAGAGTCTCAACCTTAATTATATCAGAATTAAAGTATAAAAATAACCAGCGAGAAATCATAAACAAAATAAACACTAGTCCTATTTTTAATAAGAACTCTTTTATTTCTTCAAACTTATTAATCATATGAAAAAGTAATATTCAAATATACGAATGTAAAAAATTCGTTAATGTTATATCATTTATATTTTTTCTAAATGTGTATTAAAAAAATCTTAATTGATGAGTTTGACTTTGTTTTATTAAGAAATTTTATATTTGGAATGCGAATAAAATATGACTCAAAATGAAGAAGTTAAATCTAATATTAATATATTCTTGCTCATCAAAAGAAAATGCTATCTCCCAAAAAATAATTGATCCATCTTCAGGTCAATAACTTATTTGGTCAGATGAATTTAATGTTGATGGAGTTCCATCTCCACTTAAATGGTTTTTAGAAACTCTTCCACCAAATAATGGAAATTGACTATGTAAGAGTATCTCAATAATAAGTATAAATTATAAAAAAAATATTAAAAATTACTTTTTTCCTTTTTGGATTTATAGTGAACGCTCAAAACAATTGAAATATAATAATTATTTTAATAAAAAAGAGCCACTAAACTAGTGGCTCTTTTTTTATTTGATCTTAAATATAGTTAATTCGATTAGTTGTTGAAATAAAGATTATCAATGTAAACTGTTCCGTCAGCAGTTCCCACAATCACAAATTGTGAAATAGCACCTTTAGTAGTTAAAGAGGTGAGAGTTGATAAATCAATATCTACTCCTTGCCATTGATTATTAGTGGTTATAGTAATCTCTTCTTCTCCTCCATCTACATCATCTCCTCCTCCATAAGCACCATCTGCTCCGAAATCAACAATTTTAATTTTGAAAGAAGAAAGATCAGCTGACCATATATCAATATGGAAGTTTGTAGAAGAACTTGCATCCACACCTGACGCCATGTCAACACCTGTATAACGGCCTGATCCACCATCTGCAAAGCTATATTTTTGAACAAAATCACCTGTTACGACTTCTTCTGTTGAATGAGTAGTTCCTTGTCCCCAATCAGTTGACCACCTAGTAACTGCAACTGGCGCTGTATATGCCTCACTAAAAATTGAAACTACATTTGCTGCAGCCAAACTCGGAGTTGTAGCAGATGAACTAGGACTAGTGCCTAAAGCTGTTGCAAAAAAGTAAAGGTTATCAATGAAAACAGTTCCATCTGATGTTCCTTCAATAACAAATTGAGAAATTGCTCCTTTAGTTGTTAATGCTGGATAATCAGATAAAGGAATATCAACTCCTACCCATTGAGTATTTGCAGAAATAGCTATTTCTTTAACATCCTCAACATCATCTCCACCACCATAAGCTCCATCAGCTCCGAAATCAACAATTTTTAATTTAAAAGATGATGAATCAGCCGACCAAACATCAACATGAATATTATTTGTAGAAGATGCATCAACACCAGAAGCCATGTTAACTCCTGTATATATTCCAGATCCAGAATCTGAAAAAGTATATTGCTGAACTGAATAAGATGAAGTAATATCTATGGTAGCATGGGTGGTTCCTTGAGCCCAAGAAGTTGACCATTCTGTAACTGCAACTGGAGCAGTATATGCTGCGCTATATATAGAAACTACATTTGTTGATGAAACCGAAGGAGTAGCTGGAGGGGCAACCGGAACTACTATAACTGGACAACCATTAGTAGTTGCATCTCCAGCATCCGCTGGGCAAGTATCAACTGAATCTATTAATCCGTCTGCATCAGTATCAGGAACAGAAGCACCTACAAGCCCTCCTGTAACATTATCAATTAGAAAAGCACCCATTGTTTCAGTTCCAAACCCAATAAAAATTGCAAGTTTAGAATAAGTTGTTAGATCGGATAAAGGTTGAGCCTCAGGTTGTCCGTTTCCATATGGATAACTATTTACTCTATTTGCACCAAAATCAAAAGTTAAAGTTCTCCAACCTGATCCAGAAGTAGTAACCAAAACCTCTACTGGGTAACTTCCTGCGGGTTGTCCTTCTAATTTAGCTAAAACACCTAGTTCAATCGCAGTGTTTTGATAAAAGTCAAATGATATAACTTGTGCATCTGTACTACTCATGTCTATAAGTTTAGAGGGAAGAATTGATGCAGCTTCATATGCAGCTCCAGAATTTACAATTAGACCTGCAGAAGCAGAGTTTTCAAAAGAAGTAACACCATCTGATATAAGAAAAACTCCCTGTGTTGATTCAAAATCATTAATTACAGTATCAGGAGTTACGGGAGTTACAGGGTCAGTAGTTACAGGATCTGTTGGGTCTGTTACTACAGGAGTATCTACTATTAAAGCATCACCGTCATCTCCATAACATGACGAAAGTAATGTGAGGGCTGTAACTGCAATGAGCATATTTAATTTATTATATTTCATATATGATTTTTTAATTTTATTTTTTAAAGTAGGGCGAATTAACAAATAAAATTTTTTTTAACCTCTGATAAACAACTATTTAAGATATTTTTTGATTGTTTATATTAATTCTAAATAAAAAAGTTTTCCATTTTACAGGAAAACTTCTCATCAGTTGCTTTATCTATTTGGGTTCGCAACACACAATACTTTTTTGCTTTATACTAAATCACATTTTTATTTACTTGCGATTATAATGGATAATGGTTATTTACAATTAATTATCATTGTATGTGGTATTTAAGAAATTAAATTATTTTTAACCTCTAATAAAAAACTATTTAAGATATTTTTTACTTGTCTTTACTGATTCTAAATAAAAAAGCCTTCCGTTTTATAGGAAAGCTTCTCATCAGTTGCTTTCCTTATTAAGGTACGCAACACACAACACTTTTATGCTTTATACTAAATCACATTTTTATTTACTTGCGATTATAATAGATAGTGCAAATATAGACATTTTATAATGATCCTAGTTGTTTACAATTAATTATCATTGTATATGGTGTTTAAGAAATTTGAAATATTTTTTGCTCTTTTTCTATGCTCAATAAACCACCCTAATTGAGCTTTGTTTACTGTTTTAAGATATTGCAGATTACTCAAAAATATTTTATTTGTTTTAATGTCAGAAAAATTTAAGTCAACTTTTCCTTTTGGTTTAGTAAATTCAATATCATAAACAGTCATATTATCAAATACATAAGGGTCAAATATTACATTTATCTGATCAAAAACTCTTCTAACCAAATACTCCTCTCTTTCTCTTATATAGTCAATAAAAATAAAATTATCATCGTAATCTAAAAGAGTATCAATAACTTTTTGATTTTTTATAAGTGTTAAACTTCCAGAGTTTTTTAATTGCTCAATTGAGGAATTATTAGCAAAGAATCTTGATGGTCTTGGAAGATATCTAGCGTAATAATATAAATCATTGGAGAACTCATTAAATTTTTTATTATTAAAAATAAAATAAATCGAATCAATTTGAATTTCTCTTTGTTTTCTTCTTAATATAAGAACATCTAAATCTTTAATATCATTAGTTAAATCGTTTTTAAACGAATTAACAAAATCAATTTCACGTTTTTGTTCAGACAAATCTTCTCTATAGTTTTCTACAAAAAAACCCAGTGATATTGCTAAAAATAACATCAAAAACTCTCTTATAAATTTCATTAAAAATTAATTTGAGGAATTAAACCCTTCTTTAATATAGCCCCAACCCTTAGACTGCTTAATAGCTATTTCAAGAATACCATCTGGAACAGTTTCTACACCCTTAACTAAGTCTTTTTTATTTAACCCTAATTTATTCATAGTAGCTTCACAAAGAATTACACGAGCATTATCTAGTGAAATGACTTTAGAAAGCTTTTCTGCAATTTCTTTGTTTTCATAAGTTGCCATTTTACCTGCTCCACTATACATAACCAACTCAAACTCAGAATCAGGATATGCATTTGCCATAAGAGATAAATGTTTTATTGCTGTTTTATGAACTTTAGGGCTTGAGCTAGTAATGTCAAATACAACTTTAATTTTATGCTCTTGTGCCAAAATATTAAAGCTGAAAAGTAGAAATGAAATTAAAAATATTTTTTTCATAAAATTTTAATTTCCAGCAAATATATAACCACATCCGTTTTCTTGGGCTCTGCCTAACGCCCATACACCTGAAGGAACAAGTTCAACTCCAGGGAGTAAACCATCTATCATATCTTCATATACATCTTTAGCGTCTAGACCCATTTGATTTGCAATAACACCACTATATACTTGTGTTGCTAGATTACAAATACAAAACAAAGCTCCTCGTTCTTGTAGACGTTTTATTCCCTCAACTTGAGGAAGAGGTAAATCTCCTTTTTGTGGATCATATACTGTATTTCTTTGGGATGGCTCACCTGTTGAATTGTCATTTATTTCAAAAACTTTACCGATTGGATACTTTTTCCACACATTTGAATTAAAAGCATATGCAATACCTGAATGACGAAGAACAGTCATAGCAGTTATATCACTGTCGGGTGAGCCTGTTTGGTTGTTTGATTCATAAAACGCCCAGTTCCAAACAATAGGTAGTGTTCCGTGAGGAGTGCTTCCATCATACGCTATCCTGTGGGTTCCTTTAATTTTTTTAAACCATTCTTCAGCATCTTTTGTGTCAAGATTATTAAATTCTGGAAGAGTTTCCATGTTTTCAAATTCTTTGACCATCTTTGGAAAAGCTGATGCGCTTACTCCCAAGGCAAGAGTTGCAAAAAATGATCTTCTAGATTTATTTGTTTTCATATTTATTAATTTAAGGTTATTTACTTTTTTTTATGTTATACTCTGTTTTATAAAAATCAAAAATTGGTTGAAAAGGACCAAGTTGATGCTGTGATTGAGAAAACGAATCAACATATGGAGGATATGGAGTTGACATTGGCTTTTTCTTTAAATCAGGAAAATCTTCCTTAAGATTTTTTTTTAAAGGTCTCAATTGTTTGTTTATGAATCCTGCTACATCATAGGATTCTTCATCTGTCAAAATAGGAGACTCAAAAGTTGTTCCTTGAGGCATATTATATTTTATAAAAGTTGCAGCAGTCAAGACTCTTGTCATACCCGCTCCATTATTGTATGAGTTTGAGCCCCATAAAGGAGGGTAAAGGTATGTATATTGATCAATTTTTTGACCTTGACCATCAGCTCCATGACATTCAACACAAACTCTTTTAAAGACAACTTCACCTTTAACTAAATCTACTTTTCTATCAGGATATTCTATTGACTTCAGTCCTTTTCCAGCAACTACTTCGTTTGTTCTTACATAACGTCCCAACCAATTTATATAAGATACAATTGCAATCATTTCAGTGCTATTATTTTTCAGTCTAATTCCATTCATGCTTCTTTCAAAACAACCATTTATTCTGTCTTCTAAACTTCCAATTATATCTTCTCTTCCTCTATACTGAGGAAATCGTTTGTCAACACCAATAAGAGGCATTGCAAAGGGCTGAGTGCCTGCATTTAAATGACAGTTAGTACATGACAAAGAATTTCCTACAAAAGGAGATTCAAGTGATGTTTCTCCTAGTAACAGATATGTTTCGTTAAAAATTTTATAACCATGTTTAATCTCTTTACCTGTTTTTGTTTCAGGCAAAGTATTTATGTCATAATTCATAGAGTATATGCTCAAATCAATCTTTTCTTCTTTTGGAGAATCACCACCTAGATAGAGTACTATAAATAAAAATACAATCATCAAAAAGTAAAAAAAATAGTTTGATATTCTTTTTAATCCATTAAAAAAAATCTCGTTGGACGAGTTATTATCCATGAAATAGGATTATGCTTAGTATAAATATAATATAAAACAAGGATTTTTTTTTAATGTTTCAATTATTATTAGTCATTAAAATGTTAATTTTTGAAATAATAATAAAACATTCAATATTTTATTTGTTTAAAATTCATAAAGTGAATATCATTATTTTAATATATTTATATTCAAACACTTAAGTCATGATAAAAAAATATTTATTTACAGCTTTCTTTTTTATGCTTTTAAATAGTTGCAATCAAAATGTTTCTTCATGTGATATATTAATTGAAAACGGAATGATATATGACGGTTCAGGAGAAAAGCCATATCAGGGATCAGTTGCAATTAAGAATGAAAAAATATTATACGTAGGTCCATTAAAAAAATTTAATTCAAAAAAAACAATCAATGCTAAGGGAAAAGCTGTTTCTCCAGGATTTATAAATATGCTCAGCTGGGCATATGGCTCATTATTAAAAGATGGAAGATCCATGAGTGATATCAAGCAAGGCGTAACTCTAGAGGTTTTTGGAGAAGGAACCTCTCCAGGCCCAAATGGAGTCAAGGATAGTTCTAACTATATTTCATTTGGAGGAGCCATGAGTAAATTAGAGTCTAATGGAGTTTCAACAAATATAGCATCCTTTTTAGGAGCTACAACTGTAAGAATTCAAGAAGTTGGATATGACAATAGAAAAGCAACTTTGGAAGAAATAACTAAAATGAAAGAATTAGTCAGAAAAAGTATGGAAGAGGGAGCTATGGGTATCGGATCGTCATTAATTTATGCTCCTGCAGACTATGCTAGTACTGATGAACTGATTGCTTTAAGCAAAACTGCATCTGAATATGGAGGTATGTATATTTCTCATATAAGAAATGAAGACAGCAGGGTTTTAGAAGCAATAGATGAATTAATTAAAATTTCAAAAGAAGCAGATATACCTGCTGAAATTTATCATTTAAAAGCTTCTAGAAAATCTAATTGGAATCTTTTGGATAAAATGATTGATAAAATTGAAAAGGCGAGAGCCGAAGGTTTAGAAATTACAGCTGACATGTATACTTATAACGCGTCATCTACTGGTTTAACAGGAGTCATTCCAACATGGATCCAAGAAGGAGGTCATAGAGCATGGATTAATCGTATGCAAGAACCAGGTCCTAGAAAAAGAATAATTGAAGATATTAAGAAAGAATTAAAAGATCAAGCTCCTGAAGGAATTCTAATGGTAGGTTTTAATAAAGAGTCTATGGCTGAAAAATATATTGGAATGACAATAGCTCAGGCAGCTAAAGAAAGGAATCAAACTCCAGAGGAGGCTATAGTAGATTTAGTAATAGAAGACGACAGCAGAATTCAATGTATTTATTTTAGTATGAGTGAAGAAAATATTAGAAAAAAAATAAAGTTATCATGGGTTTCATTTTGTTCTGATGCCGGCTCTTTTTCTGATTCACCTGAAGGGTTCAGAACCCATCCAAGAGCTTTTGGAAGCTTTATACGTGTTATTGGAAAATATTCTCGCGATGAAGGTTTAATTTCACTTGAGGAAGGTATTAGAAAATTAACAGGTTTTCCAGCTCAAAATTTAGGTTTAAAGGATAGAGGACTTCTTAAAGAAAAATTCTATGCAGATGTAGTGATTTTCGATCCAGATACAGTTGGAGATAAAGCAACTTTTAATGATCCTTTAAAGTATGCAGATGGAATTGAACATGTCTTTGTTAATGGTCAACAAGTGATTGACAGCGGTTTCCATACGGGAGTTTTTTCTGGGAAATTTATTAAAGGTCCTGGATATATAAATAATTAAAACTCACGATAAGAACCTGAGATATATTGATTTGCCTTTGCTTCTTTGAACATAGCTGAATCTTTATCCCAATTCAAATTCTCCCCGGGAAAACGCCCTGCAATAACTCCTAATAGTATTGTCTCCGTAAGTTTTGAGGCATATGAAAATGGGGCTGAACATTTATCTTTTCCAAGACAAGCATCCACAAACTGATGATAATGTTTTTTACTTTCTAACTCATAGTTTCGAACAGGATCTTCTAAATCAAATTTTTCAAAATTAATTTCTTGATATTTACCATCAACAATCAGCTGTGGTTCTTTCATAAAGTGTGGAAGATATAATCTTCCTTTTTCACCTATAAACATAGACCCTTGGTCATGAAGAACCTCATTATTTGGAAGTTTTAAATTTAGATGTTTATCTGGAGCATCAGCCCCATCATACCAAACCCATTTTAATTCTTTAGTTGTATACTCAGTTCCAGGAAAAATATATGTAACCTTGTTTTTTTCTGGAAAACCAAACCCATTAGGCAGCCTACATTCATTTTTAATTGTTTTAGGAACATCAAGTGCCAAGGCGTTATAAGGAGTGTCAAAAATATGCACTCCCATATCTCCCAAAGTACCACAACCAAAATCTACTAATTTTCTCCAGTTTCCAGGGTGATAAATTTCTTTTTTATAATTTCTCTTTTTTGCAGTACCAGTCCATAGATTCCAATCTAAAGTAGATGGAATCGGATCTGTTCCTTCAGGCTTAGGCCCATCATAACCCCAGTTTTTTGGAGACCAAGCACGAACAGTATTTACTTTTCCAATAATTCCTGATTGAATAAGTTTTGTAGCTAATTTATAATCATAAAAAGAATGGACTTGGATACCCATCTGTGTTACTAAGTTTTTTTCTTTTGCAACCATCTGCATTTTCCTGGCTTCTGAAATATGATGAGTAAGTGGCTTTTGACAATATACTGGCTTACCAATATTCATTGCCATTAGTGATGCTGGCGCGTGCGTATGATCAGGAGTAGAAACAATTACAGCTTCAATTTGATCTCCTACCTCACTAAGCATAATTCTGTAATCAGAATATATTTTTGCATTAGGATGTAATTCTCTTGCTTTTGCCAAGGCTTTAGAATCAACATCACAAAGAGCAAAAACATCAACGGAATTATGTGAAGAAATTGCTTTAAGATCTTCTCCTCCCATTCCTCCAACTCCAATATGAGCTGTTTTTAATCTTTTGCTTTTTGATAGAGCCCAGCCAAAAGATGGAACAAACACAGTTGAAGCTAGGGTAGCAGAGGTCTTTAAAAAGGTTCTTTTATTCATAGTTTTTTGATTTTTATTTCTCTGAACGAAAGAGAACTGTCGTGATCTTGTAATGCAATAAACCCTTTTTTATACTTTCCATAATCAGGGAACTCTTTCCATTTGCCTCTCTCTTTTCTTTTGTTCCAATCTTCAGACCACGGAATAAAAGATAGAACTAATTGTCCATTTAACCAATGTTCAACTTTTGATGGAGTAAAAATAATTTTGGAGCTATTCCATTCTTCTGCGGGTTTAATCAAATTTTTAGTCTGTTCTGCATCATACATAGCATAATCAGCAGCAGTCTTTTGCCAATTCTCAAGAGAACTATTGTTAACTTCACCCCACTTTAAATCATCAATCAATTGATATTCGGGAGAAGCCTCATAGGGTCCATTATACCCTTCTTTAACATGGTAAAGGATGCCGCTATTTCCACCTTTTGATATTTTCCATTCTAGATATAACTCAAAGTTTTCAAATTCCTCTTTTACATAAATTATATCCCTTCCCCCCTTATATTCAGACTCTAACCTTCTTTTTGTTTCAAATGCTAAAACTCCATTTTTAACTATCCAGCCTGGAGGCATTACTTCAGAATTATAGCCTCTCCAACCATCTGTTGTTTTTCCATCAAAGAGGTAAATCCATTCACTTTTCTGACTACATGAAATAAAACAAAACATAACAATTACACTTATTAATTTTTTCATTTTAGTATATATGTCTTTTAAATGCTTCCATAGCCTCATACTCAGCCATTCCCAAGCGATTATATTCCTGAGCTGTATTTTTATTCCTTTGCTCAGCTCTTACCCAAAAATCTCTATTATCCTCTCCTTGAAACATTACCTTATCTTTTTGAGATTGATGGTATAATATAGCGTTTCTTTTCTGAACCACTTGACTAGGGCTCATAGGAACAGCCATTTCTATTTCATCTATATCCCACTCTTGCCATGCGCCTCTGTATAACCATAACCAGCAAGATTTCATAAATGATTGATTTTTAATTTCCCTAAGAGCATCAAATAGAATGTTTAGACACACTCTATGAGTTCCATGAGGGTCAGCCAAATCTCCTGCAGCAAAAATTTGATGAGGTTTAATAGCTTTAATTAAATTAATAGTTATTTCAATATCATTTTTTGTTGGATCATTCTTTTTTATTTTTCCTGACTCATAAAAAGGAAGGTTCATAAAGTGTAAATTACTCTCAGAAAGACCCAAATATCGAGATGCAGCTAAACATTCACTTCTTCTTATCGCTCCCTTAAGTTTTAAAATCGATTTAGAATTAATTTTCTTTTGAATTTCTCCTTCTATTTCATCAATAATAATTATTTCTTTTGAAGATGAATATTTTGCTATCTCAATGAACCTTAAAGCTTCTTCATTTGAAACACCTATATTTCCTGAAGTTTGATAAGCTATATGAACTTCATGTCCTTGATCCTGAAGACGTTTGATTGTTCCTCCCATAGAAATAACATCATCATCAGGGTGAGGACTAAAAACCAAAACACGTTTTTTAGAAGGATTAGCTCTTTCAGGACGGTCTGTGTCATCATTGTTGGGTTTACCTCCCGGCCAACCTGTTATAGTTTTTTGAAGCTGATTAAACATCCATATGTTGGTGTCATAAACAGAACCACTAGAAGCAACTATACTTGACAGCCCGTTCTCATTATAATCTCTTTGAGTTAATTTTAATATTGATTTACTAGTTTTAGTACTTAACCATGTTATAGCCTTTTTCCTTAATTCATCAGTCCAAATAAAATCTTTAACTAGCCAAGGAGTTTTATGTTTTATTAATTGAGCACTTGATTCATTATCTAAAATGAAGGTTGTATTGTTATGTTTCTGAAGAAAACTAGCCGGATAATTAAAATCTATCTCACCTTCTATAGATTTTGATATGACGTTAGATTTTTTGTGACCCCAAGCTAATAATACAATTCGCTTAGCACTAAGTATAGTCCTAATACCCATAGTAATTGCCCTTTTTGGCACAGACTCAATTCCATTAAAATCTTCAGCAGCATCTTGCCTAGTCATAGAGTCAAGACTTACTATTCTTGTACAAGAGTTTTGATTTGATCCTGGCTCGTTAAATCCAATATGAGCAGTTCTGCCTATCCCAAGTATTTGAAAATCAATCCCACCAAGAGAATTAATCTTTTTTTCATACTTATCACAATAGTTTGAAATATCTTCCTCTAATAATTTTCCTTGTGGAATATTGATGTTTCTTTTAACAATATCTATATGAGAAAATAAATGTTGATGCATAAAGCTATGGTAACTTTGTTCATTATTTTTTTCAATTGAAAAATATTCATCTAAATTAAATGTGATTACTTTTTTAAAACTCAAACCATCCTCTTTATGTAGCCTAACTAATTCTCTATAAACTCCTATAGGTGAGGAGCCGGTAGCAAGTCCTAAAATAAAATGAGGTTTGGAGCATTTTCTAATTGAGTTCGCTATTTCATTCGCTACCAATTTAGACCCTTGTTCGGCAGAATCAACACAAACATTATGTATTTTTTCATACCTAGTAACTTCATCTCTTCCTGGAATTTTATATTCAATAGATTCTAATTCTTTTATCATTATGATATTTTATTTATCCTACAATTTGAAAATTGAACACCCTTTGTAGTGGCATTTTTTTTGCTATTACAATTGATAAGGGAAAATGTTTTCATGTGTTTCAAGTTTTATTTGTTTTAAAAAGAAACTGAAATCTTTTAACTTCCTCTTCCCGTTTTTCTTACCGCAGTTGAACGTTTAGCTACATTACTTTTATTAACGGTCTTTTTATTAGACTGCTTAGAGGTGTTTTTTTCTAACCTATTTCCGAAGAATTTACTGCTCATAGTATAAAATTTAATTTAAAGGTATAACAAATATAATATGATTTATAAATCATGACAAACTCTTGATTAAAAAATAATTGAATAAAAAGTTCAATATTTTAGATTTATGTTTTCATATTTGTGGATAAATCTTTAGATAAATTAAAAAATGTATAATTTATTTTATAATTGTATTAAGACAATAACTTGTTTTGTTTTTTTATATAATATTCCATTATATGCACAAAAATCAAAACTCACTAATCCCCCTAATTTTAATGCCTCTTATCTTTCTGCTGAACCTAAGCTTGATGGAAATATAATTACGGATCCCACATGGGCACAGATTGAACCAATCACTAATTTATCTCAAGCTAAACCTTTTTACGGATCTCCCGCGTCAGAAAAGACTGAAATTAGAATGGCTTTTACAAACAACACACTCTATGTTGGTGTTATATGTTTTGATAAAGATCCTGAAAAAATAGTAGTTTCTGATTCGAGAAGAGATTCTAATTTAAATGATGATGACAGTTTTCTTTTTATTCTTGACACCTACAATGATCAGCAAAATGGATTTTTATTTGGAACAAATTCCATTGGAGTGGAATATGATGCTCAAATTGATAATGAAGGAGAGGGCAATATGCAACAAGGAGGTGTTATTGGAGGTACAAATTTGAATTGGGATGCTTCATGGGAAGTGAAAACTGAAACAGGGGATTATGGCTGGAGTGCTGAATTTGCGATTCCATTAAGAACTATTCGTTTTGGAAGTGGTAAAGACAAAACATGGGGTATTAACTTTCAAAGAAATATTAGTAAAACAAGTGAAATTGCTTATTGGGCACAACTTCCTATTGCATTTGAAATAAAGAGACTCTCACTAGCTGGAAAAATGAATGGGGTTAATTTAAAAAGTCCTAAAAATCTTAAGATTTTTCCATATGCCCTTACACAAAATGTAAATAACAAATCCAATAATTCAAAAACAAATAACCAAGAGTATGGTGTTGATCTTAAATACAGTCTTACTCCCGGACTAACTTTAGATATGACATATAATACAGATTTTGCTCAAGTCGAAGTTGATGAACAACAGGTCAACCTAGACAGATTTAATCTTTTTTTTCCTGAAAAAAGAGCCTTTTTTCTTGAAAATGCAGGACAATTTAGTGTAGGAAGTCCTGGAGAAGTTGATTTGTTTTTTAGTAGACGTATTGGATTAAGTGAAGATGGCTCTGTAGTTCCAATAATAGGCGGTTCTAGAATTTCTGGAAAAATAGGACAAACTAATATTGGTCTTTTAAATATGTTTACAGATGAAGTTAGGTCTGAGGGAATTCTTGAAAACAACTTTACAGTAGCCAGAGTAAATCATGATTTTGCCAAAAGCAGATCCTCAATCGGAGGGATATATATAAACAAATCTGAACTAGGAACTCAATCAAATAATTATAATAGAGTTGTTGCTATTGATGGAAAATGGGGGTTAGGGAAAAAAGCTCAAGTAACAGGATTTCTTTCAAAAAGTTCAAGCCCAGATATAAATAGTGATGATCATGCATTAAATTTCAAAGCTGAATATGCCTGGGATGGTTGGAGAATTCATGGAGCTTACACAGAGGTTGGTGAAGGGTTCAATCCAGAAGTTGGTTTTTTACTTAGAGATGCATTTAAGAAACCTGAATTTTTGATTTTTAAACAATGGAGACCTAAAAATACTGGTAATTTTCTTGAAGTTAGACCTCATGTCTCTGGTCATAAATATCTTAATTTCAATAATGATTTAATATCTAGTTTTCTTCATGTTGACAATCACTGGGTTTGGAAAAGTGGATTTGAAATACATACTGGGATTAATTTCACAACTGAAGGTGTTTTAAACGATTTTTCAATTTCAGGAGTAACTGTACCCGTTGGCGAATACAATCATGAAGAGTTTCAACTAATAGTCTTCACTAATAAAAATAAACAAATTTATTATTCAACTAGGACCGTAATTGGTGGTTATTACGGAGGTAATAGGTTTTCATCAAGAAATACTATTAATTTTAGATTGGGTAATAAATTTAATTCAGCTTTAACTATAAATTATAATAAACTAGAACTTCAAAACGGAAATATCAATGCTTTAATAACTGGAGGTAAATTTACTTATTCTTTTACTCCAAGAATATATCTCCAAAGTCTTATTCAATATAATAATATTACAAATATAACGTCTGTTAATGCAAGGTTTGGATGGTTGAAAAATGCTAATACTGGACTTTTTGTTGTTTTAAATCTAATTGAGGATGAAGATTTCATGGATCGTGTAAATAATCAAGTTATTACAATAAAGTATAACTATCAATTTGATGTTTTTAACAGAAAATAAATGAACGAAAAAAATATCAACTTCAGTATTGAAGATATGCAATTGGCTTTATCGAACATTATAAGGCAGATGCAAAAATCAAAATGGGCACCTAAGGTTATTTTGAGTATAAATAGAGGAGGGTGTATACCAGGAGTGTATTTATCACATGCCATTAAAGTCCCTCATAAAGTCCTTGATGTTCAGTTAAGAGATAGTGATAATAAACCAAATTTAGATGTATTAAAATATTCAATTAACAGATATAAAACTATTTTAATTATTGATGATATAAATGACACTGGAGCTACTTTTAATTTCATTAAAAAAAACATAAAGGATATAAATACAGAGGTGCACTATGCAGTTTTGGTTAATAATCTTTCCAGTGATTTTAAAGTAGAATATAAAGGGAAGGTTATTGATAAATCAAAAACTCCCTCTTGGATAGTCTTCCCTTGGGAAAAAACTAAAGTTTATTGAATAAAAATAACCTGAATTTAATCTTGATACTGGTATTACTTCATATAAGTATAACCACACTATCCAATGCTTTAGTTGCTATTCCACTAACACTGTATGGATATAAAATAACTTGGGCAGCTTTTAGCTTTCCTCTTGTTGTTGTTGCAACTGATTTAACGGTTAGATTATTAGGGAAATCTATAGCTCGAAAGACTATCACATACGCCTATCCTTTGGCAATTATTTCTTCTGTTTTAATTGTTTATATAGAGGGAAACTTACTTTCAGTTGCTTTTAGAATCGGACTAGCTAGTGCTACTGCATATGCTTTTGGTACATTAATAGATATTTATGCTTTCCAATTTATAAGAGAAAAGTATTCTGCTTGGTGGTTGGCTCCAGCTTTATCAACTGTAATCTCAAATATTATTGATTCTTATACTTTCTTTTTTGCTGCTTTCTCTGGGTCAGATGATCAATATATGGCTTTGAATTGGTTTGAAATAGCAGGAACTCAGACGATATTAAAAATAATCATTGGTTTAGTTTTCTTTCTCCCAACATATGGAGTTCTTCTTAACTTTCTTCTAAAGAGAATAGTTAAGAAATGATATCAAGTGGTTTTGTTGTTTTCCAATTTCCTCTTGTAAAGTCAGGAAAAATTTGAGGTGAACCATCTTCTTTAATTGATTTTGCACTTAATGGAGTTACAGAGCTCCAAAAACATCCCTCATATACATTTTGATCTAATGGAATTCCTTTTTGTAAGCATTCTACGATTCTTAACAACATAATCCCGTCTGACCCACCGTGATCACTATCCTTAGCCTTTTTATTTAATCTTTTCCAAAAAGGATGTTCATACTTTTTAATGGTTTCATTTAAATCAGAACCCGACACCCATTTGTGAGATGAATCCGACGCTCCTTTTAAACCTCCATCAATTGCAACTTTGACAGGATTATTACTTTTATATAAATTATTATGAATATCATGACCGGTTAATATCCCATTAGTACCTTGAATTAAATTAATTCTAGAATATGGTCTAGGACTTGTCTCGTCCCATTGAATTAAAATAGTTCTTCCAAGATGAGTCTTTATTATTGATGTGTTTAAATCTCCATTTTCAAAACTTAACTTATTCCATTTATGATCTTTAGGGAAGTTTTTATTAGCATATAGCTCTCTGCCCATTGAAGGAGAGGAATAAGACACAATACTTTTAAAAGTATCTTCAGTTCTTGCTAAATTCATGTATTGAGCCACTGGCCCCAAGCCGTGTGTAGGATATAAATTTCCTTTACTTTTTGCATAATGATGAGTTCTCCATGATCCAGTACCTCTATTTTCTTCGTTCATTTGAAATCTCAGATCATGAATATACGCAGCTTCTGCATGCTGAAGATCACCAATGAAGTTTTGTCGAATCATATTTAAAAACATCATTTCAGCTCTAAAATAATTTACATTTTCAAGCATCATGCAATGTTTTTGAGTTTTTTCAGAAGTATCAATGATCTTCCACATATCTTCTAGGGTATTTGCAATCGGAACCTCAACAAAAACATGAGCACCTTTTTCCATTGATTTTATTGCCATAGGAGCATGATTATTCCAGTTCGTGGAAATAAAAACCACATCAGGTTTTGTTTCTTCTAACATCAACTCCCACTTATTTTCTCCTCCCCAATATTTTGATATTTTTTTTACTTTATCTGAATTACTATATTCTTCAAGTCTAGACACAGCCTTGTTTACATTATCTTCATATAAATCACTAACGGCAACAACTTCTGTTCCAGGAATACCTCCAAAATATTTTAAATGACCACTACCCCTATACCCTACGCCAATAAAAGCAACTCTAATAACATCTAACTTAGGAGCTGCGAAGTCTCCCATATACCTTCCTTGAGGTGGGGGAATAAGATTATTATCACAAGAACCACTCACCAAACTTGTCATTCCAAAAGAAGCAGCTGCGGAAAGACCTGATTTTTTTATAAATTTTCGACGACTATAATTTTTCATTTAATTATCATAAGTATTAAAAACGATCTAAATTCATCACTTTACTCCAGGCAGAAACGAAATCATTTAGAAAAAGTTGCTCTGAGTCTTTACTTGCATAAACTTCCGCCAATGATCTTAATTCAGAATTTGATCCAAAAATCAAATCAACTCTAGTTCCTGTCCATTTAATTTGATTTGAATTACGATCACGTCCCTCAAAAACAGATTGATCATCAGAGGTCGCTTTCCAAGTTATATTCATATCCAATAAGTTTGTGAAAAAGTCATTACTAAGTGTTTCTTTATTTTCTGTAAAAACACCATGATCAGATTTATCTGAATTAATGTTTAAAACCCTCAAACCACCAATAAGAACAGTCATTTCAGGAGCCGTAAGAGTTAAAAGCTGTGCTTTATCTACCAGCATTTCCTCTGCAGAAACTGCAAATTTAGACTTCAAGTAGTTTCTAAATCCATCTGCATTTGGTTCTAAGACTGAAAAGGACTCAATATCTGTCATGTCTTGAAATGCGTCTGCTCTTCCGGGTCTAAACGGAACACTTATTTCTTTTCCAGAGTTATTTACTGCTTTTTCAATAGCAGTAGATCCAGCCAAAACTATCAAATCAGCTAACGAAACATGTTTATTTTCAGCTTGAGAAGAGTTAAACTTAGTTTGAATTTGTTTAAGTTTTTTTATTACCCTTGATAGGTCGTCAGGGTTATTAACTTTCCATTTATTTTGAGGTTCTAAAGCTATTCTAGCTCCGTTTGCCCCTCCCCGCTTATCTGACCCTCTAAAGGTAGAGGCAGAGGCCCAAGCGGTAGAAACAAGTTGAGAAATGGTTAAACCCGAAGAAAGTATTTCTTCCTTTAAACTTAATACGTCATCATTATTTATAAGTTCATGTGTGATATTTGGAATTGGATCTTGCCAAATAAGAACTTCATCTGGAACAAATGGACCTAAATATCTTTTACGAGGCCCCATATCACGATGAGTTAGTTTAAACCAGGCTCGTGCAAATGCATCTGCAAATTGATCAGGATTTTCATAAAAGTGTTTTGATATTGGACCATATATTGGATCTTCACGCATCGAAATATCAGTTGTTAACATAATTGGTGCGTGATTTTTACCAGGCTCATGAGCATCAGGAACACTATCTGCTCCTAAGTCGTCTTTTGGAATCCATTGATGTGCTCCAGCTGGACTTTTAGTCAATTTCCATTCATATCCAAAAAGATTTTCAAAATAATTATTACTCCATTTAGTAGGAGTAGTTGTCCAAGCTCCTTCAAGACCGCTTGTTATTGTATCAGATCCTTTACCTGACTTATAAGTATTTTTCCAGCCTAAACTCTGTTCTTCAATACTAGATGCTTCAGGTTCAGGTCCAACATATTGATCTGGATCTGCAGCTCCATGAGTTTTACCAAAAGTATGTCCTCCGGCTATTAGTGCAACTGTTTCTTCATCATTCATAGCCATTCTTCCGAAAGTTTCACGTATGTCTCTAGCTGCTGCTAAAGGGTCAGGATTTCCGTTTGGACCTTCTGGATTTACATAAATAAGTCCCATTTGAACAGCGCCTAGAGGATTCTCTAATTCACGATTACCTGAGTATCTATCGTCTGCCAACCATTCCTTCTCTGATCCCCAATAAATATCTTCCTCAGCTTCCCAAACATCTTCTCTACCGCCCGCAAATCCAAATATTTCAAATCCCATTGATTCAAGGGCACAGTCACCAGCAAAAATCATAAGATCGGCCCATGATAATTTTTTACCATATTTCTGTTTTATGGGCCAAAGTAAAAGTCTTGCTTTATCAAGATTGCCATTATCTGGCCAGCTATTTAATGGAGCAAAACGTTGAGTTCCAGAACCAGCTCCACCTCTTCCATCAGCAATTCTATATGTGCCTGCGCTATGCCATGCCATTCTTATAAAAAAAGGACCATAGTGACCATAATCTGCTGGCCACCAATCTTGTGAAGTCGTCATTAAATCAAAAATATCTTTTTTTACAGCTTCTAAATTGAGTGACTTAAACTCTTCTGCATAATTAAACTTATCATCCATTGGGCTGGATAAATTTGAATGTTGACGTAGAATATTCAATTTTAACTGATTGGGCCACCAGTCACGGTTTACTGGCTCATGTCCTGCACTACCTTTAATTGTTCCACCCATGAAAGGGCACTTACCTTGATTATTAGCACCAGCAATTGAAGATTTACTAGGATGTGAATGATTATCCATTTTTATAATTTTATTTATTTTGTTTGAAACTCTTGGTTACTATAAAAGTATTTAAAATCAGTTTATTTTCAATGAAAGAATCATAGTTTATTCTTATAATTATATTTGTTTTATGAATATATTTATAATACCTAAGAATAAAACCATGAAAAAATTATTTTGTTTAGTTCTTGCAATAATATTTGCCAATACCGTTCAATCTCAATCTAAAAATAAACTCCCTTTGAATCCAGAAAGATCTATTAAAATAGATACAGATGAAGGAACTTGGATGTCTCTTGATGTTCATCCTGACGGAAGTAAAATTATTTTTGATCTTTTGGGTGACCTCTATGAGCTCCCTTTAAACGGAGGGAGAGCCTCTCGAATTACTCAAGGATTACCTTTCGATTCACATCCAAGATATTCACCAGATGGAAATTCTATTCTTTTTCTTTCAGACAGAAGTGGCGGAAACAATGCATGGATAATCGACAGAAAAAAAGAAGACACTATTAAAGTTACTAAAGGCGAAACAAAGCAAATGCAATCTGCAGATTGGTCTCCAGATGGTAATTATATTGCTCTAAGTAAAGGTACTCGTAATTTTAAATTACACCTCTACCACAAAAAAGGAGGAGCAGGTGTTCAGTTAATTGATAAACCAGATAATTTAAAAATATCTGAACCTAGATTTAGTTCAGATGGAAAAAAAATATGGTTTTCTCAAAGAACAGGTGCTTGGCAGTATAATGCCCGCTTCCCTCAGTATCAGTTAGCAACTTATGATCGTGAAGATGGAACCAAAGAGGTTATGACTTCAAGATATGGCTCTGCATTTTCTCCAACACTTTCTCCTGACGGAAAGTGGCTAGTTTATGGAAGCAGGTTTAATGATCAAACTGGTTTAGTTAAAAGAGATTTAAAAACCCAAGAAGAAAGTTGGCTGGCTTACCCAGTTCAAAGAGATGAACAAGAATCAATTGCTCCTCTTGGAGTTCTACCAGCAATGGCATTTACTCCTGACAGTAAAGAATTAGTGGCTTCATATGGAGGAAAAATATATAGAATTCCAATTAAAGGTGGAGACGCAATAAACATTCCTTTCAAGGTGGAAGAAGAGATAGCTTTAGGACCTCAGTTAAAATTTAATTATCCAATAGAAGACAGTGAAACTTTTAATATCAATCAAATTCGTGATCAAAAAGTTTCTCCCGACGGAACTTCAATTGTTTTCATTGCATTAGATAGATTATACTGGATGAGTTTTAAAGAAAAAAAACCAATTAGATTGACTTCATTTAATTCTACTGAGGCAATGCCCGTTTGGAATCCAAATGGAAAAGAAATTGCCTTCATAACTTGGGATGAAACACAAGGTGGTGCGGTTTACAAGGTTGGTTTAGGTAAAAAGAATATACCTGTTAAGTTATCAATTGATAATAATACATACAGAGAACCGGCCTGGAGTAATGATAACAGAATTGTAGTTTTTACAGGGTCTGCTGATGCTTTTAGAGAATCTGACGGACCTTCTTCTTACAGACAAAGGACAAGTCTAGTTTGGTTAGATGCTAAAAAACAAGGGAGTAATAATTTTATAATAAAAGGTGACTCTAAAATCTCAAATCCACATTTTGCTCAAAATGATAACCGTATTTATTTAAATTCTTCGGCTGATGGGTTAATTTCTATTCGCTGGGATGGGCTTGACCAAAAAAAACATATTCAAATTGATGGAATAACAGTTTATGGTTCCGGATATAATGATAATCATCTTCTTTCAGATATTCCATCAGCTCCAAAAAAAACTCCCTCAAAAGCTAGTGTAATTATAAGAGCTCCTAAAGGAGAATATGCCTTAGCACAAATAAATAACGATATATATATTGTTACTATTCCACTTGTAGGTTCAAATGGAGTTAAAGTTAATGTTAAAGATGCTAAAAATGCTAATTTCCCTTCCATGAAATTAACCAAATTTGGAGGGCAATTTCCAAGCTGGAATTCAAATGGAGATATTGTATACTGGACTTTGGGTAAAACTCTTTTTCGTTATGACATAAAACAATCCATAAGACTTCATGAAGAAGAAGAAGAAGAAGAAGAAGAAGAAGAAGAAGAAGAAGAAGATGAAGATGAAGATGAAGATGAAGATGAAGATGAAGATGAAGATGAAGATGAAGATGAAGATGAAGATGAAGATGTATATCAAGCAAAAGAATTAGATATAATTGTAAAAGCAAAAAGAGATATTCCTGAAGGCTTAATTCTTCTTAAAAATGCAAGAATAATTAGCATGAATAATGATCAGGTTATTGAAGATGGAGATGTTTTAATACAAAATAATCGAATCATTGATGTTAAAAATGGAAGAATTGATTTGATGAATAAAAAGTATTTGATAGAAAAAAATATAACTAATTCTATTGATCAAGTTTTCATAAAAGATTTAAAAGGAAAGACAATTCTTCCTGGTTTTATTGACACACATGCACACATGTGGCCCTCTTGGGGATTACATAAAAATCATGTGTGGGTTTATGCCGCTAACTTAGCTTATGGAGTTACAACTACTCGTGATCCTCAAACAGCAACTACTGATGTTTTAACTTATGCTGATATGGTTGAGGCTGGAGTAATTCCTGGGCCCAGAATATATTCTACAGGCCCGGGGGTAGGTTATTGGGGTTATAATATTAAAAGTTTAAAACAGGCAAGAAATGTCTTAAAGCAATATTCTAAATATTACAATACTAAAACCATTAAAATGTATTTAACTGGTAATCGCAAAAACAGACAATGGATTATTCAGGCAGCTAAAGAGCAAAAATTAATGCCTACAACTGAGGGAGGACTAGACTTCAAATTAAATGTTACACAAATTCTTGATGGATATCCTGGACACGAACACTCCTTCCCAATATATCCTCTTTATAAAGATTTTACAACTTTTGTTGCCAATTCAAAAACAGCATATACCCCAACATTACTTGTGTCCTATGGAGGCCCCTGGGCTGAAAATTACTATTATGCTAATGAAGATGTTCAAGGTGATGAAAAATTGAATCGTTTTACACCAAAATCAGAATTAGATTCAAAATCAAGACGAAGAAATGCAGGTTGGTTTATGGATGAAGAACATGTTTTTGAAGATCATGCTGTTTTTGTAAAAGATCTTGTTGAAGCAGGAGGAATAGCTGGGGTTGGTTCTCATGGTCAACTTCAAGGACTGGGCTATCATTGGGAGTTATGGAGCATGTACTCTGGGGGGATCTCTAATCATGATATGTTGAAAGTTGCTACCATAATTGGTGCAGACGCATTGGGTTTATCTAATGATATAGGTAGTATCGAAATTGGCAAGATTGCTGATATGATCATACTAGATAAGAATCCTTTAGAGAACATTCGAAACACTAATAGCTTAATCTATGTGATTAAAAACGGATATGTGTATGATGCAGAAAACTTAAATAAAATTTATCCTGAAATTGAATCTGCAAAATATCCATGGACTCAATCAGCACCTTCCAATGACTTGCCAGGTGTTGGAAAAAATTAAATTAAAATGAAAAAAATTCTTTTATTAATTTCTACTTTTTATTGTCTTCACTTTATCAATGGACAAAATCAAAATCAAATATTTAGCTATGAAGATGTCTATGACATTCAGTATGTCTCTGATCCTCAAATAAGCCCATCTGGAAATGAAATTATTTATCGAAGAATGCGTTTTGATATTCTTAAAGATCGTGCAATTGGAAATCTTTGGGTCATTAATGTTGACGGATCCAATCATCAAAAACTTACTTCCAAAGAAGGAGAAGAATATGGGCCTAAGTGGTCTCCATCTGGAGACCGTCTTGCCTTTATTAGCTCAACTAATGAAGGCTCTGAAATTTATATTTATTGGAAAAATACTGGTAAAATTGCACGAATATCTCAATTAAACGGAAGCCCTTCTAATCTTTCTTGGTCGCCTAATGAAAAAAGTATTGCTTTCAACATGAACGTGAAATCTCCACCTCCTATTTTGATAAAAATGCCAAAAAAACCAAAGGGAGCTAACTGGGCAAAACCTGCAAGAATTACAGATCGTCTTTACCACGAAGCTGATGGAAAAGGATATATAGAACCTGGTTTTAAACATGTTTTTACTATCTCTTCAGGCGGGTCGGGAGTCAATCAATTAACTTCAGGAGATTTTAATCACAACGGACCTTTATCATGGTCATCTGACAGTTCGAAAATTTATTTTTCAGCAAACAGAAATAAAGACTGGGAATACGACTTTAGAAACTCGGAAATACATAGTGTTTCTTCAAATGATAAAGTGATCAAAACTCTAACTGATAGAAATGGTCCAGATTATAAACCACTAGTTTCCCCTAATGGAAAGTATATAGCATATATTGGATATGAAGATAAAGTTCAGGCATATCAAAACCGAAGTTTATCTATTATGTTATCTAATGGTTCTAATAGTAAAGTGATTAGCTCTAAAATAGACTCAAGTATAAATCAATATTTTTGGGACTCAAAAAGTCAGGGATTATATATCAGCTATGATCATCATGGTGATACTAAAGTCAAATATTTAAGTCTATCCGGAGATGTTAAAAAAATTGCTGATCAATTAGGTGGAACTTCTATAGGGCGTCCTTATGGTGGAGGATCTTTTTCAGTTTCTAATGATGGAAAAATAGCATATACATTCACACTCCCATCGCACCCAGCTGAACTTGCTATAGTTGACTCAAAAGGAATAAAAAAAATAACAAGTATAAGTGATCCATTACTTAAAAACAGAAACTTAGCTAAGATAGAGGCTACATGGTATGAGTCATCATATGACAAACGCAAGATTCAAGGCTGGATTGCTTATCCTCCAAACTATGATTCAAGTAAAAAATATCGTTTTCTTGTTGAAAATCATGGAGGACCAATTTCAAATTATGGTAACAGGTTTTCAGTGGAAATTCAACTATTTGCTGCAGCTGGATATTTAGTTTTTTATCCCAATCCAAGGGGAAGCACTAGTTATGGAGCTGAATTTGCAAATTTACTACATCATAATTATCCTGGTCAAGATTACAATGACGTTATGGATGGTGTTGATTATTTTATTTCTAAAGGAATAGCTCACGAAGACAAACTTTATGTAACTGGTGGAAGTGCTGGCGGAATAATGGCAGCATGGATGATTGGAAAAAATAATCGCTTTGAAGCCGCCGCAGTCGTGAAGCCCGTAATGAATTGGATTAGTAAAACTCTTGTAGCTGATAATTACTTTCAATATGCAAACACTCGTTTTCCAGGACAGCCTTGGGAAAATTTTGAAGCTTATTGGAGCTTTTCGCCTTTATCTTTAGTTGGAAATATTAAAACACCAACAATGGTAATGGTTGGAATGGATGATTTAAGAACTCCTCCTAGCGAAGCCAAACAGCTATATCATGCTTTAAAGCTTCGAAAAGTACCCACTGTTTTTGTAGAAATTCCTGAGGCAAGTCATGGTATTGCGAAACGTCCAAGCAATTTAATAAGTAAAGTTTCTCATATTTTAGCATGGCTTAATAAATATTAATGGCTCATGCAATTGTTTTAGCAATTTTAAGTATGATAACAGGAACTTTTTGGGGGATAATTTCTACATTTTTGATAAAATTATTCTTATAAATTAATGACATGTTTTAATTTTTACGTCATTTTACTGCACTGCTTTCATTTTTTAATTTCATTAGGCAATTATTAATAAATTTATTATAAATTAGTCAACATATTCTTAACATAATCAAAATTAAAAAATGAAAAAACAAATATATTTAATTCTATTATTTTTATTTGCAGTTAATGTTGGTTTATCACAAAAAACCATAACTGGAAATATAAGTGATCCGAGTGGTCCTTTGCCTGGAGCTAACATTATTGAGCAAGGCACAAACAATGGGGTTAGTAGTGATTTTGATGGAAACTATGAAATTACCGTTAGCGATGATTCAAGTTCAATCGAGATTAGCTACACCGGTTTTATTTCTCAAGTAATTAATGTTGGGAATCAATCTTCAATTAATATAGTTTTAGAGGAGGACACTCAACTATTACAAGAAGTTGTAGTGACGTCTTTAGGATTCAAGGTCGTAAGAGATGAACAAGGATCAACATCCTCTGTCGTTAGTACTGGAGCTGTTGTTAGATCAGGAGAGCCTACCCTTTTAAACTCTCTTAGTGGAAAAGCATCAGGTGTGCAAATACGAAGAGTAAGTGGTGATCCAGGAACTGGATCCACAATAAGAATTCGTGGAGCTAATACCATTTCAGGTGCTAGTGATCCTTTAATTATTGTAGATGGTGTTCCAATGAATAATTCATCAAACTATAATAGTGGTGATGGTCGTGGTTCAAGAGCCGGAGGAGTTTCCAATGGATCAAGGATTAATGACCTTAACCCAAGTGATATTGCTACTTTAGAGGTTTTAAAAGGAGCCTCTGCTGCTGCAGTTTGGGGAAGTAGAGCTGCCAATGGAGTAGTTGTTATTACTACAAAAGAAGGTCAGTCTGGAAAAGCAAAAATCACATTTTCATCATCGTATTCGATGGATGAAGTTTCCGAAAAAATTCCTATGCAAGATTTATGGGGGCAAGGAAGATCTGGTGCATACGGAGCAACCAGAGCAGAATCATGGGGTGACTATATTCCTGATCGTGCCGGTGGACTTGACACCTTTGATACTTCAGGACAATTTTTTACTGCAATAGACGGCTCGGTATACTATCCTATTACAGCAAAAAATTCAAAAGAATCTTTCGTTGATTCAAATTGGAATGCCGCTATGCAAACTGGGGTAGTTCTTCAAAATGACTTAACTATTAGTGGAGGATCAGATACTGGAAAATATTTTTTTAGTCTTTCTAATTTGTCACAAGAAGGTATAATTAGAGGTTCTTCTTATGATAGAACAAATCTTCGTTTTAATTATAATGCAAAATTAAACGATATGGTTTCACTATCTAATAAGATGGCGTATACTTACAGTCAAACAGATCGTATTCAGGGAAACTCGAATACAGCAGGTATAATGTTGGGATTACTTCGAACTCCAGCGGATTTTGACAATAGAGATTACATTGGTACCTACACAAGTTCTTCAGGTGAAGAAACTCAAAACAGGCATAGATCATACAGAAGATACTTAGGTAATTCTCAAAATCCTAGTTATAACAATCCAGGTTGGACTGTAAACGAACAGACCTCTGTTGCAACTGTTAATAGAATGACAGCTACACCTGAATTAACTATAAAGCCAAACAACTGGCTTCAAATGATTGCAAGAGGTAATATCGATTTTTCTGATGACAGAAGAACAACCTTGTATCCTATTGGAAGTGCCGGTAGTGGATTCAATAATGGTGCGTTTTATGAAAGTGAGATAGCCCAACGTCAATATAGTCTTGACCTTATTGGAAGAGCTACTGCTGACTTAACTTCTGATATCAGTCTTACATCAACTATTGGTTGGAGTATAAATGATAGATCTTATAATAGAAATTCTGGAAGTGTAACTGGTTTTTTAGTAGACTCTCAAAAACAAACATCATCTCTAAATTCTGCTGCTGAAGCAACGGCTTTTGAAAATTTCAGAACTTTTAGACGATCAAATAGAGGTTATGCCGTTTTTAACTTTGACATGTTCGATCAATTATATTTAAATTTTTCTGGAGGAGTAGAGTCCTCTTCTACGATAAAAGGAACATTTTTTTACCCATCTGTTGATGCAGCATGGAACTTTACAAAAAGCACTTTAGATTCAAGTTTCTTGTCTTTTGGAAAACTTCGAGCATCATGGGGAAAAGTGGGTGTTCAGCCTTCACCTCACCAATTCCAAACACTAGCTGAAGGAGGTTTTAGTTATTCTTCTTATAGTGATCCTATTGCTATAGATTCTTTTGGAGGAGGTTTCAGACTCGACAATAATTTAGGAAATCCAAATCTTGAACCGGAGATAAAAACGGAATGGGAAGTTGGAGCTGACTTAAGATTCTTTGATAACGACTTAACTTTTGGTGTTACTTATTATGACAATGTTATCGATGGTATTTTACTTGATGTCAATCTTTCTCCCTCCTCAGGTTTCTCAACTCAATATGGGAATTTTGGAAGTATGACTAATAAAGGTCTTGAACTTGATTTAGGATGGAATGCAATCAAAAAAGATGAGTTAAAATTAACAACATCATTAAATTGGTCGAAAAATACAAATGAAGTTACTGACTTATATGGTACAGAGACTATCAACCTAAGTCCAGGAGCATCAGCTAGTTCTAGAGCTATTGTAGGTCACCAACTTGGAGTTTTATTTGGAACAGGTTCTCAAACAAATCCGGATGGAAGCTATCTTCTGGATGAAAATGGTTTTCCACAAATAACTCCTAGTCCAGTAATCCTAGGAGATCCAAATCCAGATTGGAGAGCAGGTTTAGGATTTAATCTTGATTATAAAAAACTGAGTCTTAATGTAGTCGTTGAGCATTCTGAAGGTGGAGATTTTATGCCAAGAACTCTATGGGTTCTTCACAGGTTTGGAACTACAACAGCTACATCTAATCGACTTACAACCACAGAAGATCTCAGAAACCACGACGGTGATTTGATCCCTTCAGGAACAACAGTTCGAGGAAATATCCAAAATTTTGGAGCAGGAAATGTTCTCCTTGATGAAGACTGGTATAGAACAGGAATTGGAGGAGGTTTCGGTGATAACCAGGCCTATAATTTTGGTGTCTACGACGCAACCTTTACTAAAATAAGAGAGCTTTCATTAAGCTATCTTTTAGATGGAGACGGATTGAATTCTCTTCTAGGCCTAGATAATATTAAATTAACCGTTACTGGTAGAAATTTAATTAACATCAATAATGTACCTGGTATTGATCCTGAAACAAATCAGTATGGTGTTGGAAATGCACTTGGACTGGATTATTTTACTAATCCACAAACCAAATCTGTATTATTTTCAGCAGCCTTTAATTTTTAATTAAGAAAACATGAAAAAAATAACATACAAAATAATATTATCTCTTTCTCTGATCTTCGCAGTTTCATGCGAGGAAATGAACGAAGGAATTAATGATAACCCTAATGACATCATTGTTAATGATGTTAATGAAAACCTGTTTCTAACAGGAGCGCAATTGGCAAATGTTCAATTGAATTGTGGACACCTAAATAGAATTGGCGGAATGTATTCTGGACAACTAATAGGATATTCGTCTTTATATTCAAATATATATGGATTTAGTCTATCTACAGCTGAAACTAATGATGAATGGCGTTTTATTTATGTTAATGTAATGTCTAATACAAGACACATCGCAAATAATTCTTCTAATCAACTATTAGTTGGTATTTCAAAAATAATTGAAGGGCACGCATTTGGAACTGGAGCATCTCTATTTGGTGATATTCCATTTTCTGAAGCTGGAAATCTTGAAATATCAGATCCTGTATTTGATTCTCAGATTGATGTTTACGCAGGTGCAATTGCTTTACTAGATGACGGAATTTCAATTTTAAATAGTGCCAGTGCTGGAAAC
>CAJJCT010000017.1 GCA_905182735.1 Candidatus Marivariicella framensis
ACCAAGCAAGTTATTTGGAAGGTATGGCTCAAAGGGCAGCCCATAGTAAGTCAAATATTGATGTCACAGATATACGACCAGGGTTTGTCAGAACTCCAATGCTTCAGGGGAAGGAAATGTTTTGGACATCGACCAAAGAAAAAGCTGCTGTTCAAATTATAAAAGCAATTAAAAGGAAAAAACGTATTATATACATAACCAAAAGATGGAGGTTTGCGGCATGGGTTTTTAGAAAAATACCTTGGTTTATTTTTAAAAAAATGTAAATAAAATAAATGGAATATTTATTACGTTTACTTAAACATTGTAGTTTTATATAAAACCTTTTAGTATGTATTATCACTTTAGAAACATAAAATTAAATCAGAGTATTTATACCATGTTTCTTATGATGATTTCAATTGAATGTTATTCTCAAGATTCAATTTATCAATATAAGGCTCTTCGATTCAAAAGTGAATTAGGGTTTGAAAAACCTTATCGAATTCTAGAAACTACATTTAAAAGTATTAAGGGGTTTCAAACATACTACCCTGGAACTAAAATAACTCTTGAAACAATACTTAGATATCATTTGTATACAGAAATAAAGATTGATCAAAAAGAAAATAGATTAATCTCAATGGATCAAACTGAGTTTAAGTTAAATAATATTATTTCTGAACAAGACCTAACAAATAGAACGGTTGACTTAATTGGAGATATGTTTTTTGGTGCAAATGAGGTCCGAGGAATCCCCAGGTTGAATTAATTAAAAATAAAATTCATCATTCAATAAATCATCCATCAAGTATTAGCTTGCCTTTTGTTGAAAAGTAGGAGTTTTAATTTTTAATAAAAGATTTAAAAAAAATATTTTTTAAACTAAAAACAAACGCTGCTAATCCACTTATTTGTCTTTTTGGTCTTTTTCCTTCTCCAAGTCTGTGTATTTGTAATTCGTACCAAGGCAATTCAATACCGCCCATTTTGTCTAACATTTTTATTCCAGATGAAGGGAGTGGAGTTTCGAAATAATTTAATTTTCCTGAGAAAACATCTTGAGCTAACTCAGGGTATAGGCAAAATGGTCTTGCTAATCCAACAATATCAAGTTTGTCATCAATTAATGCTTGTTCCATAATTGATGCTCTTCTAAAACCTCCGGTAAGCATAAGGGGTTTGTCTGTTATTTTTCTTGCCTTTTCTATATAATCTAAAAAATAAGCCTCTCGATCTTGAGTGCTTTTCTTCTTTTTAAGTCCTACCATAGCTGGTTTTTCATAAGTTCCCCCAGAGACTTCGATTATGTCTATTCCTTCTTTAGATAAAATTCGGATTACCTCCATTGATTCTTCTTCAGTAAAACCACCTCTTTGAAAATCTGCCGAATTAATTTTAATTCCAATAGGATATTCATTCCCAACTTGAGCTCTGATCTCCCTGTATGTTTCAACAACAAAACGTGCTCTATTTTCTAAAGAACCTCCCCATTTATCTTTTCTAATATTACTTAGAGGAGATAAAAATTGACTAACCAAATAACCATGTGCACCATGAATTTGACAACCTGTAAATCCAGCATCTTGCATTATTTTGGCAGAGTTACCAAAGCGTTTAATTATGTCCCATATTGCATCTTCAGTTAATGGAGTTGGTTTTTTGAACATTCTTGATGCCCCTCCCATTTTTAAAGAAACGGCAGATGGAGCAACTACTTCTTTATTAATTGCAGCGAAGGCTTGACGGCCAGGGTGATTCAGTTGTGGCCAAATATGAGTTCCTGTTTCCTTGCTAGATTTAGCCCAGTCTTTTAGTAATTCAAAATTTGAATGATCTTCAACTACTACATTTCGTGGTTCTCCAATAGCTCTGGAATCTATCATTACATTCCCTGTAATCAGTAACCCAGGCTTTCCTTTTGACCATACTTCATAGGCTTTTATTAGATTTCTAGTAGGTGCATTTTGTAAGGTCCCCATGTTTTCGCTCATTGCAGATTTTGCAATTCTATTCTGTAATAAGGTTCCATTTGGAAGTTTAAAAGAGGAGGTTAAAAGTTTCATTAACTTAGTTTTTTTAAGTTTTGAATATACAAACTTATCTCAAGTGTTTAGATCAACTTTAGTATGGATCTAAAGGGTTAGTGTGACAAATATTATTTTAGACTTTTAGAGGTATTTTATTAGATATAAAATCTTCAAAAATTAAAATAATTTTATATAAATAGATTACATTTAGAGAATACTAATGAGAGTTCGTAAAATTAACCTTTTCATACTGAATAGGAATGGCAAAACTTCCAAGACAATATCAGTTTCTAGACTTATCTGACTATGGACGTCCTGTTGGCCATTGGATTGCTAGTCAACTTCAACACACACGTTTTACTCCTATTCATGTCACGACCATGTTTATTATAGCAGGACTTATTGCAATTGGATTCATGCTTAATGAATACTTTATAACAGCTGCATTTTTTATAATATTAAAATCTATTTTGGATGCTGCCGACGGGGAATTATCACGTCTTAAAAAAACACCTTCTTATATCGGACGTTATTATGATTCAATAGCAGACATCTTGCTAAACTTTTGTTTTTTATTAGCTTTTTGGTATATCACTGATGGCTCGATAGTTTATATGTTAATCGCTTTTTTTGGAATTCAACTACAAGGGACTGTTTATAACTACTATTATGTCATATTACGAAATTCAGTGGAAGGTGATTCTACCAGTAGAATTTTTGAGGATAGTGCACCAAAAGCTCTAAAAGGAGAGAGTCAGCACATGGTAAATATCTTTTATAAGATTTACGATATTTTATATATCTCTTTTGATAAAATAATGTATTATATGGATAAAAACGCAAAAGACAGTCCGCCATTTCCAAAGTGGTTTATGACTCTAGTCTCTATGTATGGTCTTGGTTTTCAGCTATTAATTATGGCGTTTATGTTGATATTTAAGCTTCAAGCATATGTAATCCCTTTTTTTATAAGCTATTCAGCTCTTTTAGTGGTATTTGTTGGTCTGAGAAAACTAGTTCTTAAGCCCTTATAAAGTCATGACAAATTTTAAAATCGATCTAATGCTAAATCGTAAAATAGAACAAGAAGAAAATGTACAAAAAAAATAAACTACAAATAACCCTTTTAATAATTACTCTCCTTACGCTTACTATTATTCAATTTACTGATTATGGATGGAATAAAAAACTTGACACACAACAAGATAAAATCGAAAAATTAAGAGCAAAAAAAACACTCTTAACAGCCCAACAAATAATAGATAAAACCATTTTTTTGTCTGGAGCAGATAAGGTTACTAATTCTCAAATAGCTTTTAATTTTAGAGATAAAAGTTATAATGCGATTAGAAAAAATGGAAATTATATTTTAGATAGGGTATTTAAAACAAATAATTCTATAATTAAAGATGTAGTGTCTAATAAAGGCTTTAAACGTTTTGTGGATTCTTCCCCTTTTCCTGTTATTGACACTATGGCAAGTAAATATAGTAGCTCTGTAAATTCAGTGCATTATTTCTCTGTATTACCTTTTGGATTAAATGATAAAGCAGTTCAAAAAAAACTATTACCATCTTCAATAATAAAAGGAAAAGAATATTACAAAATTCAAATTTCTTTTTCTGAAGATGGAGGGGGAGAGGATTTTGAAGATGTATTTATATATTGGATTGGAAAAGATAATTTTTTAATTGACTACTTAGCTTATTCTTACTATACTGATGGAGGAGGAAAGCGTTTTAGAGCGTTAAAAGAACAAAGTTTTAAAAAAGGAATTCGTTTTGTAAATTATTATAATTACAAACCATTTTCTAATGAAATTTCCTTAATTAATTTAGATAAATATTTTGAGAAAAAACAATTAAAAAAAATATCTGAAATTATTATTAAAGATATAAAAGTTGATTTTTTAAAATAACCTAAACCTCAGGTAGTTGCCTTCTCTCAAATTAATACTTTTATTTAACCATTAAAATAATCACTAACAAACCAGTTTACGGATCTTGTCCAGATTAAGTCTTCTTCAGTAAGTTGAGTTTAGAATTCAAAAGTATCAATCTCTACATCATTATTTTCAAAGTAATCATTACCTAATAGTTTAGCTAAATATCTTTGCGTTGTTGTTAGATCTTTATGATTAAGTATTTTTATTCTAGTGGAGCTCTTCAACTGATTGTTTCTGGAGAAGACACTCAGGTTTACATAAGTATTAATGGTGTCAATGGTTATTGCTATTCTGATCAACCTAACTATAGGTCTATCATTTTCATTAATTCAGTCATTTTAAATTTGCTTACATTTAAGATAAACCGACACAATGAAAAAACTTCTTCTTTTTTTAATCCTGCCAATCACTCTTTTTAGTCAAAATAAAGCTATTAATGCTTCAACACAATGGATCGAAGAAAATGGAGCAGATATGATTCATGAATATGCGCAATTTTTAAAATTACCTAACCATGCATCAAATA
>CAJJCT010000018.1 GCA_905182735.1 Candidatus Marivariicella framensis
GAAAAACCAGTTCCAGTAATTGCTATTGGAGAACCGGCATCTTCAGGGGTTTGTGTTACGTTTAATGAAATAGGAAAAGTTTGTTCAATACATCCATCCGGGCGTGTTACCTTTGCATAAACCACATCACCGTTGACTGGACTTCCCCTTGTAGAACTTTGACTAGATTGCTGACCAGTACTTGCATTATTTACAAAAAAATTATAACCATTTGATCCAATACCTCCAGAGGAATTAAAAGTTACCGATTGATCGCTACAAACCTCAATATACTTTGAACCTGCAATAACTCTTGGAGCCCCAAAACTCATAGTTGATGACTCAGTTGTAGAGGCGTTAAATGCTGTGCCGGAGACTGCACCCGTTATTCGAATAACATTTTTATTATTAGAATTTAAATCACCCATGTTTACAGCACTATAGGCCGCATTATTACTTATATCAACTGCTATTGCATCTGCCACTTCAGTAACTTCTGAAACAGTTCCTGAGGCGACAATTGTTGTAAAAGCAACAGTGCCAAGAGTGATAACATATGTTGATGTTGAAGCTCCAGTCTGAGCCCCAATGGTACCTAATTCAATATCAAGGATTTGTTGTCTAACAACCTGAGTAAAAGAAGGGGTGAGTAGGTTATTAGAAACATTGTTGGGACTTACTGTAATGTTAGCAAAACCACTGTCTATAATTGTTGAAGGGGAGGCGTCTAAATAGACCTCCACGGCAAAACTATTAGCCCCAGAATTTATCATATTAATGGTTTGTGTAACAGCAAAAGAGTCGCCAGTAGCAATATTTCCAGCAGGAGCATCCAAAGTGTAAACAGCATTATTAGCACCAGAAACTGTAATTCTTATTTCAGCAATGGTATTAGTTAATGTAGCTGCAGTATTGTTTTTTAAAATAGCAGAAAAAGAATATGATGATGATGGACATGCATCAGATATATTAGGATTAGGAAGTGCTTGACCTTGAAAAGATTCAAAACTAATATCTTGACCATAAGAACTGCTTGAACAAAACAATAATGCCAAAAATACTACACCAAATATGTATTTAAATAAACTTTTCAAATCTTTCTCACCGATATTGTTCTCCAATTTAACGCTTAATTACTAATTATAGTATAAAAAGGGGAGGGTTTATTGCATAATAAAATTACATAATTATGACTACAAATCATTCCAAAGTCTAAATGAATTCAAGTTTCTTATTAAAGTTGTACTTTTATTGAACTTTGAAAGCAAAATTTTACATACTATTATTAATTATTTTCTCAACTAGTTGCTCGCAGATAAATAGCGTTGAAAAGGATGAAAAATTATTGAGTTTATTACTTAACAACAGCATACAAAAATCAGAACACGCAACGATAGATATAATCTACAATCCTGCTCCTTCTAACTTCAAGAATATGACGGTAGAGTTTGATTTTTTTCAGATAAATTTTGTTAATAAAGATAGTTTACGAACCGAGGTTAGATACTTCGCCGTTATTGATGGAGAAATATATAGGATTGGAAAAGGGCCTGATTGCATAATTTTTTCAAAGGAAATAAGGTGGAACTCAAAAGGAGAGTTGATCTCTAACTTTAAAATGTGGTATGAAAAAAATTCAATTGAAAACGAATTATACACTAAAAAACCTGAGGGAGCATTGAAAACTTACAATAATGAAATGGTTACGGACAATTCTTTGCCTGAAAATATTAAAAAAGTTATTTGCAAATAACTATATGAAGTTTTTGCTTTTCATCCACTCATCATTGTAGATTTTTCCGATGTAACGACTACCAGAGTCATGAATTAAAACTACTACTACATCTTCTTTCTTTAACTTTTTCTTTAACTGTAAAAGACCCTTGATCGCTGCTCCACATGAATTTCCTGCAAATATACCCTCCTGTTTTGCTAATTTTCTTGTATAAACAGCCGCATCTTTATCAGTGACTTTTTCAAAAAGATCAATCAAACTAAAATCAACATTTTTTGGGAGAATATCCTCCCCTATTCCTTCAGTACTGTATGGATAGACCTCATTTTTATCAAATATCCCTGTCTCATGATACTTTTTAAACACTGAACCATAAGTGTCTATTCCCCATATTTTTATATTTGGATTTTTTTCCTTTAAATATTTTCCTACACCCGATATCGTCCCACCGGTTCCAACACCAACAACAAAATGAGTTATTTTTCCATCAGTTTGATCCCATATTTCTGGACCAGTTTGTTCATAGTGTGCCGTTGTATTTGAGGGATTATCGTACTGATTGACGTACCATGAATTTGGAGTTTCTTTACCCAAGCGTTCTGAAACACTATAATAAGATTCAGGATCATTAGCAGGAACATCTGTCGGGCAAACAATCACCTTTGCTCCCATTGCTCTTAAAACATCAAATTTCTCCTTGGATTGTTTATCTGTTGATACACAGATCAACTTATAACCTTTAACTATTGCAGCTAACGCAAGTCCCATACCTGTATTTCCAGATGTACCTTCAACTATCGTACCTCCTGGTTTTAAAAGACCTTTTTTTTCTGCGTCTTCAACCATTTTAACTGCCATTCGATCTTTTACAGAGGAACCCGGATTAAAATATTCTAATTTTACTAAAACCTGAGACTCAATACTAGATGTAATGTTGTTTAGCCTTACCATTGGAGTATTACCAATAGTTTCCAAAATATTATTTGATATTTTCATCTATTCCTTTAAAATAATTAACGTTTTCTAATGTTTTTACTTGGAGACATGCTGCTTATTATTTTAGTTGGAAACCAAAGCAATAAAAGACAAACAAAAATAAGGCTTAAATTAATATAAAACCACTCAAAAAAATTCAATTCTACTGGAGCCACATTAACATAATAAGTTGCAGGATCTAGTTTGATCCACTCAAAATATTTTTGTGAAAAATAAAAACCTAATGCTAAAAAATTTCCCAACAAAACCCCTTTAATGATAATCTGAAACCCATTCCACAAAAATATTTTTTGAATTTGAAAATCCTTAGCTCCAATAGTTTTTAGTAGTCCAATCATTGAAGCTCTTTCAAATATTAATATTAATAACGCGGTTGCAATATTGATTACTCCAACAAACAACATTATGATTAAAATAATCAAAATATTTAAATCAAAAAGAGCTATCCATTGAAAAATATTTTTAAATCTAGACTTTAAAGTAATGACATCGATATTAAAAGGAAGAGATTTGTATAATTTATTTGCTGTAGCTGTGTCTTTATCATTATTTTTTAAAAATACTTCAATTGCACCAACCTCTTCATCAGACCAGTCATTCAATACTCTAATCTGGTTTAAACTTCCTAAAACATAAACTTCATCAAAATCAGAAAAGTCAGACTCGTAAATACCAACAACTTTATATTTTCTTTGATTAGGAATTAATTGAGAATTGTCTCTTTTAAAATATGCAATAGGTTGATCCCCAATACTCATGTTCAGTCTCTTTGACATGTGTTTTGATACAATTATTTCGCTACTATTTATTTTGTTTAAATCAGGGAATCTACCCTCAATCAAGAATTCTGAAAAAATTGATTGATTAAAACTCGAATCTATCCCTTTAAAAACAATCCCCTCATAGCTGTCATTAAACTTAATTAAACCTGCTTTATATGCGACTTTTTGATAATCTTGAACATTATTTAAATCATTTAAAACAGAAAAATACTTTTTATCCATTTTAAAAGGATTTATAGATATCTGTGAAGTATTATTTTCAAAAGTAGAAATCACTAAATGTCCATTAAAGGCTGCAGTTTTTTTAGATATGGCTTTTTGCAAACCTCTTCCGGTAGCAACTGAAATAATAATAGATGCAATCCCTATAGTCACAGCTAATATTGCAATTTTTATTATACGAGATGAAACATTACTTTTGGAAATATTAGATTGCCTTATACGGTTAGCTAATAAATAGGTTATATCCAAAATTGATTTTTTATGACTTTCAATCTCAAAAATACGGTTTTATTATTTGTATTTGTTTTTAGTTTTTCTTCTGGTTTTTGTCAAAATGAGATTTTAACTGGAGCAGATCAATATGATGAATACATTCCATTTTTAAAAAATAAGACTATCGGAATTGTAGCTCACAAAGCTAGTAGGGTAAACAATGAAATCCATTTAGTTGACTTTTTAGTAGAAAATAAAATTAAAATTAAAACAATATTTGCTCCAGAACATGGATATGATGGAAGAGCAGATAACGGAGATTTATTATCTGATAGTAAAGATCAATCAACTGGATTAAATATAATTTCTCTTCATGGAAAAACTAAAAAGCCTCTTCCAGAGCATCTTCAAGGAATTGACTTAATGGTATTTGACTTACAGGATGTAGGAGCTAGATTTTATACATTTCTATCTACTCTTCATTATGTCATGCAAGCATGTGCAGAGGCAAATATTCCAGTTTTACTTTTAGACAGGCCAAATCCAAATGGACATTATGTTGATGGACCTGTTTTAGACATGAAGTTTAAGACCTATGTTGGAATGCATCCAGTCCCTATTGTTCACGGGATGACTTTGGGAGAATATGCTTCAATGATTAATGGTGAAAATTGGTTGGGGAAAAATCTTAAATGTAATTTAAGAATAGTTAAAATAAAAAACTACACTCATAAAACTAAATATATTTTACCAGTTAGACCTTCGCCCAATTTACCAAACAATCAAGCTATATCTCTTTATCCCAGCTTGTGTCTTCTTGAGCCGACTACAATAAGTATTGGAAGAGGTACCGAAAAACAATTTCAAATTTACGGTCATCCCAATTTTCCGAAATCAAAATTTAAATTCAAACCAGCTCCAAACTTTGGCTCTAAAAGCCCAAAATGGAATGATAATATATGCTTTGGAGTTTCACTAGAAAAAATTGAAATTTCAGATCAGCTAAATCTAGCTTGGTTAATAGACGCATACAATAAACTTCCAAAAAATTATATTTTCTTCAAAGATAGTTTTGAGAGAATTGCAGGAACAGATAATCTAAGAAAACAAATCATAAATAAAGTGTCCATAAATCAAATAAGAAAAAGCTGGGAACCTGGACTTGAGAATTATAAAAAATTGAGAAAAAAATATCTAATCTATCCTGATTATGATTGACCTTCTTGGAAATGCTATATATAATTACCATTTAAAAAAAAACAATCATCCGTTAATTACATGGACTAGCTATACAGATAAAGAAGCCCTAGACTGTAAGTACTTTTTTAGGAAATATGACGAAATGCCCCTTATTGAAAAAAAGGCTCTTGATCTCTCAAAAGGAAAAACTCTAGATGTGGGGTGTGGAGCAGGTTGCCATAGCTTATATCTTCAAGACTTTAAAAAACTAAATATAACATCAATTGACATTTCAAAAAAGTGCATTGAAGTATCGAAGTTATTAGGCTTAAAAAACACAATTAATCAGTCTTTTTTTAAACATAAAAATTATAAATACGATACAATTTTATTTTTAATGAATGGTGCTGGTATATGCAAAACATTAGACAGGCTTGAATTACTATTAAATCATTCCTCAAAACTACTTAATGAGGATGGTCAAATCTTAGTCGATAGTTCAGATTTAATTTATCTTTTTGATAAAGATTTAGACGGAGGAGTTTGGGTTAGAGGTGATAAATATTATGGAGAACTAACATACAGTTTAAGTTATGGTAAACAAGTAGAAAAATTTCCATGGCTTTATGTAGATTATGAAAAATTAGAAGAAGTAGCTTTAAAAACAAACTTTCGTTGTGAGAAAATAGTTAATGGAGAAAATCATGATTATCTAGCGAAGCTTACTAAGGTATATTGAGGTATTTATGAGTTTGTAATGACACCTTCCATTTTGTATTTTTCATAACATAGTCAACAATTTCTGGCATTATTTTATCTCGTCTACTCCACTCTGGCTGTAAAAACAATTTACATTTATCATTAACTTTCTTTGCCTGAGTTTCAGCAAAATTAAAATCATGTTTATTGTAAACTATAATTTTCAATTCATCTGCAATTTCATAAGCAGAATTATTAGGCTCCTTATTCTTTTTTGGAGAAAGACAGAACCAATCCCAATACCCAGTAACATTATATGCTCCAGAAGTTTCAAGATGTATTTGAATGCCTTTTTCTTTAAGCAGTTTAGTCAAAGGATCCATATTCCACATCAAAGGTTCTCCTCCTGTGACCACAATAGTATTAGAAAAAAATTTAGCCTCTTCAGCAATTTTAGAAATACTTGTTGGAGGGTGTAATTCTGCATCCCAGCTTTCTTTAACATCACACCAATGGCATCCAACATCACAGCCGCCGATTCGAATAAAGTATGCGGCACTTCCTTTATGATACCCTTCCCCTTGAATAGTATAAAAAGCTTCCATAAGCGGGAGCATCTTACCTGATTTCACGTCATCAAAATTAATGCTCTTTTTCATGTTAACAAAGATAGTCTAATGAGATAAACCGAGTCAAAAAAATATATAACTTTAGTATATGAAAAAAACCCCTCCATTTCATCTCGCTATTCCGGTTGATGATCTTTCTAAAGCAGTTGATTTTTACGAAAATGTATTAGGCTGTGTTCCCGGAAGAAAAAGCAGTCACTGGGCAGATTATAATTTTTTTGGCCACCAGTTAGTTGTTCATGTTGACCCATCACATAATTCAAAAAAACATCATAATGAGGTTGATGGAAAATCAGTTCCTGTTCCTCATTTTGGAGTAGTTCTTCCCTGGGATGATTTTGATGTTTTCGCAAATAAATTAGATGATTGTGAACAAATTGAATTTATAATTGCTCCATACCTTAAATTTGAAGGTTTATCAGGAGAACAAAAAACATTATTTTTTTATGATCCAGCAGGAAACGCTTTAGAATTTAAAAGTTTTAAAAATATTGATCAACTTTTTGCAACATAAATATGGCTTGGCTTAATTTTCTTGATATAACTTTTGATGGCATTTGAAAAAAAACTAATCTTTTATTTCACAAGCCAGTAAAGTGTTCTTCAACAACATAGCTATAGTCATTGGACCCACACCTCCGGGAACTGGAGTTATATAGCTTGCCTTTTTAGAAACATTTTTAAAATCTACATCACCTTTAATAACATAACCTTTTGAATTAGTTTTGTCAACAACTCTAGTTATTCCAACGTCAATAACAACAACACCTTGCTTGACCATGTTTTCTTTTATAAATTCCGGAATCCCAAGAGCTGAAATAATTATATCAGCTTTTAAGCTTAATTCTTTAATGTTTTCAGTTCTACTGTGAGCGACTGTCACAGTAGCATTTCCATAAGAACTTTTTTGACTCATTAAAACGCTTATAGGCCTCCCAACTATATTACTCCTGCCAATAACAAGACAGTTTTTACCTGAAGTCTGAATATCGTATCGTTTTAATATTTCCATTATTCCAAATGGAGTTGCAGGAATAAAAGAAGGAAGCTCTAGCACCATTCTCCCAAAGTTAGTTGGGTGAAATCCATCAACATCTTTATGGGGATCTACCATCAATAAAATTTTTTCTTCATTAATATGCTTTGGAAGGGGCAATTGAACTATATACCCATCAATATTTTTATTTTCGTTAAGTTTTTTAATTTCAGTTAAGAGATTATTCTCACTTATTGTGTTTTCTAGACGAATTAATGTCGACTCAAATCCAACTTGTTTACAAGATTTCACTTTACTTCCAATATAAGTAAGGCTTGCTCCATCATCTCCAACTAAAATAGCTGCTAAGTGAGGCTTCTTCATGCCAGAGGACAACCTAACATCTACAGATTCTTTTATCTCTTCTTTGATTACATTTGAAAGATATTTTCCATCTAGAATTTTCATATATTATTTCTGATTTTGAAACATTTGCATCATCTGTTTACCTTTTCCTCCTTGCATCATTTTCATCATTTTACTCATCTGATTAAACTGTTTTATTAATTGATTTACTTCATCTAAATCTCTACCTGAACCATTTGCAATTCTCTTTTTTCTACTTGGATTTAAAAGGTCAGGAAAAGAGCGCTCTTTAGGGGTCATTGAAGATATAATAACTTCTATATTTTTAAATGCGTCCTCATCAATTTCTTGATCACCTACCATTTTATTAGCTCCTGGAATCATACCAACAAGATCCTTAATGCTTCCCATTTTTTTAATTTGATTTATTTGACTTAAAAAGTCATCAAAACCAAATTTATTTTTAGCTATTTTTTTATTTATTTTTCGAGCTTGATTTTCATCAAATTGGTCTTGAGCTCTCTCAACAAGTGAGATTACATCTCCCATTCCTAGAATTCTATCAGCCATCCTTTCTGGGTAAAAAACATCTATGGCGTCCATTTTTTCTCCAGTTCCTATAAACTTAATAGGTTTGTCAACCACATACCTAATTGAGAGTGCTGCACCTCCCCTTGTGTCACCATCTAATTTTGTTAAAACAACCCCGTCAAAATTTAATTTATCATTAAATGATTTTGCAGTATTAACCGCATCCTGTCCGGTCATTGAATCAACCACAAATAGGGTTTCACTAGGGTTGACAGCTTTATGTATGTCTGAAATTTCTTTCATTAACACTTCATCAACTGCTAATCTTCCAGCGGTATCAATAATTATTAAATCATTTTTTTCTTTCCTTGCAATTTCAATTGCTTCTTTGGCAATTTTAACTGGATTCTTTTCCTCAATATTTTTAAAAACAGGGACTCCAATTTCGTTTGCAAGAATCTCAAGTTGTTCAATTGCTGCTGGTCTATAAACATCACATGCCACAAGGAGTGGTTTTTTTGCTTTTTTTGATTTTAAATATTGAGCTAGTTTAGCAGAAAATGTGGTTTTACCTGACCCCTGAAGACCACACATTAAAATTATAGACGGGTTTACTGATAAGTTAATATTATTAACTGATGACCCCATTAATTCAGCTAACTCATCCTTAACAATCTTCACCATTAACTGTCCTGGCTTTAGACTTGTTAAAACATCTTGACCTAATGCTTTTGATTTGACTGAATCAGTAAATTTTTTTGCAATTTTATAATTAACATCTGCATCTAACAGAGCTCTTCTAACTTCTTTAAGAGTTGCTGCAACATTAATTTCAGTTATTTTTCCATGCCCTTTTAGGACCTGAAATGCTTTATCAAGTTTTTCGCTGAGGTTATTGAACATTTGCTAAAGTTAATATAAACTATTGTTTTTTATGAAATGAAAATCATAGATTTTTTGAATAAATTTTAATTGAATTTAGCCTACATTCTTTCTGGAACTTCGATTCCTAACAAAGAGCATGAATTTAAAATAGTATGTCCAACTTTTTGAATTAAAGTTAATCTGAAGTTTTTTATATTTGAATCACTCTCACCAAGTATGGATATGTTTTGATAAAAAGAATTAAAAACTTTTACTAAATCATAAAGGTAATTTGCAATTAGTGATGGACTATAAGATTCTCCTGCCTGTTTAACAATACCTGGATACATTAATAATTGTTTTAGTATCTCTTTTTCTTTATTATCAATTTTCATTTTTATGTCAGAATTCCATTTAATTTTTTTTGCACTTCTTAAAATAGATTGAATTCTTGCATAAGCATATTGGATAAATGGGCCAGTATTTCCATTAAAGTCAAATGACGCTTTGGGGTCAAAGAGAATTCTTTTTTTCGGATCTACTTTAAGAATAAAATACTTTAAAGCCCCCAGACCTATCTGAAGAAAAAGTTTTTGAGGATCTTCTACATCTTGAATTCTACCATGTTCTTCAGAGATTTGGTTAGCAGAGTTTCGCATTGTAGTGATTAAATCATCAGCATCAACTACGGTTCCTTCTCTACTTTTCATTTTACCTGAAGGAAGGTCAACCATACCATAACTTAAATGAAAAAGATTTTTTGACCAATTGTATCCCAGTTTTTTTAGAATTAAAAATAACACCTTGAAATGGTAATCCTGCTCATTTCCAACAGTATAAACCATTCCATCAATTTTTGAATGATCTAAGAAACGCTGATAAGCAGTACCTAAGTCCTGTGTCATATAAACAGAAGTTCCATCTGATCTTAAGAGTAATTTTTCATCTAATCCGTCAGATTTTAAGTCTACCCATACAGATCCATCTTTTTTAGAATAGAAAACTCCTTTAGAAACACCCTCTTTAATTAACTTTTTACCTAAAAGATAAGTGTCACTTTCATAATAATATGAATCAAAATCAACACCTAACATTTTGTATGTATCTTCAAAGCCATTATAAACCCAATCATTCATTTTATTCCAAAGCTCTCTTACTTCCTTATCGTTTGCTTCCCATTTTATCAATAGATCTTGAGCTTCCATGAAAATTGGGGCATTAGCTTTTGCATATTCTTCAGTTTGACCGTCTTCTAATAATGTGTTAACTTGAATATTATATTCTTTATTATATAAAACATAAAACTTACCCACAAAATGGTCACCTTTTACGCCAGCATCTAGCGGATTTTTATTTTCTCCAAAAAGCTTCCATGCAACCATTGATTTACAAATATGAATCCCTCGATCGTTTATAATTTGTGTCTTTATTATTTTATTACCATTAGCTTTTAAAATTTGAGAAATAGAATACCCAAGTAAATTATTTCTTATATGACCCAAATGAAGAGGTTTATTCGTGTTTGGAGATGAGTATTCAACCATTATTAAATTAGCATCATCTTTAGGCTCTGTATGGCCATATTTTAAATCGTTTTTAACTTTATCTAAAAACAAAATATAAAATGAAGAAGTAATTGTTAAATTCAAAAAACCATTAACCACATTAAAATCTTTAATTAAATCCGATTCAGATTTCAACTCAGAACCAATTAATTCACCTAATTGCTTAGGATTAATCTTTATTTGTTTTACTAAAGGAAAAAGAACTAAAGTAATATCTCCTTCAAAATCTTTTCTTGTAGATTGAAATTCAAAGTTTTTAACAGAAACTTTAAACGTTGTTTTTACAAATTTTTCAACTATTTCGCTTATTTCTTTTTCCATATCTAAAATATCTGATAAATATAATTAAACTCATGTTATTGCTGGCATGAGTAATAATAAAGTGCTATTTTTAATTAATTATGTTAATTAATATTTCATATAATAATCCTTTAATAAAAAAGAAAATAAACTTAGCTATTGGATCTCCTTTTTCTTTGAAAGAAAGATGGAGTAAAAAAGGGATAGGATCTCCAAGACTTTTAATTGAAGAGGCCTCTATTAATATTCATAATTTATTAGTTCTTGATCAAAATTTAAATTCTTGCAACATAGAATTACGGCCAAAAGGAATTATAGTTAGATTTAGGAGTATACTTGAAACATATGGCTTAGTAATTCCTTACTATAAACTAAAGCTATATAAAGGTAAAGCACAGCAATACTCAATATATAATGATAGCACTTTCATTAAAGTTCAAGCTACAAAAAAGGAAATACATTCATTTTTTAAAAAAATTACCAAAGAAAAAACAATACTAAGTCTAGAAAATCCTAACCTTTAGATTTAGTATTTCTGGATATACTTCCATTATATATTTGACGGGGGCGACCTATAGGTTCTTTATTTAATCTCATCTCTCTCCACTGGGCTATCCAACCAGGGAGTCGACCGAGAGCAAACATTACAGTAAACATTTCAGTTGGAATTTCCAATGCTCTATATATAATACCTGAATAAAAGTCAACATTAGGGTACAGCTTCCTATCTACAAAATATTTATCATTCAATGCTTCTTGTTCTAGGTTTTTAGCAATATCAAGAATTGGATCTTCAATACCAAGATCTTTTAAAATACCATCTGCTGTCTTTTTAATAATTTTTGCTCGTGGATCAAAATTTTTATAAACCCTATGACCAAAACCCATCAAACGAAATGAATGATTTTTATCTTTAGCCTTTTCCATAAATTTACTAGCATCTCCTCCGTCTCTTTTAATCATTTCCAACATTTCAATAACTGCCTGATTGGCACCTCCGTGCAACCTTCCCCATAAAGCAGAAATACCAGCTGAAATTGAGGCAAACAAACCCGCTTCAGAAGAACCTACAATCCTTACCGTTGAAGTAGAACAATTTTGCTCATGATCAGCATGTAAAATTAAAAGTTTATTTAAAGCACTCGTTATAACTGGATTACTTCTATATTCCTCATTTGGATTTTTAAACATCATTTGAGCTAAATTTTCAACATAAGGAAGTGAATTGTCTGAATAGTTTAGAGGCAATCCTCTAACCTTTCTGTGAACCCATGCAGTAAGTACAGAAAATTTAGCAATTAACTGAACAATTGCATGATACATTTTTTCTTCAGAATTAACATCAACGGACCCTGGATTAAAAGAAATCAGAGCAGAGGTTAATGAAGCTAAAACTCCCATAGGATGAGCTCCATGAGGAAAACTCTTTAAAATACTAGTAATATCTTCATGAACTAGGCATTCTTTTCTAATATCATTTTCAAATTTATTTAATTCATTTGATGATGGCATTTCTCCAAAAATTAATAAATAAGAAACCTCAATAAAACTTGAATTATTAGCTAAATCATCAATATCATAACCCCTATACCTAAGAATTCCATTTTCACCATCTAAATAAGTTATGCTACTTATACAAGATCCCGTGTTTTTATAGCCAGGATCCAAAGTAATAAGTCCAGTTTCAGATCTTAACGTTTTAATATCTATACCTACTTCACCTTCTGTTCCTTGGATAAGAGGAAATTCGTATTCTTTATCTTTATAGTTGAATTTTATTTTTTGTCCCATTCTTTATAATACATTTATTTTTTCAAATGAACTAGCTTTTCTTTAAGTTAAATGCTTTAAATCCAGGATAATAAGCTTTATCCCCTAATTCCTCCTCTATTCGAAGAAGCTGATTGTATTTTGACATCCTATCACTCCTTGAAGCTGATCCTGTTTTGATTTGACCAGTACCTAATGCTACGGCAAGGTCTGAAATAGTATGATCTTCTGTTTCACCAGACCTATGTGACATCACAGAAGTAAAACCGGCATCATGAGCCATTTGAACAGCTGCTATTGTTTCAGTTAAAGTACCTATTTGATTAACTTTAATCAAAATAGAATTAGCATAATTCCCGTCAATTCCCTTTTTTAATCTTTTAACATTAGTAACAAATAAATCATCACCTACTATTTGGACGTTTTTCCCAGTCATTTCAGTTAAATATTTCCAACCTTCCCAATCATTTTCATCCATTCCATCTTCAATAGAAATTATAGGATATTTGCCCGCTAGTTTCGATAAATATTCAGCTTGTTCTTTTGAATTTCTAATTTTTGCTTGTTTACCTTCAAATATTGTGTAATTGTATTTTCCATTTTCATAAAACTCTGAAGAAGCACAATCAAGAGCAATTTTTACATCAGAGCCTGGCTGATATCCTGATTTTTTTATTGCTGAGATAATAGTGTCAAGAGCATCTTCAGTTCCTTCTAATTTCGGAGCAAACCCACCTTCATCTCCAACTGCTGTGCTAAGGTTTCTTGATTTTAAAACTTTTTTTAGATTATGAAAAACTTCAGTTCCAATTTGTAAAGCATTAGAAAAGTTTTTTGCTCCAATTGGTATAATCATAAACTCTTGAAAAGCTATAGGTGCATCCGAATGAGAACCACCATTTATAATATTCATCATTGGAACTGGTAAAGTTTGAGCACTTTCTCCCCCAATATGTTTATATAAAGAAAAACCAGATTCTTTTGCTGCAGCCTTGGCAACTGCTAATGAAACTCCTAAAATTGAATTTGCTCCAAGATTAGATTTATTTTCAGTTCCATCAAGATCAATCATTAATTGATCTATTTCTTTTTGATTAAAGACAGATAATCCAACTACTTTGGAAGATATAATAGAATTAACATTTGCAACTGCTTTTTTAACTCCCTTTCCCATATAATCAGTGCCTCCATCACGTAATTCAACAGCTTCATGCTCACCAGTTGAAGCACCTGAAGGAACGGCTGCTCTTCCCAGTTTTCCATTTTCTGTTACTACGTCAACTTCTACAGTAGGATTCCCTCTAGAATCAAAAATTTGTCGCGCATGAATTTTTGTAATTAAGCTCATAGTTTATAAATTAATGATTAAGAAGAAAAGTTTTTAATTGATTCTATAAATTTATCAAACAAATAGTTTGAATCATTTGGTCCTGGCGCTGCTTCTGGATGGTATTGAACTGAAAAACAGTTTTTAGATTTAATTTTAATACCTGCAACAGTATTATCATTTAGATGCGAATGTGTTATTATTATATCTGGATTTAATTCAGCAGCATTTCTATCAACGGCAAATCCATGATTTTGAGAAGTTATCTCACCTTTTCCTGTTTCATGATTAATAACTGGATGATTTATGCCTCTATGACCATTAAACATTTTATAAGTAGGAACACCGTTTGCTATAGCAATTACCTGATGTCCTAAACAAATTCCAAAAAGGGGTAGATTTTTCTTAATTATTTCTTTTGCAATATTTTGAGCTTGCAATAATGGTTTTGGATCCCCTGGGCCATTTGATATAAAGTAACCATCAGGATTCCATTTTGAAAGCATTTCAAAAGATGAATTGTAAGGAAAAACTTTTACATAAACATCTCTTTTTATAAAGTGATTCAATATGCTTTTCTTTACCCCTAAGTCTAAAGCAGAAACTTTATACTTTGCATCAGGATTACCAATAAAATATGGTTTTTCAGTAGATACTTTAGATGCTAGTTCTAGACCATCCATATTAGGAAGGTTTTGCAATTCAATTATTAAATCGTCCAAACTTTCTAACTCAGTAGTAATGACTGCATTCATTGCACCATTATCTCTTATATAGCTAACTAACGCTCTTGTATCTACATCTGATACTCCAACTATTTTATTTTCTTTGAAGTAAGAAAGTAAATCTGCTTCAGCAGATGGCCTAGATTGGGTGTTGCTGAAATTTTTACAAATCAATCCTGCAATTTTAATGTTTCCGGATTGTGCATCATCGTTTAAAACACCATAATTTCCAATATGAGCATTTGTAGCAACCATTATTTGTCCATAATAAGAAGGATCTGTAAATATCTCCTGATATCCTGTCATACCAGTATTAAAACAGATTTCGCCAAAACCAGTTCCATCTACACCAATAGATTTTCCAAAAAATTTTGTACCGTCAGCAAGAACAACAACTGCCCTCTTTAGTGCTTTGTAACTCATAAAGTTTATTTAACAAATTAACATAAAAAAAAGGATAATCTAAAATGATTATCCTTTTCAATTATAATACTAAAAAACATAAATTTTAATTGTCTTTTTTATTAGTGACTGAATCCTCTTTTTTTTCAGACTCAACATCAGGTAAATTATCTTCAGTTGACTTCTTAGACTTTCGTCTTCTTGTAGACTTTTTCTTATTATCTGTGCTATTTGAATAAACTTCATTGAAATCAACTAATTCAATCATAGCCATATCTGCATTATCTCCTAAACGATTACCCATTTTTATAACTCTAGTATATCCGCCTGGACGATCACCAATTTTACTTGACACAGCTCCAAACAACTCTGAAACAGAAGTCTTGCTTCTTAATTCACTAAAAGCAAGTCGACGATTATGAGTAGTGTCGTTTTTGGCTTTAGTAATAATTGGTTCAATAAAAACCCTTAGTGCTTTAGCCTTAGTCACTGTTGTATTAATAGATTTATGCTCTATAAGGGAGCAAGCCATGTTTGATAGCATGGATTTACGATGGGCCTTTTTCCGGCCTAAATGCATTACTTTTTTTCCGTGTCTCATTTTATTTTATATAAAAGCGGTGACTTAATCTTTATCTAATTTATATTTTGAAAGATCCATTCCAAAAGAAAGTCCTTTTAAAACAACTAATTCCTCCAATTCTGTCAATGATTTTTTTCCAAAATTTCGAAACTTCATTAAGTCATTCTTATTAAAGGATACTAAATCACCTAATGTATCTACCTCAGCAGCTTTAAGACAATTAAGAGCTCTTACTGATAAGTCCATGTCTATAAGTTTAGTTTTTAAAAGCTGACGCATATGAAGTGATTCTTCATCATATGTTTCTGTCTGAGCAATTTCATCAGCTTCTAGTGTAATTCTTTCATCTGAGAATAAAAAGAAGTGATGTATTAAAGTTTTGGCCGCCTCTGTAAGTGCATCTTTAGGATGTATAGAGCCATCTGTAATGATTTCAAATACTAATTTTTCATAATCAGTTTTTTGTTCTACACGATAATTTTCTATCGTATATTTTACGTTTTTAACAGGAGTGAAAATCGAATCAATCGCTATTACACCAAGATCTGATGACGAGTTCTTATTTTCTTCTGCAGGCACATAACCACGTCCTTTTTCAATTGTTAATTCCATACTTAATTGAACACCTTTTTCAAGGTTACAGATAACATGCTCAGGGTTTAAAACTTGAAATCCAGAAATAAATTTTTGAAAGTCAGCAGCTTTTAATTGGTCCTGACCTCCAATATTAATAGTAACTTTTTCGTCTTCAACATCATCAATTTGACGTTTAAACCGAACTTGTTTTAAATTTAGTATAATGTCAGTTACGTCCTCAACAATTCCTTGAATTGTAGAAAACTCATGCTCTACTCCTTCGATTTTTACAGATGTAATTGCAAACCCCTCAAGAGATGATAATAAAACTCTACGAAGTGCGTTTCCAACAGTTAATCCATAGCCTGGTTCAAGTGGACGAAACTCAAATTTCCCTTCGAAATCTGAAGAGTCTATCATGACAACTTTATCGGGTTTTTGAAAATTTAATATAGCCATAGTGAATGCTTATTTTTTTATTTTGAATATAGTTCTACGATCAATTGTTCTTTTATGTTTTCAGGTATTTGAAGACGTTGAGGAATAGTTACGAAATTACCCTGAAGGGTATCTCTATTCCATGTTAGCCATTCATAAACACTTGAATTATTATCCAAAGAATTAATTATGATCTGTAATGATTTTGATTTTTCTCTTACTCCAATAACATCGCCAGGTTTGAGCTGGTATGATGGTATGTTTACAATATTGTCGTTAACAGTTATGTGACGATGCGAAACCAATTGGCGAGCTCCACTTCTTGAAGGCGACAAACCCAAACGAAAAACAGTATTATCTAAACGAGATTCACATAATTGAAGCAAAACTTCACCTGTAACTCCTTTAGACCTATTAGCTTTTTCAAATAAGTTTTTGAACTGACGCTCTAAAATTCCATAAGAATATTTAGCTTTTTGTTTCTCCATTAATTGAATCGCGTATTCAGATTTTTTTCCTCGTCGACGATTGTTACCATGTTGACCTGGAGGATAATTTCTTTTTTCAAAAGACTTATCTTCTCCGAAAATAGCTTCACCAAATTTTCTAGCTATTTTAGTTTTTGGACCAGTATATCTTGCCATTTCTTAGTTTTTAAATATTTGTCAGTTATGAATTAAGGTCTTATCCTTCGATAACAATACAAATACGGTTAATAATATTAGACACGTCTTCTTTTTGGAGGACGACATCCATTATGAGGTAGAGGGGTAACATCCACAATTTCAGTCACTTCTATACCATTATTATGAAGGGTTCTTATAGCGGATTCGCGTCCATTACCAGGCCCCTTAACATATACTTTAACTTTTCTTAACCCAGCTTCCTGAGCAACTTTAGCACAATCCTCTGAGGCAGTTTGAGCTGCATAAGGTGTGTTTTTTTTAGATCCTCTAAAGCCCATTTTACCGGCTGATGACCATGAAATCACTTCTCCTTTTAAATTTGTAAGAGATATTATTATGTTATTGAAAGAAGCATTTATGTGGGCTTGACCCGTTGCCTCTACAATGACTTTTCTCTTTTTACTTACTGTTTTTGCCATTGTTATGTGTTATTTAGTAACTTTCTTTTTATTTGCAATAGTTTTCCTTTTACCTTTCCTAGTTCGAGAATTATTTTTTGTTCTTTGACCTCTTAACGGAAGACCAGATCGGTGACGAACACCTCTATAACATCCAATATCCATTAATCTTTTAATGTTTAACTGAGTCTCTGACCTTAATTCGCCTTCAATCTTAAAACTTGAAACTGCATCACGAATACGACCTGTTTCATCGTCAGTCCAATCTTGGACTTTAATATCTTCACTCACTTTTGCTATTGCCAATATATTAGCAGCACGATTACGACCAACACCATAAATATATGTTAGTGCTATAACCCCTCTTTTTTGTTTTGGAATATCAACTCCTGAAATTCTTGCCATAATTTATCCTTGTCTTTGTTTGAATCGAGGATTCTTTTTGTTAATAACATATAAAGTGCCTTTTCTTCTTACAATCTTGCAATCGGCACTTCTTTTCTTAATTGACGCTCTTGTTTTCATTTAAATGATTATATATTAAAATCTGTACGTAATTCTAGCTTTAGTTAAGTCATATGGACTCATTTCTAATTTTACTTTATCACCAGGTAATAGCTTGATATAATGCAATCTCATTTTACCTGAAATATGAGCTGTAACAACATGACCATTTTCCAATTCAACTCTAAACATTGCATTAGATAACGATTCTATTATATTACCCTCTTGTTCTATTGCTGCTTGCTTAGCCATATCTATATTGTTGGAGTTATTGTTCTACGATTTTTTCCAGTTTTCATTAACCCGTCATAATGACGATTTAATAAGTAAGAATTAATTTGCTGAATTGTATCAATTGCAACACCTACCATAATCAACAAAGATGTTCCTCCATAAAACAATGCCCAACCTTGTTGCATTCCAATTAATTTAACGACAATAGCAGGAAAAACTGCAATCGCTGCAAGAAATAATGAACCTGGAAAAGTAATATGAGACATAACGGTATCTAAATAATTTGATGTTTCAACTCCTGGTTTAATTCCAGGAACAAAACCACCACTTCTTTTTAAATCATCGGACATTTTATTTGTAGGAACTGTAATCGCAGTATAGAAGAAAGTGAAAATTATAATCAACAAACCAAACAACACATTATACCAAAGTCCAAACATATCTGAAAATTCAGCTTGCATCCATTGACCAACATCAGAATTTCCTAAAAAACTACCTATATAGACCGGAGCAAACATTAAAGCTTGTGCAAAAATAATCGGCATAACCCCAGATGCGTTTAATTTTAAGGGAATGTATTGTCTTGAACCAGCAATATTTTGTTGAGAAGTTCCACCAGTAGTCCTTCTAGCATACTGAACCGGTATTTGACGGACAGCCATAACAAGTAAAATAGAAAATAAAATAATTACAATCCAAAGAACTAATTCAATAAGTACTAACATGAGACCTCCATTATTTTCACTAACTCTAGATATAAATTCTTGAGTAAAGGATAAAGGAAGATTAGCTATTATTCCAACCATTATAAGTAATGAGATTCCATTACCAATACCTTTGTCAGTTATTTTTTCACCTAACCACATCGCAAAAATAGTTCCTGTAACTAAAATTGTTACAGATGAAAAAAGAAACAAAGGACCTCTTCCAAGTATAAAGGCACTGTCAGGAACACCTAAAGCACTTAAACCAAACAAATATGCTGGCGCTTGTACAACACATATTGCAATAGTTAACCATCTTGTGATTTGATTAATAGTTTTACGGCCACTTTCTCCTTCTTTTTGTAGCTTTTGAAGGTAGGGTATTGCTATACCCATAAGCTGAACAACAATAGATGCAGAAATATATGGCATTATACCTAAAGCAAACACTGATGCATTAGCAAAGGCTCCTCCGGTAAAGGCATTTAATATTCCTAAAAGACCCCCAGCATCAGTTTTCTGAGCCAATGATGCGAGTTGAACTGAATCTATTCCAGGAATAACAATTTGCGCACCCAAGCGATAAACCAATAGCAAGAATAATGTAACTCCTATCCTTTTACGGAGTTCTTCTATATTATAAATATTTATTATGGTTTCTAAAAACTTTTTCATATTATTCTATACTAATAGCTTCTCCCCCTGCTTTTTCAATTGCAATTTTTGCAGTAGATGTAAATTTATGAGCCGAAACTTTCAATGAAGCTTGGATTTTTCCTCTTCCTAAAATTTTAACAAGATCATTCTTTCCTGCCAAACGAAGAGAGATTAAATGATCAATTGTCAATTCTCCTTTTATTTTTTTTGAATCAACCAATGCCTGAATAGTATCTATATTAACACCCGTATATTCTTTACGGTTAATATTTTTAAATCCAAACTTCGGAACACGTCTTTGCAAAGGCATTTGACCTCCTTCAAATCCTAACTTTTTAGAATATCCAGAACGAGACTTAGCACCTTTATGTCCTCTTGCAGCGGTTCCACCTTTTCCTGATCCTTGACCACGTCCAAGCCGTTTGCTGTTTTTATGTGTTGACCCAATTGCGGGTTGTAAATTACTTAAACTCATTTAATGTCTGTTTTTAAGCTTCAACAACTGAAACTAAATGTTCTACTTTTTTAACCATCCCTAAAATACTAGGTGAAGAATCATGTATAACCTCTTTACCAATTCCTCTTAAACCTAAAGCTTCAAGAGTTCTTTTTTGAGACTTAATTCTTTTAATACTACTTTTTACCTGTATAACTTTTATTTTTTCCATTTTAATAGATTAACCATTAAATACTTTATCGATTGATACTCCTCTTTGACTAGCAACTGTTTCTGGACTTCTAAGTTGAAGTAAGGCGTCAAAGGTAGCTTTTACAACATTGTGTGCGTTAGAAGATCCTTGTGACTTTGAGAGAACATTGCGAACTCCTACTGATTCTAACACAGCTCTAACAGCTCCACCAGCAATAACACCCGTTCCATCAGATGCAGGTTTTAGAAAAACTCTACCCCCTCCATATTTACCTTTTTGTTCATGTGGAAGAGTTCCATTTTTAATTGGAATTCTAACTAAGTTTTTCTTGGCATCTTCAATAGCTTTTGAAATAGCTACTGGAACTTCTTTTGACTTACCTAGTCCTTGTCCTATAACTCCATTTTCATCACCTACAACAACAATGGCGGAAAAACCAAATGCTCGCCCTCCTTTAGTTACTTTAGTTACACGTTGAACAGCTACTAGACGATCTTTTAAATCAAGCCCCGCAGGTTTAACATATTCGATATTACTATAGTTTTGATACATATATTTAATCTATTAAAATTTAAGACCTGCTTCACGAGCACCATCTGCTAATGATTTGACTCTACCATGATATAAATACCCACCACGATCAAACTTAACAGTTTTTACACCTGCTGCTATTGAGCGTTCTGCAATCAATTTACCAACCATCGCTGAATTCTCAATTCTAGATGAACCGGAAATATCTTTTTCTCTTGAGGATGCTGTCGCTAGAGTTGTTCCATTTTGATCATCAATTAATTGAGCATAAATCTCTTTATTACTTCTAAAAACTGCTAATCTGGGCTCTAATGAACTACCTGATATTGTTTTTCTAATTCTTTTACGAATTCTTTCTCTACGTTGTGTTTTTGTCAATCCCATGGTATAAAATTATGCTGATTTACCTGCTTTTCTTCTTATTTCTTCTCCAACAAAACGAACGCCTTTACCCTTGTATGGTTCAGGTTTTCTAAATGACCTAATCTTAGCGGCAACAAAACCGATCAATTGCTTGTCATGTGAGGTGAGTTTTATTCTAGGATTTTTTCCTTTTGCTGAAATTGTTTCAACCTTTACTTCAGGTGCAATATTAAAAACAATGTTATGTGAATACCCTAATGATAAGTCAAGAAGTTGAGCTTGATTAGTAGCGCGATAGCCCACACCAACCAATTCTAATTCTTTTGTAAACCCCTTAGATACCCCTTCAACCATATTATTGACCAAGGCACGATATAAACCGTGCTTAGCATTAGAGTCTTTTGTTTTAGAGGGATTTATCACATTTATAATACCATCATTGTTTTTAAAGTTTACATCAGAATATGGTTGAGATAACTCACCAAGCTTTCCTTTAACAGTTATCAAATTCTCTTGAATATCCACAGTTACTCCTTCGGGTATTACTATGGGATTATTTCCTATTCTAGACATTTATTTACAATTTCCTTTATTAATATACATAGCAAAGCACTTCGCCTCCTACATTTTGTTTTTTTGCTTGTTTTCCAGTCATCAAACCACTTGAGGTAGAGATTATTGAAATACCTAATCCATTTAACACTCTAGGAAGATTATCACTACCAGAATATTTACGTAAACCTGGAGTACTAATTCTCTGTAATTTTTTGATGACAGGGTCTTTAGTATTTGAATCATACTTAAGAGCAATTTTAATGTTTCCCTGATTATTTTTAGTTTCCTCAAATTTAAAACTAAGTATAAATCCTTGATCAAAAAGAATTTTAGTCATTTCCTGTTTTGTGTTGGATGATGGTATATCAACAACACGATGACCAGCACTATTCGCGTTACGAATTCGAGTTAAATAATCTGCAATTGGGTCTGTATTCATAATTTTTGTTTTTTTTACCAGCTAGCTTTTGTTACTCCAGGTATCAATCCATTATTAGCCATTTCTCTAAAAGTAACACGTGAAAGTCCAAACTGACGTATATAACCTTTTGGTCGTCCCGTTAACTTGCATCGATTGTGTAAACGTACTGGAGATGCGTTTTTTGGTAACTTCTGAAGAGCTTCATAATCACCTGCTTCTTTTAAAGCTTTACGCTTTGCAGAATATTTTGCTACTGTTTTAGCTCTTTTTACCTCACGAGCTTTCATTGATTCTTTTGCCATATTAATTTTTTTTAAATGGAAGCCCTAACTCATTTAATAATGATTTCGCTTCTTTATCTGTATGTGCATTGGTGACAAATGTAATATCCATTCCACCTATTTTATTAACTTTATCAATATTTATTTCAGGGAAAATAATCTGCTCAGTGACTCCAAGATTATAATTTCCTCGTCCATCAAAACCAGTAGCTTTTACTCCTTGAAAATCTCTAACACGTGGTAAAGCTACTGTAACAAGTCTATCTAAAAACTCATACATTTTTTCACCACGAAGAGTTACTTTCGTTCCTATGGGCATACCTTTTCTTAATTTGAAAGAAGCTACATCTTTCTTAGATAAAGTTGGAACAGCTTTTTGACCAGAAATTTGCGTTAATTCATCAACAGCATAATCAATAAGTTTTTTGTCTGAAACGGCTGCACCAACACCTTTACTTATAACAATTTTTTTTAGCTTAGGTACTTCCATTATATTTGAATAACTAAATTCATCCTTTAGAGAATTCACTATTTTTTCTTTGTACTCCTTTTTAAGTCTTGGTTGGTAGCTCATAATTATAAAACTTCATTTGATTTTTTTGAATAACGAACTTTCTTATCATCCTCAATTCGATAACCTATTCTCGTTATATTTCCGTCAGCGGTAAGGATTGAAAGGTTTGAAATATCAATTGATGATTCTTTTTCGACAATGCCTCCTTGAGGACTTTGAGCACTTGGCTTAGTGTGTTTCTTTACAAGGTTAATTCCCTCAACAATAACTCTACCTGTTTCAGAAATAATTTTAACCACCTTTCCCTCACTACCTTTTTGAGCACCAGCTACAACTCTTACATTGTCACCTTTTCTAATTTTAAATTTTTTCATTATTATAAAATTTATAACACCTCAGGTGCTAGTGAAACAATTTTCATAAACTGCTTATCTCGCAATTCACGAGCAACAGGACCAAAAACACGAGTTCCTCTCATCTCACCTGTTTCATTAAGCAATACACATGCGTTATCATCAAAACGAATGTATGATCCATCAGGTCTTCTAATTTCTTTAGTGGTTCTAACAACAACTGCAGTGGAAACTTGTCCTTTCTTTACTGTGCCAGCAGGGGTTGCATCTTTTACAGTAATAACAATTTTATCACCTACAGAAGCATAACGTCTTTTTGTACCTCCTAGCACTCTAATTGTTAATACTTCTTTTGCTCCTGTGTTATCAGCAACTTTAAGTCTTGATTCTTGTTGTAACATTTTATTTTGCTCTTTCTATTATTTCAACTAATCTCCAGTTTTTTGACTTACTTAAGGGACGAGTTTCCATTATTTTAACCGTATCACCGATATTACAATCATTTGTTTCATCATGAGCGGTATACTTTTTAGTCTTTAAAACGTATTTACCGTACATTGGATGTTTAGTTCTTTTAACTTCAGCAACAACAATAGATTTTTCCATTTTATTACTAGTTACTTTTCCAATTCGTTCTTTTCTAAGATTTCTACTTTCCATAATAGTTATTTCTTATTGGTTTATTTTTTAGCATTTTGTGCTGTTAATAAACGTGATATTGTTCTGCGAACATCTCGAATTTGTATGGGATTTTCTAAAGGCGAAATCGTATGTGTCATTCTTAAGTCGTTTAATTTTTTTTTAAATTCCTCTACTTTGTCTATTAAGTCTTGTGCCGAGAGTTTTTCTATTTCAGTTTGTTTCATCTTTAATCAGTTTCTTTTTGATAATCACGAGCAATAATAAACTTAGTTCGAACAGGGAGCTTTTGAGCCGCAAGCCTTAAAGCTTCTTTTGCTATATCTAATGTTACACCAGCAACTTCAAACAATATTCGACCGGGCTTTACAACTGCAACAAAATATTCTGGAGCACCTTTACCTTTACCCATTCTAACTTCCAATGGCTTCTTAGTTATAGGTTTATCTGGAAATATTTTAATCCATAATTGGCCTTCACGTTTCATATGGCGCGTAGCGGCAATCCTTGCAGCTTCAATTTGCCTTGATGTTATAAAAAGAGAATCTGTAGATTTAATACCAAACATTCCATTAGATAACTGGTTACCTCTTTGAGAAAGACCTTTCATTCTTCCTTTTTGTGCCTTCCGAAATTTTGTTCTTTTAGGTTGTAACATAATACCTATGATTCAGTTTTAGTTTTTTCCGCGGCGCTGTTGACGACCTCCAGATTTATTATTATTTTTCGAATTTACTCCCGATTTTTTTTGCATTCCAACAAGTGGAGATAATTCTCTTTTTCCATAAACTTCACCTTTCATTATCCAAACTTTCACTCCCAAACGACCGTATGTAGTATGAGCTTCAACAAGTGCATAATCAATATCTGCTCTAAAAGTTGATAATGGAATACGACCTTCTTTATACGATTCACTTCTTGCCATTTCAGCACCATTTAATCTTCCTGAAATTTGGACCTTGATACCCTCAGCATTCATTCTTATAGATGAAGCAATTGACATTTTAATTGCACGACGATATGAAATACGATTTTCAATTTGACGAGCAATACTTGAAGCAACAAGTTTTGCATCTAACTCCGGTCTTTTAATTTCGTGAATATTTATTTGAACTTCTTTATCAGTAATTTTCTTTAACTCCTCTTTTAACTTGTCAACTTCTGAACCAGCTTTACCAATAATTATTCCAGGTCGTGCAGTCGTTATAGTTAGGGTAATTAATTTTAATGTTCTTTCAATGATAACATTTGAAACACTAGCTTTTGCCAAACGGGCATGAATATACTTACGGATTTTATCATCCTCAGCTAATTTATCTCCATAATCTCGACCACCATACCAGTTAGAGTCCCAGCCTCTAATAATTCCTAGGCGATTTCCAATAGGATTAGTTTTTTGTCCCATAATTTAATCTTCAATATTGTTTGCACCCAAAACAAGGGTTACATGATTTGATCTTTTTCTAATTCGATGAGCACGCCCCTGAGGAGCTGGACGAAGGCGTTTAAGCATACTTCCACTATCTACTTTAATTTCTTTTACAAATAACTCTGCATTCTCAACATCACCTTCTTCATTTTTGGCTTGCCAGTTTGAAATAGCAGAAAGCAATAACTTTTCTAACCTACGTGAAGCCTCTTTAGGGCTAAACTTAAGGATAGAAAGAGCTTTATCTATTTTCTCACCTCTTACCTGATCAGCTACAAGTCTCATTTTACGTGGAGATGTAGGACAGTTATTTAATTTTGCAAAGGCAATATTTTTTTTACCTTCTTTTGTGAGTTCAGCACTCTGTCTTTTACGATTTCCCATGTGCTTTATTTTTTACCTTTATTTTTTGCTCCAGCATGCCCTCTAAATGAACGTGTTGGTGAAAATTCACCTAATTTATGTCCTACCATATTCTCTGTAATATAAACAGGAATGTGAGTTTTTCCGTTATGAACAGCTATTGTTTGTCCAACAAAATCAGGTGTAATTAGTGATGCCCTAGACCATGTTTTAATAACAGCTTTTTTGTTATCTTCAATATTCTTGTGAACCTTAGCGTTTAAGCTATGATGAACATAAGGACCTTTTTTAAGTGAACGTGCCATAGTTTATTTTTTTCTGCGCTCAATAATGAACTTATTACTTGCTTTTGTTTTAGTACGTGTACGGTATCCTTTTGCAGGAATACCATTTCTAGAACGAGGGTGTCCTCCAGATGCACGACCTTCTCCACCACCCATTGGGTGATCAACAGGATTCATCGCTACTGGTCTTGTCCTAGGACGTCGTCCTAACCAACGTGATCTCCCGGCTTTTCCTGAAACCAATAATTGATGATCGGTATTGGAAACTGCTCCAATTACGGCCAAACAAATAGTTTGAATCAACCTGGTTTCTCCTGAAGGCATTTTGATTGTTGCAAATTTACCATCTCTAGCCATTAACTGCGCGAAGGAACCAGCACTTCGAGCTATAACAGCTCCTTTTCCTGGTTGTAGCTCGATACATGAAATTATGGTTCCAAGTGGAATTTTAGATAACGGTAAAGCATTTCCAATATCTGGTGTAGACTTATCACCTGATGAAATTTTTTGATCAACTTTCAAGCCATTTTGCGCTATGATATATCTTTTCTCTCCATCCGTATATTCTACAAGAGCAATAAATGAACTTCTGTTTGGGTCATATTCAATTGATTGTACGGTGGCGGAAATATCAAATTTATTTCTCTTAAAGTCAATAACACGATAACGTTTTTTATGGCCGCCACCACGATGACGAATGGTCATTTTACCTTTATTGTTTCTTCCTCCACTACGCTTTTTTGGCTCTAATAAAGTTTTTTCAGGTTTATCTGTAGTAATTGCATCAAAGCCATTTACTACTCTAAATCTTTGTGCGGGCGTTACTGGTTTTAATTTTCTAACTGACATCTATCTGTTATTATAAATTACTATAAAAATCAATTACATCACCGTCTGCTACCTGAACAATAGCTTTTTTTAATGCGTTCGTTTTTCCGTGTTGAATACCTGTTTTAGTAAACTTTGTTTTTCGCTCGGGACCATAATTCATAGTTCGAACTTTATTAACATTTACACCGTATGATTTTTCAACAGCTTTCTTAATCTCAACTTTGTTGGCTTTTGTGTCAACAAGGAATGTATAACGATTATTAAGCTCGCTATCTGATGTAGCTTTTTCGGTGATAATTGGTTTAATTATAATACTCATATACCTAAACTTTATTCAAAATTAATTCTAGATCGGCAATAGCACTTTCAGATAAAACCAAATTACCAGCATTGGTTATTTTGTAAGTGTTTAATTCTGAGTTAGTTATAACTTGAGAATTTTTTAAATTGCGCGACGACAAATATACATTTTTATTTTTCTCTCCCAATACCAGTAGGGATTTTTTACCCTCTAGATTTAAAGCCTTCAATACCTTTATAAAGGAAGAAGTCTTTGGTTCTGATAGCTGAAAATCTTCTAAAACAATGATTGACTTATCTTTAGCTTTTATACTGAGTGCAGATTTTCGAGCTAATCGTTTAACTTTTTTATTAACTTTTTGACTATAATCTCTAGGTGAAGGACCAAAAACTCTTCCTCCTCCTCTAAATAATGGATTTTTTATACTACCTGCTCTAGCAGTACCTGTACCTTTTTGCTTTTTTATTTTTCTGGTTGAACCAACAATCTCAGCACGTTCTTTGGATTTATGTGTCCCTTGACGTTTATTTGCCAAGTGTTGTTTGACATCTAAATAAATAGCATGATTATTAGGCTCTACACCAAACACAGAAGGATCAAGCTTTGCTTTTCTTCCGGTTTCTTTTCCTTCAATATTTACAATAGCTATTTCCATTATTTCCTTATTATTACGTATGCGTTTTTATGTCCTGGTACACAACCTTTTACAACAAGAATATTTTTTTCTGCAACAACTTTAACAACACGAAGGTTTTGCACTTTTACAGATTCGTTTCCCATTTGACCAGCCATTCGCATACCCTTAAATACTCGGGCAGGATATGATGCTGCACCAATAGACCCTGGAGCACGAAGACGATTATGTTGACCGTGAGTAGCTTGTCCTACTCCAGCAAAACCGTGTCTTTTAACAACTCCTTGGAATCCTTTTCCCTTTGATGTTCCAGAAACATCAACAAATTCTCCTTCTACAAAATGTTCTACAGTTATATGGTCACCCAGTTTATGGTCTTCACTAAAATTTTGAAATTCAACAAGTTTACGCTTGACAGGAGAGTTAGCCTTTTTGAAATGGCCGATAGCTGCATTAGAACTATTTTTTTCAGACTTGTCATCGAAACCTAACTGAAGAGCATCATACCCATCAATATCTTTAGTTCTGACTTGGGTAACCACGCAAGGACCAACTTCTATAACTGTACATGGAATATTTTTTCCATTTACATCATAAAGAGATGTCATTCCGATTTTTTTTCCGATTAATCCAGACATGATTACTATTATTTTTTTATTATACTTTTATTTCTACTTCTACTCCACTTGGTAATTCTAACTTCATTAGCGCATCAATTGTTTTTGATGAAGAGCTGTATATGTCTAACAAACGCTTGTAATAACATAATTTAAATTGCTCACGCGATTTCTTATTTACGTGTGGTGAACGTAATACAGTAAAGATTTTTTTGTTTGTAGGAAGCGGAATAGGTCCAGTTACTACAGCACCGGTTGTCTTTACTGTTTTTACGATTTTATCAGCAGACTTATCTACCAAATTGTGATCGTAGGATTTTAATTTTATTCTAATTTTTTGACTCATTGATGCTTAATTAAACGTTTTTTCCTTTTACATCAGCAATAACTGCCTCAGATATATGTGATGGGGTTTCGGCATAATGTGAAAACTCCATAGTTGATGTAGCTCTACCTGATGAAAGCGTTCTTAATGAAGTTACATACCCAAACATTTCAGATAGAGGAACTAGAGCCTTTACAACTTTCGCTCCCGCTCTATCGTCCATAGCACTCACTTGACCACGACGACGGTTTAAATCACCTACTATATCACCCATATTGATTTCTGGAGTTAAAACCTCTAACTTCATGATTGGCTCCATTATTACTGCTTTTGCTGCTTTTGCAGAATTTTTAAATCCTAGTTTAGCTGCTAACTCAAAGGAAAGAGAATCTGAATCAACCGCATGAAAAGACCCATCTTTCAATGTTACTTTCATAGAGTCAACTTCAAAACCTGCCAAAGGACCATTATTCATTGACATTTTAAATCCTTTTTCTACTGAAGGAATATATTCTTTAGGAACATTTCCTCCCTTAATAAGATTGACAAATTCTAGTCCTGGCTTACCTTCTTCAGCAGGCTCAATTTCAAATACAATATCTGCAAACTTACCTCTACCTCCTGATTGTTTTTTATAAATTTCTCTATGTTGAGCTTTAATGGTTAAAGCTTCCTTATATTCTACTTGAGGTTGCCCTTGATTTACCTCTACCTTAAATTCTCTTCGAAGACGATCAACTATAATATCTAAATGTAGTTCACCCATTCCAGAAATAATTGTTTGTCCGGAAGCCTCATCAGATTTTACTTGAAAGGTCGGATCCTCCTCAGCCAACTTAGCTAAAGACATTCCTAATCTGTCAACATCTGCTTTAGTTTTGGGTTCAACTGCAATTCCAATTACTGGATCAGGAAAGTCCATACTTTCCAATACAATAGGGTGTTTTTCTTCCGTAAGCGTATCGCCTGTTTTAATATCTTTAAATCCTACTGCGGCACCTATATCTCCCGCTTCGATATAATCAATAGCATTTTGTTTGTTAGAATGCATTTGATAAATACGAGAAATTCTTTCCTTATTACCAGAACGGTTATTTAAAACATATGAACCGGCGTCAAGTCTTCCAGAATATGCGCGAAAAAATGCTAAACGACCGACATAAGGATCAGTAGCAATTTTAAATGCTAATGCCGAAAAAGGTTCTTTTGCATTTGGCTTTCTTGAAATCTCAAGGTCTGTATTTGGATCAGTACCAGTTATAGCCTCTTTATCCTGAGGTGAAGGTAAATAACGACACACGGCATCTAATAAAAACTGCACGCCTTTGTTTTTAAATGAAGATCCACAAATCATGGGTATAATACTAATTTCCTGAGTAGCTGCTCTTAAAGCATTATGAATCTCATCTTCAGTTATACTGTCCGGGTCATCAAAAAACTTCTCTAATAGAACTTCATCATATTCAGCAACAGCCTCTATTAGTTGATTACGAAGCATTTTTGCCTCTTCTTTTAGATCAGAAGGAATATCAACAACATCAAATGTTGAGCCGTAATTATCATCATGCCATACAATCGCACGATTTTTAACTAAATCAACAATACCTTTAAAATGTTCTTCATCACCAATATTTAAGACTATTGGAACGGCATTTGATTTAAGCATGTCTTTAACTTGCTTACATACTCCTAAAAAATTAGAACCTTGACGGTCCATTTTGTTAACAAATCCTATACGAGGAACTTTATAATTATCAGCTAAACGCCAATTTGTTTCTGATTGAGGCTCAACACCATCTACGGCTGAAAATAAAAAAACCAATCCATCAAGAACTCTTAATGATCGGTTTACTTCAACTGTAAAATCAACGTGACCAGGGGTGTCTATTATGTTAAAATGATATTCATTAGCATCAGATTCATCTTGTTCTTTTTCTGAAGGAAATGACCATTTACAAGTTGTGGCTGCTGAGGTTATAGTGATTCCTCTTTCTTGTTCTTGCTCCATCCAATCCATTGTTGCCGCTCCATCATGAACTTCTCCAATTTTATGACTAACACCTGTGTAAAAAAGAATTCGCTCTGTGGTGGTTGTTTTACCTGCATCAATATGAGCAGCAATTCCAATGTTTCGTGTGTATTTTAAATTTCTTGCCATTTTAAATTATATGTCTGAAATTAAAATCTAAAATGAGAAAAGGCCTTGTTTGCTTCGGCCATTTTGTGAGTATCCACTCTTTTCTTTACAGCAGAACCTTCTTCTTTTTCAGCAGCAATACATTCATTTGCAAGCCTAAGAGCCATTGATTTTTCATTACGCTTACGCGCAGAAGTAATTAACCATTTCATAGCCAGAGAAACTTTTCTGTCAGCACGAATTTGCATAGGAATTTGAAATGTGGCACCTCCAACTCTTCTACTCCTAACCTCGACATGAGGCATTACATTTGATAATGCATCTTTCCATATTTCAAGAGCCGTTTTCTCCTCTTCCTCTTTCTTTCTTTCGTCTATTATATTAATAGCATCATAAAAAATTTTGTAAGCGGTTGATTTTTTACCATCCCACATAAGATTATTCACAAACCGAGTAACTAATTGATCTTTAAATTCTGGATCTGGTAGTAATGGTCGTTTTTTAGCTTCTCTTTTTCTCATGGTTAATCGTTGAAGAAATTATTATTTTTTAGGACGTTTAGCTCCATATTTGGATCTTCTTTGAAGTCGACCTTCAACTCCTGCGGTGTCAAGAGCTCCACGTACTATGTGATAACGAACTCCAGGCAAATCTTTTACTCTTCCACCACGAACTAACACGATAGAGTGTTCTTGAAGATTGTGTCCTTCTCCAGGAATGTATGCATTTACTTCTTTTCCATTGGTCAATCGTACACGAGCAACTTTTCGCATAGCTGAATTTGGTTTTTTCGGAGTGGTAGTATATACTCTCGTACATACACCACGGCGTTGTGGACAGGATTCTAAAGAAGCAGATTTACTCTTCTTAGTATTTGTCACTCTTCCTTTTCTTACTAATTGTGCAATAGTTGGCATATATTTTTTATCAATTTTTATTATTGAAATCCCCTTTTTGGGCGTGCAAATGTAGAATATTTTTTTTGTCTTTCAAATCCAAAAATGGTGTTTTTTAAAAAAATAATGATATTTAATGGTTGATTAAAAGCAGTAAGTTTATTTTTTTTAAAATTTGTCAGTAAAAATAGACAAGTTATTTTATTGATTTATTGATATTTATAAAAATTTAAAGACTTGCATTGTCTGATAATTATTGTAAATCTAACCTGTTTAAAAAATAAATTAAAAGGCATTAAACCATTTGCCTTAATTAGTGTCCATTATATAAGTATAAGCATTTAGTCAAGATTATTAATAACCATTTCAATTGTCTCAAATTTATTTTATAAGTTTACGCACGAAAAAAATACAATGAAAAAATTTTTTACTTACTCAAAGTTTCACCCAATATTAATCTTACTAATTAGTATAAATATTTATTCTCAGCAAGATTTAACAGACACAAGGAGCATGGACGCCCTAACTGATTTAAAAAATCGTCGAGCTAGAAAAGCTACTCCACCTAAAGGAGTTAAAGGCACTTACTACTTTAGTGAAAACTTTCAATTATCAACAGTCGTATATTTTGGGGAAGAATTAAAAGACAAAACATTGTTAAGATACAATGCTGCAAATGATGAAATTGAAATGGGAAACAGCACTACACAAAAAGATGCTGAGGAAATACTTTTAAAAAGCGCGAAAGTTAATGCCATTATTGATAATGAAGAATATAGACTATTACCTCACCGGTTAAAAGAATCTAATTACCCTGTTATTGGATATTTAGTTGTTTTAGTTGACAACAATAAATATTCATTATATATAAAGAGAAAAAAAGTTTTTATGAAAGCAGTTGAAGCTAGAACTTCACTGGACAGATCTTTCCCTCCAAGATTTGTTGATGATGTATCATATTATTTTAGCCTAAAAGGAAGCACACCCCTACCTTTAAAGGTAAGCAAATCTAATCTTCGAAAAATATCTGGAGAAAATGGGGCTAAAGTTAAAGCCTTCATTAAAGATAATAATATTAAAATTAAGTCTTTAAAGGGTTTGATTCAAGCATTTGACTTTATGAATTCATTATAAGTTGGATACCCCATAATGTAATTTAACCTATTTAGGTATACTAACATTACTATTTTAAACTGCCCCCCCATTAACCCGCTAGTAATCAAAGTCAAAGAATAAATTTTTGGTTTTTCTTAACATGAAAGAGTTAATTTTTGGTTTTTCTTAACATTTAGTCTATATTTATAGCCAATTTTTAATTGAAAATAAATATTAATTAATCAAACTTTAAAGTATGAAAAGCTTATTAAGACTGATAATGGTTACTTTGATAATGACGCAAGTTGCGTTTGCGCAAAAAACTATTACCGGTGTGGTCTCTGATGACCAAGGTATGCCGCTCCCAGGAGCTACAGTTCTTGAGCAAGGTACTAGCAACGGTGTTTCTACCGATTTTGACGGGAATTATTCCATTGAAATAGCTGAAGGCAATGTTCTTGAATTTAGTTTTGTTGGATATGAAACTTCAGCAATAACGGTAGGTGCCGACGATCAAATTAACGTATCGTTAGCCCAAGGCAATGAATTAGAAGAAGTTATCGTAACTTCTCTTGGTATTAAGCGTGAGAAGCAAGCCTTAGGGTATGCTGTTTCGAAAGTTGATCAAGATCAACTAGAGCAACGCTCTGAAGGAGATATAGGACGTGTCCTTGCTGGTAAAGCATCTGGTGTACAAATCACTAATGCTTCTGGTGTCTCTGGATCTGGAACAAGTATAGTTATTCGTGGATTTAACACGTTTAGCCAAGGTAACCAACCTCTATTTATAGTTGATGGTATTCCTTTTTCAAGTGATACTAATGCTCAAGGTAGTTTTGTTGATGGAAACAGTGGATCTTCACGATTCTTAGACATTGACCCAAACAACATTGAGACTGTTAGTGTATTAAAAGGTCTTGCGGCTTCTAACCTTTATGGTACTCAAGGTCGTAACGGAGTAATCTTAATCACAACTAAATCAGGAAGTACTGCTGGTTCAGGTGCTGCTAAGAAAACCGAAATAACTATTAACACCTCTTATTTTAATGTAGAACTCGCATCTCAGCCAGATTACCAAATGCAATATGGTAATGGTTTTGATCAATCATTTGGATGGTTCTTCTCTAACTGGGGTCCTAGCTTCGATGAAGGTGGTCCTGCAGGATGGGGTGGACAAAGTTCAATTAATGGAACTGGAACATGGGCTTCTTCGCTTATTGGACCAAATGCTGGACAAAATGTTACTAAAGGTTATTTAAAACACCCATACGTAACTCAAAGTAGCGCTACTGGAACATATGATATTCTTGAACTTATTGGTCTTAATCAAACCTCTGAATACAAGTGGCAACCATACGATAGTGTTGGTGGCTTCTTTCAGACTGGTCACACTGCCTCTACAAACATGAACATGCGTGGAGCAAGTGATGATGGATCTATTTCATATAACATTAACTATGGTAATCTTGAAGACCTAGGATTTACTCCTGAAAACTCTTTAAGAAGAAATACTTTAAGTTTTGGAGGTCGTGCTAATTTATCTAATGGATTTGTAATTAACGGAACATTAAACTATACAAACACAAACTTTAAATCTCCTCCAGTTGCTGCTGGATATGGATCTAACGTAGGTGGTGAAGGTGCTTCTGTATTTGCAAATGTATTTTATACTCCACGTTCTGTAGACTTAGTTGGTCTTCCTGACACTAACCCTGTTACTCAAGGTTCTTTATACTATCGTAATAACAATGGTATTCAGAATCCAAATTGGACTGTCAAAAACGCGGCAAACACTCAGTTAGTTGATCGTGTATTTGGTGGAGCAAATATTTCTTATAACCTAAGCGATAATCTTAGTGCATCATACCGTTATGGAATTGATGTTTATTCTGAGAATAACGTTAATTACGCTAACAAAGGTGGTAAGACAGGTAGTTTAATCAACCAAAATGGTATCTATGAAACTTGGAATAACAGAAAAAGTATCAATGACCATAACTTATCTATAGCAGGTAGCTATAAGGCAGGTCCGCTTGGAATGGACTTCACTGTTGGTTATACAACTCGTGGTGACACATACGACAGAAACGGAACTAGATCAATTGGTCAACAAGTTTACGGAGTACTTCGTCATTTCAATTACGAACAACAAGATGAACTTCAATATTTCGAAAGAAGAAACATTAAAGGTCTTTATGGACAAGCTTCTTTTGATTATAATCGTTTTGCATACTTAACAGTATCAGCTCGTAAGGATGAAGTATCTAACCTTTCAATGGAAAATCGTTCAATCGTTTATCCATCTGCAAGTGTATCCTTCCTTCCAACTTCTGCTTTTCCATTTATTAAAAGTGATTTGATAAACCTATTGAAGGTTCGTGCTAGTTACGGTACTTCCGCTAACTTCCCATTTGGATATCCAATTGCTGCAACTTTAAATCTTGACACTCAAGATTTCTTAACTGATTCTGGTGGACAAGTGATCACAAATACTTCTGGATCCCTTTTAGGTAACCCTAATTTAAAACCAGAGACTATTAGTGAGATTGAGTTTGGTATTGAAGGTAGATTCCTTGATAGTAGATTAAGTGTAGATTTCTCTGTATATGACAAAAAGACAAACGATTTAATTATAAGACGTCCACTTGACCCATCTACAGGTTACACTGCTACTCAAACAAATATTGGTGAAATTTCAAATAAAGGTATTGAATTAGATCTTGGACTTGATATAATTAGAGGACAAGATATAAGTTGGAGTGCTTTTCTTAACTATTCAGCAAACGAATCAATTGTAATGGATCTTGGTCTTGATACAGATGAAATAGTTTATTCTGGATTTAGTAATCTAGGAAATGTTGCGAGAGTTGGTGAATCTTTAGGTTCTATTGTTGGATCTGCAATCACAAGAAATGATGCTGGTGGTAGAATAGTTAATAACCAAGGTAGTTATGATACTACTTACGGTACTAACATCATTGGTGATGCTAACCCTAACTTCTTACTTAACATAAGTAACAGTCTTAAAGTAGGAAATTTATCGTTTAACTTTTTAATTAACCATGTAAATGGTGGAGATATTTACTCGATGACGGTAGCAACAATGCTTGGTCGTGGTCTAACAAATGATACATTAGATCGTGAGCTTTCATATATTTTACCTGGTGTAAATTCTGCTGGTGAAGTAAATACGAAACAGATCAACAACTCTACATTCTACTTTAGTAATGTATTGTATGGTCCAGATGAACTTCAAGTTTATGATGGTAGTGTATGGCGTTTAGGTGAGGTGTCTCTTACTTATGATATGCCACAAGCAATTATAGATGCAACACCATTTGGTGGAATAAGTATAACTGCTGCAGGTTACAACCTTTGGTATGATGCTTATAACACTCCAGAATTTGTAAACTTTGACCCGAATATCGCGGGAACAGGAGTAGGTAACGGACGTGGATTTGACTATTTGAATGGTCCAAGCGCAAAGAGATTTGGAGCTAGTTTAAAACTTACTTTTTAAATAATGAAAAACAATAGAATTATGAAATCAATTAATAAATTTTTCGCAATGTGCCTCGGTACTCTTCTTGTGTTAAGTTCATGTGAGACCGCAGACTTGGAGCTTACGGTGAACCCTAACGCGTTAGATCCTAGCCAGGCAAGTGCAGACTTTTTCTTGAATGGAATTCAAGAAGACTTTGCTGGATGGGCACACTCATTCGGTAGTGTTGGTAGTAATCTAACTCGTATAACATACATGAGTGGGAGAAACTATGACAACGTATATTCACCTAATTCATTTGATGGTCGATGGCAATCAGCATATCAAGGTATGCTTGAAGACATCAGACTTATGAATCTTTTAGCTGAAAATCGACCATATGCATTAGGTATGGGAGAGGTAATGGAAGCATACATATATTTGACACTAGTAGATTATTTTGGAGATGTACCCCAAGTTGACGCATTAAATGCTGCTGAGGGTATATTAAATCCAACTGCATCTGCTGGAGCTGATGTTTATGCTCATGCAATCTCTAAATTAGATGCTGCAATTGCTCACTTTACTACTGGTGGGGGAGCGCCTGAAAATGACTTCTACTACAAAGGAGACGGAGCTAAATGGATAACAGCTGCAAATAGTCTTAAGAAAAAGGCATACTTGAATATGGGTAACACATCTGCATATGGTGCAATTAGTAACTATATTAAAGATGGATCTCAAGATTTCCAATTCCAATGGGGAACTAACGCTGCACAGCCTGACACGCGTCATCCAAACTACAGAAGTAGCTATACCCCAACAGGTGGAGGTTCTTATATGGCAAACTGGTATATGGATACGATGAAATCTGGTGTAGGAGGAATTTCAGACCCTAGAGTTTTTTATTACTTCTATCGTCAAGTTGAAGGTGTTCCTGGTTTTGATGGATACGCAGCTAATGAAGAAGTTTTAGAATGTGGACTTGAAGGTTACTTTAACCCTTACCCAGCAGGAATAGTATTCTGCTCGCCAGGTGGAGGTTATTGGGGACGTGATCATGGAAATGATAACGGTATCCCACCAGATGGATTCCAGAGAACACTTCACGGTAGTTATCCTGCTGGAGGAAAGTTTGACGATCGTTCATATGCTTCACAGAAAAATGGAGCTGGTGCTGGAGGTGCTGGTGTAACACCAATTATGCTTTCTTCATGGATGCATTTTATGGATGCTGAAGTTGCTGGTGTTGGAACAGCTGCTGGAACTACTTCAGTTTTAGCTGGAATAGCTGCTTCAATGGCAAAAGTTTCTGGATTCGCAGGATCACCTGCTATGTCTAGTACTGCTGTTGATGGCTACACTAATTCATTTGTTTCAGTATGGACTAATGCAAGTACTTCAGAAAAAGGGAACATGTGGGCTAAGCAATATTGGATTTCATTATTTGGAAACGGTACAGATGCATACAATGCATACAGACGTACAGGTTTCCCAACTGATGTACAGCCAAATATTGAGCCTAATCCAGGTTCATTCCCAAATTCAATGTGGTATCCTAATAATTATGCTACCAGAAATTCAAATGCAGATCAAAAGGGTAATTTGACTGGAAAGGTATTTTGGAATTCACAAAGTTTTAATCTTAAATAATAAACAGATATGAAAAAAATAATAACTCTATTTAGTTTATTGTTGATAACAGTTTCTTGTCAAGAACCTGAAACAACAATTAACGACGTTCTTGACAACTACGTTACTGGTGCGGTATTAAGAGGTTGGAACCCTACGGGAGACTATAATTTCTATGCGCCTGCTACATCAGTATTTTCAGTAACAATTGAAGAGCATG
>CAJJCT010000019.1 GCA_905182735.1 Candidatus Marivariicella framensis
GATGAAATTTTTGGAAAACTTATTGTAGAAGAAAAATTTTATAATAATAACTTGAAGTTTATATATTACACACTTTATGTTTTACTTTTTTTATTATTACTCCCTTTAGTTATATTAATAAATAAAATAAGAAGAAATAAGAATAAATTAATTATTAAGAAAGATGGTTATTTATATTTTAATACTAAAAAAATTGATTTAGAGCCCTTAAGTTTAGTAGTGTTATCAGAATTAATTAATTCGAAAGAACCTCTATATTCAAAAGGTGTCATTTCTTTAATAAATAAACCTCATTTAGATTACTCTCATAAAACAAGAATAATGAATGATGTTTTATATAAAATAAATTATACGATCAAATCCTCATTAAAAATAGATGATGATCCTATAAAAGCAAATAAATCCTCATTTGATAAGAGATTAAAAATATATTCAATTAATAAAGAACTCTTTGTTAAACCCTAACTTCTTATAAATCTAAAAGAAGTTATCATATCAAATCCCCTTGGAAAAAGAATTGGGTTCGATATAAGAACACCTCCGATACACCTTTTGGAAAAAAGTATTCTCTCAGTTACAAGAAACCTCCTCGTATAGAATTAAAAATATTTTGAGTAAAAACAGGTTTAAGTCTAAAAAGGGTTACACTCTATATAGAAAACTCACAATATTCAAAAAGAACTAATATCCAGATTATAATACCGACAGGAATCATTCATCTTTGGGAGAACTTATTTTTCTTCTGTTTTTCAATTTTGGTGGGATCTGGTAAAAAATTAAATGAGAATAAAAGAGTTAGGTGTATTTTCTGAATACGTCTTTCAAATAATACAAATTTCAACTTAGGGAAATTTTTTTATATTCATTTTGACAAGAAACTTTCTTAAACTCAAATTTAGGATATCACAATTTCCCCATTAATCAGATCATGCAAAACTCACGAAGATGAGTTTATAATCATAAATTTTACTTATTTTCAGTAAATGAACTTTATGATGAATAATTTACTTTTTAACCAACATGAGCATTACATAATTGATCTTCAGTCATTTGAAGGCTTAAGGAATTTAACAATTTCTTCTTTAATAATAATATCAATTCTAGTTGTAGGTAAATATCTAAATAAGAACACAAAACTAACTTTAGCAAAAGCAATATGCATATTGGCCATAATCTTAACTTTATATGGTCATTTAATTGATATTGTTAATGAAAATTGGAGGTTACACGAAGACCTTCCTATTCATTTATGCTCGATTTCTAATTTAATCATTTGCGTTATTCTTTTTATCCCAAAAAACAATAAACTTTTTGAATTCCTATTTTATTGTGGTTTTCTAGGTGGATTAATGGCAATTTTAACACCCCAAATCAATTATTACGATGGTGGGATCTTTATGTATTTAGAATATTATATAAATCATGGAATTATTATACTTATCCCTTTATATATGTTTTATCACCTCGAAATGAAGCTGTCTAAGTATTCGTGGTTAACGACATTTATAATTCTAAATATTTTAATGATTATTGTAATGCCATTAAATTTTTTAATTGGATCAGGATCTAATTACATGTACTTATCTGAATCTCCAAAAATAGATAATCCACTAGTTTTCGGAGATTGGCCATTCTACATTGTAAATTGGGAAATCATTGTGTTAATTTTATTTTATTTTACATATTTAATATTCACTAGAAAAAAAATATAATTGAGGTGTTTAATATAAAGTAAGCCTAAGGCAAATAAAAAATCAGATTTAAAGCATGTAAAATTTTACAGAAACGTTTATTGCTTTTTTAAATCGATACTTATCCTTAAATTACTAAAAAAAATTAATGAATAAATATCTCTATTTCAATATCCTTTTATTTTCTTTTACAAATTCAATTTCTTGTCAAGGAGAAAATCCTCCAAAAATTAATCCTGAAAATAAAATTAATTATAAAGTTGATGTTATTGTAGATGGAATAGACATTCCGTGGGGTATGGATTTCATTAGTAAAGATGAAATACTTGTTACTGAAAAATCTGGAATCCTATATAGATTTGTTGATGGAAAAAAAATAATTATTACTGGAATTCCTAAAGCATATTCAAGGGGGCAAGGTGGATTACTAGATGTAGCTCTTCATCCTGATTACAATAACAACAATCTTATTTATTTGACAATTAGTAGTCAAGAAGGAGAAGGGTCGGGTGGAAATACAGCCCTATACATTGCCAAACTACTTGATACAGAAATCACTGATTTACGCTTACTTTATAAAGCTTTTCCCAATACAAAAAAAGGACAGCATTGGGGTTCAAAAATTGTTTTTGACGACAATAATCATCTATTTTTCTCGATTGGAGACAGAGGAAACAGAGATGTTAATCCACAAAATATTGAATTAGATGGAGGTAAAATTTATCGTTTAAATTTAGATGGAAGCATTCCAAATGATAATCCTTTCAAAACTAAAAGAGGCGCTAAATCTGCTGTTTATTCATATGGGCATAGAAACCCTCAGGGTTTAGTTATTCATCCTGAAACAGGAGTTCTTTGGGAGCATGAACATGGACCACGAGGAGGCGATGAAATTAACCTTCCAGAAAAAGGAAAGAATTACGGATGGCCAATTATTACTTACGGAATAAATTATATTGGCACAACAATTACAGATAAGACTGCAGCTCCTGGAATGGAGCAACCAATTTATTACTGGAAACCATCAATTGCTCCTAGCGGCATGAGCTTTTCAACTTCAGACATATACCCCAAATGGAAAGGAAATTTATTTGTCGGTTCTCTAGTTTTCGAATACCTGGAAAGGCTAGTAATAGAGAATAATAAAGTAGTTTATAGAGAGAAATTATTAGATGGAATCGGAAGGGTTAGAAATGTAAAACAAGGTCCAGATGGTTATCTATACCTTGGTGTTGAAGGAATAGGAATTGTTAAAATCTCCCCCCTATAATGAGAATGTTTTTACTCATCTATATTTTCTCTTTATTAGGGATTTTCTTTTCAATACAAAACAAGTCTATGGATCAAAGCATTGAAGATGGTTCAATGATTTATGATGATTTTTGCATTCAATGTCACGGTCCTCTTGGTAAAGGATTGACAAAGAACATTCCTCCTTTGGATAGCTCTGATTTTCTTTTGAATATAGGTAAAAGCATCTCAATTATAAAGTACGGATCTAAAGGACCAATCATTGTAAACAACAAGAAATATAATGGAAACTCTATGATTTCTCAAGGGCTAGACGATGAAGAAATATCAGATGTTTTAAACTATATAAAAAACAAATGGAGCAATTCGGATAAATCACAAATCACTGTTAAAGATGTAAATAATATTAAAAACCCTATTTAACTTATGAAGCTATTTGATTTGTTTAATTCTTTATTAAAAAAAATTACAAAGCTGAAATATTTAATTATCATTATCATTTTTTTGATATGGATGATTTTTTTAGATACTCATTCATGGCTAATTCATAATGAATTAAATAATGAAGTAAGTCAACTTGAGGCTCAAAAAATTGAATTAGAAAAAAATATTAGAAATGATAAGCACACGATTGAAGTCCTAAAAAATCCAGATAGTTTAGAAGCTTTTGGAAGAAGAAATTATAACCTCAAAAAAGACAATGAAACAATATTTTACATAGAACATCAAGAAACTATTGATTAACAAATGTTAATAAATCATTGTTATATATAAGTTTCATAAGCACTCAAATAATTGTATTTTTAGACGTTAATAAAATTTAAATGGGTAAAATTTTAGCTATTGCTAACCAAAAAGGAGGAGTCGGAAAAACAACAACATCGATTAATTTGGCTGCAGGACTTGGAATTTTAGAAAAAAAAATTCTTTTAGTAGATGCTGATCCCCAAGCAAATGCGAGTTCAGGGTTAGGCTATGACACAAACAAAGAGAATAAGGGAACTTATAGACTATTAGAGCATTCCATAGCTGTAAAAGATGCTATATCAAAAACATCAATTCCAAATCTTGATATAATTACTTCAAACATAGACTTAGTAGCTTCTGAAATAGAATTAGTTGATAAACCAAAAAGAGAATATATGCTGCAAAAAGCATTAATTAGTATAAAAAATGATTATGATTTCATTATAATTGACTGTGCCCCCTCTTTAGGATTAATAACTTTAAACGCATTAGTTTCAGCCGACTCAGTAATTATTCCAATCCAATGTGAATATTTCGCTTTAGAAGGGCTAGGTAAACTTTTAAATACTATCAAAAGTGTTCAAAAAATTCATAACAAAAATTTGAGTATTGAGGGGTTACTTTTAACAATGTACGATACTAGATTAAGGCTTTCGAATCAAGTAGTAGAAGAAGTTCAAAAACATTTTGGTAAAATGGTATTTAAAACAATCATCCAACGAAATACAACTTTAGGTGAAGCACCAAGCTATGGAAAAGATATAATTTCTTACGACGCTTCCAGTAGGGGTGCAAAAAACTATCTTTCTTTAGCTACTGAAATTATTAAAAAAAATAAATTATAATGAGTAGATCTTCAAAAAAACAAGTTCTAGGTCGAGGAATTTCAGCTCTTTTGAATGACAACTTAAAAGAAACAGTTAGTGATATAACTAATTTAAAGATAGGAAGCATAACAGATATTCCAGTTGAGTTTATTTCCGCTAACCCTTTTCAACCAAGGTCACATTTTAATGAAGGAAGAATCAACGAGTTAGCTTCTTCTATTAGTGAACTTGGATTAATTCAACCAGTTACAGTTAGAAAGATAAATAAAGAATCATATCAATTAATTTCAGGAGAAAGAAGGTTAAGAGCAAGTAAACTAATCGGTCTTGAAAAAATACCCTGTTACATAAGATCAATTAATGATCAAGAGTCACTCGAGATGTCTCTTGTTGAGAATATTCAAAGACAAGATTTAGATCCAATTGAAATTGCATTATCCTATAAACGTTTGATAGACGATATTCAATTAACTCAGAATGAATTGAGTGATCGTGTTGGAAAAAAAAGAAGTACAATTACAAATTACTTAAGGTTGTTAACTCTTGATCCAATCATTCAAACAGGCTTAAGAGATGGTTTTATCTCAATGGGTCACGGAAGAGCTCTAATAAGTATTGATAATAAAGAACAGATTAAAGTTTATGAAAAAATACTTAAAAAAGGATTATCTGTCAGAAATACTGAAGATATAATTAATGAATTAAGACATAAAGGCAAAAAGTCTAGTAATCATAAACCGAAATTCATATTAGCAACTGCAACTAATCTCAAAATTTTCTTAGAAACTGAAGTTAAAGTAAAAGTTAACACGAGCGGTAAAGGTTTTTTGAGTATATCATTTGATTCGCAAGAGGACTTAAATCGGATTGTTAACAAAATTAATAATAGTGTATAAATTTGTTTTATTTTTCATTTTATTTTTTTGCTGTGGGCAAAATTATAGTCAAGAATTAAGTGCTAGAAAAAAAAGAAAAATAGAACTTATGTCTGATCCTCTTGCCCCTTCTAAAGCAGCATTTTACTCAGCAGTTTTTCCTGGTTTAGGTCAATTATACTCAGGAAATGCATGGAAAGTTCCTCTTGTTTATGCTGCAATTGGAAGTGCAGTATATAGTTATGTCTATAATAAAAGTGAATACAACAAATACAGAGGAATTTATAAAAGAAGAATTGCTGGATATAATGATGATGAATACATTGATCTCATACCTCAAAATGATAAGATTTTAAAAGGAATGGATTTCCATAAAAGATATAGGGACATGTCATTTATTTTTATAATTGGAACTTATATGTTAAATATACTTGAAGCAAATGTTAGCACTCACTTAATGCAATTTAATGTTAATGATGATTTAAGCTTTAAACCAAATATTGATTTTGAACCAATCAGTGAGTCTAAAACTATAGGTTTTGTTGTTAAATTAAAATTTTAATTACATGAAAATAGCTCTTTTAGGTTACGGAAAAATGGGAAGAGCTGTAGAGTCAATTGCTATTAAAAGAGGTCATACTATTGTTTCTAAAATTGATCTAATAAAAAACAATGACATTAGTAATGCAGATGTTGCTGTTAATTTCAGCACTCCAACATCGGCTTTTCAAAACATCAAAGAAGCTTTTAATAATAAAATTTCTGTTGTGAGCGGAACAACAGGATGGTTAAGCGATCTTGAAAAGATAGAAAAATTAGCAATCCAGGAAAATGTAGGATTTTTATATTCATCAAATTTTAGTATTGGAGTAAATTTATTTTTTCAATTAAATAAATCTCTATCTAAAATTATGAGATCATACAATTATTCAACAGAATTAAGTGAAATTCACCATTCTAGTAAAATTGATTCGCCAAGTGGAACCGCTATATATTTAGCAAAAGATATTATTTCAAATTCTAATTATAAAGAATGGAGTACTGAAAATGATAAAAAAGAAGTTTTAAAAATTAAGTCTTTTCGTGAAGGAGATTCTTCAGGTATACATAATGTTTCATACAATTCAGAATTCGACAAAATAAGTATAAAGCACGAGAGTCATTCTAGAGTCGGCTATGCTTTAGGAGCTGTTATTGCTGCTGAATGGATAAATGGGAAAAATGGTGTTTTTTCAATGTCAGATGTTCTTAACATTAAATAATTTAAAATAAATAATTATGGACTTTACCGAATGGTTAATTTTTATTTTGAGTTTGCAGTTAATTCATTTTACAGGAACATGGAGGCTTTATTCCAAAGCTGGAAAAAAATCATGGGAATCTGCAGTACCAATATATAATGCATTTGTTTTAATGGATATAATAAAGAGGCCTAAGTGGTGGGTTTTTTTACTATTCATACCAGTTGTAAATATAATGATGTTAGGAGTTATATGGATTGAAACTATAAGGAGCTATGGTAAAAACTCAACTCTTCAAAGCATATTGGTTATCATAACTTTAGGCTTTTATATAATGTTTATTAATTATAGTAAAAATGTTAATTACATTAATAAAAGAAATCTAGATCACCATTCTGCTTTTGGCGAATGGATGAGTTCGATGATATTTGCCATAATGGCAGCAACTTTGGTCCATACATATTTTATTCAACCATTTATAATCCCAACTGGTTCACTTGAAAAGTCATTACTAATTGGAGATTTTTTATTTGTCAGTAAGTTCCATTATGGAGCTAGAGTTCCCACCACTCCTTTTGCTACACCAATGGTTCATGACACTATCCCTATTTTAAAAACAAGATCATATTTAAATAAACCTCAACTACCTTTTTTGCGTCTTCCAGGTTTTCAAAAAATAAAAAGAAATGATATTGTTGTTTTCAATTGGCCTGCAGATACAGTCAGGCAATTTTTTGTTAGAGAAAAAGGAGTTAGAAAGCCAATAGATAAAAAATCAAATTATGTTAAGCGTTGTGTTGGAATATCTGGAGACACTTTAGAAATAAAAAATGGAGTTATATATATAAATAATTTACAAAATATTTTACCTGAGTGGGCTAAAATTCAACACACATATACTGTTTACGATAATAATGGAATTTCCTCGAGGAAACTTCTAAAATATGGAATAAATGACTTTGAAAGAGAATACAGAATTAAAAACATAACTCAAAGCTCATTTGACGCATTACTGCCATATATTATTGGCAGAAAGGGAACTGTTGAAGAGTTTTCTGTATTTACAACAGCTAAGGGCCTGCCTATAGAGTTAGTTCGATCTCTAGGATTAAAAGTTTCAGAATTAATGACTAAGAAAAAAGTGATTAATTCAACCTACAAAAATGTATTAGAGCTTCAAAGCTTTGAAAAATTTGATAGCATAAATAGAAATATATCAAAAAATAAAACGCCAAATGAAAGTTTTTTTCCAAATAGAATAACTTTTGATTGGAATGAAGATAATTTTGGTCCAATTATAATTCCTAAAAAGGGAGCTAAAATACTTCTAGATAAAAAAAATTATCCTCTGTATAAAAAAATAATCGAAGAATATGAATCAAACGAGATGACTAGAAAAGATAACAAGTTTTTTATTCAAGGTAAAGAACTTTCCACTTATACTTTTAAACAGAATTACTACTGGATGATGGGAGACAATAGACACCGTTCTGAAGATAGTAGATTTTGGGGATTTGTTCCTGAAGATCATGTTATGGGAAAACCTGTTTTTATATGGATGAGCATTGATGGTTTTAACGATGGGTGGAAAAATTGGAAAATTCGATGGAATAGAGTCTTTTCCGTTGTTAATGGACAAGGAGATAGAACTTCTTACCTGCCCCACTTTCTAATATTAATTGGTGTTTGGCAAATTTTCGCTTTTATCAAAAAAAAATATAGATCAAAAAAAAATAAAATATGATTCTAATTCCGGCTTATTTACCTCCAATAAGCTATTTTAAGAATTTAATAACTCAAAATGAATTATCATTTTGCGTTAACACAAATTATCAAAAACAAACCTACAGAAACAGGTGTGTTATATACGGAGCTAATGGAAGACAGAGCTTAACAATACCAATAGCAAGAAATGTAATTAAAAAAAAAGATAAGATTGTGCCTATTTACAATGAAATAGCTTGGCAAAAAAATCATTGGAAGTCAATTGAATCAGCTTATAAATCATCTCCCTTTTTTGAATATTATCAAGACGAATTAAAACCATTCTACATGGAGAAGCATAAACTTCTTTTTGATTATAATGTAAAATTAATAATTCAGATTTGTTCCATTTTGGATTTATCTATTAAAATAAAAGAAGTAAATCATATAGAAGATTTCAAAGAGATAAATCGTTTATTAAATCCTAAAAAAGATTTAACAAAATTTATATTCTATAATCAAGTTTTTCAAAACAAAAAAGGATTTCAAAGTGATCTAAGCATAATTGACCTTCTGTTCAACCTAGGGCCTGAATCTTCTGATTATATAAAATCTCTTTAGACTAAGACATACTATTTTCCAGCATTAAACAAAGTTTCTTTTTCATTTTTAGTTAAACTTTCATATCCAGAATTAGAAATTTTATCTAAAATTGCATCAATTTCGTTTTGATCAACTTTAACATTTTTTGATGATTTCTTTTTAGATTTATATACAGTTTTTAAGTGTGATTTAGAGGAGAAAGAAACAATGTATTGCCATAATTTCTCAAAATAATATCCAATATCAGTTCCTTGAGATAGATTTTTTGCATAAATATAACCCAGAACAGCTCCGCCTAAATGGGATATTCTTCCTCCAGCATTTCCATAAGGAATCATGACTAAATCAATTGCAACAAGTGCAATTCCAATATATTTAAGTTTTACATTAAAAAATAAAAGTCTTATTTCAGTTTCAGGTGTATATTTACAAACAAAAATTAAAACAGCCATAACTCCTGCAGAAGCACCAATCATTGAAGGAAAACTACCTTGAAATACGGGGAAAACTAAATAGCTTAAAACAAATAAAACACCACCAAACATAACACCCAGGAAGTAGGTGTTAATAAAGGTCTCTTTTTTAAAAAGATTAAGAAATATTGAACTGGCATAATAAAGCAATAACATATTCCAAAATAAATGTGAAATTCGAGTATGAAAAAATGAATATGTTAATAAAGTCCATGGTTTAAACAATAAAACTTCAAGCTTTGGAGATAATTCAAACCAAGTAATAAGGTTTCCAAATGAAAAATTAAAGAGGAATAGTATTGTGTTTAAAATAAATGGTATAAAAAAACATAAAACATTTATTAAAATTAATTTTTCAGAGATAGATAAAAAATCATATTTATCTTTTAAGTATTTCCATCTAATCATTGATCCCATCTTTTATTATTAAATTGGTTTTTTTTCCAATATTCTATCATTATAAAACCAGTTAAAGCTCCACCAACATGAGCAAAATGAGCTATTGGTCCAATAGAATAAGATGAAAAACCAAAAAATACATCTGCACCAATAAGTAATGGAACCAAATACTTAGCTCGAATAGGTATTGGAGGAAATAATAACATAAGTTGGGTATTTGGAAATGACATTGCAAAGGCAACCAATAAACCATATAAGGCACCAGAAGCTCCAACTAAAACAGAGTTATATGATGAGAAAGCACTTTGAAGAGTTTCGACCTCAATCAAATTAATAATATTAGAAGGAAGTCTAGAAGAGGAATAGAATTCTGAAATAACTGAAGAATCAATATTTAAGTTTAAAAAAAAATCATTCGCTTGACTTATCTGAAAATTATACAATAACATTTGTAAAGCTGCTGCTCCAAAACCAGTTGATAAGTAAAAGAAAATAAATTTGTTTTTTCCCCACATCTGCTCAATTGGCGAGCCAAACATCCAGAGCCCAATCATGTTAAATAATATATGAGAAAAATCTCCGTGCATGAACATATGAGATAATATTTGCCAATATTGGAATTTTGGTGACTCGTAATAATGCAGAGCAAATAAATCATAAGTGTATTGACCAAAGATTAATGTGGCTAAAAAAAATATAACATTTATTATAAGAAGATGTTTAACGGTCTCTGAGGCTGATCGCATTAATTAATTTTTTTATCAATTTCAGTTGGATCTAAATTAACTAAAATTGGACGATTAAATGGAGATAGATTTTTTTCTTTACAGGTAAATAGTGAAGCTAAAAGCTCCTGCTGTTCTTCTATATTTAATGATTTCCCGTTACTTATAGCCAAAACTTTACATAGTTGTTTTGAAATAGCATCTGCTTTACTAAATCCATCAAATCTATATTCGTCAGAAAAAAACTTATCAAAAAGATGATCCAATTGGTTTTTATCAAATAAAATGGGGATAGCTGTTAAATTTATAACTTTAGAATCCTTTTCTAGTTTAAATTCAAAACCCATAGCCTCAAGAACAGTTTTATTTTCAAAAAAATAAATTAAATTTTTTGGACTTATAGATATTTTGTATGGAAACAATAAACTTTGACTTGGAGTTTTCTCTAAAGACAAATTGGTTAATAGTTTCTCGTAAAGAACTCTTTGGTGAGCTCTGTTTTGATTAATAATCATTAAACCTGAGGGCAAAGCTGTTACTAAGTACTTTTTGAATAATTGAAAAACTTTAATTTGTTTAGGATTAAAGTCAAAATCTAGAATATCTATAACACTTTGAGTGCTTTCAGATTCAAATTCAATTTGACTTTTACTTTCTTTTGAATCTATAGAATATATATTTGAATCTTCTTTAAATGGGTTAAAGGATGAATTTACAGAAATAGTGGGGCTGGAAGGTGTCTTTTCTTTATATGAGTAAGGAGTGTCCATTGATGAGTCTCTATCAAAATCTAAAGTAGGAGTAACCTGGAAAATTCCTAAACTATGTTTAATAGTTGATCTAAGTATAGAGTATAAACTTTGTTCATCTTCAAACTTTATTTCAGTTTTAGTTGGATGAATATTAACATCAATCTTATTTGGATTTACTTCAAGAATGATGAAATAACCTGGGTGATAACCAGAAGATAATAAACCTTCAAATGCAGAATTTACAGAATGATTTAAAAAAGGACTCCTAATGTATCTATTGTTTACAAAAAAGAATTGCTGACCTCTTGACTTTCTAGATCCTGAGGGTTTAATAATAAAGCCACTAATTTTAGCAACAGGAGTGTTTTCTTGAATAGGAACTAATAGACTTGACACCTTAGAGCCAAAAATAGAAGATATTCTTTTTCTTAAATTAGTTTTTTTTAAATCAAAAACTTCTTTTTTATTTTGGATAAAAGAAAAATTTATATTTGGATGAGCTATGGCAACTCTATTGAATTCGTCAATTATATGACGAAGTTCAACTGAATCAGATTTGAGAAAATTTCTTCGAGCAGGAATATTATAAAATAAATTTTTAACAGAAAAAGAAGTTCCCAATGGTGCTACTTTAAAATCTTCATTTTCAATTTTATTTCCTGCAATTTTTATGAATTTTGCCATAGAATCTTTAGAGGTTCTAGAAACCATATAAATATGAGAAATGGCAGAGATAGAAGCAAGTGCCTCTCCCCTAAACCCCTTTGTTTTTAAACTAAATAAATCTTCAGCTGTTTTAATTTTTGAGGTAGCATGTCTTTGAAAAGCTAAAGAAAGGTCGTTATGGGGGATTCCATTACCATTATCTATTACCTGAACTAGTGTTTTACCAGCATCTTTAACAATTAAGTTAATATTTGTAGCACCAGCGTCAATAGCATTTTCCATCAACTCTTTTACTATTGATGAAGGTCGTTGAATAACTTCTCCAGCAGCAATTTGATTGGCAACATGATCAGGTAATAAAGTTATTTTCTCTGACATCAAGTTCTATAAAAAATTGTTAAATCAAAATCGATAATATATAAAAAACAAAAAGTTAGAAAAAGAATAATGACTAAAAGTGTTGGGGTAAATGATCTATTTCCCCTTGATCGCATTTTAAATCTAGCTTCTTTCCATGAACTTCCAAAATCATTTTTATTGTATATTTCTCTGTATTTAGAAAATTTAGAATCAAAATCATAAATATTTCCTGAACCTTTACCATTATAATACCTTGGAGTATAATTATACCGTTTATTTTTTTTTAATTTAAATAGGTTGGATTTCAAATTTTAAATAATTAATTTTAAATATAGTTTAAAACATGAGTAACAGCTATGTTAATTTTGCCATTTTTAAGGCACTAACAGCAGCCTCAATACCTTTATTACCATACTTACCCCCGCTTCGATCTTCGGCTTGATCAATATCATTATCCGTTAATACACAAAAGATTACAGGACAAATTCCATTTGAATTTAAACTTGCTATACCGTTTGCAACAGCCTGACAAATAAAATCAAAATGTTTTGTTTCTCCCTTAATGATACTTCCAATTACAATTACAGCATTAAAATTTTTATTCTGAACATGCTTAGCTCCATATATTAATTCAAAACTCCCAGGCACATTAAACCTTAAAATATCTGACTTTTTAACATTCTGCTTTATCAGAGTAGATTCAGCACCATTATATAGTTGTTCTGTTATTTGAGAATTCCATTCTGAAACAATTAAAGCAATTCTGAGACCTTTACCATTTGGAACCATGGAAAAGTCATAGTTTGATAGGTTCTTTTGTGAAGAAGACATTATTTAATGTTTTCAAGTCGACCAATTTGTACATCGACTAATTGTGCTTCTGAAACTTCAGGAAATTCTTTTTTTATTCGTTTAAAAAATTTAATTGCAGATACGCTTTTCCCTAGCTCTGCTCCTAACATTCCAGCCTTGTATAAGTATTTAGGCGTACTATAGCTATTATTACTTGCATTAAATGCCTTAACATAATAATCATAAGCATCTTTATTTTGACCTAATTGTGCAAAAGCATCACCAATAGCACCTTTTGCTAGGGCACTTAACATTATATCCTCTGAATCAAATTGGTCTAAATACTTAATAGCGTTTTCATAGTCTTTAATATTTAGATAAGACATTCCAGCACTGTAAGTTGCTAACTTTGATGCAGATGTTCCACTGTAGTTTTCAATTATATCTAAAAATCCATATCTACCTTCACCACCATTTAAAGCTCTTTTATAAAGTGAGTCAGAGTTCGAGCTATTTATAGCAATTTCAAAATAATATTGAGCTTGATTTAATTCGCTAATAGCTTCATTATCACGAGGTTCTAGGATAAATTTATCATAACCTAAATAACTTAATGTAATTAAAACAATAGAACCTACAATGATAAGAATATGATTTTGATATTTAGCAACTATTGACTCTGTCCTACTTGCAGTTGAATCCAGAGTTTCAAAAACTTCAGCTGTTGCACTTGTATCTTTTGAACTTTGATTAGATTGAGCTTTGTTAGAACGTTTTTGTCCTCTTTTTTGATATGTAGCCATCATTTAAATTTTAGCACTCAAAAATAGCCTTTTTTTATGAGTTTTAAAATGTATTTAACAATACTTATAAAATTTAAGATATTATCAAATAGACTATTATATTTGCTGATATGCACATTCAAAAGCTTACACTTACTAACTATAAAAACTTAAGCTCGGAATCTTTTGATTTTAAATCTTCAATAAATTGCTTTGTAGGAAACAATGGTGTTGGAAAATCAAATATTCTTGACTCAATATACCATTTGGCTTTTGGTAAAAGTTACTTTAACCCTACTTCAGCTCAAAACATTCAATTTGATAAAACATTTTTTGTGATTGAAGGAAGTTTTACAATTAAATCCAGAAATGAAAAGATCAATTGTAGTTTTAAAAAAGGACAAAAAAAAGTATTAAAAAGAAACAACAAGCTATACAGTAAAATATCAGAACATATAGGGTTAATACCACTGGTAATGATATCTCCAGATGATATTGATTTAATTAATGAAGGAAGTAGTTTGAGAAGAAAATTTATAGATGGTATTTTAGGTCAAATCCATAAAGATTACCTAACAAACCTTCTTAACTATAATAAGATTTTAGCTCAAAGAAATTCATTATTAAAATATTTTGCTTTAAATCATACTTTCGATCAAAAAACAATTGATATTTACAACGAACAGCTTGATAAATTAGGTCTACCTATTTATGAGAAAAGAAAAGAGTTTATGGAGGTTTTTTCTCCTTTATTTATAAAACGGTATGAAGCTATAAATAGTGGAAATGAAAAAGTTAAATTAAAATACGTAAGCGCATTAGAGGACAATACTTTAATAGAAATACTTACAAATTCCTTAAAAAAAGATAGAGGTTTTCAATATACAACCGAGGGAATTCATAAAGATGATTTAGATTTTTTAATTCATGATAAACCAATTAAAAAATTTGGAAGTCAAGGACAAAAAAAAACGTTTTTAATAGCTTTGAAAATAGCTCAATTTGATTATTTAAGAAATAAAAAAGGTATGTCACCAATTATCTTATTAGATGATATTTTTGACAAACTTGATCAAAAAAGGGTTACTAGTTTATTGAAATTAATGATTGAAGAGAGTTTTGGTCAAATATTTTTGACAGACACTCATCAAGATAGAACTCTCAAAGCATTGGAATCAGTTGACTCAAACTTTGAAATTTTTCAGATTAATTAGATTACAATTAAACATTTTATGTGCAAAATTTTAAAAAAAATTAATATTGTTGTTCACTCTCTATCACTTTTTTTATTTATAAACTGCAATTCTTCAAAAAAAATTGACACGATACTTTTAAATGGTTATTGGAAAATTGATTTTGTTTCACAAAAGAATGAAACATTTAAATTAAAAGGAGGGGCTCTTTTATTGGATTATTATTACTTAAATGAAAACATTGGTTGGAGAAAAAAAGTAAGACCATTAATAAATAATAATTTCGAAACATCAAATGACACAACTTTTTTTAAACTTAAAACTTTAGAAAAAAATTCATTTTTATTTTTTGAAACCAATTGGCATAATTGGGAAGAGATGATAGTTAAATTAGATAGTGTTTCACTAATTTTAAAAATTCAAGACAAAACCTATCATTACCAAAAATTTAATCCTTGATTTATGAGTAACAGGAAATTTGAAGCACAAAAGCTTTCCGAAGTGTTAAACGAGATCTCAAATCAAAAACCTATAGCCAAAGGGTTAAAAGAGTTGAAAATTAATGAATTATGGAAACAAATGATGGGTAAAAATATTACAGCTTACACAGATCGAGTAAAACTAGAAAAGTCGGTATTATATGTTAAGATTAAAAGCCCTACTCTAAAAGAAGAACTCCGATTTGGTGAAACTAAAATAATCAAGCTCTTAAATCAAAAAATGAAAAGTGAGGATATTAAACAAATTGTTTTTCACTAAAACATTTCTCGATTTGAAAAATGAAAGCTACTTTCAATGATAGAATTTTCATTAGAATCTGATCCGTGAATAGCATTTTCTCCAACTGATTTAGCAAACAACTTTCTGATTGTTCCTTCAGCAGCATCTAAAGGATTAGTTGAACCTATTAAAGTTCTAAAATCATCTACTGCATTTTCTTTTTCTAAAACCATCGCAACTATTGGGCCTCTAGTTATAAAACTAATTAAATCATTATAGAAAGGTCTTTCATTGTGAATAGAATAGAATGACTCAGCATCATTTTTGGTTAAATGAGTGAGCTTTAATGCTACAATTTTAAATCCTGCTTTACTTATTTTCTCTAGGATTGAACCAATATGACCATTTTCAACTCCATCAGGTTTGATCATAGAAAAAGTAATACTTTTTGACATATTATTTAATTTGTTGTAAAGTTAAACATTTGAATCAATCACAAAAATATTGGCATTAAAAAAGTATAGTTATCTTTGTTCTAGCTTTAATATATGAAAAATAAAAATTCAGAATCGCAAATCAAAACACTTATTGAAGAGTCTTCAAGCTGTGTTATTATACCTCATAAAAACCCAGACGGAGATGCTTTAGGTAGTTGCCTAGCATTAAATCATTTTTTATTAAAAAAGGGTTTAAATTCAATTGTTATTTCTCCTAATGATTATCCAAGTTTTTTAAAATGGATGCCTGGAGAAACTAAGATTTTAAATTTTGAAAAAGAATCCACTAAAGCTGTCCAAAAAATAGAAAATGCTGATTTGATTTTTACACTTGATTTTAATGATCTCTCAAGGTCAGGAATTATGTGCGATAATATAAAAGTAGCAAACGGAAAAATAATAATGATTGATCACCATGAAAAGCCAAAAGAATACGCTGATCTGAAATTATCTGATCCTGAAATAGGTTCCACTTGTGAAATGATATATAATCTAATTAATTATATAGACTCAGGTATTATAAATTCTGATATAGCTTCATGTTTATATACTGGAATAATGACTGATACAGGATCATTTAGATTTCCTTCAACCACATCCGGCACCCATCATGTTATTGCAAAACTTATAGAAAAGGGGGCGAATAATTCTGAGATTCATCAAAAAATATATGATACTTTCTCCTTCAATAGACTAAAGCTACTTGGAGTCGCTTTAAAGAATATTCAAAAATTAGATTCTTTACCCTATATTATAATTACATTAAACCAAACCGAGTTAGATGAATGTTCATTTAAAAAAGGAGATACTGAAGGGTTTGTTAACTATGGCTTAAGTATTAAAGGAATTGAACTATCAGTAATTTTAATAGAAAGTAAAGAGGATGGTATAATTAAAATGTCATTTCGATCTAAAGGTGATTTTTCAGTTAATATTTTTGCTGAAAAATATTTTTGCGGAGGTGGGCATCACAACGCAGCAGGAGGGGTTTCAAAGGAGCCAATGTATGAAACAAAGAATAGGCTTATAAATCTTTTAAAATCATTCCATTGAGGATCAATGTAATACTAATAATCTTTTTTTGCTTACTTGGCTTAAGTTGCCAGGATATTAAACCAAGAAAACCATTAAACAAAAAAATGTCAGTTTTTTTAAAAAATTCTGCAATAAGAAATAAGTCAAGAGTTGAATCTGAACAAGTTCTCATAAATAAAGCTAGAAAATTAGACACTAAAAACACCTATAAGGATTCTAATCTAGGCTTTTTATTTTCCGTGAAAGATCAAAAGAGCAAAAGTGTTTTTGCAAAAAGAGGAGATTTTGTAGAGGTTAAATATAAAATTGAAGACTTAAATCAAAACCTATTATATGGTGAAGATGATTTACAAACTGTAAAATTCATTGTGGATAAAGAAGAAATTATTCCGGCTTTAAGGGAGGGTGTTAAATTTTTATCTGAGGGAGATACAGGTATTTTTTTATTTCCATCTCATTTTTGTTATGGGTATCAGGGAGATTCTGAAAAAATAGGTCCTAATCAACCTTTGAGATTTATCATAAAATTAGTATCATTATCAAATAATTAAATTAACAAAAATGAACAGACATCTATTTTTAATTTTATTCCTTATGTTTTTTAACTCATGTGATCAATATCCAGATTTAGAACCTGGAATGTATGCTGATATCATGACCAATAAAGGCAACATTATTCTTTTATTAGAATATGAAAAAACACCACTTACAGTTTCCAATTTTGTCGCTTTAGCTGAAGGAAACCATCCTAGTCCTAATTTAAAAGAAGAATATAAAGGGAAAAAATATTATGACGGGATAGTTTTTCATCGAGTTTTAAAAGATTTTATGATACAGGGTGGTGACCCTACTGCTACAGGTCAAGGTGGGCCTGGTTTCAAGTTTGGAGATGAAATTACAGATCTACAACACAGTGGCCCTGGAATACTGTCTATGGCTAATAGTGGCCCTGGAACTAATGGAAGTCAATTTTTTATAACTCATAAAGCCACGCCTTGGCTTGATGGAAAACATACAGTTTTTGGAAATGTAATAGAGGGGCAAGAGGTAGTTGATAGCATAATTCAAAACGATACCATTAAAAAGCTGTCAATTATTAGAAAAGGTAAAAAAGCCCAAAGCTTTAATGCTGCTGAAGTTTTTAAAAATTTTCAAGCTAAAAAGGAAAAGGAAAAGGAACTAGTAGAGTTAAAGACAATTGAAAAGCAAAAGGAGAATTTCAAAAAGTTTGCAATTCAAAAAAATCAAGCAAAATCTACCTCTTCAGGCCTCAAATTTACTATTACTATTAAAGGCAAAGGTCCAAAATCAAATTCAACAAACAAAGTACTTGCCTATTATGCAGTTTATTTATCAGATGGGAGTATTATTGAAACTAGCATGATAAATGTTGCAAAAGAAAACGGTATTTATGACTTTAGAAAAGAAGATAGCGGAGGTTACGACCCTCTTCCTTTTGATGTCAGCAAAGAAGCCCAGTTAATTCCAGGATTTAAAGAAGGTATTAGACTACTTAACGTTGGAGATAAAGCAACTCTTTTTCTTCCTTTTGATATTGCATATGGTGAGTCTGGAAACGGAGCAATCCCTGCTAAGTCAGATTTAATTTTTGAAGTTGAAATTGTCGGATTAACTGGTGAATAAATTTAATAAGTCATACAGGGTTAGTTTTTTTAAATGGCTTTTATTAATATCACTTCCATTTCAATTTATTTTGATTCAAAATAATGAGTTTGAAAACTCAAATTTTATCAATTTATATATTACAAATTTCAATTACATATCAGAATTAAGAAAAAGTATTTTTTCTATATTTTCATTTTCTATTGGTGATATAATTTATTTATTGATAGTGATTATAGCAATTACTGTTATTTTTAAATATAGATCATACTACTTAAATTATAAATTTTATTTTTTAATAGATTTATTATCAATCATAAGTGTTGTAAATGTTTTATTTCAGATTTCATGGGGGTTAAATTATCATTCTGAATCATTAGAATCAAAGCTGAATATTGAAAAGTCATATAGTGATCAAGACTTAGAAAAAGTTGTTTCATTTTTAATTTTTGAAACAAATAAATTACACCACCAACTTTCAAAAAATGACACCTTACCTGTTGAATTTCCATTTAATAAAAAACAAGCAAGGATGTTACTGGCAAATGAAAAAAATGATATTGTAAAAAACTCTATTTGGAGTACAATCATAAGCTATATGGGATATGCAGGATACTTAAACCCTTTCACTCTTGAGGCTCAAGTGAATGAAAAAATTCCTATGATTAGTTATTTGACCACTATTGCACATGAACAATCGCATCAAAATGGTGTTGCACGAGAAAACGAATCGAATTATTGGGCATATAAAAAAACATCTAATAATAAAAACCCGTATATTAAATATGCAGGATACAGCTTTGCTCTAAGGTATTGTATATCTGATTTATATAAAAAAAATCCAAAAAAGTCGAAATTATTATCTCAAAGCATTCATTTAGGAATTAAAAAAAATTTTAATGACATTAATAAATTTTGGAATAAATACAAAAACCCTTTGGAACCTATTTTTAAAAAATCATATGATAGTTTTTTAAAAATCAATAATCAAAAACTAGGTATATCAAGCTACAATGAAATGGTTTCACTTGTGATATTTGATTTAAAAAATGATATCGAATAATCAAAAAAATTAATTACTTTTCAATAACATAATAATATAATTAAATAAATAGATGAAAAAATATATTTTTCTTTTTATAATGCCCCTGACCTTTGTCACAGCACAAAGCTATTTCCCTAATAATTCTGGTGTAAAAACAACAAAAAACAGCTATCAAGCATTTACTAATGCTACTATCCACATTTCTGCTGAAAATGTAATTAATGACGCTACATTATTAGAAAAAAATGGAATTATAGTTAGTGTTGGTAAAAATATATTGATTCCAGAAAATACAAGGGTTTACAATAAATCAGGAAAACACATATATCCCTCTTTTATAGAAGTATATTCTGAATTTGGAATTAAAAAGGCTAAAAGAAGTGGTTCTCCTGGCAGGAGCTATCAATTTGAGCCTAGCAGGGAAGGATATTATTGGAATGATCATATTTTAAGTGATTATAACAGCATCCGTGATTATAAATATGATAAAAAGTCTGCTTCAAAAATTCGAAAAATGGGTTTTGGAGTTGTAAACACGCATAGAGCAAATGGCATCCACAGAGGAACAGGTATATTGCTAAACCTTAATGATCATGAAAATGATAGTAAAAGAATATTATCTAAAAAATCAACTGAGCACTATTCATTTAAAAAAAGTGTTACTTCTAATCAAAATTATCCTGGTTCTATTATGGGTTCAATTGCTTTAATTCGTCAATTGTATCATGATGCTAATTGGTATGAGTTAGGAAATTCATTAACTAATGACTTATCTATTGAAGCGCTTATTGAGAATAAAAGCTTGCCCAAAATATTTGACGCAGGTGGTGATAAATTAAACACTATCCGAGCGATTAAATTAGGAAAAGAAATTGGTGAGAATTTTGCTGTTCTCGGAAGCGGAAAAGAATATGAAAATTTAAGAGAATTAAAACAACAAGGGGTTACATTAATACTTCCTTTAAATTTTCCGAAAGCAACAAATGTATCTGACCCTCTATTGACAAAACAAATTCCATTAAGTTCGATGAGATATTGGAGTCAAGCACCATCAAACCCTAATAAAGTAGCAAAGTATAATATACCTTTTGTTTTTACCGGATTTAATTTAAAATCATCAGAAGAGTTTTTTAGTAATATTAAAAAAGCAATTAATTATGGCTTAGATCCAATTATTGCTCTAAAAGCACTTACAACTTATCCTGCCAAGATTTTAGGAATGGAAGATAAAATAGGGGTTCTTAAGACAAATAGTTTGGCTAATTTCATTATCACTTCTGATGAATTATTCAAAGACAAAACAATTATTACTGAGAACTGGATTCAAGGCAAACCCCACATATTGGTAAACGATAATATTATTAATGTAGATGGTGATTATGATTTTTTAATTAATAATGAACTTTTTAAACTGAACCTTAAAGGAAGTGATAAGAAGTTGATTGCAAAGGTCACTAAAGATTCAACAACATTTTCAACTAAATCAAAGTATAGTAATGGCTGGTTAGATATTACTATTATTGATAAAAATAAAAATACTTTTGCTCAATTTAATAGTAAAATAAATGATAAAAGTACTCTAAATGGCAATGGTATTGATTTCCAGGGGGATTCATTTGTATGGACAGCTAAGTCTATCAAAAGTGATTCAATGTCTAAAGTAGATTCAAAGAAAATAAAAAATAAAAATTTTTATAAACCTGTAGCTATTACTTATCCAAACAATGCCTATGGGAATAAATATTTACCAAAACAAAAAGACATTTTATTTAAAAATGCAACGGTATGGACAAATGAAAAAGAAGGAATTATTAAAAACACTGATGTTCTTGTTGTTAATGGTAAAATAAGTATTATTGGAAAAAATATTAAAAACACAAATAATATAGAAGTAATTGATGCTAGTGGAAAACATTTGACTAGTGGGATTATTGATGAACATTCTCATATTGGGGCCTCAAGTATTAATGAAGGAGGGCATAATTCATCTGCAGAAGTAAGTATTGAAGACGTTATTGATCCTGATGATATAAATATTTTTAGAAATCTTGCAGGTGGTGTAACAACAATTCAGATTCTTCATGGGTCAGCAAACCCAATTGGCGGACAATCTGCAATAATTAATCTTAAATGGGGGGAATCTGCTGAAAAAATGCTTTATAAAAATGCAGATCCATTTATAAAATTTGCTTTAGGAGAAAATGTCAAACAATCTAGGTCTACAAGACAATTACGTTTTCCCTCAACAAGAATGGGTGTTGAGCAAGTCTTTATTGATAATTTTCAAAGGGCTAAAGAATATGGAGAGACATGGGCTAAATACAACAAGCTATCTGAAAAATTAAAAAGAAAAACTAAATCTCCTAGATACGATATTGAAATGGAAGTTTTATGGGAAATTTTAAGAGGAGATCGATTTGTTTCATGCCACTCATATGTTCAAAGTGAAATAAATATGTTAATGAAGGTTGCTGAGCAATTTGATTTTAGAATAAATACTTTTACACATATACTTGAAGGTTATAAAGTATCTGACAAAATGGAAAAACATGGAGCTGGCGCTTCTACATTTTCAGACTGGTGGGCATATAAATTTGAAGTTAATGACGCTATACCATATAATGGTTCCATCATGCATAATGCTGGAGTTTTAGTAGCCTATAATTCTGATAGTGCAGAAATGTCAAGGCGCTTAAATCAAGAAGCTGCAAAAGCAATTAAATATGGTGGAGTTTCAGAAGAAGATGCTTGGAAATTTGTAACATTAAATCCAGCAAAATTATTACATATAGATGATAAAGTGGGAAGTGTCAAAATAGGTAAAAATGCAGATTTAGTTTTATGGTCTGATCATCCAATGTCAATATATGCCATAGCTGAAAAAACCATGATTCAAGGAAAAACTTATTATTCAATTGATAATGTTTCTAAAAAAATTAAATCTATAGAAAAAGAAAGAAATTTTTTAATCGGACAAATGCTTGATGCTTCAAGTAAAGGTGCCCCTACTCAGGAACCGAAAAATGTTACTAGAAGAGAATTTCATTGTGAAACTTTAGACTAAAAATTATGAAAAAAACAACAATTTTATTTTGCATTATATCACTAAACTTAGTTTTAGGTCAGCAAACTCCTGCAAATGAACAAACTCAAAACATTCTTATCACCAATGCTTTTATTCATATAGGTAACGGAACAACAATTGAAAATGGTTCTATTAGCTTTTCTGACGGAATAATAAATTATGTTGGTGAAAACATCTCTAAAGAAGATTCGTTTCCTTTGCTTTTATCTAAAAAACAATCTAGGGTAATAAATGCAAATGGAAAACATATATACCCTGGCTTTATTGCAATAAACTCTACTTTAGGGTTAGTTGAAATTGATGCGGTAAGAGCATCAGATGATGAAGATGAATTAGGGGATTTTCTTCCCCACATAAGAAGTGCGATTGCATATAACGCGGAGTCAAAAGTTGTAGAAAGTGTGAGACCAAATGGAGTTTTAATTGCTCAAGTTGTTCCAAGAGGAGGAACTATATCAGGAAGTTCATCTGTGATGCAGCTAGATGCATGGAATTGGGAAGATGCTCTTTTAAAATCAGATGAAGGTATTCATATGAATTGGCCAAGTCCATACTCAAGGGGAAGATGGTGGCTAGGAGAAGACCCCTCTTTAAAGGAAAATAAAGACTATTTAAAATCAACAACATCAATTAAAAACTTTTTTGAAGAGTCAAAGGTGTACTCAGGTCAAAAACCCAAACACCTCCCCTATTCATCTATGAAAGGTGTTTTTGACGGATCAAAAACGATGTATTTACACGCTAGTTATGAAAAACAAATAGTTGATGGTGTTAATTTTTTAAAAGAACAAAAAATAAAAAATATTGTTTTAGTTCATGGAGAACAATCAATTAATCAAATAAAATATTTGAAAGATAATAAGATACCTGTAATTATCTCACGGCCACACAGATTGCCAGATAATGAAGATCATGATCCTAAATTAACTTTTAAGTTAGCAAAGAAATTAATTGAAAAGGGAATTATTGTAAGTATAGATCCTAGTGGACAAATGGAAAGAATGAATACCCGAAATCTTCCATTCTATGCAGGAAGTTTCTCAGCTTATGGAGTTGACAAAGAAGAGGCTTTAAAAATGATAACAATTAATGCAGCTAAGATATTAGGCATTGATAAACAATTAGGAAGCTTAGAAGTAGGGAAAGATGCTACATTGTTTGTCTCAAAAGGAGATGCTCTGGATATGAGAACTAATATACTTTCTAATGCCTTTATTAATGGTCGAGAAATAAGTTTAGAAACTCATCAAACTGAATTATGGAAACGTTATTCAGAAAAATTTAGCACTCAAAAATAAAATATTCATTATTTGAATTTAATGTGAAAATAGTTTCAAGCGCACAAAACCTAAACATAAAAAATCTTTTGACTTTACAAAAAAAGTCTAGAGAAAGAAAAAAGAAAAAGCTTTTTGTAGTAGAAGGTAAAAAAGAAATTGAAAGAGCTTTACTCGGAAATTATTATTTTAAAATCATTTTTATTCGTGAGGGATCTTCAAATATCTTCATTGACTTCACTGAAAAAGTTTCTAATTTTATAATAATTAAGGATGAATTATTTGATAAAATAACCATCCGTTCTGGTAGTGAAAAATTTATAGGTATTGGAATATCAAAAAGTCATGAATTAGAGGGGTTTAAACTAAATAAAAAAGCTATAATTTTAGTTGCTGAATCAATTGAAAAACCTGGAAATATTGGAGCGTTATTAAGAACAAGTTCAGGTTTAGGAATTTCAGCTTTTATACTTACTAATCCAAAAACTGATCTATACCATCCAAACATAATTAGATCTAGCCTAGGAGGAATTTTTAGTATTCCGATAATTGTATCAAGCTCAAATGATATAATAAGTTTTTTTTTAAAGAACAATATTAATATAGTTTCTGGAGCACTAACAACTAATTCAATCCCAATGAATAAAGCAAATTATAATAAACCTTGCGCTATAGTTGTTGGAAGCGAATCGAAAGGTCTTGAAAAAAAATGGATTGAAAATTCATCAGAAATTGTTAAAATCAATATGAATAACAACATAGATTCCTTGAATGTTTCAGTTGCTGCAGCTATACTATTAAAGCATTGTATAGATAATTAAAATCCTTGGTCTTAACAAAAGAAAAAGTTAACTTCATATAATTATGTTAGTAGATGAAGTTATAGAAAATAAAGAAATCGCTCGGCAGTATAAGGAGTTGTTAAGAATAAGCTATCAAAGACTTACAGCTAGCGATAAAAAGCTGATTCGCTTAGCTTTTGATACTTCAGTTGACGCTCATAAAAACCAAAGAAGGAAATCTGGTGAAGCTTATGTTTTTCATCCAATTGAAGTTGCTAAAATTGTAGCTGATGAAATTGGACTTGATGCAACTTCAATTGCAGCAGCATTATTACATGATGTTTTAGAGGATACAGATTATAATGTTGATCAAATTGAAAGTTTATTTGGGAAAACTGTCACTAAAATTGTAGTTGGACTAACAAAAATTTCTAATTTAAAAAAAGATAAATACGATTCTCTTCAGGCTGAGAACTTTAGAAAAATGCTATTAACTCTTAATGATGATATAAGAGTTATTATTATAAAAATTGCAGATCGTCTGCATAACATGAAAACTCTTAATAGTTTGGTTAAAGATAAAAGAGAGAAAATTGCAGCAGAAACTCTTTTCATTTATGCACCCTTAGCCCACAGAATTGGTCTTTATAATATCAAATCTGAGCTTGAAGATCTAGGCCTTAAACATACTGATTTAAGAAAATATAATCAGATTAAAAATAAAATTGAAAAAAGCAGAACTAAACAAGATTTATATATAAAGAAATTTTCTTCATTGGTTCAAAAAACTTTAAACAAAGAAAATTTTAAATATTCTATAAACGGGAGGAGTAAATCTATATACTCAATATTCAACAAAATGGAAAATCAATCAATTCCATTTGAATTGATATATGATAAATTTGCTATTAGGATAGTATATAGTGCTGAAAGAGTTGATGAAAAATTCATTGCTTGGAAAATATATTCTATTATAACTGATCATTTTGTTCCTAATCCTACTAGATTAAGAGATTGGATTACAGCACCAAAATCTACAGGGTATGAAGCTCTTCATGTTACAGTAAGTGGACCTGAAAATCAATGGGTTGAAGTTCAAATTAGATCAGATAGAATGCATGAAATAGCAGAAAAAGGATATGCTGCTCATCATAAATATAAAATTGAAAATAAAAATGATGTCGGAATAGAAGACTGGCTAGATCGTTTAAAGGAGTTGTTAAAGGAGAATAGCGTTAATGCTGTTGACTTTGTAGATGACTTCAAACTAAGCTTGTACTCTGAAGAAATATTTGTTTTTACCCCAAATGGTGACTTACTCTCAATTCCAAAAGGCTCAACTGCATTGGATTTTGCTTTTAGTATTCACACAGAAATTGGAATAAAAACTAGAGGTGTTAGAATAAATCAAAAACTTGTTCCATTAAGTAAAGTTCTGAAAAGTGGTGATCAAGTTGAAATTATAACTTCAGAAGCCACAAAACCAAATGCAAATTGGCTTGATTTTGTTGTTACCTCAAGAGCTAGATCAAAAATAAAGTCCTCGCTAAATGAGGAAAAAAAGAAAATTGAAGAGGATGGAAAAGAAATATTAAGAAGAAAATTAAAACATCTTAAAATCATCCTTACTGATAAGGTTATTACGTTAATGCTAAGATTTTTTAAAATTAATGCAAGTTCTGATCTTTATTATCAGGTAGGATCTGGAACTCTTGACAATAAAAAAATTAGACAATTTTCATCCGATTACAACAATAAATTTATTAGTTTTTTTAAAAAAAGACTCAAATACAACTCCTCATATATAAGTAAGAATATTAAAATAAATGATTATGATAAATTAGTTTTTGGTAAAGATCAACAATCATTAAGTTATATGATTGCATCATGCTGTAATCCAATACCTGGTGATTCAGTTTTTGGATTTATTACAATTAATGAAGGAATTAAGGTTCATAAAAAAAAATGTAGCAATGCTCTTTCAATGCAATCAAAATTTGCTTACCGAATAATTAATGCTAAGTGGATTAATTCATCCACAGATATTTTTACTGCTATTCTTAGAATTACAGGAATAGATAATATAGGCTTGGTTAATGAGTTAACTAGAGTGATTTCTAGTAACATGAATGTTGATATATTTAAACTTAATTTTGAAACTGAGGATGGCCTTTTTAAAGGGAATGTGGGTGTAAGAGTTCGAAACAAAACTATTTTAAATAAAATGGTAAAAAACTTACAGAAAATGAAAGGAATTGAAAAGGTTACTCGAGAGTAACTGAATAAAAGATTATATTTGTAAAAGATGCAAGAAATAGAATCACAAAAAGAAGTAAAGTCACAACAAGACGTTGTCAAAGAAGTTTTTACAAACTTCTTGAACATAAAATATCACAGAAAAACACCAGAGCGTTTTGCTATTTTATTTGAAATCTATGCAAGTAAAGAACATTTTGATATAGAATCTTTATATATCAAAATGAAAAATAAAAACTATAGAGTCAGTAGAGCTACTCTATACAACACTATAGATCTTTTACTTGAATGTGGGTTAGTTAGAAAACATCAATTTGGAAATGCTCACGCTCAGTATGAAAAATCATATTTTGACAGACAACATGATCATGTAATTTTTACTGACACGGGAGATGTAAAAGAATTTTGTGATCCCAGAATTCATCAAATTAAACAAACAATTGAAGAAGTTTTTGATATTAATATTCATAATCATTCATTGTATTTTTACGGCACAAAAAAAAACGTTTAAGAATTTATTAAAATATGGCTGTTGATTTGTTACTCGGACTCCAATGGGGGGACGAAGGAAAAGGGAAAATTGTTGATGTATTAACAAAATCTTATGATATAATCGCTCGCTTTCAAGGAGGTCCAAATGCAGGACATACTCTGGAGTTTGATGGAATTAAACATGTACTTCATACAATTCCATCTGGAATTTTTCATCCATCAGCAATAAATCTTATTGGAAATGGCGTTGTGATAGATCCAGTAATATTTAGAAAGGAAATTAAAGGTTTAATGCCATACAATATTGATTTCAACACAAAACTTTTGATTTCAAAAAAGGCTCATATTATTTTGCCAACTCATAGATTACTAGATGCTGCTTCTGAGGCTTCTAAGGGTAAAGCTAAGATTGGGTCAACTCTAAAGGGAATAGGTCCAACTTATATGGATAAAACTGGAAGAAATGGAATCAGAATAGGTGATATTCTTCTTACTGATTGGAAAAATAAATACCATTTACTTTCAAAAAAACATTTAAAAATGTTAGACTATTTTAATAGTGAAATTGAATTTGATCTAAAGTCAATGGAAAAAGAGTTTTTTGAATCATTAGAAGTTATCAAATCTTGTCAAATAGTTGATAGCGAAGAATATATTAGCAAGGCTCAAAAAGCAGGTAAAAAAATATTAGCCGAAGGTGCTCAGGGATCACTACTTGATATAGATTTTGGAACATACCCGTATGTTACATCTTCAAATACTACTGCAGCAGGCGCGTGTACAGGGCTTGGTATAGCGCCTAATAAAATAAAAAATGTTTTTGGTATTTTTAAAGCTTACACAACTAGAGTGGGAAGAGGTCCATTTCCTACAGAATTATTTGATGAAAGTGGAAAAACTATGGCAAAGGTTGGAAATGAGTTTGGTTCTACTACAGGAAGGTCAAGAAGATGTGGTTGGATTGATTTAGTTGCTCTTAAATATTCTATTGAAATAAATGGAGTAACTCAATTAATGATGATGAAAGGAGATGTGTTATCTGGATTTAAGAATATCAAAGCATGTTCTTCATATGAAATGGAAAATGGAGAAACAACATTGTTTTTCCCATATGATTCAGGAGCTAAGGGACTAAAACCAGTATATAAAGAATTAAAAGGCTGGTCTGAAGATTTAACAAAAATTACAGATGAAAAATATTTTCCTGAAACATTTAAAGAATATATAAAATTCTTAGAAAAAGAATTAGAAACTCCAATTAAAATAGTGTCTGTAGGACCAGATCGTAAACAAACTATTTTTATAAATTGATTTATTAAAACTAGCTTTTGTATCGAGCACTTATTTTTATTTTTATTAACATCATAGGATGTCTTATGATTGTCGGCCAAGATTCTAAGGTGATAGAAATTAGAAAAGCTGGAAGTTCGAATCAAAATGAATTACTATACCCTGGCGCTAATATACTATTAAAGGATATGAATACTCGTGTCAACCTCTATCATGAAGGAGCGTTAATAATTTCTGACAAAGCATTTTTTTATAACAAATCTAATTTTTTTAGAGCTGAAGGTAATATTGTATTTACTCAAGGTGATAGTTTAACGATGACATGTTCTTACCTCGAGTATGATGGAAGTTTGAAAAAAGCAAAGGCATGGGGTGCTGTTTTTTTAAAAAAACCTGATATGTCCCTAGAAACTGATACACTTTATTTAGACAGGAAAAAGCAGATTGGATATTATAATACTTTTGGCAAAGTAATTGATAGCTCAACAGTTCTTACAAGCAATAAAGGCTCTTTATTTATGAATGAAAATAAATATAGATTCACCTCTAGTGTGAAAATTGACTCTCCCAAATACTCTGTTAAATCTGAGAGGCTAGATTATTTCACTGATATAGACAACGCTTATCTTTACGGTCCAACCGATATAGTTGGTGAGGATTATTCAATATATTGTGAAAGAGGTTTTTACGATTTAAAAAAAGAGAAAGGAAATTTTCAAAAAAATGGAAAAATAATTTATGATGGAAAAATAATTTCGGGAGACAGCTTGTATTTTGAAAAAAGTAAAGAATACGCGTCTGCAACAAATCGAGTAAGAATAAAAGACACCATGAACAACTCCATTATTTATGGTCATTACGGAGAGGTTTTTAAAGCCAAGGATTCTGCAATTATAACGAAAAGAGCTGTTGCTCTTAATATTATTGAAAATGATTCTCTATTTATTCACGCTGATACTTTAATAGCCACAGGCCCTCAAGATAATAGAGTTTTAAGGGGGTTCTATGATGTTCGATTTTTTAAGTCTGATGTCAAAGGGAGATCAGATTCCCTTTTTTTAAATCAACAAACTGGGGATATTGAGCTTATCAATAAACCTTTAACAAATAAAGAACTTCAATTGTTCACTGAAGAAGATAAAAATAAACGTAATCCAATATTGTGGTTTGGCGATAGTCAAATGACTGGTAATCAAATTTTTCTTTTATCAAATTTAAAAACAAAGAAACTTGACTCACTTAAAATAATAGGAGAGGCATTTATTATTGAAAAAGATAGTATTGGCAAAGATGGATTTAATCAAATCAAAGGAGGTTTATTAAATGGGGATTTTATTGATGGTCAGTTAAATAATATAGAAGTTATAAAAAACACACAGGTAATTTATTATTTATATTCAGATGAAGATAATGAGTTAATCGGTATTAATAAGACTATTTGTAGTTCACTTGACATGATAATGATAAATAACGAAATTTCAGATATCACCTTTCATATCAATCCAAATGGTGAAGTGTTCCCAGATAAAGAAATTGATGAAAATGAAAGAAAACTTAAAGGTTTTGTGTGGAGAAATGATGAAAAACCTAAAAATGAAAATGATCTATTTAGTGAAAAAGATAAAAACTTAATTCTTCCAAAAATAAATGGTATTGAAATTCCAAAATCTTTTTTTTATGAATTGGATTTTAATCGATGAAAAATAAGTTTTTAAAATATCAAGCAAAAACAACACCTGACCCAATAGGCTTAGAAATAAAAAAAGCAAAAGGCTCATATATTTGGGATAAATCAAATAAAAAATATCTTGATTTTATTGCTGGGATTTCTTCAAATCCTCTAGGCCATAGGCACCCTTCAGTTATAAAAGAAATAAAAAAACAGTTAAAAAAATACATGCATGTTATGGTTTATGGAGAATACATTCAAAAACCTGCTGTTGAGCTATGTGAAAATATTGTAAATAAACTTCCAAACAAATTAGATGTCATATATTTAACAAATTCAGGCACTGAAGCAATTGAGGGGGCTTTAAAAGTTGCGAAAAAGGCAACGGGGAGGAAAGAGTTTATTGCTGCAGAAAATTCATATCATGGAAGTACTCATGGAGCCCTGAGCTTATTAGGTGTTAAAAAACAAAAAATAGGGTATGAACCTTTACTTCCTGGAGTAAATTTTATTCGTTTTAATAACATTGACGATATAAATCTAATTACTACAAAAACTGCAGCTGTTGTTTTGGAAACTATTCAAGGAGGTGCTGGATTTATTTTACCAACAAACAACTATTTAAAATTAGTTAAACAAAAATGTGAGGATACTGGAGCTCTCCTTATATTAGATGAAATACAGCCTGGTTTTGGAAGAACAGGTAAGCTTTTTAGTTTTGAACATTTTAATTTAGTACCCGATATACTTGTAATGGGCAAAGGAATGGGTGGCGGACTACCTATAGGGGCTTTCTGCTCATCTAAAAAAATAATGAAATTACTTGAAAGTAAACCAAAACTAGGTCATATTACAACATTTGGAGGTAACCCAGTAGTTGCAGCTTCAGCACTAGCAACAATAGAAACTATTTACAAAGAAAATTTAATAGATAGTGTTGATGCAAAAGAAAAATTATTTAGAAAAAGATTAAAACATCCTTTGATAAAAAGAATCAATGGAAAAGGATTAATGCTTGCTATAATATTTGATAAAAAATCAACAGCTAATACTCTTGTCTTAAATTCCATGGATAGGGGACTAATATTGTTTTGGCTTTTATGGGAAAAAAAAGCTGTTAGAGTTTCTCCACCTTTAAATATTAGTGTGAAAGAAATTAATAAAGGCTGTGATATCATTATTAGTATTTTAAACAAAATCATCAACCCTTAATGTTAACTATTTTGTTAAAAACAATATTTTAATGGATATTAAACATTCATTTAGGTTATCTAACTTGGAATAAGATATAATAATATGTTAAACTTCAATCATGATGATTTTATTGCTCCAATATCGAAGTTTGAAGCAATGCTTAAAACCAATGAGGTTTTATTTTTTGACGCTCAGGAATTCGAGAGTATCGTTCAATACTATATAGACTACGGAAAACTGAATCTTGCAGGAAGGGCACTAGAAATAGGAATGAATCAACACCCAGGAAATGGAGAGCTACTTTTACTAAAAAGTGAAATATTAATTTTCGAAGGAAATTTTAAAAAATCTTTGGAAATAATAGAAATAGCTGAACAGTTAATACCTCAACATGAAGAAATCTTTTTACAAAAAGCAACAATTGCATCAAAATCAAAACAACATTCTGAAGCTATAAAATTCCTTAACAAAGCACTTGATTTATGCGAAGATCCTTTAGAGATATGGAGTCTAATAGGTATGGAGTTTATAATTTTAGAGGATTTTAATTCTGCGAAATACTATTTTAAATTATGTTTAGAAGAAGACCCATTAGATTATCAATCATTATATAATCTGCTTCACACATTTGATCAACTGGACGATTCATCTGGAGCTATAGAAACTTTAAATTTAATCCTAGAAAAAGATCCCTACTGTGAAGTTGCATGGCACCAACTTGGTAAAATTTATTGTAATCTACAAAAATACACAGAAGCAATTTCAGCATTTGAATTCGCTATTATTAGTGATGATAAATTCACTGGGGCTTATATTGAAATTGGTAGAATATTAGAGAAAACTGGTAAATTAAATATGGCGATAGAAAATTATCATATTGCATTACAAATAAATGATCCAAGCGCATTTGTTTTTCATAGAATTGCCAGTTGCTATAAGGCTTTAGGTAGTAATGATTTGTCTATTCAATTTTATAAAAAAGCTGTAAACACTGAGCCAACATTTGAAAATGGGTGGATTGCTATTATTGATTTTTATTATCTAAATAATGATTTTACTAATGCTCTTGTGTTTGCTAAAAAGGCCTTAGAGTCTAATGGTGACAACTCTATTATAACATATAAATTAGGTCAAACTTTTTTTAAACTAGAACAGTTTTCGGATGCAGCTTTTTATTATGAAAGTGCTATTCAACTAGGAGATTGTAATAAAGAAATATGGAATAATCTTCTTGACTGTCTTATTAAACTATACAGATTTAATCAAGCTAAAAATAAAATAAATAAAGCTTTAGAAATTTATCCTAATTCTCCAGAAATTGTTTTTAGGTTAGCAATAGTTGAAATTAAAACAGGTAATATTGAATTGGCAAAAAAACATCTTAACTCTATTAATAGGTCATCTATAAATGAATTGTTTAAAAATGATTTATATAATAATTTAAGAAACATGATTAAAAAATAGAGTTGCTTTTTTATCAGTTTTAGTGTTCTTGAACCATTTAAATAGATCTATACATGAAATCACTTTCTATTATTCTTAAAGGAGTTTTTATGGGAATAGCTGATCTAGTTCCTGGAGTCTCAGGAGGAACAATGGCTTTGATATTTGGGATTTATGATGATTTCATTTTTAGTTTATCAAAAATTTCAATATCATCATTAAGACTATTAAAAGATAATGGAATAAAAGCTTTTTGGATAGAAATCAATGGGAGTTTTCTTTTAAAATTATTTTCAGGAATTTTTATAGGGGTTTCTTTATTTACTTATCTAATAGATTGGCTTATTAACAACCATCCAATTCCTTTATGGGCTTTTTTTATAGGGGTTTTATTATCAAGCATAATTTTCATCTATAAAAATATTAAAAATCCAAAAACCAACTTATTGTTATATTTTCTTTTTGGAATATTAATTTCGTATTCAATTTCTCAAATAAATACAACTTCTGAAATTGAATCATTCAGTGGTTTATATTTATTTTTTTCGTCACTATTTGCAATAAGTGCTATGATTCTTCCAGGTATTTCAGGCGCATATATATTGATTCTATTTGGCACCTACACAGAAGTGATTTCAACAATAAAGGGTCTTTTAAATATTTTTATTAAACAAGATTACACCAATCTATATATTGTGACATACAAGGCTAGTATTATTGCGTTTGGAATAATTTGTGGAATATTAATCTTTTCTAAAATTTTTAAATGGCTTCTTGTCAAATATTATGATGCAGTACTAGTATTTATGATTGGATTAATGCTTGGTGGAATAAGTAAAATATGGCCATGGCAAGAAAATGGTGAAAGTATTCTTCCGTTTAATTATTCTGGAGAAAATTTCATCTTACTGGCTTTAATCTTTTTTATTTTGGGAATACTATTCATCTTTGGTGTTCAGCTTCTAGAAAAACAAAAACACAATGATGAAAAAGAGAACCACCAGTGATAAACTTTTATTATTAGTCAAAGGTTTTGCCATGGGAGCTGTAAACAAAGTTCCAGGTGTTTCAGGTGGAATAGTTGCTTTAGTTTCAGGTTTCTATATCGAGCTAATATATTCACTCCAAAAAATCAATTTAACATCTATAAGGCTTCTTTTTTCTGGACGCTGGAAGAGCTTCTATAATTATATAAATGCTGAGTTTTTAGTTTTTCTTTTTGGAGGAAGTATTATAAGTTTTTTTAGTATGTCTTTGATTTTAGAATTTCTAATACTGAATTATTCTAGTTATTTATGGTCAAGTTTTTTTGGAATGGTATTGGCTTCAATATTTTTTATTTTTCCTTTAGTAAAAAAATGGAAGCTAAATACTTATACGTTTTATTTTGTTGGAATGTTAACTGGTTTATGTATTAGCTTGTCTGAACCTATAAGCGGTAATGATAATTTATATTTTGTATTTTTCTGTGGATTAATTAGTGTGTCTGGGATGACCCTGCCTGGAATATCTGGTTCTTTTTTATTATTGCTTTTAGGGAATTATGAACTTTTATTAGTTGATTCAGTTAATGCATTTTTTTATACAATTAAAGAGACAGTTGGTGGCGATCTATCTTTTTTAAACGACAAGTCAAGAATTCGATTAATTAAAACGATGGTAGTCTTTATTTTAGGATCAATTACAGGATTAGTTTTTTTTGTAAATATTTTAAGTTTTGTTTTAAAAAAATTTTATTCAATAACGCTATCCCTAATAATTGGATTTGTTTCTGGATCTATTATAAGTTTATGGCCATGGAGATCTTTATCAGAAAACAATAAAATAACATATTATTTTCCCAGTGAAATTAATAAAGAGACCTCTTTAATGCTTATATGTATTATTTTAGGAGTTGGGTTTATATATATTTTAGAAAAATATGGGAAACAATTTAAAACATAAACAGTTTGGGCTTGTCGGAAAAAATATAGAATATTCATTTTCAAAAATATTTTTTGAAAAAAAATTTTCAAAAAACAAGAACTACACTTATTTTAATTATAAAAATTTTGACATAAAAAATATTTCTGAAATAAAAGATATATATAAAATAAAAAATTTATCCGGTCTTAATATAACAATACCGTACAAAGAAAAAATTATACCCTATCTAGATCAGTTAACACCCACTGCTCAAAAAATTGGTGCAGTTAATACTGTAATATTTAAAAACGGTAAAACAATAGGTGATAATACAGATGTTATTGGATTTGAAAGAGCATTGGAAGTCTTTGTAGGGTCATTTATAAAAAAGGCACTAGTGCTTGGCTCAGGAGGAGCCTCAAAGGCTATAGAGTTTGTTTTAAGAAAAAATAGAATGGATATAATAATTGTGTCACGTAATCCAAATAAAAATGAAATAAACTATATCGATTTAAATCAAGAATTAATAAATAATTATCCGCTAATCATAAACTGCACTCCTCTGGGAACATTTCCAAAAATAGAAGGATTACCAAAAATTCCTTACGATTATATAAATTCAAAAAATTATTTATTTGATTTAATATATAATCCAAAAGAGACAAAATTTATGAAAAAAGGAATTGATAAAGGGGCAAATGTTTGTAATGGTCACAATATGTTGATTCAACAAGCAGAAGCATCATGGAAACTTTGGAAATAAGTAATAATATGATATATTTTTTGTAAATTTTAAAACAAATAATTCCAAAACTAGAGAACTAGTTTTAATAAGATAGTAATAAAAAAAGATATGGATATTTCAACCATGACGGTTATTGAACTAAAGAAGATTGCTAAAGAAAAAGGCATTTCTGGTGTGTCAAAATTAAAAAAAGCAGATTTAGTCAAAACGATAAAAAAGAAAGTTGGAGTTCAGGATAAAGAAAGCAAACTCCAAAGCCTTAAAAAACAAAATAGTCAAGCAGTTGTTCCAAAAATAAATAACACAAAACATCTAAATAAGAGTGATCAAATTAATTATTTGAAAGAAAAAGTAAATGATCCAAAATGGAGTGTCCACAAAAAAGAAATTGACGAGGCAATCAAGGATTTAGAAAATATTTTTTCAAATACCTTAAAAAAAGAAAAGGAAGATTTTATATCAAATGGAGGTAAAGAAATAGATTTTTATTTTGAATCTCAAGAAAAAGAAGAATTCAATAAAATAACTTATGAATATAGAAAAACTAAACGTCTATACTTTAAAGAAAAAGAAAATCAAAAAAAAATAAATAGTGATTTAAAAAGAGTCATAATTGAGCAGATAAAAGAATTAATTGGTTCAGATGAATCAATTAATGTTATATATAAAAAATTTAAATCTCTGCAAGAAAAATGGCATATAAGTGGTCCTGCATTAAGATCTGATAGTAATGATTTATGGGAAACATATAAACATCATATTGAACGATTTTATGACTTTCTTCATATCAACAGAGAGTTAAGAAATATAGATTATAAACATAATTATGAGGAGAAAATTAAAATAATTGAAAAAGCAGAAGATCTAGTAAAAACAGAGGATATTATTAAGGCTGGAAGAGATCTAAATGTTTTACATCTTTTATGGAAAAATGAATTGGGTCCAGTTGCTCCTGAAAATAGAGAATTATTATGGAAAAGATTTCAAGAAGTATCAAAAATAATTCATTCTAGAAGACAAAATTTTCAAAAAGACATTGAACAAAATCAAAATTTAAATCTTGAAAGAAAAAACATAATTCTTCTTAAAATAAAAAAACTTACAAATCCAGAACCTTTAACCCATAAAGATTGGCAATTGTCAATAAAAAAATTCAATGACTTAAGAGATGAGTTTAAGTCATTGGGGACGATTCCAAAGTCAGAAAGTAAAGAAAATTGGAGCTTGTTTCGTGATACAGGAAGAGCATATAATTTATGTAAGAATAAATTTTATAAAAATCAAAAAAACAATCAAAAAGAAACTATAGAAAATTATAAAAGTCTTTTAAAGGAAGTTAAAAATATTAATGAAAAAGAAGATTGGAGAAAATTTATAGAAAGAATGAAATCAATTCAAATAGATTTCAACAAACTTGGTTTTGTTCCAAGAAATATTTTAAAAAGGTTTAGATCTGAATTTCAAATAGAAACGAACCTATATTTCAAAAGATTAAAGTCTGGTTATCAAAAATTGAATACTGATGAGGAAATTCTTTACAAGAAAAAAATAGATTTAATTAATGGTATTAAGAAAATTGAATTCACAGACAATAATATTGATGAAATTTATAAAAATCAATGGGAAAGTATTGAAAAATTTGGTGTTTTAAACAGTGAATTGGAAACCAAAGTTGTTGATTTATTTGTAAAATCTATTTCCGGCTTAATCAAAGTAAATTCTGATATAAAGTTTAATAAAGCAAATTTTTTATTTGAAGTTGAATTAAATTGTTTAAAGAATAATTCAAAGGAACTACAAATCAAAATTGATTATTATAAAAGAACAATAGAAGGACTTCAATCAGAGATAAATCAATTAGAAAATAATCTTGAATTTTTTAGCAGGTCTAGTACAGAAAGCCCTGTTCTCAGGAATGTAACAGGAAAATTAAATGTATTGACTACTAAATTATTCTCATCAAAAGAGAGGGTCAAGAAGCTAAAGCTTTTAAAAAGGAACATAATTAATTCTTCCAAAAAAAATTAAAAGAAAAAAACACAGATATTAATGAAAAAAATTAGTTTTAAATATTTTTTTTTGCCTCACCCCATAATATAATTAACTCCTCTAAATTTAAAGACTGTATTAAATTATTTTCAGATTTTACAGTCTTTTCCATGTATTGAAATCTCTCAATAAATTTTTTATTTGTTTTCTTTAAAGCCATATCAGGATCTATTTTAACAAATCTTGCATAATTAATTAAGGAGAAAATTAAATCGCCAAACTCTTCTTCCATGCATGATTTGTTCTTTTCTTTAACAGCTTCAAGAAATTCATTTTCTTCTTCTTTAACTTTGTTCCAAACATCTTCTAGCTTCTTCCATTCAAAACCTACTCCTGCTGCTTTATCCTGAATACGTTGTGATTTAATCATTTCTGAAAGAGTGGAGGGTATTCCAGAAAAAACACTAACATTTCCCTCTTTGAGTTTTAAAGATTCCCAATTACGCTTAACCTCATCTTCATCTTCTACATTAACATTTCCATAAATATGAGGATGCCTATAAACTAATTTATTGCATATAGCTTCTGCCACATCTCCAATATCAAATTCTTTTTTTTCAGAGGCTATTTTTGAATAAAATAAAATATGTAATAATAAATCTCCCAATTCAGATTTTATTCCATTAAAATTTTTTTCTGATATAGCATCAGACAACTCATGTGTTTCTTCAATAGTAAGAGCTCGAAGGGTTTCAAAGGTTTGTTTTTTATCCCATGGACATTTAGATCGAAGTTCATCTATTATGGTCAACAACTGATCTATTAACTCTAGTTGTTTTTTTCTGGAATTCATTTTTTAATATTTTTTAAACTTAATGAAGAAAAAAAATTCTTATCCAGAAGCAAATTATACCACTTAATGATTTTTTTTACATCATTTGGATATACTCTCTCTTTATCATAATTATCAAAAATCAAATAAAAGTAATTCATCAAATCATCTTTTGATGATTTGTGTGTAATTTTTGTTTGTAATCCATTTTCGTTTTTAAAAATTGATTTAAAAATCTCTTCAAGAGGTTTTTTCTCATTGTTTCCAAAAACTTGAATTTCATTTAGTATACTAATCTGATCGTTTATTTTTGTTGATATTTTTTTATTATCTATTAATGATTGAGCAATAAATCCATATCGGGTTTTTGATAAAATTTTAAACAATCCTTGACGTGAAGAAATGGATATAACTTCGTCTAGTTTCATATTACTTATTTTTAATTAGTTTTGAAAATTTCATTTTGTAGTCCGTTTTAATTTTTCCCTTACTTATGTCTATTAACTTACCTTTCAATAGTTTTCTTTTTAAGGGTGATATTTTATCAGTGAACAAAACACCCTCTATATGATCATATTCATGCTGAACTACTCTGGCAATAATTCCATTAAAATAATGTTGATGTTGATTAAATTCTTCATCAAAATATTTAATCAAAATAGTTTCGGGACGTTTTACATCTGCTCTTACTTCAGGAATACTCAGACAACCTTCGTTAAAATCCCATTTATTTCCAGTTTCATTAATTATAACTGGATTAATAAATACTTTTTTAAAAGAGCTAACCAATTCAAATTCATCTTTATTCATGCTTTCAGAATCAGCAAAAGGTGAAGTGTCAACAATAAAAATACGAAATGACAACCCGACCTGTGGAGCAGCTAGTCCAACTCCATTAGCATTGTTCATAGTTTCCCACATATTTTCAATAAACTCATTGAGGTTTATAAAATCATTTGAAATATTCTTAGCTTTTTTTTTCAATACTGGATTTCCATAGGCTAATATTGGTAAAATCATTTTTGAAGTTTTTTAAATTCTAAATAAGATTGTAAGATGATAGTTGCGCTAATTTGATCAATAAGAGACTTATTTTTTCTTTTATTCTTTTTTATTCCTGAGTCAATTATTACCTGACTAGCAATTTTTGAAGTGTACCTTTCATCATATCTAATAATTTTGATGTTCGATATTTTATTTTGAAGTTTTGCTATGAATTTCACAATAAGTGTCTCTATATTAGAAAAACTTCCATCCTTTTGTTTAGGCTGTCCAACAATAATAGCTTCTACATCATTTTTTAATACATATTGTTCTAAAAAGATTAATGTTTCGTTTGGAGGTAAAGTTGTTATTCCACTAGCAATTATTTGAAAAGGATCTGTATGAGCAATACCTGTTCTCTTTTCTCCAAAATCTAACGCAATCAAACAACCCATTTTTAAATTTTAACAAATATACATTTTGACAGCTTAAATTAATCAGCTAATTCCTAGTTTCATTACTTTTACTAAAATATTTAGATATGAAATCCTTAATTGAAGCTGCATGGAATAAACGTTCATTATTAGAGAATAAAGAAACCCAAAAGGCTATAAGAGATGTAATAAATGAACTTGATCTTGGTAATATTAGAGTTGCAGAAAAAAATAATGGAGTTTGGAAAATAAATGAGTGGATAAAAAAGGCTGTTGTTTTATATTTTCCAATACAAAAGATGGAATCAATTGAAATTGGGCCATTTGAATTTCATGATAAAATTCCTTTAAAAAAAGATTATGTAAAAAAAGGAATTAGAGTTGTACCCCATGCTGTTGTAAGACATGGAGCGTATATAGCTAGAGGAACAATCTTAATGCCTAGTTATACAAATATAGGAGCGTATATTGACGGTGGTACAATGATAGATACTTGGGCTACTGTTGGAAGTTGTGCGCAAATTGGAAAAAATGTTCATATTAGTGGTGGTGTTGGTATAGGCGGAGTACTTGAGCCAATTCAAGCTTCTCCAGTTATTATTGAAGATGATACATTTATAGGCTCTAGATCTATAATAGTTGAAGGGGTTAGAGTAGAAAAAGAAGCTGTTTTGGGAGCTAATGTTGTTTTAACAGCATCCACTAAAATTATTGATGTTACTGGTGAAAAACCTATTGAGTCTAAGGGGGTAATACCTAGGAGATCAGTTGTTATTCCAGGTAGCTACGAAAAACAATTTAAAGCTGGTAAATATCATGTTCCGTGTGCCCTAATTATAGGTGAAAGAAAAGAAAGTACAAACAAAAAAACATCACTTAATGATGCTTTAAGAGAAAATAATGTGCCAGTCTAATTTACTTAACTGAAGTTGTTTTTAAAAACCAATACCTAAGCATAACAAAAAACATTCCTCTTTTAACTTTTGAAAAAAGAGAAAAAATAAATAATTCTATAATTGAAGAAATGAAGATTAAAATATGTGCGATAAACCTACCTATTCCTTTAAAATGTTTTTCAGCATACTTATGAGATGATATAATAACTTCAGATTTTGTTTTAATTCTGGTATCAATGTTTTTTCTTGAAGCACCTCCATGTGAATGTATACAGCTCCATTGATTAAGCATAACACATTTCATTTGGTTATTTTGAGCTCTTTTGCAAAGATCTATATCTTCATAATACATCCAGAAACTTTCGTCCCACTCCCCTATTTTAGTAAAATCATCATTTCTTATTAAAATAAAAGATCCGGAAATCCAATCTGGAAAAGAAATTTGATTTTGAGAAATTACTTTTTTTGATTGAGAAGGTCTGAAAAAAATTCTTTCTAGACTCCGAATAGGTGAAAGTACATTTAAAAAATTAGGAAAAATTCCAAATGGATAAGTTTGCTTTCCCTGATCTCCTAATTGATTTATAGAAATCAATCGGTAATCAGGATTATTATCACAAAATGGAATTAAATTTTCAAAACAGGTTTTAGGAATTTTAGTGTCTGGATTAAGAAATAATATCCATTTAGTATTAGCATATTGAGCTCCTATATTACACCCGTATGAGAATCCACCATTAACTTGTTCTTTAATAAAATGAACCCAATTAAATTTAATTGAAAAAATTTCAAGTTCACCATCATTAGAAAAATTATCAACGACTATAACCTTTCTTATTGTTACAGACTGCATTTTTATACTTTTTAAGCAAACAGCAAGCTTGTCCCAACATCTATAATTAACAATAACTATTGAAAGATCTAACATAAATTCAAATATAGGATATTTGACTTATTAGTTATTTTAAATAAAAGTACTTTTGTATAATCATAAATTAGTGTAATGAATGTATTAATAATTCAACAAAAAATGATTGGAGATGTTTTAATTAGCACACTGATATGTGAAAATATTAAAAAGTGGAATCCATCATCTAAAATTGATTTTATTGCAAACACTCATACAGTTCCGATACTTCAAAACAATCCTAATATTAATAAAATTATAATTTTTGAAGATTACTTTAAACATGATAAAATATCATTAATTAAATTTTTAATAAATCAGAAAAAGAAAAAATATGACATCCTTATAGATGCTTATGGAAAAACTGAAAGTATATTAACTTCCTTTTTAACTCCGGCAAAAATAAAAATTGGTTTTAAAAAATGGTATTCTAAATGGGTATATTCTGAATCTATAATAAGAGAAACAGAAAGGTTAGGTGGTGATTTACAGTTAACAATTAAAAATAGAATTAAATTATTAATTCCTATTATTGGGAATGAATTCAACTATGTAACATTACCAAAAGTGTACATCAATGAAAATGAAAAAAGGGCAGCAAAATCAAAATTAAAAAACATCAAGTCACCACTAATTATGATAAGCTTATTGGGCAGCTCAAAACTAAAGACTTATCCTCTTAATAAAATGATTAAAATTTTAAATTATTTAGTTGAAGTACATAAGGTTCAATTAATTTTAAATTACATGAGGAGTCAGGAAAAAGAAGCATTGTATTTGATTAACTCCTTAGAGAACAAAACATTAAAATCAATTGTTTTAGATAAATCTCCTGATAGTTTAAGAGATTATATCTCACTTGTTTCTTTATGTGATGCAATAATTGGTAATGAGGGAGGAGCAATAAATATAGCTAAATCGCTAGAATTACCAAATTTTTCAATATTTTCTCCTCAAATAAACCCTAGCGGGTGGATCAATCCCTCTCCTAGTGAAGTTGGGGTTCATATAATGGATTACGATAAAAACTTTCAAAACTTTAAATTGACAGATAAAGAAATTATAAGCTTTTATAATGAATTTGAATTTGAACTTTTCAAAGAAAAATTATCAAATTTCATGAGTCGACTCAGATAAACCATTAAGTGCTTTAATTCTTTTATTTAAGACAGAATCTGTTTGAATTAAATTATTTTTTAAAAATCCGGTTTCATCTTTTTGATCATGATCAAGATGATAAACAACCCCCACAAATTTCAACCTTTTGCACATGACTCCATTGTTATGCATTCGAATCATCAAGTCTGAATCCTCTCTCCCCCATCCAATAAAATCGTTATCATATCCATTTACAGCAATAAAATCTCGCCTCCAGAAAGAGGTATTACATCCTCTAAATTTATGAGAAATTTTATGTTTTTTTTTATAAAAATTGCTTAAAAAAGGTAATCGAACTTTTCTAAATCTTTTTTTTATTCTTGGGCTAAAAAAAGAAAAAATTAATTTTTGGTTTTTATGTTCGAAACACCATAGTACTTCAGAGATATAATTCTTTTTAATATGAACCCTAGTTCCATACAAATAACATCCTTTTTTAGCATTAGCTAAATGATCATAAATAAAATACTCATCAGGAATACAATCACCATCAATTTGAATTATATAATCCGAATGGGATAATTTTATGGCTTTGTTAAGTATCAAAGCTTTCCTAAAGCCTGAATCTTTTTGTTGAATATGAATAAATTTTGATGAAATTTTATTTTTCCAAAAGTTAACAATTTTGAGTGTTTTACTGTCATTTCCATCTTCGGCAATAATTATTTCATTTGGTGTTTTAAATTGTTTAGATATTGCATCAATAATAATATTGAGTGCTTCAGGGGAATTATAAGTTGAAATTACTAATGCTGTTGTCATAATTATAAGCAAATATAAATAGAAATCAATGTTTTATAACTTCGTTATTTTTAAACTGTATTTTTGAATAAATATTTATAAATGAATTTTGAAATTAAAAATGCTGTTAAAGTATTAAATAATGGAGGATTGATTCTATATCCTACAGATACTGTATGGGGAATTGGATGTGATGCAACTAATCCTGAAGCAGTAAAAAAAATATTTAAAATCAAAAAAAGAAAATCAAAAAATGCACTTATATGCTTAGTTAGTAATATAAATATGTTGAAAGATTATATAACCAAAATACCCAAAGGATATGAATCATTAATAACTGATCCAGTTCCAACTACAATAATTTACAATAATCCAATAGGAGTGGCTCATAATTTAGTAGCAAGGGATAATACATTGGGTATTAGAATACCAAATCATGAATTTTGTAATAGATTAATCACTGAGTTTTCTAAACCAATTGTTTCGACATCTGCAAATATTAGTCAAAATAAAACACCTTCAATATATTCCGAAATATCATCAACAATTTTGGAAGGTGTTGATCATGTTGTAAATTTGCAAAAAGAAAAAACAAGTAGTTTGCCATCAAGAATATTTAAAATAGATATTAAAGGAGAGCTTCAAATAATTCGTGAATAAATGAATTTGCCGAATACAGATGAATTATTAAGTTCACAGCTTTTCCAAATAATAAAAAAGGTTGTTGAAAAATCCAAAATTGAAACATATTTAATTGGGGGATTTGTTAGAGATTTTTTATTACAAAAAAAAGACTCAAAAGATATTGATATTGTTGCTATAGGAAGTGGAATAGAAATTGCTAAATCAGTTCAAAAGGAACTTCCAAATGCAAGCAAAATTCAAGTTTTTAAAAACTATGGTACGGCTATGTTTAAATGGAGAGGAGTAGTCCTTGAGTTTGTTGGTGCAAGGAAAGAATCATATTCAAAAGAAAGCAGAAATCCAATAGTAGAAAAAGGAACATTAAAAAATGACCAAAATAGACGAGATTTTACAATAAATGCACTAGCAATAAGTCTTAATTCTACAAATTTTGGAAAAATTTTAGATCCCTTTAATGGATTTGATGACATAAAAAATGGTATTATAAAAACACCTTTAGATCCTAATAAAACATATAGTGACGATCCGTTAAGAATGTTAAGAGCTATACGATTTGCAACCCAATTAGGTTTTAAAATTGAAGAAAAATCATTGAATTCTATATATGAAAATAAAGATAGGATTGAAATAGTCTCCAAAGAAAGAATTATAGATGAAATTAATAAAATTATTTCATCACAAAAACCATCAATTGGATTTACAATATTAGAACAAACTGGGCTATTAAAAAGTATACTTCCAGAAATTCAAAACTTAAAAGGAATTGAAGAAGTAGAAGGGTTTAAACATAAAGATAATTTTTATCATACATTAGAAGTTCTAGATAATATCTGTGAATCAACTGACAACCTATGGCTCAGATGGGCCGCCCTTCTTCATGATATTGGTAAAGCTCCAACAAAAAAGCTAATAAAAGATGTTGGATGGACCTTTCACGGTCATGAGTTTGTTGGATCAAAAATGGTTTACAAATTGTTTAAAAGGCTTAAAATGCCATTAAATGACACAATAAAATATGTTCAAAAGCTTATTTTTATGAGCTCTCGTCCAATTATTATAGCACAAGAGATGGTTACAGATGCAGCCGTTAGAAGGTTGGTTTTTGATGCTGGTAATTCTATTGATGACCTGATTTGCTTATGTAAGGCAGATATAACCACAAAAAATCAAAAAAAATTTTTAGAATATCATAAAAACTTTGAGTTAGTAACTAATAAAATTATTGAAGTAGAAAAAAGAGATAAAATTAGAAATTTTCAACCTCCTGTTGATGGAGATTTAATTATGAAATATTTTAATTTAGAACCTTGCCGAGAAATAGGAAAAATAAAAGACGTGATTAAAGAAGCAATTCTTGAGGGGAAAATTCCCAATGAAAAAAATGCTGCTTTTGAATTAATGAAGCTAACAGGTAAAAAATTAGGACTCAAAACTGATGAATAATAAATTTGTTTTTTCTTTAAAAGCGTCACTTGTCTTAATTTTACTAGTAATCGCTGCAGGAGCTACAGTTAGAGTTACCGGAAGTGGAATGGGCTGTCCAGACTGGCCAAAATGTTTTGGTTACCTCATTCCCCCCACAGAGAAAAGTCAACTAGAGTGGAAGACAGAATTTTTTTACAACACAAATGAAGTAATAATTATAAATGAATTTCTAAGAGTAGCTAAATCTAATTTTAAATCAGGTAAAAATTATAATAGTTCAAATTGGGCACCTTATTTAAAACATGACTATTCAGTTTTTAACGTTTATCATACTTGGATTGAATTTATAAATAGGTTGATAGGAGCAATTGCAGGAGTTGTAACTCTTTCAATGTTATTTTTTTCACTATCATACTGGAAAAAAAATAAAATTGTTGTTTTTGGATCTCTACTTGTAGTGCTAGGAATGGGGTTTCAAGCATGGCTTGGTAAAGAAGTTGTTGATTCTAACCTTCTGCCTTTAAAAATTACAATTCACATGTTAATGGCTTTAATAATTCTTGCTTTACTTGTATTGCTTTTAAATATAACAACCTATAATTCAATTAATATAAAAAATAAAAAAATAATTTATATAACAATTACAGCGTTTTGTTTAACATTAATTCAGATATTTTCTGGAACTCAAGTAAGGCAATTTATAGACCTTCAGATGAATCAATATCCAAATCAATATGAATTATGGTTAAAATTCGCTCCAATAAAATTCTATTTTCACCGGAGTTTTTCAATTTTAGTTTTTGCAACCCATTTATTTCTTTGGTTAGAATTTAAAAAAAATACCTTTATTCCCTTTTCTCTAAAAATAATAATTAGTGTAATTGGTCTTGAGATATTTACTGGAGTACTAATGTATTATTTAGATTTTCCTATTACCACTCAACCAATTCATTTATTTTTAGCAACTTTAATTTTTAGCGCTCAGCTGCACTTACTGTTTCAATTAACCTTAACAAATAAATATAAATGATATTAAGAATAAGAACCATTTTAGATGTAGAGAATGATGTGCTTCGTGATATCGAAATTGATGAAACCTCTCTTCTAAAAGATCTACATGTTTCAATAACTAAATCATATGGATTTGAAGGAAAAGAAATGGCGTCTTTTTTTAAAACTAATGAAACCTGGGATCAAGGAGATGAAATGAGTTTAATAGATTTAGGTGTTGGTAAAGATTATTCTAATGAGAGCTTAAATAAACTTTTTAATTCCGAAAACAATCGACTTTTATATGTTTATGATTTTTTAGCATTATGGACTTTTTTTATTGAAGTAATGGAAGTTTCAGAAAATGATAAGAATATTAAATATCCTAATCTGGTTTTTTCTCAAGGAGAGGTTCCAGAAGACCCTCCAATAAAAATCTTTGAAGAATCAAACTCAGATAATGAAGAATCAGAAGAAAATAAAGATCATAATGATATAGATTATGATGAGTTTTATTAAAATGTCATAAGGATGTCGTTAGATTATCCCTAGGTTTTATATAAGTTTGATTATATTTAGCATAATGGACACAGGATTTAAAATAAAAGATCTAAGAACGAAATTCGGTTACACCCAGCTTAAACTTTCTGAACTTTCTGGTTTATCTATAAGAACCATACAAAGAATAGAAAATAATGAGGTTAATCCAAGCTCCTATAGTTTGAAAACATTAAGTAGTGTCTTTAATGAGGATTTAGTTACAACAAAACATAATACGAAAACAACAAAGTTTTGGGAGTTTATAATCCCTTTGAATCTAAATAAGTTTATACAGCAATTAAAAGACATAGATAATAAACACATTTGGATTTCCTTTATTGTTGGGTTTTGTATTTCTTTTAGTATAATAATTGGAGATGCAAATGACAATTTAGGTTTATGGCTTAGTATAGGGATAACCGTAAGTTCTCTAATTTGGGTTGCAAACAATTACAAAGAGTTAAAAAAATTGAAGAAGAAAAATTCCTAAACGAATTTTTTATTTTCTTAGAAAAGATATTGGTTTAATATTTTTATAATTTCTTTTTAAAAAAGATAACGAGGCTTCCATTATATCTCCCATTGATTTACTGTTCTTAAAAGCTTTATCATTAGTGAATTTATAAATTTCAAGTTTTAGTTTATTTAAATTTTTATTAATAGTAATTGGACTTTCCTTCATTGAAATCAATAATTGATCAATTTTATCCTCATTACTAATTATTCTTTTTGCAACAATTGATCTTTCTTCAATTTTATATTGATCTATTGAGTCATGTGTAAGTTTTTTTTGAACCATTTTAATTAAAGGTTGATTTTCTTTAAAGAACTGAGGACGATAAACTGAAAATTTACCTTCATAACTTTGTTGATCAAAATCAATAGCTCTTATTTTATATACAACTTGATCAAAATCATGGATTGGAACTATAACATAATTATAAGCCCTCATATCACCCAATAATCTGACCATACATCTTTCATTAAACTTTACATATTCCTTAGCTATTTGTGCTTGTTCTGATTCTGAACATTTTGGAAGCATATCCTTTATAAATACGTCACCTGGAATTCCAGCTATATGTTCTTCAATTAAGGTAGATTCATTTACTAGGAAATTTAAATTATAAGGAGATAGCATATGCTCAAACTCCAAACCAAATACTCGTGAAGAATCTGTTTTTTTTATATAGAAATAGGTGAAATTATCATTGAATATATTCCTCACCTTAACTCTAAAGGGCTTTGAGTTTCCAAAAGTGCAGTAATCAATAGCATCTATATTTAAATATGATATTGTTGACTCATTTCCGTCAGAATGAAGAATAGTATATAGTTTTTTTAAATTATAATCAATTTCTTTTAATTCACTATCAGAATAATATACCCTTGTCCACAACGTATCGTTATCATTTTCGTCATAAACAACTATACTTCCCTGAAACCTTAATAAGTCTTCGTATGAAATTGGTATTTCCATCCACCTATTGAAATCAATCAAATATTTTTTTAAAATATTTGATATTGGGAAAAAAGGTTTTTTTTTGGAAATGAGTTTTTTCATTTTATTACTTATCTCTACTAAATTAACACCTTTATCAAAATAAACATTTAATTTTAAAGTTAGTAATTAAAAAGCACTCATTTAAAAGCAATAAAACACATACTTTTGTGTTCAAAGTTCAAAAATGAAATTTAAAATTGTTTCAGATTTTTCACCAACTGGTGATCAGCCAAAAGCTATAAAAGAAATTTTATCAAGTTTTAAAAATAATGACAAGTACATTACACTTCAAGGAGTTACTGGATCTGGAAAAACTTTTACTGTAGCAAATGTTATAGAGCAAATTGAAAAACCTACTTTAGTTTTAGCTCACAATAAAACTTTAGCTGCACAATTATACTCTGAATTTAAACAGTTCTTTCCAAATAATGCTGTTGAATATTTCGTCTCCTATTATGATTATTACCAGCCTGAAGCATATATGCCAATAAGTGGTACTTATATCGAAAAAGATCTTTCAATAAATGAAGAAATAGAAAAATTAAGATTAAGTACAACCTCGTCCTTACTATCTGGAAGAAGAGATGTGATAGTTGTGGCATCAGTATCTTGCTTATATGGAATTGGAAATCCAGTTGAATTTCAAAAAAACACAATCAAAATTGAGAAAAATCAAAAAATATCAAGAACAAAACTTCTTCAAACATTAGTACAAAGTCTTTATTCAAGAACAACTGCTAATTTTGATAGAGGAAACTTTAGGGTCCAAGGTGATGTAATTGATATTTATCCTGGGTACACAGACACAGCATATAAAATTCATTTTTTTGGAGATGAAATTGATGAAATTGAATCATTTGATCCAATTAACAATAAAATAATTGATCCTCAGGATGAAATTAAAATATACCCTGCCAATATGTTTGTCACATCTCCTGATATTCTCCAAAATGCTATTCATCAAATACAAATTGATCTAGTCAAACAAGTTGATTATTTCAAAGAAATTGGAAAGCATTTAGAAGCTAAGCGCCTCAAGGAAAGAACTGAATTTGACTTAGAAATGATACGTGAATTGGGTTATTGCTCCGGAATTGAAAACTATTCAAGATATTTAGATGGAAGAAGTCCTGGAACTAGGCCATTTTGTTTACTCGATTATTTTCCAGGTGATTATTTAATGGTTATTGATGAAAGTCATGTTACTATTTCACAAGTTCATGCTATGTATGGAGGAGATAGGTCACGGAAAGAAAATCTTGTAGATTATGGATTTCGTCTCCCCGCAGCAATGGATAATAGACCACTGAAGTTTGAAGAATTTGAAAGTTTACAAAATCAAATTATGTATGTAAGTGCAACACCTGCTGATTACGAACTTGAAAAAACAGAAGGATTTGTAATTGAACAAGTAATAAGACCAACTGGACTTTTGGATCCTGAAATTGAAGTTCGTCCCAGTTTAAATCAAATTGATGATTTAATAGATGAAATACAAAAAAGAATTGAAAGTGATGAGCGAACTCTAGTTACCACTTTAACAAAAAGAATGGCTGAAGAGCTTACTGCCTATTTGTCTAGGGTAAATATAAGGTGCCGGTACATTCATAGTGATGTGGATACTTTGGAAAGAGTTGAAATAATGCAGGACCTCAGATTAGGAAGGTTTGACGTGCTAGTTGGAGTTAATTTGCTTAGAGAGGGGTTAGACCTTCCGGAAGTATCATTAGTCGCAATTCTTGACGCAGATAAAGAAGGTTTTTTAAGGAGCGCTAGGTCTCTTACTCAAACTGTTGGAAGAGCAGCTCGTAATTTGAATGGAAAAGCTATTATGTATGCAGATAAAGTAACCAAGAGTATGAATAAAACAATAAATGATACCGAATATAGAAGAAAAAAACAAAAAGAATACAATGCTAAAAACAACAAAAAACCTGAAGCCTTAAATAAATCATTAAACAATGTTTTAGCTAAAAATTCAGTTTCTACATACTCTAAAGAACTTGAACAGCAAAAAGCTTTAAACTCAATTACTAAGTTTAAGAGTAATGAGGATTTTGAAAAAGCAATTAGAAATACCAGGAAAAATATGGAAAAAGCTGCTAAAGAATTGGACTTTATTGAAGCAGCATTACTTAGAGACCAAATTAAGGTTTTACAACTTGAAAAATCAAAGATGTAATTATCGTAATACTTCTTGAACTTTAATAGCCGCCTCTTCAAAAGCAGTAGCTGCTATGACGTCAAGTTTTGACTTTTGGATTAAAATTTTTGCTTGTTCAGCATTGGTTCCTTGCAACCTAACTATTATGGGAACTTTAATTGTATCTCCCATGTTTTTGTAAGCATCAATAATCCCTTGAGCTACTCTATCACACCTTACGATTCCCCCAAATATATTCACGAGAATTGCTTTAACTTTTGGGTCTTTAAGTATTAATCGAAAAGCAAGTTCTACTCTTTCAGCATCAGCTGTTCCTCCTACATCTAAAAAATTAGCAGGAGATCCTCCTGATTGTTTAATTAAATCCATTGTAGCCATTGCTAAACCAGCTCCATTAACCATACAACCAACATTTCCGTCTAAATCAACATAACTAAGTCCTGCTTCACTTGCTTCAACTTCAACTGGATTTTCTTCAGCTAAATCTCTAAGATTTTTAAAATCTGGGTGTCTAAACAAAGAATTATCATCAATACTCACTTTGGCGTCTACAGCTATAATTTTATCATCAGAAGTCTTGAGTACAGGGTTTATTTCAAATAAAGAAGCGTCAGAGCCAACATAAGCCCTATATAAACTTGTTATGAATTTTATCATTGACTTAAATGCAGCTCCTTCCAAACCTAAATTAAAAGCAACTTTTCTAGCTTGAAAAGGAAGTAAGCCAAGGGCAGAATCAATTTCTTCATTAAAAATTAAGTGGGGTGTCTTCTCAGCAACCATTTCTATATCCATACCACCTTCAGTTGAATACATAATCATGTTTTTCCCAGTGGATCTATTAAGAAGAATAGAAACATAAAATTCTTTAGGTTCAGAATTACCTGGATAATAGACGTCTTCAGCTATTAAAATTTTATTTACTTTTTTACCCTCCGATGGAGTTTGAGGTGTTATTAGTTGCATACCAATTATACTTTCTGAAATTTCTTTAACTTCTTTAAGTGATTTTGCTAGTTTTACACCACCTCCTTTTCCCCGTCCACCTGCATGTATTTGAGCTTTAATAACAAACCATTTGGTGCCTGTAAGATCCGTGAGCTTCTCTGCTGCTTCAAGAGCGTCATTAGAGTTGTTAGCGACAATACCCTTTTGGATTGCAACTCCGTAGTTTTCTAAAATACTCTTCCCTTGATATTCGTGTAAATTCATAATTTATATAAATAACTTCCTACAAAAATAAAAATCAATATGTTAATCACGTCAATTATTTTATATTTCTTTTTATATAAATTTATCTAACAATTATATAATAATCTGGTATATATTATTATTTTTTAATAGGTATTACATTCAACTTAATAAATTTGAAAAATTAAATCAAAACTAATTGAAAACACAAGAACTACTATCAATATCTAAAGAGTTTGGAAGTCCCATATATATTTATGATGCAAAGAAAATTGAAAATCAATATAATAAGCTAATAAATGCATTTTCCAATATACCTAACCTTAGGATTCATTATGCAGTTAAAGCTTTGTCTAATATTTCAATTTTAAAATTCATGAAACATCTTGGATCAGGTATAGATACAGTATCGATTCAAGAAGTTAAATTAGGAATATTAGCTGGCTTTGAGCCAGACAAAATAATATTCACTCCAAATGGAGTTTCAATAGATGAAATTGAAGCAGTGTCAAAATTAGGTGTTCAAATTAATATTGATAATTTATCTGTATTAGAACAGTTTGGGACTAAAAACCCAAGAACGCCTGTATGTATTAGAATAAACCCTCATATTAATGCAGGTGGGAATTCAAATATTTCAGTTGGGCATATTGATTCAAAATTTGGAATTTCTATTCATCAAATACCTCTTTTATTAAGAATAATAAAAAATACAAAAATGAATGTTAATGGTATTCACATGCATACCGGAAGTGATATATTAGATATTGAAGTTTTTTTATATGCATCTGAAATATTATTTGAAAATGCCATGAATTTTAAAAACCTTGAATTTATTGACTTTGGGAGTGGGTTTAAAGTTCCATATAAGAAGGATGATGTTGAAACAAATATTGAAGAGTTAGGAAAAAAACTAAGCATAAGGTTTAATGAATTCTGTAAATTATATGGTAAAGAAGTTGACTTAGTATTTGAACCAGGAAAATTTTTAGTAAGTGAATCTGGTTATTTTGTAACATCAGTTAATTCTGTAAAACAAACTACTTCAACTGTTTTTGCTCAGATAAATAGTGGATTTAATCATTTTATAAGACCTATGTTTTATAATTCATATCATGATATAAAGAACATTTCTAATCCTAAAGGGAAGAAAAGATTTTACTCAGTTGTAGGATATATATGCGAAACAGATACTTTTGCTAATAATAGAGAGATTGAAGAAATTTCTGAAGGAGATCTTCTTGCGTTTAAAAATGCAGGTGCTTATTCTTTTGCTATGTCAAACAATTACAACTCACGTTTAAAACCTGCAGAAGTTTTATGGTACAAAAACAAAGCACTACTGATAAGGCATAAAGAAGATTTTAAAGACATATTAAATAAACAAATTGAATTAGATTTTAATTTATAGTTTATATGCAGAGATTGTAAATAATGCTTCATTAAAATCTTTTATTATATCCACTATAATTTTTGACACAGGCTTAATTTCATTTATTTGAGATGAAACTTGTCCAATTTCTAATTCACCTTGATCTATATCACCTTCAAACATTCCTTTTTTTGCTCTTCCTTTTCCTAAATGTTTGTATAAGACATCAGAAGATGATCCTTTGGAATAAAGTTCAAGAATTTCTTCATAAAATTTATTTTTCATCATTCTTACAGGAGTTAATTCTTTAAGAGTTAACACTGTACTTCCTTGGCCAGCTGAAACTATAGCTTTTTTAAAATTAATATGTGATGAAGCTTCAATCGAAGCAACAAACCTTGAGCCAATCTGAACTCCATCCGCACCTAAACAAATAGCTGCAGCCATTGATTTTCCGGAACCAATTCCTCCTGCAGAAATTAAAGGCAAATTAATTGCTTCTTTTATTAATGGAATTAAAACCATTGTAGTTGTTTCCTCACGACCATTATGACCCCCAGCTTCAAAACCTTCAGCCACAATTGCGTCTACTCCAGCATTTTCTGCTTTAATTGCAAATTTCACAGAACTAACTACATGAACTACTATGCATCCAGCATTTTTCAATTTGGAAGTCCAGATACTGGGGTTTCCTGCAGATGTAAAAACAATTGATATTTTTTGATCAATCAAAATTTTCATTATTTTATCCATTTCCGGATAAAGAAGAGGAACATTTACTCCAAAAGGTTTAGATGTAGCTTTTTTACACTTTAAAATATGTTCTTCAAGATTTTCTGGACGCATAGAGCCTGCTCCAATTAGCCCTAGCCCACCTGCATTGCTAACTGCTGATGCTAATTTCCAACCACTAGCCCAAACCATTCCTCCTTGAATTATGGGATACCTAATATTAAATAAAGATGTTATTTTTTTCATTATTCTAATATAGTTCCAGAACCAATAAGTTCCTTTTTAATATACCATGCAACAAATTGACCAGGAGTTACAGCAGATTGAGGTTCGTCAAAAAAAACATATAAGTAATCCTTTTTTTGTAAAAGTTTTGCTTTAGATAATGGTTGTCTATATCTAATTCTAGCTTCAACTGCCATAGTTTGTCCTTCTATTAAACTTAAATCTTCACGAATCCAATGGATTTGATCCAAAGAAACTCGTAAAGCTTTTCTATATAATCCAGGATGTAAATTACCTTCACCAACATAAATTATATTCTCTTCAACATCAGTTCCAATAACAAAAAGAGGGTTTTTTGTTCCTCCTATAGCTAAACCTTTTCTTTGTCCAATAGTGTAATAATGAGCCCCATGGTGAACTCCAACTTTTTTTCCATCATTCAAATTATATTGGTAAGGGACTGACATACTCTCATCGAATTCCAAATTATTTAAATTTTTCAAATTGTGACTTTTAAAAGTGTCTAAAGAATCAGGAATTTGAATAACATCTCCTTTAAAAGGTTTTAATTTTTGTTTTAAAAAATCAGGAAGTTTGACTTTTCCAATGAAACATAATCCTTGAGAATCTTTTTTTTCTGCAGTAACAAAACCTTCAGACTTGGCTATTTTTCGAACTTCATCTTTTTTTAAATGTCCGATAGGAAAAAGAGCTTTTTTAAGTTGATATTGATTGAGTTGACATAAAAAATATGATTGATCTTTATTAGTATCATTCCCCTCAAATAATTGAAAAATCGTTTCATTACCTTTTTGTATTTGTTTTTTTTGACAATAGTGTCCAGTAGCAATAAAGTCAGCGCCAAGAGACAAAGCAATGTCTAAGAATAAATCAAATTTAATTTCTCTATTGCATAAAACATCTGGATTAGGAGTTCTTCCTCTTGAATATTCATCAAACATATAATCTACTATTCGCTCCTTGTATTCTTTACTTAGATCTACTGTTTGAAATGGTATACCTAGCTTTTGTGAAACCATAACAGCATCATAACTATCTTCAAGCCATGGACATTCATTAGAAATAGTAACATCCTCATTATGCCAATTTTTCATAAAGATGCTTATAACTTCGTATCCTTCTTTCTTAAGAAGGTGTGCAGCAACACTTGAATCTACACCACCTGAAAGTCCCAAAACAACCCTTTTACTTTTCATAACACAAAGGTACAATTAAGCATGAGAAAATTGAAATCAGTTTTTCAAACTACTTACGTCCTTGTTGGTTTATTTTTTTTTGGGCTTCAGCTGCCTCCATAGCCTTTTGAAATTTTTGAGTAAAACCACCAACTTTTCTTGGTTTCTTTTTGTTTTCAGCAATTTGAGCCTTTATATTATCTTCTTTGATTATGAAATTCTTTATGACTAACATTAACAAAATGGTAAGTGTATTTGATATGAAGTAATATAAGCTCAGACCACTAGCATAATTATTAAAAAATAGCAACATCATCAGTGGCATCATATAAATAATAAATTTCATATTGGGCATTCCTTCTTGCTGAGGCATTGCCTGCTGTCCTGTAGTCATCAGTGTATAAACAAAAATTGCTGCTGATGCCAATATTGGAAAAAGGCTGATATGATCACCATAGAAAGGAATTGAAAATGGAAGTTCAAAAATTGAATCATATGAAGATAGATCATCGGCCCAGAGAAAACTTTTTTGCCTAAGTTCAAAAGCTACTGGAAAAAAAGAAAACAATGCATAGAAAATAGGGACTTGTATAAGTGCAGGAATACATCCAGACATTGGATTAACTCCAGCTTTACCATATAAACTCATAGTCTCTTGTTGTTTTTTTACAGCATCATTTTTGTGTTTTTTTGTAATTTCTTCAATTTCGGGTTTTAATACCTTCATCTTAATTTGAGAAACATAGGATTTGTAAACAACTGGAGACATTACTAATCTAACAATAATAGTTAAAACTATAATTGCAATTCCATATGGTAAAAATGTTGCTAGCCAAGCAAAAAGTGGAAGAAAAATAAATCTATTTATCCATCCGAAAATACCCCATCCTAAAGGAATAGAAGTCTCAAGTGAATCTCCATAAGATTTTAAAATTTGATAATCCGTTGGGCCAAAATAAAAATTCATATTTGAGAGTATCTCTCCTCTCTCTTTCCCTAATTTAAAGGAACTAGTAAGCTCTTTTGTAAATCTATTATCTAAGGTTTCGTCAACTGTAAGATCTTTTGATTTAAATGACACTTCGTCCATTAAAATATCAGGTATTAAAATTGAACTGAAAAAATGTTGTCTGTATGATATCCATCGAACTTTGTTTTCAATTTCTTCATCTTCCCCCGAAAGTGATAGATTGTCAACTTTATCTTCTTCGTAAGAATATGTCAACTGAGTGTACCTACTTTCATAATCAATGCTTTTAGAGTTCCTGAATAAATTTGTCTGCCAACTCAAAATAACATCTTCATCAGCCAAAATATTTTCAAGTCCTTCTGACCTAATCTCAAAACCTAATTTATATCCATCATTTGGAAGTGTATATCTAAACTCTAAAAATTGATAATCTGAAATATTTGCTCTAAAAATAATTGATTGACTTCCTTTATTTTTTTCATTTTTAATATTGTTAAAATATATATCCTTAGTATCTATTAACAATCCTAAACGACTTTTTAAACTTGTGTTTATTAAATGATTGTTTTCAGAAACAAGATTGAGAGGCTTCTCTAGGTGATTTGAAAAATCTTTCAAATTAACAAGTGTTAGGTTTGCACCTTTAGAGCTTATTTTTATTTTTAAATTTTTATTTTCTAAAACTAGATCTTCATTTTCTTTAGGCTCTAACCATTTAGAAAAAATGCCATATGTTAGATTTATTTCATCATTTTTGGATGAATTATTAAATTCATTGATCTTTGGAGACGATTTGGTTTCTGAAACATCTACTGACTCTGTAATATTGGGATTTGAAATATTAGTGTTTTCAGTGCGAAAAAGCATCCAAGTCAATATCAACGCAATTAATATAATTCCAATAAATTTATATGGATCAAATTGTTGTTCTTCCATTTATTTTTTTGATTTAGAATATTTTAATGCTGCTTCAACAAAAGAAACAAATAATGGGTGAGGCTCAGAAACTGTACTTTTATATTCGGGATGAAACTGAACTCCAATAAACCATGGATGATCATTGTGTTCAATAATTTCTATTAAGCCAGTTAGGGGATTTACTCCACTAGCTTTTAGGTTTTTCGAAAACATAATATCATTATATTTATCATTGAATTCATAACGATGACGATGACGTTCATTTATTAAACTTTTATCATAAATTCTATTAACTAAACTCCCTTTAGACAAAGAGCATTCCCAGGAGCCTAACCTCATAGTTCCTCCTTTATTTTTAATGTTTTTTTGATCTTCCATCAAATCTATGACTGGATTTGATGTTTTATCTGTCATTTCAGTTGAATTAGCATCCTTTAAACCTAAAACATTTCTAGAATATTCTATTACAGCCATCTGCATTCCTAAACAAATTCCAAAAAAAGGAATTTTGTTTTTTCTAACAAATTCAACCGCTTTAATTTTACCTTCTATCCCCCTTTCTCCAAAACCAGGAGCAACTAGTATTCCATCTAAATCCATAAGTTTATCTATATTTCCTTTCTCTAATATAAATTCAGAATGAATTGTTATTACATCAACCTCAACTTCATTTATAGCTCCTGCATGAATAAATGACTCAAGAATTGATTTATATGAATCTTGTAACTCAACATATTTTCCAACTAACCCAATTTTAATCTTACTTTTTGGATTTTTATATTTTTTTAAAAACTCTTTCCACTTTTTTAAGTCAGAAGACTGTTTTGGTTTTAATTTTAATCTATCTATCACAACTCGATCAAGACCCTCATCCTGCATTTTCAATGGAACATCATAAATAGTTTCTACATCAATTGATTGAATTACTGCTTCATATTTAACATTACAAAATAGCGCTAATTTTTTTCTTAATTCATTTGATAATTCATGTTCAGTTCTACACACTAAAACATCAGCCTTAATTCCACTTTCCATTAATGTTTTAACTGAATGTTGTGTTGGTTTAGTTTTAAGCTCACCTGCAGCAGACAAAAAGGGTATTAAGGTTAAATGAATTGTCATTGCATTTTTATCCCCACGCTCATAAATTAATTGCCTAACAGCCTCTATATACGGAAGAGATTCAATATCACCTACTGTTCCTCCAATCTCTGTTATAATTATATCGTATTCTCCTGTTTTACCAAGCAATAAAATTCTTTCTTTAATTTCATTTGTAATATGAGGAACTACTTGAACTGTTTTACCCAAAAAAACTCCTCGACGTTCTTTTTCAATCACACTTTGATAAACTCTTCCGGTTGTAACGTTATTTGCTTGAGAAGTTTTCACATTAAGAAAACGTTCATAATGGCCTAAATCTAAATCTGTTTCTGCTCCATCATCAGTTACATAACACTCTCCATGCTCATATGGGTTTAAAGTTCCTGGATCAACATTTATGTATGGATCAAACTTCTGTATAGTAACCCTAAATTTTTGTGATTGGAGTAGTTTTGCTAAGGACGCTGCTACAATACCTTTCCCTAAAGATGAGGTAACTCCTCCGGTAACGAAAATGTATTTTGTTTCTGACATATTGTCTATATCTTTATATACCGGGCTCAAATTTACAAAATATGAATGATGTTAAAGCTAAAATTATATTATTTATTTATTTCTAAAACATCATATTGCTTATGTTGCAATAAGTAATATCCGTGATTTATATAAGCTCCTCCTATTAAAGGAACGTAATTAAACTTATTGTTTACATACTCTGTTTCTCCTATTTTAGTGCTAGAGTATAAGTCGTTTTGAGTAGCAATTCTTAATATTAAATCGTAAACTAAATCAAATGCTCTTACTGATGTTTTATTTGGCGGAATACCAAAACGATTCACAAATTCATCAATCAAATTTGAATCCTCTATCTTTCTTGGATAATAATCTGACATGTATGTAAACATAAGGTCTCCAAACAACGTGTTTGAAAGATTAGAGTCTTCATATGAAGGCCCATGATATGTTGTAAAAAGTGTAATTTTTTTCTCATCACTGAGCTGAGAACGAATTTGAGAAGTAGCACTAGAAATCAATGAAAATTTTTCTGTTTCTAAAATTACTTTATTTGGAAGAGTATCCACAATTAGTGAGTCTACTAAGTCCGGTAATAAAAAATTTCCAAATTCAGGTCTTAACTTAACCGCACTCGGGAATAAAAGATTAAGCTCTCTCTCTATTTTTCTGTTTACAGAGTCAGAAACAATCAAAATATTGTCATCTTCATTTATAATGTTTAGTAAATACTCCTTCATTTCAGTTCGAATAAATGATTTAGGGGTAATACTTTGAAAAACTCCTTTTCTCATTACAACTGGGTTTGAAGATAATGGAGCTACCTTAGGAACGTCTTCTAACTTCTTATTTAAGGATAGGAAATTAAAGTTTTTAGGTAACATTGGTCCTATTATAACATCTATTATTGTTGGATCAAGAATGTCAATCTGTCTTTGAATTTCACTTTTTTTATTTTGAGTATCAAATATTTTTGCATTTATATCTATTCCAATATTCTTTGCTTTTTCCATTGCCAAAATTGATCCAGAATAAAAATCTAAGGCAATTGAGGTCAGAGTTCGTCTTTTTAAATATCTAACTGTTTTATCTAAAGAATCAAATTCAATGACTGATGTTTTAAATGGAAGAAAATAAACAAGATTAATTTTTTTTCTTATAAAAACAGAATCTAGAAGTCTAGTTTTTTCAGTAAGAAGAAGGTCCTTATCTACATTTAATTTTATAGAAGAAGTTTTAGGTAATTTTAAAATCATGCCTTTTTTTAATCCTTCATCAATAACTAAAGGATTAAGAGAGTCTATAGTAGGTTTGTCAAATCCAGTTTTAACTTTAACCCTGTAATATCCTTCTTTAGGTTTTATTTTGTAATAATAAAAATCTGGTTCTATAACTTTTATTTCTTCATCTGACTTAACTGGCACCTTTATAAATTGGCCAAACTTAAGACCTTCTTTTATCTTTGGATTTAATTCATTTAGCTCATCAATAGTTAAACCATAAGTATACGCAATTCTCCATTTGGTGTCTTTGGGTTTAACTAAGTATGTTGCTGTTTTTTTAGATGGTTCTTTTTCAATCTCAACTTTAGCATAAACAGGTATTCTTAGTTGCATTCTTCTTCTTAATCCCCTTTTACTAATTCTCGGATTATAGTTTTCAATTTGACTTTCACTTATATTATACTTTTTTGTAAGATTAAAAATATTATCTCCTTTTTTAACTTTATGAATTATAAATTTTTCAGGTGTTAAATCATCTTGACCATATCCAAATTGGACAGACAGTATTAGAAATATTAATGTAATTTTAATTCTATAATTCATAATGCAATGACAACTATTCCCACTCTATTGTGGCTGGAGGCTTGGAGCTAATGTCATAAACCACTCTATTTACTCCTGGGACCTTATTTATTATTTCATTTGATATTTTTTGTAAAAAGTCATACGGAAGATCTACCCAATCAGCAGTCATTCCGTCGGTAGACTGAACGGCTCGCAATGCTACACATTTTTCATAAGTTCTCTCATCACCCATTACTCCTACACTATTCACAGGAAGAAGAATTGCTCCAGCTTGCCATATGGAATCATATAAGTTCCAATTCTTTAACCCTTCAATAAAAATTGAATCAACTTCTTGTAAGATTTTCACTTTCTTAGGTGTGATTTCTCCCAAAATTCTAATCGCTAAACCAGGCCCAGGAAAAGGGTGTCTTCCTAGAATTTTGGGATTAATCCCTAAACTATGACCTACTCTTCGAACTTCATCTTTAAATAGCATTCTCAAAGGTTCAACTATCTTTAATTTCATGAAATCAGGTAGACCACCAACATTGTGATGAGATTTAATTGTTACTGAAGGTCCATTGACTGAAATTGATTCAATTACATCTGGGTATATGGTTCCTTGAGCAAGCCAGGAAGCTCCGTTTATTTGTTTGGCTTCATCATTAAAAACATCAATAAATGTATTGCCAATAATTTTTCGTTTTGATTCAGGGTCCGATTCACCCTTCAAGTTATTTAAAAATAATTCTGAAGAGTCAACTCCTTTTACATTAAGCCCCATACCCTTATATTGGTTAAGAACTGAATCAAACTCATCTTTTCTTAGAAGGCCATTATTAACAAAAACACAGATTAATTGATCACCAATTGATTTATTTAATAAGACTGCTGCAACTGTAGAGTCTACACCTCCAGAAAGGCCTAAAATAACCTTTTCATTTCCTATTTGATTTTTTAATTTACTTATTGTCATTTCGACAAAAGAATCAGGTGTCCAATCTTGTTTAATTTTTGAAATTTTTATCAAAAAATTCTCTAACATCTTTGAACCATCAGAAGAGTGATATACTTCTGGATGAAATTGAATTCCATAAGTATCTTCCCCTTTAATCTCAAAAGCTGCATTTTTAACATCTGAAGTACTGGAAATGATTCTTGCGCCATGAGGAAGATTATTAATGGTGTCACCATGGCTCATCCAAACTTGACTATTGTCAGGAATATCATTAAAAAACATAGATTTTGAATCTATACTTTTTAAGTTTGCACGACCATACTCTCTTGATTTGGAGGGACTAACTTTACCACCAAAAAAGTGTGCTAAATACTGTGCTCCATAGCAAATACCTAATAAAGGGATTTTACCTTTTACTAAAGAAAGGTCAATATGAGGGGGATGTTCATTTCTAACTGAATAAGGTGATCCAGATAAAATTATTGCTTTGTATACAGAATAGTCTTTGGGTGGGTTGTTGTATGGAAATATTTCACAATAAATAAAGAGTTCTCTTACCCTTCTGGCAATTAATTGTGTGTATTGAGATCCGAAATCAAGAATTAGAACTTTGTCTTGCATAAGCAAAAATACAATTATTTATTAGGGCGGAAATTTAAAATTGGACTATTTTTTTGGTTTTATTTAGATTCAAATACAATAAAATTTTTATTAAGTGGATTAAAATTATCAATCAAATCTGGAATAAAATTATGTTCAAAATACAAATAATAATCAAAGAAATTTTCTGTTCGCTCCTGGAGTTTGTTATTTGGAAACAGTGAATTATATATTACTTCTAGTTTTTTAACCTGATCATTAAGTTTTCTTTTTTGAGCTCTTAAAAGTCTTTTCTCAAGATTATCTATTCCCTTATATTGTTTAGCTTTTTGAGCTTTTACAGCACCTTTAAAAGATGAGTCGGTTTTAGAAACAATTTTTTCTAAATAACTAAACTGTGAATCAAGTTTATTCTTTAAAAATTGTAAATCCAAACTTATACTTGAAAGTTCCTTAATTTTATTTTTAATTAAGTGATCTTTTCCATTCAATAAATCAGAGTAAGAAACATTAAGCTTTTCAATACTTTTCAAAGTCTTAGAAGGCACTAATAGTGCTGAATCTCGTATAACTAAAATAGGTAAAGTAATATTTTGATTTTCAAAAAAAGCTTTTAGTTGTAACCAATAAGAAATCTCCCCACCACCACCTACATATGCAATATTAGGAAGTATCACTTCCTGATACAAAGGGCGAAGCAAAACATTTGGAGAAAATCTTTCAGGAAATTCAATTAACTCTTTTTCAATTAAAGGTTTAGTAAATTTTTTATTTGAATCACTCAATTCAAATCCATTTTCAGTTTTTATAATTCTTTTTCTTTCTCCTTTAGTTATATAAAAAAGGTTTATTTCTCTAGGGTTCACTTGAGGTTTATAATTTTTATTATAATCATTTTTTAATATCTCTATCTGATTATCAACTTGTTTTTTACAGTTGTGATTAAATAATTCATTTTTAAAAAAAGGAATCATAATTTCCTTTAATTTTCTTGAATTGGGATCTAAAATTAACAGTCCATAATCACAAAAAAGTCTGTTAACCAATCCAAATGTTGCTTCTGATAAAGTTTTTGTTGTTAAATAATTTTCTTTAATAATTGATTTAATAAATAAAGAAGACTCTGAAGTTCCAAGCTCATTTTCTATAAATAAGGATAAAAAATCAAGCTTATCTAAACTAATTTCTCCAACTGGCCCTCCCATTGATTGTTTCCAAATAATTTTCCTTCCTTTAAAGTAAAAACTACTAATTTCTTCAAAGTCGTGATCTTCAGAAGCCATCCAGAAAACTGGAATATAATTATATCCAGTTTTTTTTTTATTCATAATAATAGATAGCTTTATGACACTTACAATTTTATAAATAAAATATAAAGGACCAGTCATTAAGCTTAATTGATGACCTGTTGTTATTGTAACTGAGTTATTTTTAGATAATAAGTTTAGATTTTTTTCAACATTCTTAGAGATCTTTATATTGTCATATTGTTCTTTAAAAGCTTTAATTAATTTTTTCCTATTAGTATCTGTAAATTCTTTTGACTTTACAGCAGATAAATTAGCGAGAGAATCCATTTTAGGAAAAGAAGTTGTAGATGAAATCAAACCCTTGTTTTCATCTTGATAGTCCTTGATTAATTCAGAATAAATATCTAATGAATTAGATGGGATTTTATGGGCTTTCATTCTAAGTTATTTTTGTAAAGATATTTCATTTTTCATAACACTAATCACCCTTTATGTTTAAAAAAAATTAATTTTACTGTTAAATTAAAATATTATGTTAAAAAAGTATATTCTTTTATGTTTGTCAATAATAAGCTTTAATTCTAAATCTCAAGATATAATTTCACCTGGTTCTTTTTTAGGTTATGAACTTGGAACAGTTTTTTCTCGACATCATCAAGTAGTAGATTATTATAACTATTTAGACTCAAACTCAAATTGGGTAAAAGTGGAGTCATATGGGAAAACCAATGAAGGACGTTCACTTCAATTAGCATTCATTTCTAGTCCTGAAAACTTAAAAAATATTGAAAAAATAAGAGATAATCATCTAAAAAATTCAGGGTCTAAAAATGGTGAATTAAACTCTGATAAGGCTATAGTTTGGTTGAGCTATAATGTTCATGGCAATGAGTCTTCAAGTACAGAAGCTTCAATGAAAACAATTTATAATTTAATTACCAAATACAAGGATTGGCTTAAAGATACAATTGTTATTATTGATCCATGTATTAATCCTGATGGAAGAGATCGATATGTAAATTGGTATAAACAAAAGAAAAGGTTTCCGTACAACCCTAACTCTTATTCAAGAGAACACAAAGAACCTTGGCAAAATGGAAGAACAAATCACTATGCATTTGATCTTAATAGAGATTGGGCTTGGGCAACACAAATTGAGACTCAACAAAGGCTAGTTAAGTATAATAAGTGGTTACCACATATTCATGTTGATTTTCATGAACAAGGAGCAAACTCTCCATATTACTTTGCACCTGCTGCCGAGCCTATTCATGAAAGCATTACAGATTTTCAAAAATCTTTTCAAGATTTAATTGCGAAAAATCATATTAAATATTTTGATAAAAATGGTTGGTTTTACTACACCAAAGAAAGGTTTGACCTACTCTATCCCAGTTATGGAGATTCATACCCTTCATTTCTTGGCGCAATTGGAATGACTTATGAGCAAGCAGGAGGTGGAAGAGCTGGCCTTGGACTTTACAACAAAGAAGGAATTGAACTTACTTTAATTGATCGAATTAATCACCATTACACAACTAGCATATCAACCATAGAAATTGCTTCACAAAATATTAAAAAACTAAATACAGCCTATCAAGAATTTTACAAAAATAAATCAACTAAATACAAGAATTTTATACTTAGTGGAAATGTTGATAATATTAATAAATTGAAAAAGCTCCTTGATAGACATGAAATTAAGTATGGATCACCAAGTTTAAATAAAGTTGTTAAAGGTTTTGATTTCAATTCAAAAAAAAATAAATCAATTAAACTTAAACCTGATAATCTTATAATTACCACGAATCAAGTTAAAGGTAAAATGGTTCACGTATTATTTGAGCCTCAAACTTTTTTATCAGACTCACTAACTTATGATATCACTGCTTGGGCCCTTCCCTATGCCTATGGATTAAAAGCTTTAGCAACAAAAGAAAATATTAATTTAATAAACCATAAAAGCGAAAAACATATTAACTCCAAAACTAATAAAAATGCATACGGTTGGGCTTCTAAATGGAACAGTTTGAAAGATGCTAAGTTTTTAGGAGATTTATTGAAATCGAAAATTAAGGTTAGATTTAACAACACTCTACTAAAAAATCAAAATATTAATTGGAAAAGAGGGTCTCTTTTTATTCTAAAGGGAGATAATTTAAACTTTCCAGAATCAAATCTTGAAAATCTAATTCTTACTATTGCAGATAATAATAATCGTAAAATAACTCAATTATCTTCAGGCTACTCTTCGTCTGGCCCTGATCTTGGCTCTAATAAATTATCTTTAATCTCTCCGCCCAGGATAAGTGTTATAACTGAAGGAAACTCATCAACTTATAATGCAGGTGAAATAATACACTTTTTTGAAAAACAATTAGGTTATCAAGCTAATTATGTAAGTGAATCAAGATTAAATAAAGAAGTTCTTTTAAAAACTGATGTCTTGATTTTACCATCAGGCTACTATAATTTTAAGAATATAGAAACTGATTTAATAAGCTGGATTAGAAATGGAGGAACATTAATTGCATTAGGTAGGGCTTTGGATGCTTTAACAGGAATTGAACCATTCGAAATATCATTAAAAGAACCTTCAATAAACAAGACTCCTGACACAAGTTCAAATAGTTCAAGAAAAAGAAAATATATAAGTAATTTAATAACTGGAAGTATTTTCAAGGCTACAATTGATCAATCTCATCCAATGGCATATGGATATGAAGACTATTATTACACTTTAAAACTCTCTGGAAGTGCTTATGAGCTTTTAAAAAATCAAAACATAGCCTATCTAAAAAACAATATTAAACCTCACTCTGGTTTTGTAGGTTCAAATGTATCTTCAAAACAAGGTGAAAGTTTGTTATTTGGAAACCAGAACCTGGGTCAAGGTAATATAATTTATATGGTAGATAATCCACTATTTAGAGCTTTTTGGGAAAACGGAAAACTATTCATGGCAAATGCAATATTTTTTACTGGAAATAGAAGCTATAAAGAACTAGAATAATTTATTATCTAAAAAGAGAGTCTACAAAAGATTTCGGATCAAAAATTTGTAAATCTTCTATTTTCTCTCCTACCCCAATATACCTTACAGGGATTTTGAGTTGATGAGAAATTCCTAAAACTACTCCACCTTTAGCAGTTCCATCTAATTTAGTTATTGCTAAAGATGAAACATCAGTAGCAGAAGAGAATTGTTTAGCTTGCTCAAATGCATTCTGGCCAGTTGATCCGTCTAGAACGAGTAAAACTTCATGAGGTGATTCAGGAATAACTTTATCCATAACTCTCTTTATTTTAGAAAGTTCATTCATTAAATTTACTTTATTGTGAAGTCTACCTGCTGTATCTATTATAACTACATCAATTTTTTGAGCTTTTGCTGACTTTAGAGTGTCAAATGCAACTGAGGCTGGATCACTCCCCATAGATTGTTTTACAAGCTTTACACCAACTCGATCTGCCCAAACCTGAAGTTGATCTATAGCTCCAGCTCTAAATGTATCGGAAGCCCCAAGCATTACTTTTTTACCAATTAGTTTATATTTGTTAGCAAGCTTCCCAATCGTAGTTGTTTTCCCTACGCCATTTACCCCTACAACCATAATTACATACGGATTATGTGGGAGAAGAGCTTCAAAAGTTGAACCATCATTAGAATGTTGATCTAAGAGAATTCCTACAATTTCTTCTTTTAAAATTTTGTTTAATTCTTTTGACCCTAAAAATTTATCTCTAGAAACTCTTTTTTCTATTCTTTCAATTATTTTTATTGTGGTTTTTACGCCTACATCTGATGTTATAAGAACTTCTTCCAAATCATCCAACACATCATCATCTACTTTACTTTTCCCAATCAGCACTTTTCCTAGTTTAGAGAAAAATGTATTTTTAGTCTTTTCTAAACCCTTATCTAGGCCATTTTTAGCTTCTAAGGAATCCGTGTTTATATTTTCTGACTCTGAAATTACTTTTAACTTTGATTCATATTCTGTGGATTGAATTAAATCACTGGAATCATTTAACTTATCTTTTAAAGTTTCTTTGTCGTTATCTTTTAAAAAAGATGAAATTTTTTTAAATATTCCCATTCTATAAAAATAAAAAAAGCTACTTCAAAAGTAGCTTTTTTTAAATAAGTTTAAATGAAGGAGTGTTTTAAGAATCTTTTGTTGATTCAACAACATTTTCCTGAATAATTTGAAGTTTTTCAATAGGTTTTACTGGAATCACTTCTTGCCTAATTGGCTTACTAGCCATCCAGTCTTTCAAGTGTTTTGGGTCTATAATTGCTTCAACAAAACTATATGTTCCGGAATTTTCTTTTTTGACCATATTAATAGCCTTAGTTAATCTTTTAGATCCAGTTTGAAGTGTTGCTACTGATTTTTTTGCCATGACTACTTAATTTCTTTATGAACCGTCATTTTTTTCAAAATTGGGTTGAATTTTTTTATTTCTAAACGATCGGGTGAGTTTTTTTTATTTTTTGTAGTTATATAACGCGATGTTCCAGGCTGTCCTGATGTTTTATGCTCAGTACATTCTAATATAACTTGTACCCTATTACCTCTTTTTGCCATTTTATTTCTTTTATTTTAAAAGACCTTTTTCTTTAGCTTCCTTAATTACGGCTGAAATACCCTTTTTATTAATTGTTTTTAAAACTGACGCTTTAACTTTCAAGGTAACCCATTTGTCTTCTTCAGGTATATAAAAACGTTTTTTTACCAAGTTAATATCAAAACGCCTACGAGTTTTATTCATGGCTTTAGAACGATTATTTCCAAACATGACTCTTTTACCGGTAACATCACAAACTCTAGCCATAACATTTAGTTTATATCTGTTTTATTTTTAAACAGATTGCAAATTTACATATTTTTATGTAGTTACAAAACTTATTTAAAATTTATAATTAATCCCTTTTAATTAACCTGTAAAGCATCTCAAGCGCTTTATTTGTTGTTTTGCTAATTACTCTTTCACGGTGGTTTCCCATTTGATGACATTCACAAAAAACTCCGTCAGGGCTAGATATTGCTATATAAACCTCACCTATTTTTGAAATGTCATCTCCAGACGTAGGCCCTGCATTACCAGTTGTTGCTATTCCATAATTTGAATTAAATCGCTTTTTTATACCCAAAGCCATAGCTTTTGCTACATCAGAACTAACAACTCCTTTTTCTAAAATTAATTCAGCCGGAATATTTAATAATGATATTTTTAATTCGTTTAAATAAGCTATGACGCCACCTTTAAAGAATTTGGAAGCTCCTGCTTGAGATGTAATAACTGATGATATATTACCTCCGGTACAACTTTCCGCAACTGATAAAGATTTATTTTGAGAGGAAAGAATATTTCCAATCAAAACCTCTATTGAACCTTGATCTTCATCTCCAACATATATATCTTTAATTAAGTGCTTCAAGCTTGAAAGTTGCATATCAACTTTTTTTCTAACTTTAATTTCACTCATTCCAGATGACGAAAGTCTTAATCTTACCCTGCCTAAACTAGGGAGGTAAGCTAATTTTATAGTATTAGGAAGTTTACTTTCCCAGTCTGAAATTCTAAGGGCAATTGCACTTTCTCCTAGGCCATAAGTCAGTAATGTTTTATTATAAATAAAAGGCCTATTAAATGATTTTTTTAAAGCGGGTAAAATTGAATTTTGCATTAAAGATTTCATCTCATAAGGAACTCCCGGTAAAGCTATAACTTCAACATCTTTTGACGAAAACCACATTCCGGAAGCTGTTCCATATTCATTTTTAAAAATTTTAGCTTTTGATGGTAAAAGGGCTTGCTCTTTATTCATGTCACTTATTGGAGTAGAAATGAATTTTTTAAATAACTCTTCAATATGATTTTTAATTTCAGGATACCAAATAAGTTTATCATCAAAATATGATGTTAAGGTATGCTTAGTCACATCATCACTTGTCGGCCCTAAACCTCCAGTTATAATTATGATATCTGACGTTTTTCTAGATCTCTCAACGGTATTTATTATATCAGTAGACTTGTCAGAAATTGATGTGATTTGAGAAACAGCAATACCGATAGAGTTTAATGACTTTGATAAAAAAACAGAATTTGTATTTACAATTTGACCAATTAAAATCTCATCTCCTATGGTAACCAATTCAGCTATCATAATTTCTATTTTATCTTAATTTGAAAACATTTAATCTCCTCAACAAAACCTTCTAAAACGTCCTCTTTATTTAACCTGCTTACTCCTGCTGGAGTTCCTGTAAAGATTAAATCTCCTATTTTAAGAGTAAAAAATTGTGAAACATAAGAAATGATTTCATCTATTTTCCACAACATTAAAGAAGTATTTCCCTTTTGAATTAATGTATTATTTATGTTTAAATGAAAATTTAAATTATTTAAATTAAATTCATTTTTATTTAACCACTTTCCGATTAGTGCTGAACCATCAAATGATTTTGATTTTTCCCACGGTAATCCTTTAACTTTTAAATCGTTTTGAAGATCTCGTGCAGTAAAATCAAGACCAACCGTTATGTTTTCATAATACTTATGAGCAAATTTCTGATCAATATACTTGCCAATTCGATTAATTTTAATCACTAATTCTACTTCATGATGGATATCATCTGAAAAGGCAGGCGTAAAAAATGGCTGATTCTTTTGAATTAATGAAGTATCTGGCTTCATGAAAACAACTGGATTTTTCGGTTTTTGATTATCCAACTCTTCTATGTGGTCCGTGAAATTTCTTCCAATACAAATTATTTTCAAAATTATTTATTTTTGAAGATTACTTTTACGCATTCTGATTTGTGTTAATATTTTTTTTGTGTACATAGGAAACTCTGCCTTTAATAACCAGCCAAAATATCCAGGTTCTTTTTCTAAAATATAATCAACCGTTTGTCCTTTATGTTTTCCGAATGAGAAACACTCTTCACCTTCTTTATTAAAAACTATGTATCCAGCAAAATCAGCAGTTTTTCTTCTGGTAGTAAAGTCGCTCAAAAAAGACATGGATGGCTCTAAATCATTATACCTGTCAAGTTGAGACATGAGGACGTCAAAAGTGGCTTGAGTATCCTCCATTGCTGAATGAGCATTTTCAAGCTTTTTATCACAATAGAATTTAAGAGCTGCTGTAAGATTCCTTTGTTCCATTTTATGAAAAATAGTTTGCACGTCTATTGTTTTTAAGTTTTTTGTTGAGAAATCTATCTCTGATCTTAAAAACTCTTCCATTAAAAGTGGAATATCGAACCTGTCAGAATTATACCCTGCCAAATCACACCCTTTAATAAAATTATAAATGATTTTAGAAATTTCTTTAAAAGTTGGAGCGTCAGCAACTTTATCATTAGTTATTCCGTGAATTTCTGAAACCTCTAGAGGAATTTGCATTTCAGGATTAACTAGCCAAACCTGTTTTTCTATTTTTTCATCAGGGTGTAATTTCAAAATTGCCATTTCAACTATTCGATCGTTTGTAATATTTATTCCTGTTGTTTCAAGATCAAAAAAACAAAGTGGTCTTTCTATTTTTAATTTCATTTTAAAAAGAAAAATTTAGATCCCATTGTTCTAGATAATTTGCAATATTTTTTGCAAACTGTCCCCCAACAGCTCCATTAATGATTCTATGATCATAACTATGAGATAATATTAGTTTTTTTCTGATTCCAATATAATCTCCTTTTGATGTTTCAATAACTGAGGGCATTTTTCTAATTACACCAATTGCTAAAATCCCTACTTGCGGTTGATTGATAATCGGAGTACCCATAATCGAACCAAAATTACCCACGTTAGTAACAGTGTATGTTCCATCTTGAACATCTTCAGGTAAAAGTTGATTATTTCTTGCACGATAAGACAAGTCGTTGACTGCTTTTGTTAGACCAATTAAGTTTAAATGGTCTGCATTTTTTATGACAGGAACAATTAAGTTTCCATCTGACAAAGATGTAGCCATTCCAATGTTTATATTTCTTTTCTGAAATATTGATTCACCTTGTAAAGAGCTGTTTAGAATAGGAAAATCTCTTAATGCTTTAATTACTGCTAAAATAAATAAAGGTGTAAAAGTTAATTTTTCTTGAGTTTGACTAAAAAACGATTTTTTTATCTTTTCTCTCCATTCCCACAAATTAGTTACATCAACTTCAACAAAAGACTGAACATGTGCAGAAGTTTTTTTACTTTCAACCATGTGATTAGCTATTAATTTGCCCATACGTGACATTTCAATTAACTGTCCTCTAGATCCAACATCTTCAGTGTATGATTTTTTTGAATCAGAAATTGGTTCTGAAATAAATGGTCTTTTGGAATTTAGATATTTTAAAATATCTTTTTTAGTTACTCTTTTATCTTTTCCTGTTCCAAAAATATTTTCTAGCTCTTCATTAGATAAGTTTTCTTTTTTAGCAATACTCTTTACTAATGGAGAATAAAAACGTTTAATTTCTGTAGGGATAGAATTAATTACAGATTCAGCTTTATCAAAAAGATTAGATGTCTCATGAACTATTGATGATTCAACAATAGGTTTGGTTTCAACTAAATCCTCAGTAATATTTTTTACACTTTTATAATTATTTGTAATATTTTCATTTTTCAAATCGTCACTCTCAATTACAGCTATAACCTCTCCAACCTTAATTGTATCATCTATATTGAAGCGTTTTTCTATTAACTTACCTGAAAATTCTGAAGGAACATCAGAGTCAACTTTATCAGTAGCTATTTCAACAATAGACTCGTCAGCATCAATGATGTCACCAACTTCTTTAAGCCAAGTTATTAATGTAGCTTCAGCAACACTTTCTCCCATTTTTGGGAGTTTTAAAAAATACTTACCCATACTTAATTATTAAAACAAAAGTACCAAAATTATGAATAAAGCACTACTATTCCGTTATTGAACTTTCATAAGGTATTCTTCTAGAAATACTTCTGCCTAATGTCACTTCATCAGCATATTCTAATTCATCTCCAACTGAAATTCCTCTTGCAATAGTAGTTATTTTAATGTCAAAATCAGAAAGCGTTTTAAAAATATAAAAGTTAGTAGTATCAGCTTCTAATGTACTACTAAGTGCTAAAATTAATTCATTAATTTCTTTAGATTTTACTTTTTCAACTAATGAATTAATGTTAAGATCATTTGGACCCACACCTTCAATTGGAGAAATTATTCCTCCTAAAACATGATATAGTCCATTATATTGATTAGTGTTTTCAATAGCCATAACATCTCTTATATCTTCAACAATACACAGTAATTTTTTATTACGTTTTTCGTTAGAACATATTTCACAAATGTTATTTTCAGATAAATTATGACACTTTTCACAATAACCAATTTCATTTCTTAATTTTTCTAATGTTTTAGCTAATAATATCGTGTTTTCTTTTGGTTGTTTGAGTAAATACAAAGCAAGTCTGAGTGCTGATCTTTTACCTATTCCTGGTAATCTAGATATTTCATCTACAGCATCTGATAATAATTTTGAAGAAAATTCCATTATACAAAAATACAAAAATATCATATGGAAAAAGGTTTTTCTATATTTGCCTTTTACCCATATATGCAGTCACCTGAAATTATATTAAGTCTTATTCTTGGATATTTTTTAGTATTAATTATAATATCAAAATATACAAGTCAAGAAGCCTCTAATTCTACATTTTTTAATGCAAATAAAAAAGCGCCTTGGCTCCTTGTTGCTTATGGAATGGTTGGCGCTAGTTTATCAGGAGTGACATTTATTTCAGTTCCTGGATGGGTAGAAGAATCTCAACTAACTTATTTTCAAGTAGTTATAGGTTACTTAATTGGTTATATTATTGTAGCATTTGTTCTCTTACCTGTTTATTACAAAAATAATGTTACGTCTATTTATGAATATCTCAATATAAGATTTGGTCCAAAAACTCAGAAAACCGGAGCTTTTTTCTTTTTTATATCTAGAGTTCTTGGAGCTGCATTTAGGCTGTTTTTAGTTGCTTTAGTCTTATATCAATATGTTTTTAAAATGTGGGGTGTGCCTTTTGAAATAAGTGTTATACTATCCGTTTTATTAATATGGGTCTATACACGAAAGGGAGGAATTAATACAATCATCTGGACAGACACTCTTCAGACAACATTAATGATATTGTCAGTTATTTTATCTATAAGCTACATATTAACTGAATTAGATTTAAGTTTATTAACATTTATAGAAAGTGATTCATTTAAAAACATGAGTCAATTGTTTGTTACTGATGACTTCAATGAAAGTAATTATTTCATAAAATCTATAATCGGTGGAGCTTTTATTACAATTTGTATGACTGGATTAGATCAGGATATGATGCAAAAAAACTTAGCTTGTAAAGATTTGATTTCTGCTCAAAAAAATATGATTTCTTTCAGTTTTGTCTTGGTTTTTATTACATTTTTATTTTTAATATTAGGGGTTTTATTATACACCTATTCATATGAGATGGGTATAAATATTCCTCTATTTGAAGGCAAAAAAAGTACTGACCTGCTTTTTCCAGAAATTGCCTTGAATCATAATTTAGGAGCTGCTGTTGGAATTACTTTTATCTTGGGTCTAGTTGCGGCAGCCTACAGTAGTGCTGATAGTGCCTTGACGTCTTTAACAACTTCGTTTTGTATAGATTTTATAAATATTGATCAGTATAAGCCAGAAATACAAAAATCTATTCGAGTTAAAGCACATATTGGAATGAGTATTTTGCTGATTATAGTTGTTATAATTTTTAAACATGTATTAGACCGAAATGTAATTGACAGCCTTTTGACAGTTGCTTCTTATACCTACGGACCATTACTAGGAATTTTTTCTTTGGGTATATTTACTAATTATAAAATTGATGATAAAAAAGTTTTATGGATTAGCCTACTGTCAGTTTTTATAATAAGTCTACCTAAACTCCTTTTTTATATAGGGTGGGTTTCCACAGAAAACTTGTGGGGTTATAAAATTGGTTATGAATTACTTCCATTAAATGGTTTAATCACGTTTATCTGTTTAATATTGGTTGGTAGAAAGCAAAACCAAAGTACATGAGTTTTCACACTCAACACCTTTATAAGAGAAATATTTAAATAATTTAGGGTTTTCTGTTCCAGGATTAAAAATTACTCTTCTTGGAGAAATATCTATAATTGAATCAACATATTGATCTTGAAGTTTAATATTTAAATAAACACTTATAGTATCAATTTTAGCACCTTTAGGGAAATTGTTTAGAATCTTAACTCCATGAGTTTCTCCAATGTTTTTTCCAACTGCAAAAACTTTAATTTTATTACTTACAAGTTTTTTTATTGCTTTATTAGAATACCTTAATTCATTTAATGAAGCTCCAAGAATCAATGTAGATTTAGCTACCATTTGATAATGGTACTTCCCCATGAAAAACCAGCTCCAAACGCAGCTAAAACTACAATATCACCTTCTTTTACTTTGCCTTCCTCCCAAGCTTCAGTTAAAGCAATAGGAATAGAGGCTGCTGTAGTATTTCCATATCTCATTATATTATTATAAACTTGATCATTTCTTAATTTTAATTTTCTTTGAATAAATTGAGAAATTCTAAGGTTAGCTTGATGTGGAATTAGCAGACCTATGTCTTCAGTTTTTAAGTTATTATGGTTTAAACCAGTATTAATCACTTCTTCAAAACGAGAAATTGCATTTTTAAAAACTACTTTTCCGTTCATGTAAGGATAATATGATGAATCCTCGGGATCATTTTCAGAAACTATTTCTGTCACCCATTTATTTGTGTTCGGAGCAATCATAACCAAATCATCAGCATGCTCACCCTCAGAGTGCAAATGTGAAGACAAAATACCTGAATCTTTAGATTGACTTCTTGTTACAACAGCAGCTCCTGCACCATCTCCAAAAATAACAGCAATATCTCGACCTCTTGTGGTCATGTCTATAGCTCCAGATTGAGTTTCTGATCCAATTACAAGTATATTTTTATACATTCCTGTTTTTATGAATTGATCTGCTGTTGCCATTCCATAAACAAAGCCTGAACATGCGTTTCTTATATCCATAGCCGGACATGTAGGGATGTTTAAAATTTTTTGAACAAAAACACCTGAGCCTGGCATATAATAATCCGGGCTTAAAGTAGCAAAAAGAATAAGGTCAATTTCATTAGCTGACATATTTGCATTTTTAAGTGCAATCTTTGCGGCTTTAGCACCCATAGATGCTGTTGTGTTTCCATCTCCTTTAACAATATGCCTTCTTTCCTCAATCCCAGTTCTTTCAATAATCCATTCGTTAGAAGTTTCAATTTTTTTTGCTAAATCTTCATTTGTCACAATATTGTCAGGAAGAAACTTTCCTAATCCTACTATTTTTGAATTATACATGTTTTATCTTTTACCAATGCAATTTATTTAAAATAAGCTTAAAAATCATATTATATTAATTTTATATAGTGCCAAAATGTCATTATTTATTAATTGGTATTTTTTTTGAATAGAATAAATAAATAAAATAAATAAATATGTCAAAAGGTAAAATCAATGTAGCGGTAGAAAATATATTTCCGCTAATTAAAAAATTTCTATACAGTGATCATGAAATTTTCTTGAGAGAACTTATTTCAAATGCAACTGATGCGACAACAAAATTAGCTCACCTGAGTAGTATAGGAGAGATAAAAGGAGATATAGGATTACCAAAAATTGAAATTAAAATTGATTCTAAAAAGAAAACTTTACGTGTAATTGACCAGGGTGTAGGAATGTCAATGGATGAAGTTAATAAATATATTAATGAAGTTGCTTTCTCTGGAGCTGAGGAGTTTTTAGAAAAATATAAAGACACAGCCCAAGATTCAGGGATTATAGGGCACTTTGGTCTTGGGTTTTATTCAGCTTTTATGGTAGCTGACAAAGTAGAAATTATAACTAAATCTCATCAAAAAGAAACAGGTGCTCATTGGACATGCGATGGATCTCCAGAATACAACCTTGTCAAATCTGACAAAAAAGAAAGAGGAACAGAGGTTATACTTCATATATCCAAGGATTCAAAAGAATTTCTAGAAGAATCTCGAATCAGAGAGCTTCTTGTTAAGTATAACAAATTTATGCCTATACCTATTAAATTGGGTACTAAAGAAGTTGAGATTCCACTTCCAGAAGGAGCTCCTGAAGATCAAAAGCCAGAAAAAGAAACTATTGATGATATCATCAATAACTCTAATCCTGCATGGACAAAAACCCCTAAAGAACTAAGTGATGATGATTATAACAGTTTCTACAGGGAACTTTATCCAAATCAATTTGAAACACCCCTATTTAATATTCATTTAAATGTTGACTACCCTTTTCATTTGACAGGAATCTTATATTTTCCTAAAATCAATAATGATATAAATGTCCAAAAAGACAGAATACAATTATATCAAAATCAAGTTTTTGTAACTGATAATGTTGAAGGAATTGTTCCTGAATTTCTTACTTTGCTTAGAGGTGTAATTGATTCACCTGATATCCCGTTAAACGTTTCAAGAAGTTACCTTCAGGCTGACGGTGCAGTTAAAAAAATAAGTAATTATATAACAAGAAAAGTCGGTGATAAGCTAAGTAGTTTATTCAAAAAAGACAGGAAAGCATTTGAGGAAAAATGGAATGACATAAAAGTAGTCATTGAATATGGGATGCTGAGTGAGGATAAGTTTTTTGAAAAGGCAGAAAAATTTGCTCTATATCCAACAACAAAAGGTGAGTTTTTAACATATGGAGAACTAGAAGAAAAAATTAAAACAACTCAAACTGATAAAGATGATAAATTAGTTATTCTTTATACGAGTAACATCGAGGAACAGCATAGTTATATATCATCTGCTGAGGATAAAGGGTATACCGTACTTTTACTTGACTCACCTATAATTTCACATTTGATTCAAAAAATGGAAGGAAGCAAAGACAAGATAAGTTTTGCTAGAGTTGATGGAGATTCAATTGAAAATCTAATTAAAAAAGATGAGGTAATTATATCTAAACTTTCTGATAAAGAAAAAGAAAAACTTAAGCCTATGATCGAAGAAATAGTTAAGGAAAATGGTTATATCGTTCAAATGGAATCAATGGATAGCAAATCATTACCTTTTGTTTTAGCTCAGCCTGAATTTATGAGAAGAATGAAAGAAATGCAACAAAATGGTGGAAGCGGAATGATGGGTAATATGCCCGAAATGTATACCCTACTAGTTAACACTAATCATGAGTTAATAAGTGATATTCTCAAAACTAAGGCTGCAAAAAAAAGAGAAAGACTTATAATTCAAGCTCTAGATTTAGCAAAACTTTCACAAGGACTATTAAAAGGAGAGGCTCTAACAAAGTTTCTTCAAAGGAGTCTTGATTTAATTAAATAGTTGTTACCCTAATAAGAGTTCATTACACAATAATGAACTCTTATACTTTAAAGATTATTTGGATCTCAAGAATTTAAATTAAATTTAAAAAATATTCATTAAACCTTTTAACAATTATTTAGTCAATATAGTTGTGATTAACAACTGTACTTTTTTTAACAATAAATCGAGGTGAAATTGAAAAATAAATCATTATTATTTTGCTTATTAATAGTATTAATAAACAGTTACAAAATATATTCTCAATCAAGAGATATTATAGTAAAAACTACAAATAAACAAATCATTATTGATGGCTTAGGTAATGATAAAGCTTGGGAAAATGCAAATGAAATAAATGATTTTTTTCAACATTTCCCTAGTGACAGTTCAATGGCTGAGCTAAAAACCACTATTAAAATAATAAGGGATGAAAGTAATATTTATCTATTAGCAATATCAAATACAAAAAATAAAAAATATGTAGTTCCTTCACTAAGAAGAGATTGGACCGGTTGGGGTATTGATGGGATCACATTTGTGTTTGACACTTATAATGACCGAACTAATGCTTTCTTTTTTGGAACTAATCCTGAAGGAGTTCAACGAGAATCACTCTTATCAAATGGTGCAACCGATTACAGAAGAGATGCAAATAGTAGCTGGGATACTAAATGGACAACTGAAGCTCAAGTTTTTGACAACTACATCATAAACGAAATTAAAATACCATTAAAGTTTTTAAACTTTCCAGAAGGTGCTAAATCTTGGGGATTCAACGCTTACAGATTTGATAGCAATTTAAACGAGTGGACAACATGGATACGTAGATCAAGAAATCAACAAATAGTAAGTCTTGCTTTTTTAGGAAACATGATTTTTGAAGATCCTTTAGGTAAATCAAAAGCCCCTCTAGCTATTATCCCATATGTGAATGGTATAACTTCTAAAGACTTTGTTAATGAAAAAAAATTAGATAACATAAGTTTTGGAGGAGATGCTAAGATACCTATAGGTAATGGATTAAATCTTGATCTTACATTAAATCCAGATTTTTCTCAAGTTGAGGTTGATGACCAAGTAGTTAACTTGACTAGATTTGAAGTTTCACTTCCAGAAAAAAGACAATTTTTTATTCAAAACAGTGATTTATTTACAAATTATGGTGATTCTAGAGATGGCCGTCCATTTTTTTCTAGAAGAATTGGTGTTGCCAAAGATCTAGACGGTAATACTATAGAAAATAAAATTATAGCAGGGGCTCGATTAAGCGGAAAAATTGATGAAGATTGGAGAATTGGATTTTTACATATGATTACCGACGAAGATTTAGCTAATGAAATTCCTTCAAACAACAATACTGTATTTTCAATTCAGAAAAAAATGTTTACACGGTCAAACATAAGTTTATTAATGATTAATAGGGAAAATAGAAAAAAGTATGATTTCACTGAAGATAATGAAACATTTAATAGACTTATAGGTTTAGATTATAACTTAGCCTCCCCAGATAATGTTTATGTAGGAAGAGCCTATTTTCATAAATCTTTTAAACCCGATTCTAAAAATGATGATGATGATAGTAGTTATGGAGTGAAGTTAGAAAGAAATACCCGGGAAAGCACAGTTGAATTAGGAGTTTCTATGATTGGTGAAGATTTTAAATCAGATCTTGGTTTTATAAGAAGAACTGATTTACTTAAAATAACTCCAGAATATAAATTAAAATTTTATCCAATAAACAAAAATTTAACTCAATATGAAATAGGAGTTGGAATGTGGAACTTTTTCCGCCCTAATGATAGCAACAGAAACTCAGATAGGACTATAAGTCCTTCGGCTAATTTTGTTTATAGAAATGGAGTAAGAATGAACTTTAGAGTTTTTAGCAGATCAACTTATCTCTATGGCGATTTTGATCCTACTGGGCTAAATCCTGACAATCCTATTCCCGGAGAAAAAACATATAGATATACAAGTTTGAGGTTGTCATACAATTCAGATGTCAGAAAAAACTTTTCTTATAGAATTGAGCCTGATTTTGGACAATTTTATAATGGAATGAAATATTCAATAGGAAGCACTTTCAATTGGCGTTTTCAACCTTTCATGTCAACATCACTATCTGTAAATTATGATCATATTGCATTAGGAAAAAGTTTTCCAACAGAAAACATTTGGTTAATAAGACCAAAAATTGATTTTACCTTTACAAAAAATATATTTTGGTCTTCATATGTACAATATAGTTCTCAGGCTGAAAACTTAGGGATAAATTCAAGACTTCAGTGGCGTTTTGCACCTTTATCTGATCTTTATATTGTTTATAATGATAATTATATAACCACTGATTCATTTATTCCTAGACAAAGGAGTTTAAATTTAAAACTAACTTACTGGTTAAATATATAATCATGAAAAAATCCTTTTATATTTTTTATATAATTATTTTTATTACTTCTTGTAATACCCCAATTGATAATAATAATTTGATGCAAATTGATGGTGTAATTTCAGATCTCAGAAAAGGATCTCTTTTTTTAAAAAAGTATCAAGATTCCGTTTTAGTAACTATAGATTCATTTGAAATAAAAGGAAATGGTGTTTTTAATTTAAAAGCAGAATTGAATGGACCTGAAATTTTCCATTTATATTTAAAAAAAGATGATGGAGATTCACTAAACGATCGTATTGTTTTTTTTGGTTCGAAAGGAAATATAAAAATAAAAACAAGACTTAAAACATTTGAAAGCAGTGCTTACATTGAAGGTTCGGAAAACAATGATCTACTAGAAGAGTATAAATCAATATCCAGAAAATTCAATTCAAAAAATTTAGAACTTTTAAAACTTTATTTAGAAGCTCAAAAGAGTCAAAATATAAAATTAATTGATTCATTTCAGAAACAAATCAACAGGCTAAATAAGCGTCGTTACTTATATACACTAAATTTTGCAAATACTCATTCAGATAAAATGATTTCTCCATTCATTATAATAACTGAAATGGATAATGCAAATCCTTCTTATCTTGATACAATTGCAAAAAAAATGCCTGAAAATATTAGAAACTCAAAATACGGTAAATCGTTTTTCAGGATTTTAAAGAGGAATAAAAAAGAAGTGAAACTAGATTAGACTTATTTAAGTTTTTCTAATTTTTTTATCATTTTTTCTAAGCCAGAATTTAATTGTTCTTTAATAGAATTAAAATGAAGTTTAGTTTTTTTAACCTTTGACAGATTAACTTCTTGGATTAATTGATCAAACAGTAAAAGTGATTCGTCAATTAATGAATTGCTTTTTTTAATATCAGCCTTTGGATTAGATAGCTCCCACATGTATATGTCTTCAATAAAAGATCCAATAGAGTTATTAATATCTTTTTTTAATTGTTTAACACTAGCCATAATTAATTTTTTTCAAATATACATTTAAATAGGAGTCTGAGATCCATATGTTCTGTAATATTTAACGTTATTTATTGTCCAGAATATTTGACAAAGTTTCTAGGTGTTTCGTACAAAACAACTTCCAGGTCATGATCATCTTGCATATGTTTAAAAAGCTTGTTATATATAACAACTACAATGTTTTCAGCAGTTGGATTTAAGTTTTGAAAATCAGAAACTTCAATATTAAGATTCTTATGATCAAAAGCTTCTTCAATCTCAAATTTAATCAAATCTTTTAGTGTTTTCATGTCAATCACATAGCCGGTTTCAGAATCAATTTCACCTCGAACACTAACAATTAGTTCATAGTTATGACCGTGAAAGTTTTTATTTGAACATTTACCAAAGACAGAATTATTTCTTTCATCATCCCAATCTGATCTATAAAGTCTGTGAGCTGCATTAAAATGTGCTTTTCTACTTACTGTTACTTTCATTTTTTTTTATATAATTAATAAACTCAGCAAAAACTATTTTAAACCAAATTGTATAGTTTTTTGGATTTAAAGCTAGATCTTGATGAATAAGTTCAATATCTGCCCATTTCCAATCAGAAACCTCATCTGGATTAATAATTGGATTTCTTTCAGTATAGCCTATTAAAACATGATCTAATTCGTTTTCTGTCAGACCATTAGAAAAAGGGGCCTTATATTTAAATGTGAAAATTTCTTTTAATTCTAGATCAATTCCCATCTCCTCTATCAGTCTTCTATTTCCTGCTTGAAGAGAAGTCTCGTTTAGTCTTTGATGACTACAACAAGTATTAGTCCATAAACCAGGAGAATGGTATTTATTTAGGGCTCTTTTTTGAAGTAAGATTTTATTTTTATAATCTAAAATAAAAACTGAAAATGCTCTGTGAAGAATCCCCTTTTCATGAGCTTCCATTTTAGGCATTGTACCCAAAATTTGATCTTGAGAATCGACCAAAATAACTTCTTCTTCTTTCATTAAACATTCAAAAATACCTATTATTTAAACAAAAACCTATTAGGTATTTTTCTTTTGATAATATTAGATACTTTTGTTAAAAATAATATCCTGATGGATTTTTTAAGTGAAATAGAGCGAAGAAGAACTTTTGGAATAATTTCTCATCCAGATGCTGGAAAAACAACCTTAACGGAGAAGCTTTTGTTGTATGGAGGGGCTATTCAAGAGGCTGGTGCAGTTAAATCAAACAAAGTTAAAAAAGGAGCAACAAGTGACTTCATGGAGATTGAGCGTCAAAGAGGGATTTCTGTAGCAACATCAGTTTTAGCCTTTATTTATAGGGATAAAAAAATAAACATTCTTGACACCCCAGGACATAAAGACTTTGCCGAAGATACATTTAGAACGCTCACAGCTGTTGATTCAGTAATTGTAGTAATCGATGTTGCAAAAGGTGTAGAAGAACAAACTCAAAAACTAGTAGAGGTATGCAGGCTAAGATCTATCCCAATACTAGTGTTTATTAACAAATTGGATAGAGAAGGTAAAGATGCTTTTGATCTAATGGATGAAGTTGAAATCAAACTCGGTCTTACTGTAACTCCATTAACGTTCCCTATCGGAATGGGCTATGATTTTAAGGGTATATATAATATATGGGAGAAAAACTTAGAGCTATTTAATTCAGATGATAAGCAAAAAATATCAAAAAAAATAAAGTATGGATCAATTGATGATCAAAAATTAAAACTAAGTATTGGATCCAAACAATTGAAACAATTAAAAGAAGATATAGAATTAATTACTGGCGTATATCCAAAGTTTGATAGAGAAAAATATTTGTCTGGTAGCTTACAACCAGTTTTCTTTGGATCTGCACTAAATAATTTTGGAGTTCAAGAACTTCTTGATTGTTTTATTAAGATTGCTCCAAAACCAAGACCAAAAATTTCTGATACACGAATCATATACCCTAAAGAAGTTGAATTTACAGGATTTGTTTTTAAGATTCATGCCAATATGGATCCAAAACATAGAGATAGACTTGCGTTTATTAAAATCGTGTCTGGTAAGTTTGAAAGGAACACTTCGTATTTACACGTAAGACAGAATAAAAGATTAAAATTTTCAAGTCCAAATGCCTTTTTTGCCGAAAAAAAACAAATTGTTGATATTTCATTTCCAGGAGACATAGTTGGTCTTCATGATACTGGAAATTTCAAAATTGGTGATACTTTAACTACTGGAGAAAAAATTAATTTTAAAGGAATACCTAGCTTTTCTCCTGAACATTTTAGATATATTAATAATATTGATCCAATGAAAGCTAAACAACTTGAAAAAGGAATCGATCAACTAATGGATGAAGGTGTGGCACAATTATTTATTCTTAATATCAATAACAGAAAAGTCATAGGAACTGTAGGAGCTCTTCAATTTGAGGTAATTCAATATAGGCTATTACACGAGTATGGTGCAAAGTGTAACTTTGAAAATCTTAATGTTTATAAAGCTTGTTGGATATCTATAGAGAAATCTAAAAATAATGAAGTTGAAGAATTTAAAAGGGTAAAACAAAAGTTTCTGGCTAAGGATAATAAAGAACAATTAGTTTTTCTTGCAGATTCAGATTTTACACTTCAAATGACAAAAAATAAATATCCAAGTATAAAGTTTTATTTTACATCTGAATATAAATAAACCCAGCTACTCATGTTTTAAGCTTCTCCTTGAGTGCCAAAATTTATTGGAATAGGTGGAGAATCGTTAGTTTTAATTTCACCGTTAGATTTTTCAAAACGATTTATATTATCTGATAATGCTTTTTGAAACCTTTTAGCATGTTCTGGAGTCAATATAATTCTCGATTTCACTTTAGCCTTAGGAGAACCAGGCATCATATTAATAAAATCAACAACAAACTCTGAAACAGAATGATTAATGATTGCTAAGTTAGAATATACTCCTTCGGCAGTCTTTTCATCTAATTGAATATTTATTTTTTGATCTTTTTTTATATCACTCATTATACAAAAATTAAATGTCAGAAAGTTCTTCTTCTTTGTTAACTAATAAGCTCTTATATTCATCTTTTGACCCTACAATAACATTACTATACTCTCTCAAACCAGTTCCGGCAGGAATTTTATGCCCTACTATAACATTTTCTTTTAATCCGGCTAAATAGTCTTCTTTCCCATTCACCGCTGCTTCATTAAGAACTTTAGTTGTTTCTTGGAATGATGCTGCTGAAATAAACGACTTAGTCTGGAGCGAGGCTCTTGTTATACCTTGAAGTTCAGGAGTAGAGGTAGATGTAATAGCATCCCTCGCTTCAACTTTAATTTTATCTTGTCTTATAAGAAGTGAATTTTCATCTCTTAATTGACGAGCAGAAATAATTTGTCCAGATTTAAAGTTTTCTGAATCCCCTTCATTTTCAACTACTTTTTTACCGAAAAGACTGTCATTTTCTTCTATGAAGTCAGCTTTAAAAACTAATTGATTTTCTAAAAAGCTTGAATCACCAGGATCATTAATTTTAACCTTACGCATCATCTGTCTTACTACAACTTCAAAATGTTTATCATTAATTTTAACTCCTTGAAGACGATAGACTTCTTGAACCTCATTTACCAAATATTGTTGAACAGCAGAAGGGCCCTTTATTTTTAAAATATCAACAGGAGTTATAGATCCGTCAGATAATTGCATTCCAGCTTTCACAAAATCATTTTCTTGAACTAATATTTGATTTGAGAGTTTCACTAAATACTTTTTAATATCTCCATATTTTGATTCAACTATAATTTCTCTATTACCACGTTTAATCTTACCAAAAGAAACTACTCCATCAACCTCAGAAACTACTGCAGGGTTTGAGGGATTTCTTGCTTCGAATAACTCTGTTACACGAGGTAATCCACCTGTTATATCTCCAGATTTAGCAGATTTTCTTGGTATTTTAACCAGTATCTTACCCTCTTCAATTTTAATTCCATCATCAACAATTAAATGGGCTCCAACAGGTAAATTATAAGAACGTAAGACTATATCTTTGTTATCCTTAATTAATAGTGTTGGAATTAATTTTTTATTTCTAGTTTCAGAAATAACTTTTTCTTGAAAACCAGTTTGTTCATCAATTTCAACTTGATATGTTTCTCCCTGAGTAATATTTTCAAATTCTACTTTACCAGCAAACTCTGAGACTATAACTCCATTAAAAGGATCCCAACTACAAACAATATCACCTTTTGAAACTTTAGACCCGTTTTCAACAAATAATGAAGAACCATAAGGAATATTATTTGTGCTGTATACAATCTTTGTTTTTTTATCTACAACCTTAATTTCAGCTGTTCTTGAAATTACAATATCTGATGGATTTCCATCTGAATCAATCCCTTTAGCAATTTTAAGATCCTCAATTACCGCTACGCCATTCTGTTTTACTACTATTTTATTTTCCTCTGAAATATTTCCAGCAACTCCTCCCACATGAAAAGTTCTGAGAGTTAATTGAGTTCCTGGTTCTCCAATAGATTGAGCAGCAACTACACCTACTGCTTCTCCTTTTTGAACCATATTTCCAGTAGCTAAATTTCTTCCATAACATTTAACACATATTCCTCGTTTAGCTTCGCAACTTAATGGTGAACGAACCTCTACAGATTCAATTTGAGCATCATTAATTTGAGTAATTATTGAATCAGTAATTTGATTTCCAGACTCGATTATTAATTCTCCTGAAGAAGGATTAATTATGTTATTCAAGGAAACTCGACCTAAAATTCTATCTCCTAAGCTTTCAACTATTTCTTCATTTTTTTTCAACGGTTTAACTAAAATTCCTCTAAGAGTACCACAATCTTCATTATTAACAATTACATCTTGAGAAACATCAACCAGTCGTCGAGTTAAATATCCTGCATCTGCTGTTTTTAATGCAGTATCTGCTAGACCTTTTCTAGCACCGTGAGTAGAAATAAAATATTCTAAAATTGATAATCCTTCTTTAAAATTAGAAAGGATTGGATTTTCGATTATTTCTCCACCACCTACATTTGACTTTTTAGGCTTAGCCATAAGACCTCTCATCCCAGTTAATTGTCTTATTTGTTCTTTAGAACCTCTAGCTCCAGAATCCAACATCATAAAAACTGAATTAAAACCTTGCTGATCCTCACTAATTCTACTCATAGCTAACTCAGTAAGAGTAGCGTTTGTAGATGTCCACACGTCAATTACTTGATTGTATCTTTCATTGTTTGTGATTAGTCCCATATTATAATTACCAACAATGCCTTCAATTTGACCATTAGCCTCATCAATCATTTTTGATTTTTCAGGAGGAATAATAATATCACCAAGACTAAAAGATAATCCTCCTTTAAATGCAAAACCATAACCCATATCTTTGATTTTATCCAAAAATTCTGCGGTTTCGGGAACACTAGTTACTTTCAATATTTCACCAATTATTCCACGAAGGTTTTTCTTTGTCAAAACTTCATTAATAAAACCTGCATTTTCAGGAACCACCTCATTAAATAAGATTCTTCCAACTGTTGTTTCTATAATTTGATAAACTAACTCTCCATTATTATTAAAATCTTTAGCTCTTATTTTCACTACAGCATTTAAATCTACTCGTTTCTCGTTATGAGCAATATGAACTTCTTCCACAGAATAAAAAACTAAACCTTCTCCTTTAACTGGAGCTTCTTTAGTTGATTTTCTTGCCTTAGTCATATAATAAAGACCCAAAACCATATCTTGAGATGGAACTGTAATAGGTTGACCATTTGCTGGATTTAAAATATTATTAGATGCCAACATTAACATCTGACATTCTAATATAGCCTCTGGTCCAAGCGGTAAATGAACTGCCATTTGGTCACCATCAAAATCTGCATTAAAAGCTGTACATACTAAAGGGTGAAGCTGGATGGCTTTTCCTTCAATTAATTTAGGCTGAAAAGCTTGAATTCCTAAACGGTGAAGTGTAGGAGCTCTATTTAAAAGAACTGGATGTCCTTTGAGAACATTTTCTAAAATATCCCATACAACAGGTTCTTTTCTGTCTATTATTTTTTTAGCTGACTTTACAGTTTTTACAATTCCACGTTCAATTAGTTTTCTAATTACAAATGGTTTATATAATTCCGAAGCCATTCCCTTTGGGAGACCACATTCAAAAAGTTTTAGTTCAGGACCAACAACAATAACTGATCTTGCTGAATAATCTACACGTTTACCTAAAAGATTTTGACGAAACCTACCTTGCTTTCCTTTCAATGAATCAGAAAGAGATTTAAGTGGTCGATTAGAATCCGTTTTAACTGCAGAAGATTTACGAGTATTATCAAATAATGAATCTACAGATTCTTGTAGCATTCTTTTTTCATTTCTTAAAATCACTTCTGGAGCCTTTATTTCAACGAGACGTTTTAATCTATTATTTCTTATTATAACTCTTCGATATAAGTCATTTAAATCAGATGTTGCAAAACGTCCTCCATCAAGGGGAACTAAGGGTCTTAGTTCAGGAGGAATAACAGGAACTACTTTCATAATCATCCACTCAGGAAGGTTCTCTCTGCGTAAATTTGCATCTTTAAATGCTTCTACAACCTGAAGCCTTTTTAAAGCCTCAGTTTTTCTTTGTTTTGATGTTTCGTTATTTGCCTTATGCCTTAACTCATATGATAGTTTCTCTAAATCAATTCGACTAAGTAATTCAATTAAACACTCAGCTCCCATTTTAGCAATAAACTTATCTGGGTCAGTATCGTCAAGATATTGATTTTCAGCAGGTACTTGTTCTAATGCATTTAAATATTCTTCTTCTGTTAGAAAATCCATTTTTTGTAACGGCTCTCCTTCCGAATTTAAGGCAATTCCAGACTGAATTACTACGTATCTTTCGTAGTAAATAATCATATCTAATTTCTTAGAAGGCAAACCTAATAAATATCCAATTTTATTTGGTAAAGATCTAAAATACCAAATATGTGCTACTGGAACTACAAGATGAATGTGACCAACGCGATCTCTTCTAACTTTTTTTTCTGTAACCTCTACACCACATCTATCACATACTATTCCTTTATATCTAATTCTTTTATACTTGCCACAAGCACATTCATAGTCTTTAACTGGTCCAAAAATTCTTTCGCAAAATAAACCGTCACGCTCTGGTTTATGTGTTCTGTAGTTTATAGTTTCAGGTTTTAAGACCTCACCTCTTGAACTATTTAGTATCACCTCTGGAGATGATAGACCAATTACAATTTTATTAAATTTTTTCTGTGTAACTACTTCGTTGTTTCTAGCCATTTTTAATTGCTTTCTAAATGTTACTTAATTTTTTATTACTCTTCTAATCTAATGTCAAGTCCTAATCCTTTTAATTCATGCATTAAAACATTAAAAGACTCCGGTAATCCAGGTTCTGGAAGTGAATCTCCTTTAACAATCGATTCATAAGTCTTAGCTCTACCTATAACGTCATCAGATTTTACAGTTAATATTTCCTGCAAAGTACTTGATGCCCCGTATGCTTCTAGAGCCCAAACTTCCATTTCACCAAAACGCTGTCCTCCGAACTGGGCTTTCCCTCCAAGAGGCTGCTGAGTAATTAATGAATATGGCCCGATAGATCTAGAGTGCATTTTATCATCAACCATATGGCCTAATTTTAGCATATATATAACACCCACAGTAGCCGGTTGATCAAACTGTTCTCCTGTACCACCGTCATAAAGGTACGTGTGACCATATCGTGGAACTCCGGCTTCATCAGTTAAATCATTAATTTGATCAATTGATGCACCATCAAATATAGGTGTGGAGTATTTTTGTCCTAGATTTTGTCCAGCCCATCCTAAAACCGTTTCATAGATTTGACCAATGTTCATTCTTGAGGGAACACCTAAAGGATTAAGGACAATATCTACAGGGGTTCCATCTTCTAAGAAAGGCATTTCTTCCTCACGAACTATCCTTGCAACTATTCCTTTGTTTCCGTGACGTCCTGCCATTTTATCACCAACTTTCAATTTTCTTTTCTTAGCAATATATACCTTTGCTAATTTTAATATTCCCGCAGGTAATTCATCACCAACAGAAATAGTGAACTTTTCACGACGTAAAGATCCTTGTAAATCGTTTTCTTTAATTTTATAATTGTGAATCAAATCTGCAATCATAGAATTAGTTTCTTTTGTAGTAGTCCAAACTCCCTTAGTTAAGTGAGTATAATCCTCTACCGCAGAGAGCATTTTGAGAGAATACTTCTTTCCTTTTGGCAAAATCTCTTCTGCTAGGTCATTCTGAACCCCTTGACATGTTTTACCATTCAGGATTGTGAATAGCTTTTCAATTAAAAGACCTTTAAGTTTATCAAACTTAAGTTCAAAATTTTCTTCTAGAATTTCTAGTTCCTGTTTATCTTGATTTCTTCTTCTTTTATCTTTAAGAGATCTTGTAAATAATTTTTTATCAACAACAACTCCGTGTAATGAAGGAGGCGCTTTTAATGAAGCATCTTTAACATCACCTGCTTTGTCACCAAAAATTGCACGCAAAAGTTTTTCTTCAGGTGTAGGGTCAGACTCTCCCTTTGGAGTAATTTTTCCAATTAGAATATCTCCAGGGTTTACCTCTGCTCCAATTCGTATCATCCCATTTTCATCTAGATCTTTTGTAGCCTCTTCACTAACGTTAGGAATATCATCAGTTAACTCTTCAGTTCCAAGCTTAGTATCTCTAACATCCAACGAGTATTCATCTATATGAATAGAAGTGAAAATGTCTTCTCTTACTACTTTTTCAGAGATTACAATAGCGTCTTCAAAATTATATCCTTTCCATGGCATAAAAGCAACTTTCATGTTACGACCAAGAGCTAATTCACCATTTTCTGTTGCATAACCTTCTGATAAAACTTGACCTTTTATAACACGATCTCCTTTTTTTACAATAGACTTAAGGTTTATACAAGTTCCTTGATTTGTTTTACGAAATTTAATAAGGTTATAGCTTATAACTGGACTATCAAATTTAACTATTTCTTCTTCTTTAGAAATATCATATTTAATAGTAATCTTATTAGCGTCAACATATTCAACAATACCATCTCCTTCAGCATTTATTAAAACTCTGGAATCTGAAGCTACTTGTCGTTCGAGTCCTGTTCCTACAATAGGTGAATCAGGTCTAAGAAGTGGCACAGCTTGACGCATCATATTTGACCCCATCAAAGCACGGTTAGCGTCATCATGTTCTAAAAATGGTATTAATGATGCAGATATCGAAGCAATTTGATTTGGGGCTACATCAGTATAATTAATTTTATCAGGAGTAACTACTGGAAAATCCGCTTGATCTCGAGCAATTACTCTTTCTGCAGTAATATTACCATCTTTATCGTAAGGTATAGTGGCTTGAGCAATTAATTGATTTTCTTCTTCTTCAGCACTAAGGTATTTGGTTTCAAATAAATTAATCTTGCCCTTTTCAACTTTTCTGTATGGAGTTTCAATAAATCCAAGATTATTAACTTTAGCAAATACCCCAAGAGAAGATATTAATCCAATATTTGGACCTTCGGGGGTTTCAATTGGACATAAACGGCCATAATGAGTATAATGAACATCCCTAACTTCAAAACCTGCTCTTTCTCTTGACAATCCACCTGGACCTAAAGCAGACAATCTTCTTTTATGGGTTAACTCAGCTAAAGGATTTGTCTGATCCATGAATTGGGATAACTGATTGGTTCCAAAAAATGTATTTATAACAGAAGATAGTGTTTTTGCATTAATAAGATCTATGGGTGTAAAAACTTCATTATCTCTAACATTCATTCTTTCACGAATTGTTCTAGCCATTCTTGCTAAACCAACTCCAAATTGAGATGATAATTGCTCTCCTACTGTTCTAACTCTTCTATTAGATAGATGATCAATATCATCTATCTCAGCTTTTGAATTAATTAGTTCAATTAAATATTTTATTATGGTAATGATATCTAATTTAGTTAAGACTAATTTGTCCATTTCCACATTTAGTCCCAACTTTTTGTTCATTCTATACCTACCAACCTCTCCAAGATTATATCTTTGATCTGAGAAAAATAATTTATCAATAATTCCTCTGGCTGTATCTTCATCTGGTGGTTCAGCATTTCTTAATTGGCGATATATATGCTCTACTGCTTCCTTTTCAGAGTTTGTTGGATCTTTTTGAAGAGTATTGTTAATTATTGCATAATCTGACATATGCGCATCAATCTTATGTAAAAGAATTGTTTTAACTCCAGCCTCCATTATTTGCTCGATATGATCTTTTTCAAGAATGGTATCTCTATCAATTATTATTTCATTTCTTTCTATTGAAATAACCTCCCCTGTATCTTCATCAACAAAATCTTCATGCCATGTTTTTAAAACTCTTGCTGCTAGTTTTCTATCGAGCACCTTTTTCAATCCTGATTTAGAAACTTTAATTTCTTCGGCTAAATCAAAGATCTCAAGTATATCTTTATCACTTTCATATCCTATAGCTCTAAAAAGTGTTGTAACGGGTAGTTTTTTCTTTCTGTCAATATAAGCATACATAACACTATTTATATCAGTTGCGAATTCTATCCATGAACCTTTGAAAGGAATTACTCTGGCTGAATAAAGTTTAGTTCCATTAGCATGAAAAGATTGACCAAAAAACACTCCTGGAGACCTGTGAAGTTGAGAAACTACTATGCGTTCAGCACCATTAATACAAAATGTACCACTAGGAGTCATGTAGGGTATGGTGCCCAAAAAAACATCTTGAACTATAGTTTCAAAATCTTCGTGCTCAATATCCGTACAATATAATTTTAATCTAGCCTTTAAAGGGACAGAATATGTTAAACCCCTTTCAATACATTCCTGAATAGAATATCGAGGAGGATCAACAAAATAATCAATAAATTCAAGTACAAATTGATTTCTTGTATCCGATATGGGAAAATTTTCTTGGAATGTGTTAAAAAGTCCTTCTTCGTTTCTTTCATCAGATTTAGTTTCTAATTGAAAAAAATCTTGAAAAGACTTGATTTGAATATCAAGAAAATCAGGATAATTAGGGGTATGCTGGGCTGCAGCAAAATTTACTCTTTTCTTTAAAATACTTGGCATCTGTAGTTGTTTTAGATGAACTATATGTTATTTATTAATCAATATTTATAAGCACAAAATGGTTTAGACGATTGAACTGTACAAAAGCCTAAACCTTAAACTTGTGTGAATGTGACTACTTAATCTCTACTTCAGCACCCGCTTCTTCTAAGGAGCTTTTTAGACCCTCAGCTTCATCTTTACTTACAGCTTCTTTTATTGCGCTAGGAGCTTCATCAACCAAACCTTTAGCCTCTTTAAGACCTAATCCAGTTAATTCTTTTACTAATTTCACTACTGCTAGTTTAGCTCCTCCAGCTGCTGTCAAGATAACATCAAATTCTGTTTTCTCTTCTGCGGCATCTGAACCATCTCCAGCTGCTGGACCAGCAACTGCTACAGCTGCTGCTGCAGGCTCTATACCATACTCATCTTTTAAGATGTTAGCAAGCTCGTTTACCTCTTTTACAGTTAGGTTTACTAATTGTTCTGCGAATTCTTTTAAATCTGCCATTTTACCAATTTTTATAATTTATATTTCTATTTGTTTATTTAAACACTATTGTTTTTCAGAATTAACGCTCTGATAACGTTTTCAGTATACCAGATAAATTACTGCTTCCAGACTTTAATGCAGAAACCACATTCTTAGCCGGAGATTGTAATAATCCAATAATTTCTCCAATTAACTCCTCTCTTGATCTAATAGCTGCGAGAGTATCAATCTGATCATCACCAATATAAATTGCTTCTTCTATAAAAGCTGCTTTTAAAATTGGCTTATCTAATTTTCTTCTAAAATCTTTGATAACCTTAGCTGGAACATTACCAGATTCAGAAAACATCAATGAGGTATTACCTTTTAATACATTTTTGATTTCTCCAAAATTTTTGTCAGAAGCATCCATTGCCCTTGATAACATTGTATTTTTTACAACAGACAATTTAACGTTTGCTTTATGACAAGCACGTCTTAAAGCTGTAGTTTGAGATGCATTTAATCCAGATATATCTGTTAAATATAAAGTCTTTGTCGCCTTTAATTTTAATGTCAAATCATTTATAACTTTTATTTTTTCTTCTTTTTTCATTTTTAATTTTTTAAAATCTATGAAAATTTGGCTTCAACAGGAACACTTGGACTCATTGTGCTTGACATATAAATACTTTTTATATATATTCCTTTAGTGGTTGAAGGTTTTAGTTTGACAATTGTTTTCACAAGCTCATCTGCATTTTCAAAAATCTTATCTGCACTAAATGAAACTTTACCTATTGATGAGTGAATAATACCTGACTTATCAACTTTGAAATCAATTTTACCTCCTTTAACATCAGTAACAGCTTTTTTGATATCCATCGTTACGGTACCAGTTTTGGGATTTGGCATCAAGCCTCTTGGACCAAGAATACGACCTAAAGGACCTAATTTACCCATAACACTTGGCATAGTAACTATAACATCAACATCAGTCCAACCGTCTTTAATTTTTTGTAAATACTCGTCTAATCCAACAAAATCTGCACCTGCTTCTTTAGCTTCAGACTCTTTATCTGGTGTTACTAAAGCTAAAACACGTAATTTTTTACCAGTTCCGTGAGGTAAAGTCACAATACCACGAACCATCTGATTAGATTTTTTTGGATCAACACCAAGTCGGATAGCTAAATCAACTGAAGCATCAAATTTAGTAGTTGATATTTCTTTAACCAACTTAGAAGCATCTTCTAGAGTGTAAAAAGTTGTAGGGTCTACTTTAGACCTAGACTCTTTTTGATTTTTTGTTATTTTTCCCATTTTAAAATTATGAATTAAATGGAGCATTTCCTTTGACGGTAAAACCCATAGATCTTGCAGTACCAGCGATCATTTTCATTGCAGAATCGATATTAAAAGCATTAAGATCAGGCATTTTATCTTCAGCAATAGTTCGAACTTGATCCCATGTAACAGTTCCTACCTTGATTCTGTTTGGTTCTCCAGATCCTTTTTTCTTTTTTGCAGCTTCCATTAATTGAACTGCAGCTGGTGGAGTTTTAACAACAAATTCAAATGATTTATCCTTATAAACAGAAATTGCAACAGGAAGAATTTTTCCTGGTTTGTCTTGAGTTCTTGCATTAAACTGTTTACAAAACTCCATTATGTTGACTCCTGCGGCTCCTAATGCTGGACCTACAGGTGGAGAGGGGTTAGCTGCACCTCCTCTAACTTGTAGTTTCAGAACTTTTTCTATTTCTTTTGCCATTATATTAATTAAATTAAATACGATTCTAGTGGAAGCTAAATCCTATTTTTATTATGTAACATTTATATTTTTTCAACTTGCATATAACTTAACTCAAGAGGAGTTTTACGGCCAAATATTTTAACCATAACCTCTAATTTTCTTTTATCTTCATTAACCTTTTCAATTGTACCTGTAAACCCATTAAAAGGACCATCAATTACCTTTACATTTTCACCACTTATGTAAGGTATATTTATTTGCTCTGAAGCAAGAGTCAATTCATCAACTTTTCCAAGCATTCTATTTACCTCAGCTGATCTTAAAGGAACAGGTTCACCACCTTTAGTTTCACCTAAAAATCCAATAACATTAGTTACAGATTTAATTATGTGTGGAACCTCTCCTGACAGATCTGCTTTTATCATAATATAACCTGGAAAATATGTTTTTTCTTTACTTACTTTTTTTCCATTGCGAATTTGTACAATTTTTTGAGTAGGAACCAGAATATCTTCTACCATCTTTGAATAACCAAGCCTATCTATTTCAGAAAGTATGTAATCTTTAATTTTTGATTCTTGACCACTTACCGCTCTAACAACATACCATTTTTTATCTGCTACTTCAGTCATAAACTATCCATTAATGAGGTTAAAGTAAGTTTGAACTATAGAAGACAACAATGTGTCTGCTCCCCATATTAAAAGAGAAAAAAGCACTGAAAAAACTAAAACAATAAGAACTAAACGTTGAAGCTCAGATCTAGGTGTCCAGGAAACATTCTTTTGAAGTTCCTCAAATGATTCTTTTATGTAGTTCAATATTGTAATCATTTATACCTTTTTTTTATGCACGGGTTGAGAGACTCGAACTCCCGACACCTGGTTTTGGAGACCAGTGCTCTACCAACTGAGCTAAACCCGTTTTTATTTGACACAAAAGGCGTCACACGCTAAAGCGAGACACCTTTTGTGTCAGTTTAAAAACTTTTTTCTAATCTAAAATTTCTGTTACCTGACCCGCACCAACTGTTCGACCCCCTTCACGAATTGCAAAACGAAGCCCTTGACTTAGCGCGATAGGTTGAATTAAATTAACTTCTATAGTTAGGTTATCACCTGGCATTACCATTTCAACTCCACTTGGTAAAATAATATTTCCAGTAACATCAGTTGTTCTTACATAAAACTGAGGTCGATAGTTGTTATGAAAAGGTGTATGACGTCCACCCTCTTCTTTTTTTAGAATGTAAACCTCAGCTTTAAATTTGGCATGAGGAGTAACTGAACCAACTTTACAAAGAACCATTCCTCTTTTAATATCAGTTTTTTCAATACCACGTAATAATATCCCCGTGTTATCCCCTGCTTCACCTCTATCTAAAATTTTACGGAACATTTCAACTCCAGTAACAGTAGATTTTAATTTTTCAGCACCCATACCAATAATATCAATTTCGTCACCAGTATTTGCTACACCAGTTTCAATTCTTCCGGTTGCAACTGTTCCACGACCAGTAATAGAGAATACATCTTCAACAGGCATTAGGAAGTCCTTCTCAACATCACGCTTAGGCAATTCAATCCATGTGTCAACTTCTTCCATAAGTTTCATTACGGTATCAACCCATTTTTGTTCTCCGTTAAGAGCACCAAGAGCTGAACCAAGAATTACAGGAGAATTATCTCCATCATAATCATAAAAAGAAAGTAATTCACGGACTTCCATTTCTACTAATTCAAGTAATTCTTCATCATCAACCATATCTGCTTTGTTTAAAAACACTACAATACGAGGAATTCCTACTTGGCGTCCTAAAAGGATGTGTTCCCTAGTTTGAGGCATAGGACCGTCAGTGGCAGCTACGACAAGAATTGCACCATCCATTTGAGCAGCACCAGTAACCATATTTTTAACATAATCAGCGTGACCTGGACAGTCAACATGGGCATAATGTCTATTTACTGTTTGATATTCTACGTGCGATGTATTAATTGTTATACCTCGCTCTTTTTCTTCTGGAGCATTATCTATTTGATCAAAGCTTTGAGCTTCAGATAATCCAGCATCTGCTAAAACTTTTGTAATAGCTGCTGTAAGTGTTGTTTTACCATGATCTACGTGGCCAATTGTACCAATGTTTAAATGGGGTTTTGACCGATCGAAAGTTTCTTTAGCCATAATTGAATTTTTCTTTAGTGTTTTTAGAGGGTGCAAATTTATAAAAAAAATTATATTAGGCTTTGTTTTTATTGATTTTTTTATCTACAAAAGTGAGTATTGTTAAATTATTTATAATAATCCTTAAAAAAAAATAATTTCAAAATACAATTATCTATAATAAGTAAAAATAATAGTCCATCATTAAATTTTATATAAGTGACCTTTTACATGCACAATAAATAATGTATTTTAGCTATCTATAAATCATGAAAACATATTTAAATTATGGCCTTTGACATTGAAATGATCAGAAATCATTATGCTAGTTTAGATGAAAAAATTTCTGAAATTAGATCCCTTTTAAAGCGACCGTTAACAGTCTCTGAAAAAATATTATATTCTCATATTTGGAAAAATAAATTATCTGGAATATACAAAAGAGGATTAGACTATGTTGATTTTGCCCCAGACAGAATTGCCTGTCAAGACGCAACTGCACAAATGGCTTTATTACAATTCATGCAAGCAGGAAAAGATAAAGTAGCTGTTCCAACAACAGTTCACTGTGATCATTTAATTCAAGCAAAATCAGGTGCATTTGATGATTTAAAAGCTGCTAACTCTTCAAGTTCTGAAGTTTTTAACTTTTTAGAGTCTGTTTCAAATAAATATGGAATTGGATTCTGGAAACCTGGCGCAGGCATCATTCATCAGGTGGTTCTTGAAAATTATGCTTTTCCAGGCGGAATGATGATAGGGACTGATTCGCATACAGTTAATGCTGGAGGACTTGGGATGTTAGCTATTGGTGTAGGAGGAGCTGACGCAGTTGATGTTATGGCAGGTATGGCATGGGAATTAAAGTTCCCTAAATTAATTGGAGTTAAATTAACTGGAAAATTAAATGGATGGACTGCTGCTAAAGATATTATCCTAAAAGTAGCTGGAATATTGACAGTGAAAGGAGGTACAGGAGCTATAATAGAATATTTTGGAGATGGAGCTGAAGCTATTTCTTGTACTGGAAAAGGAACTATTTGTAATATGGGAGCTGAAGTAGGAGCAACGACTTCAACTTTTGGATATGATGAGTCTATGGAAAGATATCTTCGAGCTACAGGAAGAGACGATATTGCAAATGCTGCAAATAATGTTAAGTCTCACCTTAAAGCTGACAAAGAGGTTTATTTAAATCCTGAAAAATATTTTGACGAAATTATAGAGATAAACTTAGATGAGCTAACTCCTCATATTAATGGTCCTTTTACTCCTGACTTAGCAACTCCTGTTTCAGAAATGAAAGAAAAAGTAAAATCAAATGGATGGCCATTGAAAGTTGAATGGGGCTTAATCGGATCTTGCACTAATTCCTCTTATGAAGATCTCTCAAGAGCTGCTTCAATCGCTAAACAAGCGGTGGATAAAAAATTATCTACCAAGGCTGAATTTGGAATAAATCCCGGCTCTGAACAAGTTAGATATACTGCAGAAAGAGATGGTCTTTTACAAATATTTGAAGACCTGGATGCTAAAATTTTTACAAATGCATGTGGACCATGTATAGGTCAGTGGGCAAGAGATGGTTCTGAAAATCAAGAAAAAAATTCAATAATACATTCATTTAATAGAAATTTTGCTAAACGAGCAGATGGTAATCCAAACACTCATGCGTTTGTAGCTTCACCTGAAATGGTGGCTGCAATTGCAATATCTGGAAGATTAGATTTTAACCCAATGGAAGACACTCTGATTAATTCAGAAGGTCAAGAAGTCAAACTTGATCCTCCCCAAGGATTAGAATTACCCAAATTGGGTTTTGATGTTAAAGAAAATGGATATTTAGAACCTATAGCAGATGGCTCTGGAGTAGTTATTAATGTTTCTAAAGATTCGGAACGTCTTGAATTGTTAGCTCCTTTTGATCCATGGAATTTAAAAAATCTTAATAATCTTAAATTACTTATTAAAGCAGACGGAAAATGCACAACAGATCACATTTCAATGGCAGGGCCTTGGTTAAGATACAGAGGTCATCTTGATAATATTTCAAATAATTGTTTGATTGGAGCTGTAAATGCTTTTAATCAAAAAACAAACTTTGTTAAGAATCATTTTACTGGTGATTATGGTGGAGTTCCAGATACTCAACGAGAATACAAAAAAAATAATATCTCCACAATAGTTGTTGGAGATCATAATTATGGTGAAGGCTCTTCAAGAGAGCATGCTGCCATGGAACCAAGACACTTAGGTGTTAAAGTAGTTTTAGTTAAATCATTTGCCCGAATTCATGAAACTAATTTAAAAAAACAGGGTATGTTAGGTATCACCTTTGACAAAGAATCAGATTATGATCTTATTGAAGAAGAAGATGTTTTTAATTTAATTGACTTAAAAGACTTTGCTCCAGGAAAAAAAATATCAATAGAGATTATTCATTCTGATGGCAGAAAGGATCTTATCATGACAAATCACACTTATAATATTCAACAAATTGAATGGTACAAAGAAGGTTCCGCACTAAACTTAATCAAAAAAGAAAATATTATTTAATTAAGTTAAAATTAAGCCTTACAAGACATGTCACTTCCACAACACATAGGTGATTTTATTTTACCCTCACACTTAGGACATTTAGAAACCTGAACAGTACTTCCATCATCAAGCTTTATTGAATCGTTAATTAAAGGTTCATTACAATTTGAGCAGCTAGCGTTTACAGCCATTCCACAAATATTACATTTATAAGTTTCCATAATTATTTAATTTATTTTTAAAATTAGATAAATTTAAATTATATATACATGCCGAATCTTTATTATTTTTTTCATGCTTATGTTATGGTATTATGATTATATCAATATTTTGTCTAACTCTTAATAAAATTAGATTTATTGAAAGTGAAGTTATTGATGCATATACTCCCAAAATTATTCTGAATTTCACCTTATTTATTGGGTTTTAAAAAAAATACACTATTTATAATTAATGTGGGCATAAAAAGAAGCCACATGTAAAACTACCATTGTACAACCCAGAAAAATGAATGGAGAACTTGGAATCCAAAAAATTGCAAGTGCTAATCCAGAGTAGCACATGATTCCAACAATAACAAGAAGTAAAACTCTAATTCTTGAGTCTGATGTCATAACTGGCCTAGAAAAACCAAAAACAAAAAGACCTATAACAACAACCCATAAACCAAAAAATCTATATATTTGTTTAAGATAATCAGGTAAAGTACTATTTATTTCATTATTAAATAATTGATCGAAAGTAATACCTAAACGCTCTTCATTTGCAACCTGGTCTAACATCCAGGGCTGATCAACAATCATCCACCTAGCCCCTAAAATTATTAGGGCTAATCCTATGACAATAATTGGGATATTAAAAAAAAATTTCATGATTATATATATATATCACTAAAGATAATGTATATTTTTCATAGATTGTACCCATGGAAAATTTAGCTGTTTATTCTCAAATAATTATAGCCGTTTCAGTTATTAATGTTTGGGTTTTTCGTTTTGATAATATTGTTAAAGAGTTCGAACAATATGGCCTTTCTGATATGATTAGAAATATTGTTGGAGCTACTAAAATATCACTTTCAACCCTATTAATTGTTGGTGTTTTTTATAATGAGGTGGTTTTAGCATCTTCTTTATCAATGGCCTTTTTAATGGTTTGTGCTCAAATAGCACATATTAAAGTTAAAAACCCCTTGATAAAATATGTTCCATCATTTATCCTTCTTATACTCTCACTATTTGTAGCTGGAGTTAATTATGGAATAATATAACAGATGGATTTAAGTTTATTCTTAGTTCTTTTTAGTGGAGTTTCTTTTGTATTCTACGGTATAGGATCTTTTAATTCAAAAAGAATGATCTCAGAATATATAAGATGGGGCTATAAAGATTATAGATATTTAATTGGTGGATTTCAATTTATTGGAGGGATAGGTTTATTAGTAGGATTGTTTATTGATGAATTATTAATAATTTCTTCTGGCGGACTCACTTTTTTAATGATAATGGCTGTTTATGTAAGGTTTAAAATTAGGGATCCTTTAAAAATGACATTGCCAGCATTATTTTACACTATCATAAACTCATTAATATTTTATCTAACAATAAATTAGATTATGTATACTAAAAACTAAAAGAAAATCCTGTGAAAATATTTCTTGTAGCTGCTGGTTCATAATATCGAGAGCTAAAAGCATTTAAGCGAATGTTGTCAAAATACTTTAGATTTAATAAATTATTAACCCCACCAAAAAGATCAATTTTACCCCATTTAAGCCTTAATGATTTACCCATTTGAAATCGAGTTTTTTGATAAGAATCTATTAAAACAGTGTTAGAATTATTAGCATAAAAATTTCCGATATTTTCAAAAGTTAACTTTGTGATCCATTCATTTTTAGATGTATGGGTAATGTTAAAAAAAAACTGATTTCTAGGAATACCTGGAAGATCATTAGATTCAAAACCTTGATCAATTATTTTATCATCATCAAATGTATATTTAGCTTTTGTAAAACTCCCCTTAATTTGAAAATCTTTCCAGTTTAATTGAGTGAATAATTCAAGCCCAATTCTCTTTGTGGCTCCTGTATTACTATAAAATGATCGCCCTGGAAAATCTTCTAATTCATAAGGTAAAATATCATTTGAACTCATAATGTAAAACAGGCTTGCTTCTATTAAAAATTTAGGTTTTGACACTTTCCACCCTAATTCATAATTAAACGCCTTTGATGGTTCTAGTTTTAAGTTAAGTCCCTCACTTCCTGAAGGGTTAGCTGATAGCTCAGATAAAGTAGGTGTTTCAAAACTAGTAGAAAAGTTTATAAAAAAGTATTGATTGTTTTTTATTTCACGACTTAATCCAAAACTAGGATTAAAAACATTATACTTTTTATTAAAAATAAAATTATCAGTTCCAATAGATAAATTATCAAAGCGAATGCTTGATCTAAAAACCCAATTATTAAATCTCATCTCATCTAAAAAATAAAAAGCAAAATTATTAAAACTTTCTATTTGACTAAAAACATTAGTTCCTTGTATGCCTTTTAAATTTAAAAAACGATTTCGTTCATCGATTTGAAAAGCTGATTCTAAACCAATTTGGAATTGATGAAACAGGTTTTGATTAGACTTTGAATAAGTTAATCTACTACCTAGTCCATAATATTTTCTATCCAGATCAATAATTCCTCCAAATTCAAAAGGAAGCTTTCCATAGAAATCTCTTGTTGAGAAAAAAGTATATGAATTTAAATCCCATTTTGGGCTAAACTTTTTTACCCAATTAAGACCAATTTTTAATTGATCAATTTTTTCAAATGTATTATAATCAAAATTACGTTGTCTAGCTTGTTTTCTATTACCTTCAACCTCATTTAAAGTAAGACCACCGGCATCTTGGGCAATGGGACTATTTGTGTAATTAAATTGTAAGTTGATAAATGACTTTGAAGAATATTTATGTTTCAATTTAACATTAAAAATATTTTGTTTTAGACCACTATGATTTCGATATCCATCGGTTTGAGTGTTATTTAAATAAATTACAGCGCTTGTATTCTCATTATTTAAAAAACTCATTAATTGATGTGATTTCAAATTGTAACTGCCAAATAACGATCTTACTGAATGATGTTCTCCTAAAAGACTATCCAAAGTATTAATATATATTACACCTCCTGATGCGTTTCCATACAAGCTTGCTGAAGGACCTCGTAGTACCTCGATTTTATTAATCAAACCAATTGGGAGATTATCTAATTGGCCTTGACCATCAGGAGTGGTTTCAGGTATACCGTCAACAATAATTTTAATTCCTCTAATTCCAAAAGCGGACCTTGCTCCAAAACCTCGAATTGAAATTCTTAAATCTTGGGCGAAATTATTAGCATTTAAAGTAAATAAACCCGGAACACTTTCTATGTATTCCTGTAAAGAAAGCTGTTGACTAATTTTTTGAGTTTTTCGAAAATCTAAAACACTAATTGAATAAGGAGCTTTGGTTTGTAATATTTCGATTTTTAACGCTTCAACTGAAACATCATTCAGAGTAATTGTTACAGTTGAACTTGGAGTTTGAGCAATTAAACTATTTGGTATAAATAAGATGAAGGAATATAAAATTAACAGTATAATACGTTGATTAATATTCATAATTTATTTAACTATTAATTAAACAAAATTATCTATTAATTTTATATATAATACAAATAATTATTGTTTAACTTTTTCAAAATACTCTTTTTGAATCTCTATACTAATACTATCTTCTTTAACAGCTTTAATAGCATTTGTAAGAGATGATACGGTGTTCTCTGTAACAATACGGCCTAATTTTTTTGATGCGAATTCGGCTTGTCCAGCATAATGATTAGGGTAAGAAGCATACCACCAAATTGCGGTATATAAAGTTTTCGGTAGTTTTAAGCGAGCCTGATTATCTCCAGACTCCTCATTGCTTCTGTTTAATTTAATCAATTCAGGTCTTAAGTACAATATCTCCGAAGCCTCTCTTTCACCTCCGTGTTGGTCAGTAGAAGGGTCAGATTTTCTAGTAGCTTTTATTTGATCAGCAATCTTTAAAGGGATATCAGGTTCGAAGAAATATATAATGTAGTCTTTTTTCTTTTCTAATTGATTTTGGATAAAATATCTAATCATCTGGGGATTACCTCCGTGGCTGTTAATAATTATAATTTTCTTAAATCCATTTCTGGCTATTTCAGCAGTAGTAGCTTCTAATAATTCCATAGCTAATTTCGATGGAAGTGAAAAAGTCCCATATTCCTGTTTAGCTTCGTTAATTTGGCCGTAAAAATAATCTGGGAAAACAACAGCGTATTCATTTTTAGTTGCACGGTTTGCCCATTCTCTAGATCTAATTAGATCTGATCCTATTGGTATTCCAGGGCCGTGTTTTTCTAGGATCCCTATTGGGAGAATGCAAGTGTAATTTGATTTTTTCAAAGCTAATTCCCAGTCAGACGCAACCAATTCATCCCATTTATTTGGTATATTTTGACTTAACAATGAGGAGGAAAATATTAATGTGATAAAAACTAGATGTGCCTTTACAATTGTTTTTTGGATTATTTCCTTCATTAGTTTTTGATAATATATTTAAATGTAAAGATATTTTATAGAAATCTATAAATACAAGTCTGACAAAGTGACTTTGTTTAATATTTTATTTTTAAATGGGGGAATGAGACTATATTGTTAAACAAAATCTATCCAATCTATAGGCTCGGCAGAACTTACTGAAGATGAGATGCCTGTGGTTTAAAAGGAAAAATGTCACTAAAGTTAATTAGAGACGCTATTCTTGAAAAGGTTAATAAATAGAAATTACTGTTTACAGGTTAGGGAATTAGCCCCAAAATGTGAAAGTTCCATCTTTAAAGTATTTATAAGCCTTAGCTAAAAACCATATAATAAAGACAATAGTAAAAATAATCCAAGTCCCTTTTTTTTTCTTCATTTCCATATTGGTGTTATCATACCTTAAATATATACAATCGTATTCTAGAAGTTACAAATTTGTGAGACTAAACAGAAAACGCCACTAAAGTTAATTAGTGACGTTATACTTACTTGAGGCAATATGCCAATGGTTTAAAAAAGCCTCCTCTTGGGAGTATTTGCTTTAGCTTTTAATTAGCCCTTAACCATTAATCTTTTAGATATACATCATAGATGTCGTGTTGAAAATTATATTCAGAATCAACTGGTAAAACTGAACCAAATCCAATTCCCATTATATCATTTAGATATTTATACTTTTTACTAGATGTTCTAAATCGCCAATGAGTTTGAAATTTTAATGATTCAAAAGTTTCAGTAACATAATTAAAAACACCTGATGCTTTACAATATATTTTTTCATTATCCTCGGTAAGTAAAACTATATCAATATCTAAATCTGCGAAAGTTTTGCCATCTTCCTGATGATAAAGTGGATAATCTCCTCCAACTGGAAGAACTTTACCATTGGCAATTCCATTAAAGACTCCTTTAGTGTAGGGTGCATAGATTGTTTTTAAATTTAAATATTCTCCAACAGAGGATTGC
>CAJJCT010000020.1 GCA_905182735.1 Candidatus Marivariicella framensis
TTTCTGAGAATGCCGCTCTTAATTGAGGTATTTTTTCAAATTTAACAGATTTGTATTCCTCATCTTCAATAATTAAAATAGGTTCTCCTTTTCTTTGCGGTACACTAACCCCCACAATTTCATTAGCAAAAATTCCACTTTCATTAGCCAATAAAGAGTTTTTATAAGAACGAATCGCATAATCATCTTGCTCTTGTCTTGAGATATCATACTTCTCAGCTGTTTTATCTGCAAAAACTCCCATTGAAATTTCATTGTAGGGATCTAATAATCCATCTTTATGTAATCCATCTATTAACTCTGAATTTCCGTACTTATATCCATAACGAGCTTTTGGAATATAATAAGGAACAGCAGACATGTTTTCCATACCCCCTGCAATTATTAGATCAGACTGACCCAGTAAAATACTTTGCGCAGCAAACATAATTGATTTTGCTCCAGAGGAACAAACTTTATTTATGGTAGTACAAGGAACGGTATCGGAAATTCCTGCACCAAGTGCTGCTTGTCTAGCTGGAGCTTGTCCAAGGTTTGCGGAACAAACATTCCCCATAAAAACTTCATTTATTTTATTGGGATTTACTTTAGCTTTATCCAGAGCCCCTTTTACAGCTGACGCACCAAGATCAGTAGCTGATACATCTGCAAAAACTCCACCAAAGCTTCCTAAAGGAGTTCGAACAGCAGAAACGATATAGACTTCTTTTTTTGTCATTGTATTTTAAGTTAACTCTATTAGATCTATATTTTTTACTGTTAGTAACAGTAAAGAAATCAGCTCTAGTTTTTATCATTGCAAAGGCCTATTGTTTTCCAAATATAATATATAAGTTAATAATTTATAAAATAATTTGGTTTACATTCGCGTTTCGTTGTTCACGCGGCGATAATAACTTAAAGGGTATTAAAAGTATGGTTGCTTTTACTGCCCTTTTTGCTTTTACAAACTCTCTCTATCTTGTCTTAACCAGTTTAGCAAACCTTATTGAAGCAAGAAGCCCTAGTATAGAAAATACAACTAACATAGAAAACACATATTGGTGACCAGTGATTCCAGGGTAAGTGTCAAGCAAGTATCCCATGATAGGACTTGCAAAAACATCTGGGGTATATCCAACCACTGAAATTATCCCTACCGCTGTTCCCATATGCGCTAAAGGAATTTTCCCCTCTTGAAATACTGCGAAATATAGTGCTCGAGCAGCATAGGTTCCTACAGCAATTATAATTAATGAAATGAAAAAAATAACATCCATGTTTGACTGAACAATTCCTGAGGCAAAAATGACTGCTCCGAGTAACATAATAACAAAACCAATAATAATCCATGAAGTTCCACTTGTCTTATCTGCTAAAAAACCAATTATAACACAAACTATGGGTCGAAGGTATAGTTGTAACGCTCCAACTTCAGCAGCTTGAATTTGATCATAAAGCATAACATCAGAAGCGTACAATGAATAGATGTCAGTTAATTTGTAACCAACATATGCAGACATAATTATGATCATTAAAAGCCATACGGATGGTATTTTAATTACAGATTTAATATTTGAAAATGAACTTGTTGATGTCATCTCTTTAATTTTTTCTTCTCCCTCAGACTTCATATAAACAAACACGAGAAGTCCAACTAAAGCAACCATAAAGGAGGTAAAGAAAATAACATAACGGAATGCTTCCTGACGCTCAATTAGAGTGGCAGATCTAATATCGGAGGTTAGAATCAAAGAAAATATAAACACACCAACACTTCCCATTGAAGCGGCAACAAGACCTCTCCCGGCGTCCAAAAACCCAAACGCTTGACCTTGACTCATGGTTCCTCCCCACAATCGTGTAGCCTTAATCATGGCTCCCCAAAACAGAAAAACAGTTGTAAAACCCCAATATCCAAATAAAATTTGCAAAGTTAAATAAGAAGGGTATGTTGCCATAACTAGCCCTCCTATAGCTGTTAAAAAAAGAGATAGGGCTATTAATTTTCTAGGTAAAAATTGATCCGCAAGTACTCCTCCGTATAAATATGAAAGTAAAGCTACTACTCCGTAAACTGAAAAAAGACTACCTAATTCAAAATTAGTCAAGTCAAATACTTCAAGGAAAGTAGGTCTAAAAACCCTGGCTAAAACATAGGGAAGCATATAGACAAGTTCTCCAGAAAGTATTAAAAGAGTTATACTTAAAAATGAACCTTTACTATACCTGGGGTCTTGCATTTATTTTATGCTTGGATTAACAAGATAGAATTTTTTAAGCTAGTAGAATTCAGTTAAAAAACTCTCAAATATTAGTATTACCAAAAAATATAAACAAATAGAAGCATCCCTCCAATAATAAAACTAAGACAACCAGTAAAGAAACATCCTTTAAAAACATCCTTTTCTCGAATCATTTCTTCAGCCATATTCTAATATTAAAAAGATTATTTCATATTCACGTTCTGAATAAACTGATAATAAAATTGAACAATTTCAATATAATTTTTTGAAGAAATATGTTCGTTAATACCATGAAATCCAGTTGAATTATTTTCATTTATTGAAAGGGGAACAAAACGATATGCATTTTCAGAAATATTTACATAATGCTTGGTGTCTGTTCCACCACTAATTAGCCCTGGGCTAACAATGATATTGGGATATAATTGTTTTATAGTTTTTTGAATAATCTTGTATGAATCTGAAGTGTAATCTGAGACTTTGGATGGCTCATTAATATTTCTAACAGCCTCTACAGTTATTCTATCATCTTTAATGGTTTCTATAATGTGATTTTTAACCTGATCAGTTGTCTCTCCAGTCATTACTCTAAAATTAACTGTTGCGGTGGCTCTAGTGGGAATAACATTATCTTTTACTCCACCTGAAATTATTGTAGGAGCAGTAGTAGTATGCGCATTTAAGCCTTTTAAAATAATGGATTTAAACAACCAACTGTTTGCGAAAACGAACTTTCCTAAGAATGATAATTCTGGACCAACTGAAGCAATTTGTTCTTCCAAAACAGGGATGCTTTTATATGGGAATTGAGAGTTTTCCAGCTTTACTATCGCTCTCGCTAAAGAGCCTATTGTGTTATTTTCTGGAGGGGTTGAGGAGTGACCACCTGGGGTTGTAATTGATAGTTCATAGGTAACATAACCTTTCTCTGCAACATTAATAACAGCCATGGTTTTATCTAATCCAGGGATTAGTCCATTTACAATAAAGCCCCCTTCATCTATCACAAACTCTAAATCTACCCCTTCTTCTTCTAAGTAAGCAGCAATAGATCCAGCACCGTTATCTCCTCCAATTTCCTCATCATGACCAAAGGCTAAATAAACTGTTCTTTCGGGTTTAAAGCCATCTTTAAGTAGCATTTCAACAGCCTCCATTATACCTAAAACACTCATTTTATCATCCATTGTTCCACGACCATAAACATTACCATTTTTGAGTTCTCCTGAAAAAGGACCTGCTTCCCAGTCATTAAGAGTCGCCTGATCAACAGGAACAACATCAATATGAGACATTAGTAATACCGGCTTTATATTTTCATTTTTACCTTGCCATTTGTAAAGAAGACTGTATTTAAATGTTTTCTTTTCAATTGAAGAATGAATTAGCGGAAATACTTTTTCAAAATAGTTATGAATACCAGTAAACTCAAGACTGTCTGGTTTGCCAGGAAATTGATATGAGATAGTTTTATATTTAATTGCTCCCTGTAACCTTGTAACAGCAGTTTCTGAAACTTGAATTGGCTTTATAGCCTCATGCTGAACTTGATTACTAGAGAATATGAATGTCTTCAAAGTCATAAACACTAACACTAAAAGCATACCTCCTCCTATATACAGCAGTATTTTTTTCATTTGATTATTGTTATTTAAGATTCGTCAAGATATTAAATTTCATTAATAAAAGCCATTCTAGTAAAGCAAAGAATCACTTAGACCATATGGTATAGCCACTTTCAGATTTTAAAACGCTCCATTGTTCATCTGCTTGATAATTCCCATTTCCTATTTTTACTAATAAATTATCATCAATTTTGGCAACATAATAGCCATCAGAACCATTAACCGTTTCAATAACTTCAACACTACTGTTAGCATGAATACCCTTATTTTTTCTAATTTCAATTAACTCTTCAATATTCTTTTTAAGAGCTCCTGTACTATCTGAAAAAAGATAGTGATAAATCCAAATCATTGGAATTCCTGGATGAGTCAACAGGTAAGCATATCCGTTATTGATTTCACTAATATTTTTAGAATAGAGGTTGTCACATTCGGGTCTGTTAATACAGCCAGTATCATGATTATCTAAGAAAGTAATTGATTCACTTCCATAACCATCAAAGTTTGCTAAGGCATGATTTTCATTTAAAACCTGAAAGTTTTTATCAATTAAAGCTTCCTTTAATTTATATTTCAAAGCAAAGTCAAAAGCAGCTGACTTCTTAGTAGTTTGGTTAGAAGTTGTAGCTGTGGTCTCATCTATCCAGGATTTTAAGGCATTTACATTTCCATCCCAATATTCACCAACTGAATAATAATAGGGAGTAGACTGGTTATATTCTCCAATATACTTAGCTGGAAACCCCTTTGCAAAATCATATCTCCAAGAGTCAAACCCCAAGTCTTTTAGTCTTAAAAGATAATCTTTAAGCCCTTCTTGAACCTCAACACTTTTATGATTTAAGTCTCTAGCACCTCCCCATCCTTCACCTTCATCTGTAGCGCCACATGGTTCTGTTCCAAAAGCATCAGGATTTGTAAACCCTTCATCATTTATGCAAATAGATTCACACGACCATGCAGGTTCAGTAAAATCAGTCCATGTTGATGTGCCTACTCGGTGATTAAAAACTAAGTCTGCCATAGCATGCATTTTTCTAGATTTGATTAATTCTAGCAGTTCTTCTAGCTCTAATTTACTTCCATGAAGAGAGTTAAAGTCAAATAATTTTCGAGGATGATAGCCCATTCCCTCTCCTTCACTTGAAGGAGGAAGCCAAAGCAGATCAATATGCGCATTGGATAGTGTAATTAATTGGCTGCTTACAAACTCATAGTAAGAGGCATTATTTGAAATTTTTGAGTCCGAAAAACTATCCCACCAAAATGCTTGCATCATTACATCATTGTTTGGGTTATTGTCTTGATAAACACTTATTCCTTTATCTACAAAGACAGAATCTTCTAACTCAATATTTTCCTTGCCACCACAACCAGTAAGAAAAATGAAAATCAACACTAATATTTTTTTCATAATAGGAAGGAGATTAATAAAATTACTATTTAGTAATTTATTCATTTTTTTTAACTAGAGCAATTAATTATAATAATTACAAACTATACTCTCCTAGGCTTTTAGGGAAAGCTTCTGGGTCTCCAGCTAAATAATAGCGAGGATCATCAACAGCTTCAATAATAATATCTTTAAATAGAGGACTGGATTTATATAATAACAATTTACAATCTTTACTTAAATGTTTTAATAATATTGATTTACTCTCATTATTATATTTAACGACCAAATTAAATATAGATTCAATGGCAGAGTGATCACATATTCTTGATTCTACAAAATCAATTTCTATAGATTTAGGGTCATTCCTAACATCAAATTTATTATTAAATTCAGCAATGCTTCCAAAAAATAAAGGTCCCCATATTTCATAAACTTTAGTCCCATTACTTTTAATTCTTTTTCGAGCTCTAATTCGTTTAGCATTTTCCCAAGAAAACACTAAAGCACTTAATATTACTCCGGCAATTACAGCAATAGCTAGATCAAAAATAACTGTAAGTGTAGATACAAGAATAAGTACAAAAAGATCTGTTAGAGGTATTTTATTTATAATTCTAAAACTTGACCATGAAAAGGTGCCTATCACAACCATAAACATAACACCTACAAGTGCTGCAATTGGAACTTGCTCAATTAAACTTGATGCAAATAATATAAAACCTAAAAGAGCTAAAGCAGCAACTATTCCTGAAAGTCGACCACGACCACCTCCTTTGATATTAATTATTGATTGTCCAATCATGGCACATCCACCCATTCCACCAAAGAATCCAGTCACTATATTCGCAGTGCCTTGAGCGATACACTCCTTATTAGAATTTCCCCTACTGTCAGTAAGTTCGTCAATAAGGTTTAGTGTCATTAAAGATTCAATAAGTCCAATAGCTGCAAGAATTAATGCGTAAGGAAAAATAAACCTCAAGGTTTTAAAGTCAAATACAATTTTTTCAAAAATCGCCCATTGAAATTGAGGCAGCCCCCCTTTAAGACCTTCACCCCCTCCATCACTAATAAAACTTCCAACTGTTGCTATATTTAAATCACCAAAAATGACAATGGCTGAAACAACAAGAATAGCAATAAGTGCTTCAGGAAGTTTTTTTGAGATAATTGGCAACCCAAACATTATTAACATTGTAAGCCCAACAAGGCTAATCATAATCCATAAAGAAGCACCTTGCATCCAAACAACTTCACCTTGTTCAAGGGTTTTAAACATACCTAACTGGGAAATAAAAATAACTATTGCTAACCCATTTACAAAGCCCATCATTACTGGGTGAGGAATAAGGCGTACAAACTTACCTAACTTAAATAGGCCTGCTAGAATTTGAAAAATACCCATAAGAATAACTGTTACGAAAAGATAATACAAGCCTAAGTTTTCACCATAAACCCCTAAATTATTTCCTTCAGAAACTAAACTTACCATTACAACTGCTAGAGCTCCAGTTGCACCACTAATCATTCCGGGACGACCTCCCAGTAAAGAAGTAATTAACCCAACCATAAAAGCAGCATAAAGACCAACTAGAGGATCAACTCCTGCAACAAAGGAGAATGCAACCGCTTCAGGAACAAGGGCAAGGGCAACAGTTAGACCACTTAAAATATCATTTTTTGAATTAGAAGTCCGCTTTTTTATTAATTCTAACATTATTGTTCATTTAAAGATCGGCAAAATTAGACCTATATTTAAGTTGAACAACTTATATACCCTCTTTATTTTTATTAAAAAATAGTTCTAAACAAGTGCCAAGATTTTGACTAATTTTATATTAAACTTAATTACAAGAAAAAACCCCTCACTTTTGTGAAGGGTTTGATTTAGTTAATGTAGTGTAGCGGTTAGGCTAGCTCCCCCTATTATAAAAAGGTGCAACACAATTTCTTCTTTTAACGATCCATTCGCATTGGAGAATATCCAATTGTCCTTACTCAATAGCACTTAAGTAACGAGTGTAAACTTCCTCTAATTTTGAAGGAAGTTGCTCGATGATTCCTTGGTTACTAGTTTGTGGTTAACGTGTTTGTGTATGATTAGTTGCGAGTTTTAGCCATTAATTATACACGGTGTTGTGAGTAGTACTTACAATTTCTATTTTTTAATTTTATAATTGTTTTCTAAATTGTCAATATAAATTTCACAATTTTTAAAAAATCCAATTCCAATTCTTGGCTGACTTGAAACATTTATTGTCGTATTGACATCTTTAAATTCCATATTTCCTAATTTTATCATTGGCACTATTCCGATTTTTTCTTTTATAGATTCTATTCCATTAAAACACAATAACAACACTAGTTATAATACCACTAGAAGACACGTAAATGTTTTGGTTAATTTTCTGCATCAAAGAGACTTTCCCATTAAACTCTCTACACTTAAAACACGCAAGCAAGAAGAAGTATTACACAGTCCTATAAAAGATGTAAAACAGTTACTACTAAAACTAAAAAACTACAATCAAAATCTGTACTTGTGCTGTTTACTTACTTATGGTTGTTTACTTCGACCACATCAGGAAATAAGACTACTGAAGTGGGAAGATTTTAGTGATGATTTATCACATATTAATCTAACAGG
>CAJJCT010000021.1 GCA_905182735.1 Candidatus Marivariicella framensis
ACCATCTTCACTCGCAACAGTACCGTTGACTGTTTGAGCATACATACCCACACTTAATAAAAAAGTAAAAAGTGAAAGTATTGAAGTCTTGAAATTGTTTTTCATTCTTTCGTGTTTAAGTTAATTGTTTGATTTGATTAAATCCACTATAACAATAGTACATTAATTCTTTAACATTTATTTCACATTTCGATACATATAATTATATTTAAGACGAAATCGATTTCGAATTGTGAAATTAGCAGATTATTATTTGAAAATTTCAAGATTTCGAATTGTAAAAAGCAAGTATGCTATGAAATAAATAACCCTAAAGATATCAGAGTCAATCACCAAATTTTAATTATTTCCAATCTATCATTGGTGATTCATAAAAAACTATTGATAAATTTTTTAAAAGTTTTCCGTGATGAGCCAAACGCTCCCTGTAATCAATCCATTTTCTTTGTGAAGTTTGAGACCATCCAATTTCAGAATATCCTATAATTCTGGGAAAGGCTAAAAAAGTCAATTCTTCAAAATTTTCAGCAGTCTCAGTCCAAAGTGGTGCCTCAATCCCTAAAATTCGATTTTTATTTCTAGGAATTAAATTTTCTGGCAGCCAGTCATACGCCTTTTTTGTATTTATAATACCTGCCCATGTTAAACCAAGCTTAGTAGAGTCATTATATTTCATGTCCATATAAGATAAACTAGCAGGAGACATTACTATGTTGGCTCCTTTGTCTACGCCCATTAAAACTTCTTGAATTCCCTTTTTATTTCTTATTGAATCTTTGTCTGTCCTACTCCAATATTGAATTAAAGTACTTTTTGGAATCTGAGCTTTAGCTATATCAGCCCAGCCCATACCTGTTTTCCCATATTTTTTTACAATTTCCAAAGTTGATTTTATAAAAATCAAATAGTCTTGCTCAGATGTTGCATGAGTTTCATCACCTCCAATATGGAAATAAGGACCTGGTGTTAAATTCGTTATTTCACGAATTACATCATCTAAAAATTTAAATGTTTCTTCCCTCTCAAGACATAAACTGCTAAATCCAACCTCGGTACCAGTATATAGTTTTGTAGCTTTATTATTGCAATTAAGCTCTGAATATGAGGCTAAAGCCGAATTAGTATGACCTGGGATATCAATTTCCGGAACAATTGTAATGTAATTTTCTTCAGCATAATTTATAATCTCAACATATTCAGATTGAGTATAGAATCCTCCAGGCTTTCCTCCCACCTGTGTACTTCCTCCATATTCAGTCAGTTTTGGCCATGATTTAATTTCAATTCTCCATCCTTGGTCGTCAGATAAATGAAGGTGCAAATAATTGAACTTGTAGAGTGCTAATAAATCAATATAGTTTTTTACATCATCAACACTAAAAAAATGTCTCGCAACATCAAGCATTGATCCTCTATAACTATATTTTGGTTTATCAGAAATTTTACCAGTAGGAATTATAATTGGCTTATCAATTAATTTTATTGAGTGTTGTAATCTTAATAATTGTTCCAAAGTTTTAATACCTCTAAAAACAGCTTCAGCAGATGATCCGATTAGTTTAATGTTGTTTTTACTTATATCTAAAACATAAGCTTCTTTGTCTGTTAGTTTAGAGTTGTCTATTTCAATTAAAATCTCTGAACGAGTTTGATCTAATGATAAATCATAAGACGTAATAGACCTCCATACCTCTCTAAAGTTTTGTGAAATAAGCTTTAAATCCTTGTTAGATTTATCAAAACTCAACTTAGTTTTCTCTTTTATAACAAAAGATGTCCCTCTAGAAGTTGAACTATTTGGTATTGGAATTAAAGGGACTAAATCTAAATTGGTTTTTATCTTTGGAGAACAAGAAGTAAAAATAAAAAATAGAATAAATAAGATCCTTAAATTACTCATAGAGTTTTATCAATTTTTCGAAATAAAATGTAATGATTTATTGTTATTTTGAGTAACAAAAATTGAGTTTTTGTTATTTATTTTTATTAACTCAATAGTGCGTCCATAAAAAGGAACATCAAATCCACTAGTTTTTTTAGGTATAACTTTAAATTTAAAATCTTTATCAAAACTTATTACTACACCTTGAAAAGAATTTCTTGGACCAGTAAAAACTTCATGGGCATTATCATTCCCAACAAAATAGATTTCTTTAATTCCATCATCATTCATGTCGGCTACTTTAGAATCAAAAACAGGAGAAAACTGAACTTCTATTGGAAGTTCATGAGCAATAAAACTGCCATCTTTGTTTTCAAATATAGTAGAATTGTAATTAAAAATTTTTAAAGTTTTAGCAATTGATTGCTCCTCTTCACTAAGAATCTGACTCATTGACGCTTTTGAATACAACTCGTAGTTTTTGAAATCACTTTTCTTTTTTGGGATTTGATTTAAAAAATTATTTCTTAGGTGAATTGGGAAATAATCTCCTTCACAATAATGAAAAACTAATGGTTCAGGTCTTCCATTACCGTTAAAATCTCCATATTTCATTAATAAAGGTTTTTCATCTGAAATATTATATGGCGTATTTTTTCCATGATTTCCAGCTATTAAATCTAAATCACCATCCTTATCTAAATCATTTATTTCCAGGCTATTCCACAATCCATTATTGTTTTTAGGAAAATATGAATCGTCATACTTATAACTGTTTTGATTTTTAATCAAAACATCTATTCCCATCCATTCGCCGCTTAAAATTATATCTTTTTTTTGATCATTATTTAAATCAATAACTTCAGCATCGGTAATCATTCCCAAGCGCCCTTTTTCTGGCAAAAGACTTTCAGTTACATCATAAAATTTACCTTGTTTGTTTTCTAATAAATGTGTTATTGGTGATTCCGGATAATTATTAGGTATTACTCTAGCTGTAATTAACAAATCAATATCTTGATCATTATCAAAATCAAATGGAACAACTTTAGATGTAACCTCAAAAAATAATGGAAGCAAATTACTGGTCTTAAAATTTCCAGTTCCATCATTAATTGCAACTACATCCATTAGTGATAAAGAATCTGAAGTTCCATTATGTCCGTATCCTAAATAAAGGTCTAAATCTTGATCTTGATCAATATCAAATAAACCAAGAGCCGTTAACTCTTTATCTTTTGAGTCAATAGATAATTCTTTTCTAACAAATCCATCTATAGTTTGAAAAAATATTTCTCCTTTTTGTCCCATTGCTCCACCAACAATAATATCTTGAAGAGAATCTCCATTCAAATCCCCTACAATACTTGCTGGTCCTTCATTAGTATAAACCCGCTGTTGTAATTCATAATTGAAGAAATCATAACTTTTATTTTCTTTATGAATAAATTCAAGTAATGTATCCCTTGATAACTCTAAAAAAGCATTTTGCTTAACAAATAAACTAGATGTAGGTAGTTTTTTTAATGACGCATAATCTAAGTTTAATTCCTGATTTATTTCTACATTTTTAATAATAGAATATTCTTTAGAATCCCATTTAATAATCATTGAATCTATATTTTGAATCCCATTGAGACCAAAATGAATTTTAGGACTGATACTTGATAAATAACCTCTATGAGGATTAATTTTTCCCTTTTGGATAAGAGAATCATAGTGAATAGTTACTTCGGTATGTAAAGATTGAATGTTATTCTTTGGCCCTTTTATCAATATTGATAAATAAGATGGGGTTTCATTCAATTCATTCTTATAAAGAAATGCATTATCATTTAAATTATTTACAACTATGTCAAGATCTCCATCGTTATCAAGGTCTCCTGTTGCTTGCCCATATGAATATGATGGTATTTCCATACCCCACAATTCAGTAGTTTCTTTAAAGTCGTAATTTCCTGAATTTAAAAACATAACATTAGGAATCTTTACTCTAGGAATAAGATCAAGAAAGCCTTTAGTTGTTGCTAATATACTTTCATAACTTCCTCTATAATTAATGAAGTCCATATCAGTCAAGTCTCTAGGAAAACCATTTGTTACATAAAGGTCTTTTCTTCCATCGTTATCGAAATCTGCAAAAATAGGAGACCAGCTCCAGTCGGTATTATGTACTTTGCTTAGTTGACTAATTTCATTAAAATCACTAAAGTCATTTACATATAAACAATTTCTCATGTACTGAGGTTTTTCTTTATATAATTCTAATAAATCATAGAAAAGAAAATTGCTTTTGGAAAACATTTTCTTTGTTCTGCTAAGTGTTCTCGGAAGCATATCAAGAGTGATTAAATCGTCCGTTCCGTTATTATCAAAGTCTGCCACATCAACACCCATTGAGCTAAAACTTTGATGCTTAAAATAGGATATTATGTCTTCTTTAAAGGTGCCATCTTTCTGATTAATAAAAGCGGAGCTACTAGTTGCAAAGTCATTCGATACAAAAATATCTTGCCAACCATCATCATTTATATCAAAAATATTAGCTGAAAGTGAATATCCATCATTTAAAACTCCTGAAGAAACTGTCACGTCTTTGAAGAAATTCCCGTTAATATTCTCGTATAACACATTTATATTATCTGTGATCATATTTTTAGATGTGTTTCTTTTACTCAACACATCGCCTCTATTTGTGAAGAAATTGTTGATTAAATAAACATCATTATCTCCATCATGATCGTAATCAAAAAAATAACTATTAATAGTGTATCCTTCATAATCTAATCCATATTCACTCGCCTTATTTATAAAAACTGGAATACTATCATTATTTACTCCTTGATTAACTAAAAGTATGTTTTTTCTATTTTTCGCAGGTCCTTTACCAGAAACTGAAATGTACATATCGGGCCATTGATCATTATTAATATCAATAACAGAAACCCCCATACTCCAAGCACTTGAACAGTCAGCTTTTGAAATAGAGGATACATCTTTAAAAATAAAATTTCCTTGATTTAAATAAAGTTGATTTTTAACTACATTTCCTGTAAAATAAATGTCTTCCTTTCCATCCCTATTAAAATCTGCAATTGCAACCCCTCCACCATTATACATATATTCAAAGTTTAAAATATTTAAACTGTCGGATTCAATAACCTCGTTATTGAATAAAATATTAGAATGAGATTCAGAAATTAAAACCATTCCTGATTTTTTATGACAGGAAAAAATAAAAAACAATATTACAAGTATGTTTATTCTAGACATTAAAAAAATTTAATATAAAACAAGTGAAAGTAAAAAAATACTATATAAAAATAGTAAAAGCTCTTATATAAGAGCTTTTACTATTTTTAAGAATTTAAACTTAAATTAACCCGTATAAATTAGTGTCCTGGGTTTTGAACTAATTTGCCACCACTTAAATCAATTGCACTTAATGGAATTGGATAATATGTATGCTTATCTTGGAAACTTTGACCTTTGCCAAACGTTGTAATTGTTTCAGACTCGTTAGCTATATAAGCAGCCATATGAGAAGACATATTACCCCATCTTACTAGATCAAAGTAACGATGACCTTCCATTGCCAATTCTAATCTTCTTTCAAAACGAACTGCTTTACGAGCATCAGTCGCAGAAGACCAAGCAGCATTATACAATTCTATATCAGCATTTGTATCAGCTATCCAAGACATAGTTTTAGCTCTATTTCTAACTTGATTAACAAGAGTTCTCCCTCTTTCAAGATTACCACTTTCAACAGCTGCTTCAGCTGCCATAAGAAGAACATCAGCATAACGCATTATGTGATAATTAATTCCAGACAGGTTTTGACCCCAACCTCCTTGCATAAAGTTATTTGCGTCACTTGCTTGAAAAATATTTTTCTTAGGAAGATATGGTCCAGAAATATCAGAAAAGTTAGCACGAATCCAAGACTTACCAGCGTGCAGTCCATAACCATTATAATCAACACCTCTTCTTCCGACTGTAAAGTCTAGACGAGGATCAACATTAGCAGATGGAACTGTAAAAGCAGCATCCGAGTCAATGTTATAATCATGATTCAAAGCACTACTTGCTTGAAAAGTATCTACCATAGGTAAACCATTTTCGGTCTGATATGCATCAACTAAATCTTGAGTTGGTTGATAAAAACCACAACACCATCCAAATGCAGCAGGATAATTTAATGCACCTGTAGCATTACCTTGAAAACCTTGGCCATCATCAGCTGAATATTGGATAGCAAACATAGCTTCTTGTCCATTTTCAGTCTCTGATCTAAAGTTGTCGACTATACTTGGGTGTAGACCATAGATGCCTGTACTTATTACAGCTTCAAGATTAGCTGAAGCTTCACCCCACTTACTTTGAAATAACTGAGCTTTTCCTAAGAATGCCTGTGCTGTAGAAGAAAGAGGTCTTCCAGCTTGAGAATATGCTGCTGTTCTAACAGACGGGAGGTTACCCATTGCATGACTAAAATCAGCCTCAATATCTGCCCAAGTAAGAAGTGTTTCTCCTGCATTAGCCACGTTATAATCAAGGTTTTTAGCATTTTCTTCTGTTATATTAGGAACACTTCCAAAAAGCTTCTTCAATTCAAAATTATAATGACCTCTTAAAAATCTAGCTTGAGCATTTTCAACAACAAAAGCTGAAGGGTCTTCACTATTTGCGATTAGGTTAATAACTGCATTTGCACGATTAACTCCTGCATACAAAACTTCCCAGCGAGCCATAAAATAGCCATTACCAGTTTGCCAGTTAAATAACTCTAACTCGTATAGATCAGGTTGGTCACCATCAGTACTTCCTTTATGAGCATCATCAGAAGCAACATCTGCTACCCAGTTATCAGCACTACGGCCCCATCCATTTCCAATTCCACCATTTCTACCAGCATCTAAAACAGAATATGCTCCAGTCAATAATAAATCAATACCTGTTGGGTTTGCCAACTGAGTATCACTCAAAGATCCAATTGGATCAACATCAGTAAACTCTTCCGAGCAACTAATCATTATACCTATTAAGGCTATTAAAATTAAATATATTTTTTTCATTTTTTAAAAATTTAAATTAAGTCCAATTGAAACAATTCTTGCGGCGGGATAAGTCCCACCATCAACACCAAGAGTTAATGCGTCTGAGGCTGCAATCTCAGGATCCATACCAGTATAATCTGTTATGGTAAATAAATTGGTTGCAGAAACATAAACTCTCATACTATCGACCGAGCCAAGTCCTCTAGAGGATAAATCCGCCGAAGAGAAATTGTATCCCAATTGTAAAGATTTTAGCCTAATAAATGACCCGTCTTCAACAAAGAATGAGTTAGGAGCAGTTTCTCCGTTTTTAACCCCCATTGATAATGCAGGTTGACCAGTATTTGTGTTTTGAGGTGTCCAAGAATTAAGAACTGCATCAGTTCTTCCTCCATGAACAAATGTTGGAAATTCACTAAATATCTTAGCCCAATTGTAAACGTCATTACCTTGAGAACCATTAAAGAATACTGACATGTCCCAATTACCATAAGCCAAATTAGTATTAAAACCAAAAGTAAAATCTGGATGAGGATTACCAATGATAGTTCTGTCAGAGTCATTAACAATACCATCTCCATTTGAATCAGTAAAGTTAAGTCGTCCATTACTATCTAAACCATCGTGAGGTTTTCCATAAAAGTGAGAGATTGGATAGCCAACAGCTGTTCTTGTCATAGCACCTTCTCTATAGTTAGATCCAAAAGCAGGTGTGTCATTAACTAACGAGACTACCTCATTTTTGTATGAACTAACGTTAAAGTCAAAATTATATTTTAACCCAGAACTAGTTTCACTACCATAATTTAATTGAAGATCTACTCCAGTATTTTCTACTTCACCTTTATTTACAAAAGGAGCACCTGCATCAATTGCGGTAGTACTAATTACAGAGTTATCTCTAACGATTAGATCCGTAGTAGAGTTTTTGAATAAATCTATACTACCTGCTAATTTAGAATCCATCATAGAGAAATCTAAACCTATATTTCTTGAAACAGCTGTTTCCCATGTTAAATTAGGATTTCCTACACTAGTAAGAGCAGCACCAGTAGTAACATTACCTCTTTCACCTGTAAATGAATAAAACGCTGAACCTTCACTTAAAGCAGAAATATTAACATCAGGATTAGCAGCAGGTAAACTTTGGTTACCTATTTCACCATAAGACACTCTTAATTTTAAAGAGTTTATCAAACTACTGTTAAAAAAACTTTCTTTGTCAATAACCCATCCTAAACTTGCTGATGGAAATAAGTCATCTTGTTGATCTTTTGAAAATCTAGAAGTTTTATCAGTCCGTACACTCCCAGTAAATAGGTATTTACGCTTGTAAGAATAACTAGCATTAACGAAAGAACCTACTAAAGTGTTCCAGTTTTCATAAGCATAATCAACGTTAGGAGTTCCTGTTCCAGTAGATAAAAGAACAAAAGAAGTAGTGTCAAATAAGAATTGATTTCTAGTCATTTGATGACCCTTACCATAATTTTTTACAGCCTCATATCCTAATAATGCATCAACGGCATGATCTCCAATTGTTTTATTCCAGTTAACCGTAGTCGACCAGTTCCATTCATATTGATTAAACACCTGTTCATGTAAGGCTCCTCCTGAATTAGTTTCACCTTCTGGAGTATAATCATCAAAAACTCTATTCATGAATGTTCTTGTTGAACCATTAATTGAAGTTCTAGCACTTAAATTATCAGTAATATCTATTTCAGCATAAACGCTCCCAATAATTCTAGTTGATTTACCATAATCGTCAGCTGCTCTATTATGAGTAGCAAATGGGCTTGTTGCATTACCTAAATTGTTAGATGTTACATAAATTCCTCCATATGTACCATCAGTTGCAGTTAAAGGAATTAATGGAGACATTCTCATTGCTTCTTGAGTATACGAACCATGACTTCTTTCTTTTTCAGTACTAACATTTAATGTCTGACCTATTCTTAGGTTATCAGTAACATTGAAATCAGAATTAAGTCTAATTCCAAATCTTTCAAATCCAGACTCTATTATAATACCATCTCTCTTTAAATGATTAATTGAAAAGTAGACATTTCCATCTTCAGAACCGTTTGATAAAGATACATTAATATTTGAAACGGGTGCTGGATCAAAAATCGCATCAAACCAATCTGTTCCGTTAGGATTAACATTCAAAGTTTTACCTTTAGTGTTTCCTTGAATAGTGTTAGGAACAACTGGTGTCGAACCACTTCCATACTGAATATGACTTGGAGGTGTCCCGTCATTAGCATAACTTTGCCAAAGCATGTCTCCATGCTGTTGAGCGGTTAATAAAGTAGGAAGATTAGCTGCTGACTGGATACCATAAGATAAATCAACAGAAAGTTTAGTTCCTTTAGTGCCTTTTCCAGTTTTAGTGGATATAAGAATTACACCATTTGATGCTCTAGCTCCGTATATTGCAGCAGCTCCATCTTTAAGGACACTAATGTCCTTAATGTCGTTTGGATTTATACTGTTTAAAACAAATGCATCAGTAGTTTGTACACCATCTATAACAAATAAAGGGTCATTATTGTTTGGAGTACCATAACCTCTAATACGCACAATTGGCGCACCTCCTGGTTGACCGTTATTAACAACAGTGACACCAGCTACTCTTCCTTGGAGTATCTCAGCGGCGTTTGTAACAGGTACTTTTATTGCATCAGCAACTTCAACCGTTGCGACAGAACCGGTTATACTTCCTCTCGCTTGAGATCGGTAACCTGTTACAATAATTTCCTCTAGCTCTGAGTCCATCTCTAAAGTAACGTTAATTTGGTCTTGATTTCCAACGGTTACTTCTACTGTTGCAAATCCAACAAACGAAACGATTAATACATCACCAGATGATGCTTCGATAGAGTAATTACCATCAAAATCTGTACTCGTTCCATTGTCAGTACCTTTTACTTGAACCGTTGCTCCTGGCAGCGGACCA
>CAJJCT010000022.1 GCA_905182735.1 Candidatus Marivariicella framensis
AGTAAAAATAAACAACCAAATATTATTGTGATCTTTGTAGATGATATAGGCTACAACGACCTTTCTTGCTATGGCGCTAAAGATCCAGCAATACAAACACCAAATATAGATCGAATGGCTGAGGAAGGAGTTAGATTCACAGATTGGCAATCTACTAGTAGTGTTTGCGCTCCCAGCAGGGCTTCTTTACTTACAGGAAGATATCCTAATCGATCTGGCTTACCCACTGTCCCTAATGCCATCGCTGTTTTTGGAGATGAATATCAACAAAATATTGGCTTACAACAATCAGAATTAACAATTCCTGAAATACTTAAACCTTTAGGATATAGTACTGCCATGTATGGAAAATCTCATCTCGGATGGGATTCAAAATTTTATCCTCTACGCCATGGTTTCGATGAATATTATGGAAGCCTTGGAAATTTTCCTATCGGCGGTACAAATCCTGTATATGAAGGTGATGAAGTTGTTGAAGATTCTGTTCGTTATCAAGATATTCATCATAAATTGACAGAGAGAACAATAGAATTTATGAAAAAAAGTCATGACAAGGACAAGCCATTTTTCATCTATTTAGCTCATTACCTTGCTCATGGACCTTGGCAGCCTAATAAGCAATTTGCCACAGAGGCAGAATGGGAGATTTATCAAAATCAACCTATAAAGGGGCACCTGCGAGATGGTGGGGATGAGATCTATCCTGCTCTGGTAAGAGAACTTGACTGGCAGGTCGGGGAAGTTTTAAAAGCAATAAAAGATCTGGGAATTGATGAAAACACTCTTGTGTTTTTTATTTCAGATAACGGACCATGGCTTCCTGCAGGATCAGCCTGGCCATTGAAGGGTTCCAAGTATAACACGTTCGAAGGTGGCCATCGTGTTCCATCCATTGCCAGATGGCCGGGTGTAATCCCTCCGGGGCAAGTGAGCGATGCGGTTTGTTCAACTATGGACATATTTCCAACAATTGTTCATCTTTCTGGTTCGGAGTTGCCAAATGACAGGAAAATTGATGGTGTTGACATAACCCAGGTTTTAAAAGGGAAGAGATCAAAAACAGAGCACGATATTTTGTATTATTATAATGGTATTACACTTGAAGCTTTACGTGAAGGAAACTGGAAACTTCATCTGCCGAGAATTCCTGAGAGCAAAGTTTTTTGGTCGCGTTCAAGTCTGGGAGGTTTTCAAAAGCTTGACAAGCCTGTTCTTTTTGATCTTGGAGATGAAATAGGAGAACAAACTGATCTGGCAGATAAATACCCTGAGGTTGTTCAAAGGTTATTATCTCATGCCCAAAAAGCACGAAAAGAACTAGGAGATTGGAACATTAATGGAAAAGATCAGAAAAGACTTCTCAATTATACTGGAAATATTAATAATCCAACCAGAGTAAAAGGTAGCGGGGTGAATCCGCACCTGAAAGATTAGAAAACAGAAAACAAGCATATTAACTGTGAAAGCTAAAGAACATTTTAAAACCTTAATAATTAAGGTGGGTATTAAAAATATAATCAATCTTTTTATCTGTCTTTTTTCATTTGGAACTTTATCTGCTCAACAAAGTGAAAACGTTTCTAGTGACGACGGGGCATTACCTAATATTATTTTTATCCTTTCAGATGATCAGGGTTATGCAGATTTAGGAAGTTATGGCTCTAAGACCATAGAAACCCCTAACATTGATCAATTGGCAGTTGAGGGGGTTAAATTTACTGACTTTTATGTTCATCCTATCTGTTCACCTACAAGAGCAGCTTTTCTTACAGGTTGTTATGCCCCTAGAGCAGGGTTTCCAGATGTTCAGCTTTGGGGATCCCCTTTTGGGCTAAATCCAGATGAAGTTACTATTGCGGAAATTCTTAAAACTAAAAATTATAAAACTGCATGTATTGGAAAATGGCATTTAGGTAATGAAGATGTTTTTGCTCCTAACCAGCAAGGTTTTGATTATTTCTATGGCATTCGATTAGTCAATGGAACACAAAAATTCGAAAATTTTGCAGTTCCTCTTTATCGTAATGATTCATTGCTTACTATGCGTCCAGATCATTCAAAAATGACACGAGACTTTACAGAAGAAAGTCTTTTTTTTATTGAAAAAAATAAAAAAAAGGCTTTCTTTCTATATCTAGCATATACAATGCCCCATATACCAATTTACCCTGGAGAAAGTTTTAGAGGTAAAAGTGGGAACGGACTATATGCAGATGCTATAGAGGAAATTGACTGGAGCGTTGGTCGTATAGTTGAAAAATTAAAAGCAGAAGGATTAGAAGAAAATACTTTAATCATTTTTGCCTCAGACAATGGCCCTTGGGCAGGACATGGTGAACAATCGGGAAGTGCTGGCAAACTCAAGGGAAGTAAAATGACCACATGGGAGGGTGGTGTTCGTGTACCAATGATTATGAAATGGAAAAATGTTATTCCAGCCTCTAAAGTATACAGTGAAATAACTGGTATTATTGATGTGGCTCCTACTATTGCTGCAGCAGCGGGAGCCTCTATGCCTGATGATAGAGTGATAGACGGCAAGAATTTATTTCCATATATTTTGGATCAAAAAAACACAAAAATACCACATGAAATATATTATCATTATGCAGGCACTTGGTTGCAGGCAGTTAGGTCAGGTAAATGGAAATTACATTTTGCTAGACCTGAAGTTCGACCTGGAAGATATGGCGAATCAGCTGATTGGATTACTAACTATGCAGGCATATTCAAAAATGATTTATTGTATAATCTAGAAACAGATATTGGAGAAACAAAAAATCTTGTGAATGAATTTCCTGAAATAGTTCAAGAGCTTAAGAGCATGACAATGAAGGCAAAAGAAGATATTGGAGATTACTCAATACAAGGTAAAAATAGTCGACCAATAGGATCTACTTATCTAGAATTAACTGATATTACTCAATATCCCAATAGTAAATTTGCTAGAAAAGTAGGTGAAGAAATGATGACAGAAATGTTAGCTTTTCAGAAAAAACGTTTTAACAAGTTATCAAAGTCTAATAAGCCATTGAATAATCAAGAAGCTGAGGAATTAGAATTTTATATAAAGATATTTACCAATGAAAAAGACAAATAGAATAGTAGGGACAGACTTTATAGCCCGTGGAATCTATAATGTATTATACAGTTAATAATCAGTGATATGGATGATAAGTATGTAATTGGTGTTGATTATGGTACAGCTTCAGTTCGCTCAATATTGGTTAATGCCCACAATGGTACTATCGTTGCAGAGGCTGAATATGAGTATCCGCGTTGGAAGAAAGGGTTATACTGTAATCCTTCTAAAAATCAATTCAGACAGCACCCAATGGATTATTTGGAAGGGCTTGAATTTACTATAAAAAACTTAATTGAAAATGTTTCAAAAGGTATTATACAAAATGTAAAAGCAATCACCATTGACACGACAGGTTCAACGCCAGGACCTGTAGATAAAACAGGCACACCTTTAGCTTTAAAAGACGAATTTAAAGACAATCCTAATGCCATGTTTTTTCTTTGGAAGGATCATACCGCAATGAAGGAAGCCGATGAAATAAATAATCATGCTAAAATTTTCGAAACCAACTACATCCAATATTCAGGCTGTATTTATTCATCAGAATGGTTTTGGGCGAAATTATTGTATGCTTTAAGGGCGGACACAAAAGTTAGCAATGATATGGTCACTTGGCTAGAGCATTGTGATTGGATGTCTTTTTTACTAACTGGAGGCACTGATTACAAAAATATAAAGCGAAGCGTTTGTGCTGCTGGACATAAAGCGTTGTGGTCAGAAGAACATGGTGGCTTACCACCAGAAGAATTTTTCACCTCATTGGACCCTCTCTTTAAAAATCTTGAACATCCTTTATTTTCAGAAACATTTACCTCAGATACCGTTGCAGGGAATTTATGTGCTAAATGGGCATTAAAACTCGGATTGGACGAAAACGTAAAGGTTGGTGTTGGAGCTTTGGATGCACACCTTGGAGCTGTTGGTGGTCAAATAAAACCGTATTACTTGAGTAAAGTCATGGGGACCTCAACCTGTGATATGTTGGTTATCCCAAGAAGTGATAAAAAACAGATTTTGGTGCCTGGTATTAGTGGACAAGTGGATGGGTCGATTATTCCTGGCATGATTGGTTTTGAAGCAGGTCAATCAGCATTTGGTGATGTTTACGACTGGTTCAAACAACTGCTTACCAAAACAACATTTGATTATATTCTAAAGTCTGATTTAGACGATGAAGTAAAACAACAGCTCATTAAATCCATTGAAACCAATATTTTAATGGATTTAAGTGAAGCTGCAAAACGTTTGCCATTCGACGCATATTCAGAATTGGCTGTAGATTGGTTTAATGGACGTAGAACCCCTAATGCGAATCCATATTTAAAAGCAGGAATTTTTAATCTTGATTTGGCAAGTGATGCTCCAAATATTTTTAGAAGCTTGGTAGAAACAACTTGTTTCGGTTCAAAAAAAATCGTGGAGCATTTTATTGAAAAAGGTATTCCCATCAAAGGTATTATAGCTTTAGGAGGTGTAGCTAGAAAGTCTGATTTTGTCATGCAAACAATGGCAGATGTGATAGGAGTGCCTATAAAAGTCAATACGGCTGAGCAAAGTTGCGCACTCGGTTCTGCTATGTTCGCTACAGTGGTTGCTGGCATTTATGATGATGTTGAAACGGCAGCTTCATTTTTAGGTCAAGGATTTGACAAAATCTATAAACCTGATTTAGAAAGCACAAAACTATATAATGAAAGATATAAAGCTTACCAACAAATAGGTGACTTCTTGGAAGCTAAATAATAATAAGTAAAGGTTGTGGTTATCCTAATATCTTTTTAATGACGAATATAGAATCTAAGTTGAAAAAACAAATGAAACAGATTGAAGCATTTAGCAAACAGAAAAAGATTACTAATTTTATTCTATGTGTTGTCTTTATCATTTTTGCGCTATTACAAATAAATGATCCTGATGGTTTTTTATGGTTTTCAATATATTTCATTGTATCAATTATATGTTTATATAGCAACTTTAAACCCATTTCTAAATCGCTTTTAATTTTAATAATAATAGCTTTATTAGCATACTCTGCATTTTATTTTCCATTATTTATTGACTATTTAGAAACAAAAAACAGAGAAGAGATTTTTGACGAAATGGTTTATGATAAGCCCTATTTAGAAGGTGCTAGGGAATTTATTGGACTTTTAATAGCAGCTATTGGCGTCATATATCAATTAAAGATTAGAAAAAACAGAAATCAATAATATTGAATTAATCCGCTTTTTTAAAGAGCCAAGCATCTCTTTTTTTAAGACTTCTATTTAATAACTTTACATTTTTCAAATATAAATATGAACAAAATTATAATGCTTTTTCTTTTTACAATAACAAGTCCGTTTTGTAATACAGTTTTTTCTCAAAGTAACATTAACGGAGAAGTAAAAAATCGTCATGATAATCCTTTAGAAGCCGCAAATATTGTTTTAAGTCCTTCTATCCATACAAGCATAACTAATGCAGATGGGCTTTTTAAAATAAAAAATATCCCTGCTGGCAACTATGTAATAATTATTTCATATTTGGGACATAAAACTATAAAGGACACTATTGAAGTGACTCAAAAAGATGTAACACTTTCTTTTGTTTTAGAAGATGATTTGTTAAACCTACAAAACATAGTAGTTACAGGTAGTTTTGATCCTAGAATTCAGCTAGAATCCAGTACATCACTTAGTATACTTAACTCTAAAGCACTTCAACAAGTATATCCGCAGGGAACTGCAAGTTTACTTCAAAATATTCCTGGCACATTTACAGACGCATCAGCAGGTGAAGTATTTACTAAAGTTTATACACGAGGTGTTTCAGCCTCAGCAGAAGATGATACAGGGTGGTATTATGTGTCTCTTCAAGAAGACGGGCTTCCTGTTAGTCTTGTTCAACATTCATATTATAGTCCAGATCTTTTTCATCGCCTAGACCTAACTACCAAAAAAGTGGAAGCTCTAAGAGGTGGAAGCTCTTCTATTACAGCACTTAATGCTCCTGGGGGTATATATAATTTTATCTCGCAAGGTGTTCGAAATGAATTTGAAGGTGATGTTCAACTAGCAAGTGGTTTTCAAGGAGAAGGGAATTCCTTATACAAAATAGATGCTAGTATTGGAGGGCCGTTAGGTAATAACTGGTTTTTTAATGCAGGTGGACATTACAGACATGATGATGGTGCTAGAAACACGGATTTTACTTTTAGCAAAGGCGGACAGTTTAAATCCAATATCATTAAAAAGAATGCACATGGATACTTAAAATTTTATGGAAAAATATTAGATGATTACACAAATCGGTATACAGGTGTTGCTGCTACAAACTGGGACAACCCTGCTCCAGCTTTTGGACAAAATTTTGGTTCAACCTCGTTATTAATGTCAAGTTTTAACGGCAATATTCCTGACGGAAGAAACCTTTCTCGTGGGGCATCAAATAGTTTTGACCCATCACAAGGTGTTCACGCTAAAGATTTAGCTTTTGGGTTTGATGTATCCCAAGACATAGGTAATAATTGGCTATTAAGAAATAACATTAAATTTTCTGCCAAAGATGCCAATTGGCAAACCTCAATAAGTAATGCATTTGTTTCTTTAAACAACCCGCTAGCCTATTTTATTAGCGGTGCTGATTTCCCTATTGGTCAGGTTGTTTTTAGAGATGCACAATCAGGCTATGAAATTGCTAGAGTTGATAATAGTGGTGTTTTAGCAGGTAATCCCATACAATACTTAAGTGAAGGTTCTTTACCAAATGATGCCATTATGGGAACTTCTGCTTGGTACAAAGATAATAAAGCGGATGAGTGGATGAATCAATTTACATTACAAAAAAAATTAGAACATCATGATATTACAACAGGCTTTGCTTTAGGTTTTTCAGACACGTCTTTATTCACTCAAGGAAGTTTTGCTTTTGTAACATATGAGCCAAACCCTAGATTGCTTCATGTAACACTTGAGAATCCGGGTCAATCTGTAATTGAACTATCCGATTCCAATGGTGTTAGCAATTACGGCGGTTTATTTTTTGTAAATTCTAACGCTAAAGTAAGTCAGGTATCTACTTTTGTTAATGATCGATGGAAGGTTACAGATAAAGTTCATTTAGATTTAGGATTACGTCATGAAACCATTAAACATAAAGGTAGCAAAGATCGTTTTGCTCCATTTGTGCAAAATGGAGGTCTAGACGGAAATGATAATACAGCTTATGATAATGGCGTTTTAGCTCCAACAGGAGAAAAAGATAGTTTTAATTACAATTATAGATACCTGTCCTTTTCAGGAGGTGTTAATTATAAAATTGATAATGAAGCTGCTTTATTTGCTAGATTTTCACAAGGAAATAAGGCCCCTGAATTAAATCACTATTTTAATAATTTCTCAAATGTACCCATAAACAAAAAGGGAGAAGTCCAAAAAATAAACCAAGCCGAAATAGGTGTAAAGTATAATCTTAAAAACTTTTCATTTACAAGCACCGCATTTTGGAGCCAGCTTAAAAATGTTGGTTTAGCTAATTTCGAATTTGATTCAAACGATAATAATATTTTCTATACACCGATTCAATTTAATACATCAAGAACAATTGGTTTAGAATGGGAAAGTGTTTATTCCCCTTTGCAGAATATTACTTTTCATTTTAACGGAATTATTCAGAACCCAAAAGCTACCGAATGGAAGGTTTATAATGCAGCAGGTTCGGTTGACACAAATGACGATATTATTATAGATTATTCTGGTAATATACTACCCTTTAACCCTAAGTTAATGTTTAACCTTAGTAGCGAATATCAAAAAGACAATATATCAGCATTTATTAAATGGCAGTTTTTAGGCAAACGTTATGGTAATGTGTCTAATGGATTTATACTTCCCGCTTATAGTGTTTTTAATGCGGGAGTTAGTTATGAAATTAGTAAACATATATCAGTAAACATGTTAGCAACCAACCTGTTTAACTCTGAAGGATTAGCCAATTTTTTTGGCGCTAATAGTTTTGGTGCTAATGCAAATGGAGTGACTCCTGAATTTATTGCGGCCAATCCAGATGCTAGTTTTATAGTTTTTCCCGTTTTACGTAGAAGAGTTTTATTAAAATTAAATTACAGTTTTTAGCATAAATATTTAAAAAAAACTAGTTTAAATGTATATTATAATAAAGATCTTTTGGAATTAGCAAAATGTTTTTTGAGACAAATTTTAAAGTTTTTATGAGGATAATTGTCATTTTCAGACACAAAGTTGAGTGGATTATCTAAATGATTAAGTCTATTCATTTTTTATATTAGAGTTTGTTTACCTAAATAATTTTCCAATTGAAAAAAAATTTCCTAACTCAGTTTTCAAAATTAACAGTATCCATTTTAATTTTAAGCAGCTTAAGTTGTTTTGCACAAAAAACAGTTACAACAACGTCACTATTTAATGGGGATTCATTAGAAGGTTGGAAAACTGTGCAACAATCTAATCAAAGCATCTGGTCTGTAATAGATGGTGTCATTACTGGCGGAGATGGAACTAAAAAAATCACTTCAAACACTTATTTACATACAGTCAAAGAGTATGAGGATTTCGAATTTCGTTGTCTTTTTAAACTTACTGGAGATCATGGTTTAGGATTAATTAATAGTGGAATTCAGTATCGTTCAACAATTAAAGATAATAAAATCATTGGCTATCAAGCGGATATAGGAAAAGGATATTGGGGAGATATTTATGATGAGCACCGCCGTGGAAAACTTATAAGTGGAGACTTGAGTACTTTAAAACACCTCTTAAAAGAAGATGGTTGGAACAGTTATATTATAAGATGCAAAGGTAATAAACATGAACTCTATATTAATGGTGTTAAAACTTGTGAATATATAGAAACAGACAAGAGCATGCCTTCTAAGGGTGTTTTTGGAATGCAATTGCATAGTGGTGGTAATGCACAAATAGAATTTAAGAATATTACCATTACCCAGCTTTAAATATCAATAACTTTATAATAAACACAGTGAATAGAATTAAATCATCTCTTTTAATAAGTTTAGTAACCATACTAATCATTGCATGTGAAAATGTAGATAAATCAATAATTGATAACGATCCTACTCTAACTGAAAAACAGTTAGTTAAGTATTCAAGAAAAACGTTTTCTCAACGAGAAAAATTGAATTCTCCAGAAGAAGAGTTAGCAGGTTTTAAGGTTCCAGAGGGTTTTGTAGTCGAATTGGTTGCAAGTGAAAGAGATGGTGTTATCAACCCCATAGATATAACCTTTGATGATGCGGGAAAATTATGGACACAAACAGCCCAAATGTATCCTCTAGATCCTGTTGCAGATGTTAAATGGAATGAGTTAATAAAATTAATGGACAATCCTGAAGCTCAGGAAAAAAATGAAAAATTCAAACATATTTTTTCATTGTATCGTGGTCAAAAAAAAGGGAAAGACAAAATATTAGTAATTTCAAACTTATATAATAATTCAGATATAAAAACGAATGTTTGGGCAGATGGATTATCCATTCCACAAAGTATATTGCCTTATAAAAATGGTAGTTACGTTGCACAAGGTTCAGAATTGTTTTTTTTAAGTGATACTGATAATGATGGAAAGGCAGATAAGCGTACACCTTTATTAACTGGTTTTGGTATTACAGATACCCATACTATGGCGCACTTATTAGTTCGAGCTCCTGGAGATTGGATTCATTTTAGTCATGGTGCACTTAATAAAGGAAACGTGACCTCGTTAGTAAGTGATGCCAAATTGCGTATCGATTTTAGTAAAATTGCTAGATTCTCTTTGGATGCCAAAAAACTTGAGTTAGTAAACGCAGGGTTAAACAATATCTGGGGATTCCAACTTAGAGGCAGTGGACAATGGTATGCCTCTGAAGCTAATGACTTGGGATATTCTGTAGTTCCTATGGAAGGAGGAACAGCATTTCCTGGAATAGGAAGTGAGCGTGTTCGTTCGTATCAACCTTGGTATTTAAAGTTACATGATTTTCGCTTAGGTGGAACTGGAGTTTCTGGTATAGCCTTTTCTGATGATGATGAAGGGTCGTTTCCAAAAGCATGGAAAGATGTTGCCTTTATAGCAAACCCTATTACAAGTAAAATAAATGCTGTAAAGGTTATACGTAATCCTGATGGCACTGTTTTTTCTAAACATTTACCAGATTTTTTAACTTCTGAAGATGACTGGTTTAGGCCTGTTAATATGGAATTTGGTCCCGATGGTAGTTTATATTTTGCCGATTGGTATAATAAAATCATTTCGCATAACGAATTACCAACAACGCATCCAGATCGTGATAAATCTCACGGACGTATTTTTCGAATTCGTCATAAATCACAAAAACCAAGAACTATTGAGAACTTTTATGAAGTTAAAACAAATGACCTTGTCGAACATTTAAAATCGCCTTCCCTTTGGGCAAAACGTGCCGCATGGCATCAAATAAGTGATCGTCCAATTGAAGAAACTAAAAACCTTTCAAATGAGTTGTTGGCTCTCGCTTCAGACAAATCTCAAAGTGAAACAACGCGCATTTTAGCATTATGGTCTATAGAAGATATTCATTATTATGATAAAAATTTAATACGTACATTACTTGCGTCTCCAGAACATAATTTACGTAGAGAAGCTGTGAGATCATTGGCCTCGTTTTCATTAAACGCTAGTGCGATTGCTAGTGCATTAGAGCATGTTTCTGAAGACAGCAACCCTATGGTTCGCTCTCAAGTACTTAGAACATTAAACGAAGTAGGTGTTGCTAATGCAGAAACTATAAATCTATTGGTAAAAGCCTGTAAACCTGAACTTGAGGGCAATGAAATGGGAGGGTCTTATGAACGCAATTTCGAACGTTTTTTGGCAAGAAAAACACTTGAAAGTTATTCAGATGAATTAAAAAAGTTTATTGCTTCACCTCAAGCAGAACAGTTAGACCCTGCTAATCTTATATGGGCAAGTCAAGCATTAGAAGAGAAAGAACGTGAACGTATTTTTCTTGATTTATGGGGACAACAAGGCGGAAAAATGAGCTTAAATGAATCTACATTTATAATTGCCGCAAAGATGCTTTCTAATCCAGCTATATTTAAAGCTGTTAAACCTACATTAGAACAAGAAGAAAAGGCCGAAACTTACGTTAAATACGCATTAAAAAATTTAACTCAAGTACAATCTAGTCAATTAACTCAATTGCTATCAAATCCTGTAAAATCTTTGCTGCAAAGCAAGGATGAATCTACGCAACGTCTAGGTCTGGAGGCCATCGGCAAGTTACGAGTTAAAAACCTTCAAAATAATATTATACCATTAATTAAAGAAACTTCTTCAGAGGAGACTCTTAATTTAATACTACTTGCTCTTGAAAATCAACCCGAACAAAATAAAATGATTTTTTTGCAATTGGCCAAGAATAATAACTTAAAGGATGAAATAAGAGTTTATGCCTTACACGCGCTAGTAAAGGTAGATCAACCTCAGGCTATCACCATTTTAACAACATGGTTACCAAAATTAGATGAAACACAACAAAAACTAGTTGCAAATATTTTATCTGGGTCCAAAAATGGCGCTTCACTTTTAAAAAAATTGTTTAAAAAGGAATTATTATTACATAAAATTTTTGATATTTCTAGCGCGGAAAAAATACACCAATCTAACAAAGAAGATCCTGTCGGAATAGAGATATTAGACCAAGTAAAAAAGCGACAGGAAGAAGATAAAAAAGCCTTTGAGACTAAACTTGAATATTTTATGGCTATTGCAGAAAAAGAAGATGGCAATGCAAAAGAAGGAGAAGGACTATTTCAAACATGCATACTATGTCATAGCGTTGGGGATAAAGGATATGATTATGCTCCTGCGCTTGACGGTTCGGCATTACGAGAAAATGAAGCTTTATTAACGGCTATTCTTAATCCAGATGCTGCATTAGAAGGTTATTATGCCGTTTATAGAGTTACTAAAAATGATGAGAGCAATATTGAGGGATATCTTATAAAAAGAGATGATAGAGGGACTTCTATTGGTTTTATGGGAGGTGCCAAAGTTTTCATTCAAGCTAGTGAAATTAAATCGCAAAGTTTCATAGGTGGGCGTTCGTTTATGCCTAAATGGCTTATTGATGATTATTCTGATAAACAAGTTGCAGATTTGCTGGCTTATATTAAAACATTAAAATAAATTGTTTTTATAGATGTATACTTTAAATAAAATAAAATTTTCTGTTAGCTTCTTTATTTGTATAACATCACTACAAATAAAGGCTCAAACAGAAAAATTGCCACTCACAAACGTGTCTTTTAAAAAAGTACAATTGTTAGATAAGTATATTACAGAAGGTGCATCAATAGGAGATATTAATGCTGATGGCTATCAAGATGTTATAGCGGGATCTGTATGGTGGAAAGGTCCAGAGTTCAAAAAAAAATTTACATATGCGCCAGTAAAACACTATCCCATTACAGGTCCTGGATTAGAAGGTTATGCAACCAACTTCTTCACGTTTCCATATAAACTTAATAATGATAAGTGGACAGATATATTACGCATTGGACTACCAGGAACCGATAGTAAATGGATTAAAAACCCCGGAAAAAGATCGAAGTCCTTTGAGAAAGTAAAAGAAAAACCTAAATATCAAGACGCACAGAAACATGTTGATCATGAATCTCCTAACTTAATTAATATAATTGGTGATGAAAAAAAGGAGCTTTTAGCTTTTAGTAATGGGCAAATTACATTGGGAATTCCCAATGGAGATAATGAAAATGAATGGGAGACTTTAGCTATTAGCCCATACGACCCAAAACGTTCTCCTCACGGTCTGGGGGCAAGTGATATTAATATGGATGGACTTATAGATATACTAGAAAAAAGTGGATGGTGGGAGCAACCAACGAATTGGAATTATATAACGGTTTGGAAGCGCCATAAACACCCTTTTTCTCCTGAGCAAGGAGGTGCCCAGATGTTTGCTTTTGATGTTGATGGCGATGGCGATAATGATGTTGTAACAGCTATGAACGCTCATGGTTATGGCCTCTCATGGCATGAGCAAATAAGTACAAATAATAATATTGCTTTTAAGGAGCATAAAATAATGACCAACTTAAAAGCAGATAATAAATATGGCGTATCTTTTAGTCAGTTACATGCCTTAGATTTTGCTGATATAGATAGTGATGGCATTCTAGATATTGTGACTGGAAAATGTTATTATGCGCATAATGGACGTGACCCAGGCTCTGAAGACCCTGCTGTTTTATATTGGTTTAAAACAAATAGATGTCCGGATGGGACTGTAGAATTTATCCCTTATTTAATTGATGATCATTCTGGAGTTGGAAGACAAATTAGCACAGGTGATTTAAATAATGACGGTAAGATTGATATTGTGATCGGTAATAAAAAAGGCGTATTTGCTTTTATACAAGATTAAATACAAATAAAAAAAATATTATGACTAGACACTTCGGAATGTTTCAATTTAAAGAAGTAATAACAAATCAAGAAATTGAAGAATGTTTTTCAACAATGCAAGCTATGGTTGGAAAAATCCCTGGACTTTTAAAAATGGAGCATGGACCTTATGATAGTAGCGAAGGGTTCAACGATGGGTATACATATGGGTTTATAATGACTTTTGATAGTCCCGAATCTAGAGAAGCTTATTTACCACATCCTATTCATGAAAAAGTAAAGAATTTAGTAATCCCTAAATTAGAGCGAGTTGTGGTATTCGATTTTAATGTTTAATTAAATAGTGTTTTATAATGAATACAGTAGAAAAAAAGATTGTAATACTAGGATGTTTCGACACAAAAGGTGAAGATTTCTCCTATCTATTAGAATGCATTCAAAATAAAGATCAACACGTTATTACTATAAATACAGGTGTTATGGAAAGCACCGCTAATTTCACCATTGATTTTGATAATTCTCTAGTGGCGGAAGCTTCAGGAATCTCAATTGAGGCTATTAAAAACTCTGGAGATCGGGGGAAAGCTGTAGATTTAATGGGGCAAGGAGCTGCAAAAATTTTAGAAACGCTTGTAGCTGAAAATAAAATAAAAGGTGTTATTGGTATGGGGGGCGGGGGTGGTACCTATATTGCTTTGTCAGCGATGCAAGTGGTTCCGTTAGGCATACCAAAACTTTGCTTAACAACGCTTGCGGCCAAAGACCTTTCAAGACAAGTTGGTGTTAAAGATATTACTTTAATGCCCTCTGTTGTTGACGTTGCCGGACTTAATAGTATTAGTAAATTGTTAATACAACAAGCAGCCGCAGCCATTTGTGGTATGGTGGATGTAAAAGTGGAAGTTTCAGACAATATAAAAAAAAGTATTGCTATAAGCATGTTTGGAAACACAACTAAATGTGTAGATAAATGCACTGACCTATTGAAAGATAAAGGTTATGAAGTATTAGCTTTTCATGCTACAGGAGTTGGAGGTGCTACAATGGAATCTTTAATTTTAGAAGGTTGCTTTGATGCTGTACTAGATGTTACTACCACAGAATTAGCAGATGATCTTTGCGGTGGCATTTGTAGTGCAGGTCCTGAGCGTTTAACAGCAGCTTCCAAAATGGAAATTCCTCAAGTAGTTGTCCCTGGTTGCTTAGATATGGTGAATTTTGCTCATTTAGATACGGTTCCAGAAGAATTTAAATCTAGACAACTTTATAGTTGGGCACCAGATGTTACTTTGTTAAGAACTAATAGGGAAGAAAATAAAATTCTTGGAGAACGTCTAGCCACTAAATTGAATAAGTCTGAAGCAAAAGTAACGGTGCTGTTGCCTATAAAAGGAATTTCTCAAATTGATAGTGAGGGTGATATTTTCTATCAACCCGAAGTGGATAAGGCTTTGTTTGAATCAATCAAAGAACATACAAAACCCTCTATTCCTGTTATAGAAATTGATGCCCACATTAATGATGAGGACTTTGCAGTTGCATTAGTAGAAAACCTAATTAAAATAATATAAAACAGACTTTTATTAATTATTAAAAATATGCCAAACACATGGACGGGAAAAGGAAACCCTTATACCAGAGAAGAAGTTAGAGAAAGATTACAAGCAACTTTGGTTAAGAAAAAAGCTATTATTGGAGCTGGAGCCGGAACTGGAATTAGTGCTAAATTTATTGAAAAAGGAGGCGCAGATTTTATTATAATATATAACTCTGGACGATTCAGAATGTCTGGTCATGGCTCTACAGCTGGCTTAATGGCGTATGGTGATGCCAATGCCGTAGCTATGGAAATTGGAGAATTTGAAGTACTCCCAGTCGTTGAGGAAATACCTGTTTTTTGTGGTGTACATGGTTCTGATCCGCGCAGACGCATGTGGCATTTTCTAAAACAAGTAAAAGATATGGGGTTTTCAGGGATTAACAACTTCCCTACCCACTCTATTGTCGATGGATCTTTTAGAAATATTCTAGAAGAAACAGGGATGGGATTTTCTAAAGAAGTTGAAATGGTTCAATTAGCAACCAAAATGGATTTATTTTCATGTGTATATGTTGCAACTCCAGAAGAAGCTATTCAAATGGCTAAAGTTGGTGCAGATACAATAATTGCTCATGTAGGGACAACAGTAGGTGGATCCATTGGTGTAATTGGAGCTACAGTAGATATGGATTTTGCAATAAAGCGAACACAAGAAATAATAAATGCCGGACGTACAGTTAATAAGGATATTATCTTTTTAGCACATGGTGGACCTGTGAATACTCCAGAAGACGTTAAAATAATTCTTAAAAACACCGATGCTCATGGATTTGTTGGTGCTTCTTCATTAGAACGTATGGCTGTAGAAACCTCTTTAACGGAATTAACTCAAAAATTTAAAGCGCTAACACTTTAATCCTTTAAAAGTTTAGTATCAATTTAATAAAACATAAATAATTATGGAAATGAATACAAGTACAGCTAAATCTACAAATATGATTTTATTTTGGGGCTGTTTTATAGCCCTAGTTACCACTGCTTTTGGTTTTATTACTAGAGTCTTTTTGATTGATACTTGGAGTGAAGCTTTTGATTTGAATCCAGCTCAAGCTGGACGACTTACAGGAATTGGCATTTGGCCATTTTTTGTATCTATTGTCTTTTTTAGTCTATTTATAGATAGAATTGGTTATAAAATAGCGATGATATTTGCTTTTATAGGACATGTTTCATGGGGCATATTAGGCTATTTGGCATACCAACAATTACAAGTCGGTCACATTGATGTCGCTTATGACTTATTATATTGGGGAAGTTTAATTTTTGCACTAGGGAACGGAACTGTTGAGTCTTTTATTAACCCTGTGGTGGCAACAATGTTTAATAAAAATAAAACGAAATGGTTGAATATTTTACATGCCGGATGGCCAGGTGGATTAGTACTTGCTGGTATTATCGTAATTGGTTTAGGTAATGTTGAATGGTGGATTAAAATAGTTATTACAGTTATTCCTGCGTTTTTATATTTTATAATCTTAATTAAGCAGAAGTTTCCAAAAAATGAACGTGTTGCTGCTGGAGTTAGTTATAAAGAAATGCTACAAGAGTTTGGCATTGGTGGTGCAATACTGGTTGCATTTTTACTAGTGCTTCAGCTAAACGATTTCTTTAAACCTGAATCAGATGATTATTTAATGCGTTATGGTTTTATCGCTATTGGAGTATTAATTGTGACGGTTTTTGGATGGTATGTTAAAACCATTGGGCGTCCAATCCTATTATTTCTTTGCTTTATTATTATGCCTTTAGCTATCACAGAGTTAGGTACCGATTCATGGATTCAATCCATTATGCAGAGTGTCGCGAATAAACAGGGTTTCGATGCTGGATGGGTGCTAATTTACACATCGGCTATCATGCTGGTCCTTAGGCTTTTTGCTGGTAAAATTTTATATAAAATATCACCTTTAACCTTACTAGCTATAAGTTCTGTTCTCGCCATATTTGGGCTATATACTCTCTCGATAGCCACAGGGTGGTTTATATTCCTCGCAGCGACTTTGTATGGTCTAGGGAAAACTTTTTTCTGGCCTACCACTTTAGGTGTGGTAGCAGAACAAACACCTAAAGGAGGCGCGCTTACCTTGAACGCTGTTAGCGGCATTGGTATGCTCACTGTTGGTATGCTGGGAGCTCCAATAATTGGGGTGTTTCAATCAAATTCTCAAATTAATGAGCTTCAAGTCTCTCAAGAATTGGCTCAAATTGCGCCACCAACATTAGTTAATAATGGCATTATGAATCTTCCGTTAGAGAATAAAACTATTTATTCAATTATTAATTATGAAGAGGTTGACGCCGCTAAATTAAATCAAGCTATCGATGGAGCTTCCAATAAGAAACTTTTAAATGGACTAATTGAAAAACTTAAGGCTAATGGAACTCAAAAGGCTTTGAGTACTATTATTATTTTTCCTGTAATTATGTTGATCTGTTTTTTATTTCTTATTTTTTACTTCCAATCAAAAGGTGGCTACAAGCCTATTGAATTGAGTGAAAACGCAGAGAATTAAACTCAAAAACAAAGCTAACCGATTCTTTTTAATATATCCAGGCAAGAAAAGTATTTCCTACATTGGAAAATAAACTAAACCACAGGCATATCTTCTTCAGTAATTTCAGGAGTTGGATAATATACCCATATAGCGAAGCACTCCCAAAAAGGAAAGTGGATTTA